>CALWHV010000017.1 GCA_944380545.1 uncultured Eubacterium sp. | reverse complement strand
AAACAGGGCCTTTGCCGTCATTTCCGTAATCGCCTAAATCGCCTTTTACTCTGGGAAACAAGTGCCAATGCAAATGAGTATCACCGTTGCCAAGACACTCGTAATTCATTTTGTCACAATCAAAAGCTGTAGCTACGGCTTTTGAAACAATAACCATTTCCTTCATAAACTTAGAAAGAAACTCATCATCCAACTGATACAGTTCCGTTGCGTGCCTTTTACACATAAAAATTGTGTAACCGTAAAAATGCTGATTCCAACCCAGCACAACAATTCCTGTTTCAAGCTCTTTTACAAAAAATGAGTTTTCTCCGTTTAATGATTTTTCGATAATATTACAGATATCGCACATGTTAAATTTCCCTTGAACTATCTGAGTTTGTTTTATTATAGATTATTAAGCTTTTTCATTTCTTTTTTCAGCCGGCGCATATTCATATCCTCCCACAAGGGCAGGATGTTGTCTACCTTAAGCCGCATTGACGCCTCCAGCATTGCGCCGTAATAAGCCACCCTGAAATCCGCATATCTTGACAATGGATATTTTTGCTTGTAGGTTTCGTACAAGCCGTAGGCGTCGCCCCACATATTACGAAGCTGAAACAAATCGTATTCTCTGTCCGCCCACATACTGTTGCACGGGTCAATAAATGCGGTCAGCTCTAATGTTTTGGGGTCAGCCATTATGTTCATAATATTAAGGTCGCTGTGAATAAGCACAGGAGCAGTTGTTTCTTCAGAAAGCTTATTGAATATTTCTGTTGCATCATAAAGCAGCCGCAGCTTTTTCCTGCTGAACCTGCCGTTTTCAGCCAACTTTGCCAGAGCCTTCAGCCAAGGCTCCTGGTTAACCGTTTTATAATACTCGTACCAGCTGTCATAAGCGGGGTTTGATAAATCGCCGAATTTCTTTCCCGTAACGCTGTGCCACTGGAGCATACCGTCAACCACATCGTTTGCAAAGCGCCTCTTTTGCTTTTTGCTTTTCAGCAAAAACAGCGGGTCAAGCACATTCTTACCATCCATAAATGTCATAGCAAGGATGGCGGTGCTTTCGTCCTTGTATGTAAAAATCACTTCCGGCATTTTTACACTCGTGTTTTTTGAAAGAAGCTCAAGCTGCTGTGCTTCCTCGTATTGAGAGCCCTGAATCAGATATGCCTTGACGGCGATCGCCCCTCTGCCTGAAAGCACGGCTTTGTAGACCCTGCCGAAGCTCCCGCCGCCTATGAATTTTATATTTTCCGTTTTTTCGCCTGTTTTTTCAAGAATGATTCGCGGCAGAAGCGGCAGCAAGCGTTCGCTGCCGTTGTCAAGAAGCTTCATATTCAGCCCTCCTTAATCCTGCGGTCCGGCGCTTTTGCGCGGGAGCGCTTTGTGATTTGATTAAACAACTATTTTTGCCGCTTGTCAAGATAAAACTAAAATACCGCCGCACAACTGTGCGGCGGGTCAGACTGTCGATAAAGTCGGCGGAACGCGCGAAAAAGATTTATTAAAAAGCATATCACTTTCCAACAGAAACATTTTGCTGGCAGCGTTGTTTCCCTAATCAGCAAAAAAGAATGCCGCACGGGTGTGCGGCATTCGCGCTTTCAGCCTTTGCCGGACTCGTAGTATCGATATACTACTTCGCCCGTCAAAGGCGAAATCCGGCTCGATTTTTCGGCAGCCTGTCAGCGTGTCGGAAACTCTTTCGCTAAAATTCTGCCTTTTTCGAAACACCGAACGCTGATATAAACGGCGCGGTCAGATCGTAACGATCCCCATTGTGTTGAGTACGGAGCTTATCAGGATGGCAAAGATGCATACGGGCGCAATCCATTTAACCATAATATTGTAAAACTTCTTTTCGCGGAAGCGGCCGTTTAGCTCCACCTCGTCCGTTATCGCCTTGGGCTTTATCACAAAGCCCACCATAATGCAGGTTAGCATACCCACGATCGGCATTATAACGCTGTTTGATATGAAGTCGAGGAAGTCGAGTATGCTCAGGTCCATTATCGTAAAATTCTTCCACAGGCTGAAGCCGAACGCGCAGAACATTCCTATAAGCAGCGCGTAGATGTATACGATAACGGCAGCCTTTTTGCGGGGGATCTTGTATTTATCCGTCATTCCGGCAACGATCGCCTCCATAACGGAAACGGAGCTTGTAAGCGCCGCAAACAGCACCAGGATAAAGAACGCCGCGCCCACAACATTGCCGAGCGGCATGCCGGCAAAAACCTTGGGCAGCGTGTCAAACATAAGCCCCGGTCCCTGGCCGAGGGCGGATTCGTCTCCGCCGGAATAAACAAAAACGGAGGGCACTATCATAAGCCCGGCAAGAAACGCCACGGCGGTGTCAAAGCTCTCTATCTGGCGGGTGGAGCTTACGATATTGCTGTCTGACTTGGCGTATGAGCCGTAGGTTATCATAATTCCCATCGCAAGCGACATAGAGAAGAAGAGCTGCCCCAGCGCCGCAACAAAAGTCATAACGCTGAGCTTGCTGAAATCGGGCTTGAGGTAATAAACAACGCCCTCCATAGCTCCGGGCTGGCAGATAACGAATATCGAAAGCCCTATCGTAAGCACAAGCAGCACGGGCATCAGGTATTTGCTCATCTTTTCTATGCCCTTGTCAACGCCCAGGAACACCACCAGGGCGGTGGCGGTGGCGTAAAGGAAAAACCAGATTAGCGGTTCAAACGGCTGCGCTATGAAGCTTGCAAAATATCCGTCTCCCGCCGCCTGCTGCACGCCGCCCGTTATCATTATCGCGGCGTATTTTATTACCCAGCCGCCTATAACGCAGTAGTACGGCAGAATTATTACCGGCACGGCGGTGGAGATATATCCCAGCCATTTCCATTTTTTGTTCAGCTTGCCGTATGCCTCCATAGGGCTGCGGCGCGTTTTTCTGCCTATTGCTATCTCCGTTATCATAAGCGTAAAGCCAAAGGTAACGGCAAGCAAAAGATATATCAGCAGGAATATGCCGCCGCCGTATTTTGCCGCAAGATACGGAAAGCGCCACAGATTTCCGAGGCCGACCGCTGAGCCGGACGCCGCCAGCACAAACCCTATCTTGCCGGAGAATGTGCTTCGCTTTGCTTCTTTCATTTTTTCACTGCCCTTCAAAATAGTAAAGATTTAAAACTAAATAACGGCAAGGCTTTAGCGTTCGCTAAAACCCGTAATGCGTTTAAGTATTATACCAGCAAAGCCGCGCTTTGGCAACACCTTTATTCGGCTTTTGCACCCGTAAAAGGAGCCGCGCGGTATAAAATTGACATGGAACCGCATATTTGATAAAATATAAAAAAGCGTGTTTGAGGGGGGTGCGGTGTTTTGGATGATTACAGAGCGGGGCACAGAAAACGCCTGAAAGAGAAATATATCGAAAACCGCGCCAACCTTGTTTTTGACTATGAGGTGCTTGAGCTGCTGCTCACCTATGCCATACCGCGCCGCGATGTAAAGCCCGCGGCAAAGGCGCTGCTGCGCCGCTTCGGCTCGCTTGACCGTGTGCTTGCCGCCGACGAAAAGCAGCTTTGCGCCGTAGAGGGGATAGGGCAGAACGCCGCCGTGCTGATAACGCTTATAAGAGAGCTTGAGGGCCGCGCCGAAAAATCAAGAAACAACGATATCAAGGCTCTTTCAAACGCTCAGACGGCGCTTTCATATTTTGAAAATATGCTGCGCCACTCCGGCAGGGAACGCTGCATCATCGCCTGCCTTGATAATTCAAACAGGATCATCGCCGTTCACGAGGCTGCAAGCGGCGATGTGAACCATGTTGACATAAATTCCAGAGAGGTTGCTCAAATCGTGCTGCTCGATAACGCCAGCCGCGTCATAGTGGCGCATAACCATCCGTTCGGCGGGGCTGAGCCGAGCGCGGGCGACATTGATTTGACGCTGAGCCTCAGAAGCCTGCTTGCCTCGGTAAATATAAGCCTTATAGACCATATCATCGTTGGCGAGAGCAGCAGCGTCTCGATGCGCTCGTGCGCAAAATATTCGCATTATTTTTCAAGAAGCGGGGGAGTCAGCTATGAGCAGTGATTCAGCTGCGTCCGGCACAAGGTATAATAAGCTAAGCGAGGAGCTTCAGCAGAGGATAAAAAAAGACAGGGAAAGCGGCCGGCAAAACGAGTGGCGCTGCCGCGACGAGGAGGTAGTGCGCCGCGACCCTTCAAGAGACAGGGCAAGCCTGTGGCGCCCCGCCTATGTGCGCGACACGGAAAAGATAATCCACCTGCCGTATTACAACAGATATGCGGATAAAACCCAGGTGTTTTCCTTTTATAACAACGATGATATCACCCGCCGCGCGCTTCATGTGCAGCTCGTTTCAAGGATAGCCAGAAGCATAGGCTCCGTTTTGGGGCTGAATCTTGATTTGATAGAGGCGATCGCGCTCGGCCACGATATAGGGCACACTCCGTTCGGCCACGCGGGAGAGCGGTTTTTGAGCGATCTTCTGCACGCGGAGACCGGCAGGTATTTCAACCACAATGTTCACAGCGTGCGCGTGCTGGATTTCATATTCCGCCGCAACCTAAGCCTTCAGACTCTGGACGGCATCCTGTGCCACAACGGCGAATTTGAGCAAAAGGAATACCGCCCGCAGTTTGATAAAAGCTTTGAGGATTACGACAAAAGCGTTGAAAGCTGCTATGTAAACGGCAAAGCGGCAATAGAAAGGCTCGTGCCGAAAACGCTTGAGGGCTGCGTCGTGCGCATCTGCGATATGATAGCCTATCTCGGCAAGGACCGGCAGGACGCGTATGTTGCAAAGATAATCCCGCCGGACTATAAATTTTCAACGGAGCTGCTCGGCGACCAAAATGCCAAGATAATCAATAATCTAACGGTGGATATAATCGAAAACAGCTACGGAAAGGATCATATCCGCCTCAGCGATAAGGCGTATTCCGACCTCAAGAGTATGAAGGAGGAAAACAACGCCGTCATCTACCGCGATGCGCGTATGAACGAGCAGTACAACGAAATAATAATGCCGATGTTCAGGGAGCTTTATTACAGGCTGCTCAGCGATGTCGTTAAAAAAGACCGCGAGTCGCTGATTTACCGCCACCATGTGCGCCTTGTAAACAACGCCAGAAAAAGCTATGACGGCGCCGATTATTTTAACGGCGAGCCGAATCAGATAGTTGCCGATTATATCGCAAGTATGACGGACGATTATTTTATAGCCCTCCACAAAAAGCTGTTTCCGAACAGCCGCTTCAGAATAACATATAAGCCGTATTTCGGCGTTTGAACCGCGTTTTTGAAAGGAGAATCTTATGAACAGAAAGATGTTAAGGCTTTTTAAAGCGGCGGCTGCCGTGTGCTGTGCCGGCGCCGTTATGCTGGGCGCGTGCGGCTGCGCCGCGGACCTCACCGAGGATGCTGCGCCTGTTGCAAAGGAGGATTTTCGCGTGACCTCCTATCTTGTTGGCGACACATTTGTTGATTCCGCCGCCGTGGATTATTCGCATTTTGAGCAGATAACGGATTTCATATTCATCGGGATGGCAAATTTTGACACAAGCGGCAAAATAACGCTGGCTCAGGATTTTGAAACGGCTTATGATAACATCAAATCGCATCTGCCGCAGGGCGCGTCGTTTTATGTGAATATTATGGGCCCTGATTTTACCACGGATTCTCAGGACTGGAACGAGCAGATGGCCGATAAGGGCGCGCTTCACAATCAGGCGTTTGAAAGCGGCAATCTTGAGGGCGAGATAAAAGCCCTGCTTGATGATTACGGCTTTGACGGCGTGTTCTTTGATTACGAATATCCCATAGACCAAAACAGCTGGGACGGCTATAACGCCTTTATCGTCAAGCTTGACGAATACCTCGGCGACGGCTACAAGATAGGTATGGCGCTTTCGGACTGGAACCTCCAGCAAACGCCGGAGGCGATGGCGGCAACCGATTTGGTGGAGCTTATGAGCTACGATAACTGGGATAAGGACGGCAATCACGCCCCGTATGAAAACGCCGAAAACAGCCTTCAAGAGGCGGTGGAAGCGGGATACGACCGCAGCAAGGTTGATCTCGGCCTGCCGTTTTACGCCCGCCCCACCACAGAGGACGCCTATTGGTACGATTATAAGACCTACGGCTCAAAGATAGATGAAAACGGGCTTTACGAGGACCCCGAAACCTCGCTCACCTTCTCCTTTAACACCTATGATGTGATAAAGCAGAAGACCGTGCTTGCCGCGCAGGCGGGCTTCGGCGGCGTTATGGTTTGGCACTACGCCTATGATTCGCCCGCGTCAGACCCGAAATCGCTCTTCAATGCAGTAACGGACGGCATAAACACCGCCTATTCCGCCGCTTAAAACGAACAGGGCATAATAAAAGCTTTGCGCCGTTATCCGGTGCAAAGCTTTTTTGATTCGCCGTTTTGTAAAAAGAGGCTCATTCGCCCTCGTTTTTAAGGTTGTACCGTATTTCGGCGGGGTCCGCCTTTTTGCCCTTATAGCTCTCAAGGTAGTCGAGCAGCTCAGGCGCGCTGTCAAACACGCTTATAAGCTCCATCGAGGAGCGGTGCATAAAATCCTCGTCAACCGTGTAGCTGAGCATATCAAGCATCTTGTCGTAATAGCCGTATGGGTTGAAAACGGCTATCGCCTTGCTGTGCCGCCCAAGCTGCTTTAGGGTGAACACCTCAAAAAATTCCTCATATGTGCCTATGCCGCCGGGCGCAATGATAAACGCGTCCGCTCTGTCTTCCATAAGCGTTTTGCGCTGCGCCATCGTTTTCGTAAAGATAAATTCCGTGCAGCCCTCCAGCAGCACATTGTATTCGCTCATAAAATCCGGGGCAACGCCGAGCACCCTGCCGCCGCAGTCAAGCACTGCGCGCGCCGTTGCGCCCATAACGCCCTTTGCGCCGCCGCCGAACACCAGCGAATGTCCGCGCCGTGCCATTTCAGATGCAAGGTCGTAAGCGCTTTTAGAATATTTTTCGTCTATGATGTCGCTTGAAGCGCCGAAAATGCAAATGTCCATATTTTGCCTCCGAATTTGTGGTAAGCTGACAGGAACCGAACCCGATGTGCCGAAAATGCGCCGGCACGGCGCCTTTTCACTTTTTCGCCCTTGGCGGGCGTCAGCCCGCCTGCGGTCTCAAAAGCAAAAATCCATCCGCGCCGCCGCTATTTTCGGTGCAAGCAGTTTTAAGCGAGCTGATTTTTGTGCGGGCAAGGCATAAAACGCAGTTAATCCTTGCGGATTAACGAGGCTTTTAACGCCGCCAGCGCGGGAATCAGCCGCTTAAAACCGTATTGTGTTCTTCTTCAGTCAGCCTTAGCTGCCGTGCGGCAGGGAAAATAAGAAAAATCCGCCGGCGGCTTTCCTTAATTATACCAGCCGAGAGCCGCGGCTTCAATAAAAAATTCGTTAAATATTTATTATATTATATGAAGTTTTGGCTTGAAAAGGTATAAAACTGAGTATATAATAAAAATTACTTAAATAATGATTAACGGAAGGCGATTTTATGAAAGGTTTTATGGACGGTGATTTCCTGCTGGACACGCCCGCGGCAAAAAAACTCTATTTTGATTTTGCCGCCGATATGCCCATATGCGATTATCACTGCCACTTAAGCCCAAAGGAGATATATGAAAACGCCCCGCCAAAGGATATAGCGCAGCTTTGGCTCGGCGGCGACCATTATAAATGGCGCGCAATGCGCTCCTGCGGCGTGGACGAGGAGTTTTGCACGGGCGCCGCGCCGGGCAGGGAAAAGTTCAGGCAGTTTGCCCGCACCCTGCAATATGCCGTCGGCAATCCGCTCTATCACTGGGCGCATTTAGAGCTTCAAAAATATTTCGGAATCAGCACGCCGTTGAACGAAGCCACTGCCGATGAAATTTACGACTGCGCCAACGACGCCATCAAAAAAGGCGGCTTCACCCCTCGCGAGCTTATTAGAAAATCAAATGTTAAAATGCTCTGCACAACGGATGACCCGGCGGACAGCCTTGAATACCACCGTCTGCTCTCAGAGCAGGGCTGCGATTTTCGCGTGCTGCCGGGCTTTCGCCCCGATAAGGCGCTCGGCATTGAAAAGCCGGATTTTCCGGAATATATAGAAACGCTCGGCAAAGCGGCGGGGATGCAGATAAAAAGCTTCAGCGATGTTGTTTCGGCGCTGCTTTTGCGAGCAGAGCATTTCAATGCGCTCGGCTGCCGCGTGAGCGACCACGCCTTTGAATATATGCCGTTCGTTTCGGCGGATGAAGACGAGCTTGGGCGCATATTTGACGACGCCCTGAACGGCCGCCCCGTCAGCAAGCGCGACGCCGACGCCTACAAAACCGCGCTTATGCTGCGCCTCGGCAGGGAATATCACAGGCTCGGCTGGGCTATGGAGATCCACCTCGGCGCGATGCGCAACAACAACACCAGGATGTTCAAAAAGCTCGGCCCCGACACGGGCTATGATTCCGTGGCGGATGATCTTACGGCGCATACGCTCAGCCGCTTTCTTGACGAGCTTGATAAAACGGGCGAGCTGCCCAAAACGGTGCTTTTCAATCTGAACAGCAAGGATAATATAGTGCTTGCCACGATGCTCGGAAATTTTCAAAGCAGCGAGGCGGCGTCAAAGCTGCAATTCGGCCCCGCCTGGTGGTTCCTTGACACGATGGACGGTATGACCGAGCAGCTCAAAACGCTCGGCAATCTCGGCATACTCGGAAAATTCATCGGTATGGAAACGGATTCGCGCTCCTTCACCTCGTATGCGCGCCACGATTATTTCAGGCGCATACTCTGCCGGCTCATAGGCGGCTGGGTGGAAAACGGTATGTATGCAAACGACGAGGCCGTGCTTGAAGAGATAATAAAGGGAATATGCTATGATAACGCCGTTGAATATTTCGGCTTTAATGAATCGGAGGAAAAATAATGAAGCTTGATTTAAGACCCAAAGAGGAATGTTTGTTTGACGAGATCTCGCTCGGCGAGATAATGCTGCGCCTTGACCCCGGCGAGGGCAGAATAAAAACCGCGCGCTCATTTCGCGCGTGGGAGGGCGGCGGCGAATATAATGTTGCCCGCGGCCTGCGCCGCTGCTTCGGAATGAAGACCGGCGTTGTCACCGCCTTTGCGGAAAACGAGGTCGGCTATCTGCTGGAGGATCTTATTCTTCAGGGCGGCGTTGATACCTCGCTCATCAAATGGGTAAAGTATGACGGCATCGGCCGCACAACAAGAAACGGCATAAACTTCACTGAGCGCGGCTTCGGCATCCGCGGCGCGGTGGGCACTTCAGACAGGGGCCACACCGCCATAAGCCAGCTCAAGCCCGGCGAGATAGACTGGGATCATATCTTCGGCGAGCTCGGCGTGCGCTGGCTTCACACCGGCGGCATTTACGCCGCGCTTTCCGAAAATTCCGCGCAGGTAGTTATTGAGGCGGTCAAGGCCGCAAAAAAATACGGCACCGTTGTTTCCTACGACCTCAACTACCGCCCGTCGCTTTGGAGCGATATCGGCGGCGTTGAAAAGGCAAGAGAGGTAAACAGGGAGCTTGCCGGATATGTTGATGTTATGATAGGTAACGAGGAGGATTTCACCGCCTGCCTCGGCTTTGAGATAGAGGGCAACGACGCCGATCTCAAGGAGCTCAATATGGACGGCTATGTCAAGATGCTCGGCGAGGCTTGCAAGGCTTATCCGAATTTCAAGGTCATCGCCACCACGCTTCGCACCGTTATCACCGCCACGGTAAATTCCTGGAAGGCGCTATGTTATGCTGACGGCAAGGTGTATAATTCCATAGAGTTCCCCGCGCTTGAAATACTCGACCGCGTCGGCGGAGGCGACAGCTTTGCCTCCGGTCTTATCTACGGCCTTATGACCTATGAGGACGCTCAAAAGGCCGTGAATTACGGCGTCGTTCACGGCGCGCTTGCAATGACCACCCCCGGCGACACCTCAATGGCTTCGCTCAAGGAGGTAGAGGCAAAGGTAAACGGCGGCTCGGCAAGAGTTCAGAGATAATCGGCTTTAACGGAGGAAGATAAAATGGCAAATAAGATAGAAACACTGGCAAAGATCCACGAGGTAGGCATAGTTGCCGTCGTAAGGGCAACCTCAATAGAGCAGGCGGAGAAGATAACCGACGCCTGCATCAAAGGCGGCGTGGCGGCGATAGAGCTCACCTTCACCGTTCCGCACGCCGATAAGCTTATAGAAGAGATGAGGGCAAAATACAGCAACGGCGAGATCATAATAGGCGCCGGCACCGTTATGGACGCGGCCACGGCAAGAATCGCCATCCTTGCCGGCGCGGAATATATCGTTGCGCCCTATTTTGACCCCGAAACGGTCAAGTGCTGCAACCGCTACGGCGTTCCCTCAATGCCCGGCATCTACACCCCCACAGAGGCTGTTGCCGCTATGGAGTGCGGCGCGGATGTGCTCAAGGTGTTCCCGGGCGATATAGCCGGCCCCGCGTTCATCAAGGATATCCACGGCCCCATCCCCAACGCGGTTATGATGCCGTCCGGCGGCGTTAATGTTGATAATGTTAAGGATTGGATAAAGGCGGGCGCGTTTGCCTGCGGCGCGGGCTCCTCGCTCATCGCCGGAGCAAAAACGGGCGATTATGAAAAGATAACCGAAACGGGCAAGCTCTTTGTTCAGAGAATAAAAGAGGCAAGAGCGCAGCTTGCAAAATAACAGCATAAAAACGCTGCATAAAAACGCTGCTTGGTTTTCCAAGCAGCGTTTTCTTGTGTCCTTTTCAGTTCATACTCCGGAATAGGCGTTGAAGCCGCCGTCCACGGGTATGCTCACTCCCGTGATAAAGCCGCTGTACGCCTCATCGCACAGGAAGAGCAGAGTTCCGTCCAGCTCCTCCGGCTCGCCGAATCTGTTCATCGGCGTGGCGGCAAGTATCTTGCCCGTGCGCTCGGTGGGGGAGCCGTCCTCGTTCCAGAGCAGCGATTTGTTCTGCTTTGTGGAAAAGAAGCCGGGCGCTATGGCGTTTACACGAATGCCCATCGGCGCAAAATGCACCGCCATCCACTCCGTAAAGTTTTTAACGGCCGCCTTCGCCGCCGAATATGCGGGTATCCTTGTAAGCGGGCGGTAGGCGTTCATTGATGTAACCATAACGATGCAGGCGTGCTCCTTTTCAACCATATCGCGCGCAAACACCTGCGTGGGTATCAGTGTGCCCAGAAAGTTGAGGTTAAAAACAAAGCTGATGCCGGCGGGGTCAAGGTCAAAAAATGTTTTTATATTCTCGTCCTTCTGAACAAGATCTATCTTCTCAAGCGTGTCCTTAGTGGTGGTGCCCTTCGGGTTGTTTCCACCGGCGCCGTTTAAAAGAATGTCGCAGGTGCCGAGCAGCTCGTTTATCTCGTCGCGCGCTTTTTGCATCGATTCAAGCTCCAGCACATTGCAGCCGACTGCTATCGCCTCGCCGCCGCCGGCGTTTATCTCGTCGGCGCATCTCTGGGCGGCGTCCTTGTTCAGGTCAAGCACGGCAACCTTGCAGCCCTGCGCGGCAAGAGTTTTTGCAAAGGCGCTGCAAAGCACTCCGCCGCCGCCGGTCACAACGGCAACCCTGCCTTTAAGA
Organism: uncultured Eubacterium sp.; assembly: GCA_944380545.1. Classification (GTDB taxonomy): domain Bacteria; phylum Bacillota; class Clostridia; order Oscillospirales; family Acutalibacteraceae; genus Eubacterium_R. The sequence goes on along the minus strand of CALWHV010000017.1, from coordinate 189,379 downwards.
TTTTCGTGAGTCATAATAAAATGCCTTTCTGCTTTATTTTTCTTTTCTGCTTTTTTCAACGGCTTCCCACAGGCCGTTCAAATAGCAAACGCCAAGCGCGCGGTCGTAAAGCCCGTAGCCGGGTCTTGCCACCTCGCCCCATATCATACGCCCGTGGTCGGGGCGCACATAGCCGTCAAAGCCCGCCTCGGCAAGCGCCTTAACTATCTCGTACATATCAAGCGAGCCGGCAGAGCTCTCGTGCGCCGTTTCGTTGAACCATCTGTCGTTTATCGAAACATTCCTCAAATGCGCAAAATATATCCTTTCGCCTATTTGAGGCGTGCGGATTATTTCCGGAATATCGTTTTTCGGGCTTGCCCCAAGCGAGCCGGTGCAGAGCGTTATGCCGTTTCTTTTGCTCGGATTCGTCTTGATCAGCCTCAAAAGCGCGTCCTTGCCGGTGATGATCCTCGGCAGGCCGAATATGCCCCAGGGCGGGTCGTCCGGGTGGATCGCCATATTTACATCACATTCCTCGCACACGGGAATGATCGCGTCCAGAAAATACTTAAGGCTGCTCCAAAGATCCTCCTCGGTGATGCCGCGGTATTTTTCAAACAGCTCCTTTATCTCGCCCATTCGCTCGGGCTCCCAGCCGGGCATCGCATAGCCGTTTGAATTGTCGTCTATCTCTTTGAACATATCCTCCGGCGATTTGCCCTCAACCTGCTTTCCGTTATATGAAAGGCAGGTGGAGCCGTCGGGCAGCGGCATATAAAGGTCGGTGCGCGTCCAGTCAAACACGGGCATAAAATTATAGCATATGCATTTTACGCCAACCTCGGCAAGATTGCGCACAGAGGTTATATAGTTTTCAATAAGCGCGTCACGGCTCGGCAGGCCGAGCTTTATGTCCTCGTGCACATTGACACTCTCTATGCACTCCATCGTGAGCCCCGCGGCCGTTATCTCGTCGTGCATCGCCTTCACGCGCTCCCTGCTCCACGCCTCTCCGGCGGGCAGGTCGTGCAGCGCGGGCACAACTCCGGTAACATTCGGTATCTGCTTTATCTGCTCAAGGGAAACAGTGTCAAGCTTGCTGCCGAACCAGCGGAAAGTCATCTGCATATAAGAACCTCCTTCGTTTTATATTATTTTTACTAATTTTATCACAGAAAATGCGCCGTTTCAAGGCTTAAAATTTATATCCCTTTCCTCGCCTATGTCCTCCAGCAGCGAATAGCTCGCCGTCAGCGTCAGTCCGCTTTCGTCCAGCTCCTCCTTTTCGCTTTTGCCTATTATTTTGCAGCCGCCCAGCTCCTCCTTTTCCCTGCTCAAAAGCGCGGCCTCGGCGGCGCGGCGCAGCTCGTCGTCGTCTGCGCTGTATTTTACGGCTTCGTACTCGCGGCGCGTTTCGGTTATTTTTCCTATCGGCAGCCGGTTTTTGTTGAGCTCAAGATATTCCTTTTCGTATTCGCTCACGCTGTTTTGCGCCGCCTTTTTCGGCGCGTAAAGCGGTATCTCAAGCCCGAAAAAGCAAAGGGTAACGAATTTTTCTTCCGCCGTCTGCCGCTTTTCGCTTTGCGCGCGCGGGATGTGAACGGTTATCTCGCGCCTCGTTTCGGCAATAACCGTGCCGTGAGCGTGCGCAAAATGATTTTTCTGCATATTTTCATATTCGTCCGGCTCGTAAACGCCGGAAATCAGCAGGTCGCCCTTAACAACAGCCTCGCCGCTCTTCACGGCGCTCCAGCCGCCCAAAGCCGTCACCTTAACTATCACCCCGTCGCGCCGCGCCACAACATTCGTTATTTTTTCGTTATCGGATATGGATGGCTTGGCCGTCGCCTCGCGCAGCTCTATGTCCGCCGAGCAGCCGCTTCTGTTTATTGATATCCACGCTACCTCGTCAAATTCCGCCATCACGGCAAATTCAAGGTTTTCCTTGTCCGTATCGGCCCAGCGCACGCCGGTTTCAAAGCCGCTCTGCGCCAAAAAATCCACCACCGCGCCGCACAGCTCGCCGTCTGCCCCCGATACGGTGATGTTCCATATAAAGCCGCCCATAAAGGAAACGGTAAAAACAAAAAGCAAAAGCCCGCAGAAAACGCCCCACCTGTTTTTCAGCGGCAGCAGCAGAAAGGGAAGCCCCCTTTTGGCGATTATCCTGAGCCTTGCGCCGCACAGCCTCGCCGCCGGGCGAAGCTTTTTGTATTCCGCAGCGGCGCAGCGCGCCGTCAAAACGCCGCCCTCGGCGCGGATGTTTTTAATGTTTATCCTCATTTTTCGGCAGGTGTTTATGAATTTTTCCGCGCTTTCGCACCTGCATTCAAACACAACATATCCCGTGAGACGGTTAACAAGCCTTATCAGCATCTGAAAAGCTCACGCTCACAATCATGCCCTCTATCACCGCTCCCATCGGCGTAAAGGAATCTATTCTCAGATCCGCGCCGCAAAACTGCGCCTGCTTTCCGCCGCCGGCAATCCTTATTTTTTCGTCCGAATATTCAAGCACCGTTTCAAGCCCCTCAACAATGCAGCTCGCCGCGCCGCAGAATTCAAGCCGCAGCCCGCCGCCGCGCTGCCTTGTCGCTCTTTGCGGATATGCCCTGATCGTTTTTTCGCTCATAAATATCACCGCTTAATTATATGTATAAAACGGGTGGTCATATGAAGATAAAAAAGGATTATCTGCTGCTTTTTCCCTCGCTCGGAGCTGCCGCTGCGCTTATAATATTTTCGGCAGAGGCAAAGCAGGGCGCTCTTTACGGCGCGGCGCTTGCGTTTCGCGCCGTGCTGCCGTGCCTGCTGCCGCTTATGATAATCTTCGGCTTTATTCAGCTCAGCCCCGCGTCAGCCGCGCTTCAAAGGCTGCTCTCGCCGCTCTGCCGCGGCGTTTTCGGTCTGCCCGCCTGCTGCGCACCGGCGCTGTTTTTCGGGCTTGTGGGCGGCTATCCCATCGGCGCGGTTATGACGCAGAGATTGCTTGAAAACGGGGATATAGACGCCCCCGCCGCGCGGCGTATGCTGCGCTTTGCCTTCAGCGGCGGGGCGGGTTTCATAATCACCTCGCTCGGAGGCGGGATGCTCGGCAGCCGCTCGGGCGGCGCACTGCTGTTTTTATCCGTAACGCTCGCAGCGCTGCTTTCTGCCCTTATGTGCCGCTTTATATGGGGCGCGCTGCCGGAGGGCGAGGCTGCCTTTATGGGCCTGCCTGCGGGCGAGGCGCTTTGCGAAAGCGTGCAGTCCGCCGTCAGAAGCTCGCTTTGTATGGCTGCGTATATAATCTGCTTTTGCGCGCTTTTTTCGGGCGTCAGCCTGCCGCCTTATATAGCGCCGCTGATTGAGATAACGGGCGGCTGCGCTCAGTTTTCGCCGGGCAGGCCGCTTTTTATAACTGCGTTTTTTGCAGCCTTCGGCGGGCTGTGCGTGCATCTTCAGCTCCTGCCGGCAATCAAAAGCGCGGGTATGCGCTATCTTGATTTTCTGCTTTGGAGGATAATAAACGCCGTGCTCTCCTGCGCTTTCTGCCTTGCGCTTGAGCCGCTTTTTCCCCGCGCGCAGCAGGTGTTCTCGAATCTCTCGCAGCCCGTGGTGCGCCCAACGGCGGCAAACGCGGCGCTTTCGGCGGTAATGCTGCTCGGCTGCGCCGTTTTCGTGCTTGATATAGGCGGCAGAAAAAGGAAATGCTGAGCGTATCGCGCGCCAACGATTATGCGCGGCGGGGCGAAATCCGGCGGACGCCGAAATTAAGCCGATAATTATTGCGCATAAGATTGAATATCGCGCTCTGTGATGTTATAATTAAAATATATAAAATAAGGGCAGGCCCCTTTGCGGAGGATAATGTGAGCAGGGAAAACGAGAAAAATACCCGCGGCGCGGAGAGAGACGATATCGTAATAGGCAGAAACGCCGTTTTGGAGCTGCTTAAAAGCGGCAGGGAAGTCGAATTCGTTTACGCCGCCTCGGGCGAGCGCGAGGGCAGCATCGTGCAGATAACGGCAATGGCGGCGCAGCGTGGCATACCCGTTAAGCAGGTAAACAGAAAAAAGCTTGACGCCCTGTGCCGCGGCGCAAATCATCAGGGCGTGGCAGCGGCTGCCTCCGCTCACGAATACAGCAGCGTTGCGGATATTCTGAGCCTTGCGCGTGAAAAAAACGAGCCGCCGTTTATCATTATCTGCGATGAGATAGAGGACGGGCGCAACCTCGGCGCGATAATCCGCTCGGCGGACGCCTGCGGCGCGCATGGCGTCATAATCCCGAAACGCAGAAGCGCAGGGCTAAGCTACAATGTTTCAAAAGCCTCCTGCGGCGCGGTGGAATATGTTAGGGTGGCGCGCGTTTCAAACCTTGCCTCGGCGATAGAAGCCCTTAAAAAAGAGGGCGTTTGGGTCTACGCCGCCGATATGGACGGGCAGCCCTGGTGCAAAACCGATTTTTCGGGCGGAGCTGCGCTCGTTATAGGCAGCGAGGGTCGCGGTATAGGCAGGCTCGTAAAGGAAAAGTGCGACGCCGTTGTGTCGCTGCCGATGCTGGGGCGCGTAAACAGCCTTAACGCCTCGGCGGCGGCAACTGTCATTATGTATGAGATAGCGCGCCAAAGGTTCGGATTTTAGGCGGCGCGCTTTGATCAAAGACCGCTTTCCGGCGGCCAAACTAAAGCTTTAAGCAGAGTGATGAGATGAGTCAGAATAACAGGTCGATAGATGATATACTGCGCGAGGCGCAGGAGGTGCTGCAAAGCGTCGGCGTTGATTCACAGGACGATGTGAAAACATATTCCCCGAAAAAGACGGACGCAAAGGAGCAGCAGACAGCTCCGCCCGCGCAGGAGAGCGAAGAGGTAAAGGCCTTTGAGCCGCGCGGCGAAAAAGCCGAAGCGCAGCCTCGCCCGTCGGATGAGGAGCGCGCCAAAACGCGCGCCGTGCCCCAGCTTTCAAGCGATAAAACAAGGCGCGCTGCGGCGGGAAGCTTTTTCAAAAAAAATTCGGGCGACGAGGAATATCGCTCAACGCCGCCGCAGATCATAGAAAAGGGCGCCACCATCAAGAGCCGTTCCGGGTTTGACAGCTCCTCTGATCTGCACGAGATACCCACCATCCTCGCCGTGGACGAGCTCAGCAGAGCCGGCGCGGCGCGCGGCGGGAGCGCCCCTGCTCAGAAGAACGGCGACGAGGAATATGACAGCTCAGACCAGATACGCCTTTTCGGCTTTGACGACGAGATGGGCGAGGTGCCCGATATAGACGAGGAGGTAGCGGAGGAACAGCTTCGCCGCCGCCGCGAGGAAAAAGTAAATAAATTCAGGCTCTTCGTGCCGGAGGAGGCTCCGGGAGAGGACGGCGCGCCCGGCGGCATAACAAGGGGAGATTACGCAAGCAAAAACGAGCGCACCCGCGTGCTTGCCCGCCTGTTCAATAAAAAAACGGCGGTTCAGCTTCGAATGGCGTTCACCTTTATAATAGGAGCGGCGCTGCTTGTGCTTGCCGCGCTCAGCGAGGCAGGCAGCCTTCCCGCGGCGCTGAATAACGAGCGGTCGCTGTGCATAACGCAGACCGTGCTTCTTGCCGCGGCGGAGCTGATAAACGCAGAGCTTCTGGCGCACGGCTTCAACCTGAAAAAGGGTATAAACTACGCGTTTCCCGTTGCCGTATGCTGTCTGCTTGCGCTTGCGCACTGCATCTGCCTTGCCTGCGGAGCCGTTGCGCTCACGGAGTCTATGCTGTTTCCGTGTGCCGCCGTGTTCTGCCTGTTTTCGGGCTGCGTGGGCAGGTATAAAAAATTTCAGCGCATCATAAAAAATTTTGAATTTCTCACTTCGGCTGAGGAAAAATATACTGTTGAGGAAATAATCAACGAGGTGGACGCGCAGGTCATCTCAAAAAATATCCTGGACGGCAAGCCTTATATAAAATACAGCGTCAAGGCGGATTTTCCCACCAGCTTTTTTGAGATCTCCTTTGCAAACGAACCGGCGGACAGGATCGCAAGGCTGCTCTTTCCCATCGTACTCGGCTTTTGCGCCGTGCTGTTTGCCGTTTACGGCATTGCAAAGGGCGATTGGGCGGCGGCTTTCGGCGTGTTTACCGGCGCGCTCGTGATATGCTGCCCGGCGGTCACGCTTTCTGCGCTCAACGCCGCGCTGTGCGACGCCTCCTCTGCGCTCGAAAAGCGCGGGGCGATGGTGTGCGGCTTTGAGGGCGCTCATTATATCCACAATTCAAACGCCGTGGCAATGGATGCGTCGGAGCTTTTCGGCAAGACAAGCTGCGCCTTTCACGGATATGAAACCTTCAACGGCGCAAAGATAGACGACGCTCTGCTTCAGGCGGCTGCGGTGGTTATGAAAACGAAAAGCCCGCTCGCGCAGCTCTTCGGCTCCGTTATAGTGGGCGGCGGCTCTATCCTGCCGCAGGTCCAGGATGTAACATATGAGGATAAGCTCGGCACCTCGGCGTGGATATATCAAAGAAAGGTGCTTGTGGGCACAAGGGAGCTGCTTGAGCACCACGGCGTTTCCGTGCCGCCCCGCGAATACGAAGATAAATACGCCGTAAAGGGCAGGCACGCCGTCTATCTTGCCGTCGCCGGCAGGCTTTCGGCAATGTTCCTTGTCAGCTACCACGCCGACGAGCGCCTCAAAAAGGACTTGAAGCGCCTTGAAAAGAGTTCAATGACCGTTATTTTAAGAAGCTGCGACCCGTATTTGAACGAGGAGAGCATAACGCGCCTCTTCGACCTTCCCGAGGGCTTTATCCGCGTGCTGAACGCCTCAAACGCCAGAAGCTTTGAAAAGTACAGCGGCTTAGTTGCGCAGAAAAGCCCCGCCTACGCCGTTCATAACGGCAGCGCGGACGCGTTTGTTTCAACCGTGCTCGGCTCGGACAAGCTTGTGGGCACGGAAAAATTCATCGGCGTTTTGGCGTCGTTCGGCTCCGCCCTCGGCTTCGGCGCGGCGGCTCTGCTCGCCTTTTCCGGCTCGCTCAGCCAGTTCGGCGATATAAACGCGCTGCTTTTCCAGGCGATGTGGGCGGTGTTTATGATAATCGTAACAAAATTCAGAAAATCGGGAATATAAAGGCGTATCCGCCGGCATATCAGTTATTCAAAGCTGCGGCTTGCCCGCGCCGAGAGCTTATATTTAAAGGGCAGAAAGGAAAGGCTTATGAAAAAGCTTGAAGGAACAAAAACACAGGCAAATCTTATGGCGGCGTTCGCCGGAGAGAGCCAGGCTCACACCAAGTATCAGTATTACGCCTCAAAGGCAAAGAAGGACGGCTTTGTTCAGATAGCCAACCTTTTTACCGAAACGGCAATGAATGAAAAGGAGCACGCAAAGATCTGGTTCAAGCTGCTGCACGACGGCGCCGTGCCGGATACGGCGGCGAATCTTAAGGACGCTGCGGACGGCGAAAATTACGAGTGGACCGATATGTACGCCGAGTTTGCGCGCGAGGCAAGGGAAGAGGGCTTTGACGAGATCGCCGTTTTATTTGAAAAGGTGGGCGAAATCGAAAGAGAGCACGAGCAGAGGTATCTCAAGCTGCTTGAGAATGTTAAGGAGGGCATCGTTTTCAGCCGCGATGAGGATAAGATCTGGAAATGCTCAAACTGCGGCCATATCGTTGTTGGCAAGGCCGCGCCCGAGGTGTGCCCCGTCTGCGCGCACCCCAGAGCGTATTTTGAGATAAAAGCGGAAAATTATTGATAAAAGCACCTGCCCGGCGTCCTGCCGGGCATTTTGGCGCATAAGGAGCGTGAGAGCGTATGTTCTACCAGTTTCAGGACGATGTAACCACCGTTGAGATAGACGAGATCAACAGCCACTATGTTACCGCCGGCTATGTAACGGCGGCGGAGTTTGAAAAGATCTACGACAGATTCGGCTTTTCCGCCTCCACCGTGCAGTCCGTAAAGGCAAACGATGTGTATCTTCACTCTCGCTTCGGCGTGGAGGTTTACGATGATTACTGCTTTACAAAGATGAATATAAAGGACGCGTCCGATATAACGGCTCAGCGCGATATAATCGCCGTGTATATAAAAAAGAACCTGCTCATCGTGGTTGATGTAAGGGATAAGGACTGCTCCACGCGCGATAAATTCCTTGCAAGCCTCGGCAAGTATTCGCCCATAAACATCACGCTTGAAAAGCTTATATATGCGTTTTTGGACAGCCTTACAGGCGGTGACAGCAACGCCATAGAGGATAAGGGCTACGAGATAACACGCCTTGAGGAGCTTGTGCTTCACGGAAACGCCGGCAGGGATTTCAGCCTGCAGCTCTTGCAGATGAAAAAGGAGCTGCTTTCAATGCGCAATTATTACGAGCAGCTCATAGATATCGGCGAGGCGCTTGAGGATAACGAAAACGAGATATTTGATGAAAATTATCTGCGCTACATCTCAAACTTCACAAAAAAGATAATGCGCCTGCGCGATGATGTGGAGCTGCTGCGCGGCAGTGTGGTGCATCTTCAGGATGCGTACCAGTCGTTTATAGACCTTAAAACGAACCACACGATGCAGGTGTTCACCGTCGTTTCAATGATCTTCTTTCCGCTGACGCTGATAGTCGGCTGGTACGGTATGAATTTCCGCTATATGCCGGAGCTTCAGTGGCGCTACGGCTACCTTTTTGTGATAGCGCTTTCGATCACAGTTGTGGCGGCGCTCGCCATTATCGGCAAGCGCAAAAAATGGTTCAAATAAAAACGCCGCCGCAGCGGCGCCGTGATTATAAAAAACGCCGCACAGTCGTGCGGCGTTTTGCGTTATTTTTCGTGGTGCTCGGCGGCAAGCTTTTTTCTGTATGCGCTCGGCGAGCAGCCGGTCCTGCGCTGGAATGCGGACGAAAAATGATATGCGCTGTAATAACCGAGCGCGTCCGCTATGTCTATTATCGGCATAGAGGTTTTTTCAAGTATCTGCTTTGCCTTTTCTATTTTCAGATCCGATATGTACTGCTTTGGCGAAACATGCAGCGTTTCGTTGAAGATCTGGTGTATCCTGCGAGAGGAAACATTGAAAAATTCCGCAATCTCCGTAACCGTAAGGCGGGAGTAAAGCTTTTGCTGAATGTAAGTGCACACCTCTGAAAGCTTAACATTTTTCGCCGCGGAATGGGTAACAGCGGCGCATCTGAGCCTCAGATAATAAAAATAGTGCTTAAAAACGGAATTTATGTATTCCACCTCGGACGGGAACTGCCTGCCCGTTTCAAGCAGCTCCGAAAAAAGCTCCCTCTCCCTTTCGCTGTAAGGGGCGGTGTAAACCTTTTCCGTTTTAAAGGTCAGCGGGCTTCTGTAAACAAAATCCACCCAATAGTATTTCCATACCTTATCCGCGCTTTGATAGCTGCTTATCTTGCTGCGGCTTATCACCATATATGAATTTTCCGGCAGGCTGATAACGCTGCTGTCAGTAGTGGTAAGCGTGCCTGCTCCGCTGACGGTGCGCACAAAGCACATCATATTTTTGACCGAAAGCGCGTCCTCCTGCATCTCATAGCGGTAAAACTCGTCCGCCTCAACGCACCAAGCGGCGGCAACTGCGTTTTTATCCTTCGGCAGGATAAGATCGGAGGTGTAAAACCAAGTGCACTGATACATTTTGATGCTCATCGCCTTTCAGGAAACGCCGAAAGCCGAGGCGCTTCCGATTTTTGTATTTTAAATGCGGCTTTATGTATTGCGCGCGCCGCATTTATGTTATATTATAGCTTCAGAGGTATGAATCAGGCGCGTTTTCGGCTCGGCATATACCGAATTTCAAAAATCGGTCTGTTATATACCTCTGCGATTTTCACACAATCGGATTATAACACAAACATCTAAAAAATGGAACCTATGTTATAAAAAGTTTACATTTTACGGTGCAAAATCGGAAATGCGCCGGTTCGGGGAGCTTTTATGAAATTATTTTATGCAGACAAGAAAATTCAATTCAAGCATTTTGCAGACAAAAACGCAACGAACGGTCTGCTTTTGGCGGACGGGCTCAGCCTGCGCGTTCCGGCCCGTGAAAACTATGTGCTCCAGCTTATCGCGAAGCCGCAGGGAGAGCGCAGGATCACTTCCGTTTTGACCGAAGGGGCGGACTGCGTTTGCATAAATACGCAGTGCACGGATAAATTCGGCAGGGAATATCAGCGCGAGATACCGCTTCACGGCTCAAATGTCGCGCCCGTTTTCATCATCGTCAGGGCTAAGGCGGAAAACGAGGGCAAAACCGCCCGCCTCAAGATAACCGTTAAAACCGATCTCGGCGCCGAAACCGCGCAAATTGAGCTTTCCTTCTCCGGCGAATATATAAAAAACGGCGGGTTTGACGAGCCGTGGCGCCTTTCGCGCCTTTTGTGGCTCAATTCGAGCCGCTTTCTGGATGATTCACCCGTGCAGCCCTATTTTGAGCCGCGCGTTTCAAAAAGCGTGATAAGCGTTTTGGGGCGCGATATCGCGCTTTCAAAAAGCGGCCTGCCGCAGGACGCCGTCAGCTATTTTGACGAGGGGGTGCAGCTTTGCCCCGACGCGCAGGCGCATCTGCTATCCTCTCCCGTCAAGTTTGAGATAAAGGGCTGCCCGCTTGAGTTTTCCGGCCTGCGGCTGAGCAAAAAGGGCGCAAGCGTGCTGATTGAAAGCAGGGCGCAAAACGAAACGCTCGACGCGCGCCTTTCCGGCGTTCTGCGCTATGAGGGCTCGGTGCAGTACAGCATTCGCATTAAAGCTAAAAAGGACGCCCGTTTTTCGGATATAACGCTCACCGCAGTTACGGCGCCGGAGGCGTCGCGCCTTATGCACGGGCTGGGGCTCAAGGGCGGCGGGGCGCGCGATATCAGGTTCAAATGGAACGAAAAGCTCCAGCAGGACTGTGTTTTTATCGGCGGCGTAAACTGCGGCGCGCGCTTCAAATTCAAGGCGCAGGATTATGTTCGCCCGCTCGTGAATGTGTATTATAAAAACCTGCCGCTCAGGATGCCTGCCGAAACCTGGGACAACGGCGGCCGCGGCGGCATAAGCGTTAAGTGCGAGGATTCCCGCTGCCGCCTTGAGGCGTATACCGGCGCGTATTCGCTTAAAAAGGGCGAGGAGCGCAGCTTTGATTTTGAGCTTCACTTCACGCCGTTTCATCCTATCGACTATAAAACGCATTACTCCGTGCGCCACGCGCATTTCAATGAATTAAAGGACGGCTACCGCGCTGTGGACGAGGCGGCAAGGCTCGGCCTTACTGACCTTAATCTTCATCACGGCACCGATTTGCACCCGTTCATAAATTACCCCTTTGTTGAAACGCGCGCGCTCAGGGAGCTCGTTCAGTACGCCTCTTATAAGGGAGTGCGCGTGAATATCTACTACACGGTGCGCGAGCACAGCAACCATATGGCGGAGGTCTTTGCCTACAAGGCGCTCGGCGACGAGATAATCCTGCGCAAAAAGGGCGACGGCCATTCCTGGTGGAAGGGCACGCCTCAGTGGCTCACCGAATATTTCGGAGATACGATACTGCCCGCCTGGCGCGTTTATTATAAGCGCGGCAAGTATAAGGGCGACGCCGATATATCGTTCATAGTGCGGCCGGATTCGCGCCTTGACAACTATTATATAGAGGGGCTTGACTGGCTCGTAAAAAATACCGGCATCAGCGGGATATACATAGACGATACCGCGCTTGACAGAACCACTCTGGAGCGCGCCAAAAAAGTGCTCTCGCAAAACGGCGGGCGCATAGATATGCATATGTGGAACCACGAGCAGCCGCGCGCCGGCGATGTCAGCTGTATGAATCTCTACACGGAGATACTGCCGTTTCTGGATTCGATGTGGATAGGCGAGGGGTACGATTACAAAAGGCTTTCTCCCGAATATCTGCTCACGGAGGTCTCCGGCATACCCTACGGCTGCATGAGTCAGATGCTTGAGGGCGGCGGCGACCCGTTTATAGGTATGCTCTTCGGTATGAACAACCGCTACGGCTGGGGCACGAAAACGGCGCGGCATATCTACAAGCTCTGGGATGATTTCGGCATAGAGGAAAGCCGTATGCTCGGCTGGTGGCACGGCAAAAATCCCGTTTCAACGGGGCTTGACTGCGTCAAGGCAACCGTTTATCTCAAAAATAACCGCTCGCTTGTTGCAATGTATAATTTTGACAGGCGCCCGCATCTCGTGTATACTGAAATTGATAACGCGCTGCTCGGCTTCACGCCGTCGCGCGCGGTAAAGCCGCATATCGCTTCAATACAGGCTCGCGCAGCGGTAAAGCTTTCGCGCGGAATACTTCTGCGCGGCGGCAGCGGTGTAATATTTGAGCTGAGCTGATTCGGCAGGGAAATGTGAAAACGCGCCGGTCAGGCGAATCTCGGCGCACGGCGTTCGGTAAAGGAGAAAGAAATGAGCAGGATAGACGATTATCTTTTAAAGGTGGACGAGGTAATAGCAAACGGCTTTTACAAGGATAACTGGCAGAGCCTTTCGCAGTTTAAGCCGCCGTCGTATCTGCGCGAAAAGCGCTTCGGCATTTTTATCCACTGGGGCGTTTATTCTATTCCCGCGTTCGCAACGGAATGGTACCCGCGCCTGATGTATATAAAAGGGCAGCCCTGCAATGTTCACCACGCCTGCAAATACGGTATGAAATTCGAATACCGTAATTTTGTAGAGCGGTTCAAGCCGGACAGCTTTGACGCGCACGAGTGGGCGCGGCTGTTCAAGCAGAGCGGCGCGGGCTACATAATGCCCGTCGGCGAGCATCACGACGGCGTTAAGATGTATGCCAGCAGCCTCAACAGGTGGAATATGATGGAGCTCAACGGGCGCGATTATATGGCTGAGCTTCACGACGCGTGCGACAGCGAGGGCCTCGGCTTTATGATGAGCAACCACCGCGCCGAGCATTATTGGTTTATGAACGGCGCGCGCCGCTATTATCCCGATTCCGAATGTGCAAGGGGGCTTTATCCCGATCTTTACGGCCCCGCCTATGTGCCTGAAAGCGGCAATGTGTATAAAACGGATAAGGAGATAACCGCCACCGAGGAATGGCTGCGCGACTGGCTTGCCTCTGCGTGCGAGATGATTGATGTCAACCGCCCGGAGGCTGTGTATTTTGACTGGTGGATTCAAAAGGACGAATTTCGCCCCTATGTAAAAAAATTCCTTGCTTATTATTATAACCGCGGTTTGGAATGGGGCAGGGAGGTATGCGTCTTTTATAAGTGGGGAGCCGTGTTTGACGGCTGCGCCGTTTTTGATGTTGAGCGCGGGCAGACCTCCGGCGCCCTGCCCAAGATTTGGCAAAACGATACCGCCGCGGCTAAAAATTCCTGGGGCTACACAAACGGCAACAGGTTCAAAACGGCGGGCGAGATCATCCGCAATATGATAGAGGTGGTTTCAAAAAACGGCTGCTTTATGCTCAATGTAGGGCCGATGGCAAACGGCAGGATCTGCGAGCAGGAGCAGCGCCTCCTGCGCGAGATAGGCGTGTGGATGCAGGTCAACGGCGCTGCTATACGCGGCTCGTACCCGTTTGAGGTGGCTGCGTTTGAGGGCAAAAAAAGCAAGAACGGCTCGTTTAAGGAAAACAAGCGCTTTCACCGCGGCGATTACTGCTTCACCGTTAAGCCCGGCAGGATCTTCGTGTTCCCGATGGCGCAGAATCCCGGCAAAAAGCTCAAGATCAAAAGCCTGCGCCGCGCAAACGAGGGCGGCATAAGATACCGTATAGAATCCGTGCGCCTGCTCGGCGGCGCAAAGCTCGATTTTGAGCAAACCGAAAAATGCTTCACCGTAACCCTGCCGCAGGGGCTGGATAATTCCCTGCCCGTGTGCATAGAGGTAAAGGTGGATTAAATCGGCTCCAAACGGCAAAGCGGCGTTCCCAATCAAAGGGAACGCCGCTTTTATGCGCTGTCAAATCTCGTCTATAAGCTCAGAAAGTATCGTGTTTGAAACCAGAAAGCCCCTCGGCGTAAAGGATACGCGAGCGCCGTCGGTCCTCATAAATCCGCCGAGAACATAGGGGGATATGTCCTTTTTTATAAGCTGCGTCTCCACTCCCTCGCAAAGGCGCAGCCCCAGCATCACGCGCTCCGCGTCCGAGCCGCCGCTGCCGTCGCTTATTATCTCCATATCGCCCGAATAGTGGAATCTTTCGCCGCCCCAAAAGGAATGGGCGCTCGCTCCGATGCCCAGATACGGAATCAGCCGCCAGTATTTCATATTGTGGCGGCTCTCAAAGCCCGGCCTTGCAAAATTGCTTATCTCATACTGCCGCAGTCCCGCCGCCTCCATCGCCTCGCAGGTCTTAAGATACATCTCAGCCGTGTCGTCGTCGCCCGGCAGCTCAAGGCTGTCCTTCATCTTGTAAAAAGGCGTGTTCTCCTCAAGCTTCAGCATATATGCCGATATGTGCGGCACGCCCAGCTTCCTGATAAAATCAAATGTTTTTTCAAGGCTTTTTTTCGTCTGCTTCGGAATCCCCAGCATCACATCAAGGCTGATGTTTTCTATTCCGGCGCTTTGCACGGCGCAAACGGCGGCTTCGACCTGAGCCGCTTCGGCGCGCCTGCCGAGCGCGCGCCGCTCCTCGTCAACCGCGCTCTGCATACCGAGCGACACGCGGTTTATCCCCATCGCGGCGTATTCGCGGATATCGGCTCTCAGGTCTTTAGAGGGGTTATATTCTATCGTTATTTCGCTGCCGCCGCTTATGCAAAAGCTTTTTCCGGCAGCCTCCAGCAGCTGCGCGATAAGCCGCGCGGGCAGTATGCTCGGCGTGCCGCCGCCAAGATACACCGTGTCAAACTCCGCGCCGCGCCATTTTTCAAATTCAGCAGCCGCGCGCTCAACATATTTCTCCGCCGCGCTCTCCTCGTACCTGCCGGAATAAAAATCGCAGTACGGGCACTTGTACGCGCAAAACGGTATGTGGATGTATAATCCCGCTTTTTCCATACTTCCCTCCGGCAGCTTTGATACAGAAAAATATTACCCCATAACGGCTCAAATGTCAACGCCGTCGCTGTCAAAATCCGCCAGCATATCTTTCGGCGAAACGCCAAGGCATTTGCAAAAGGCGGCAAGCTCGTAATCCGTTACCTGCCGCTGGTTTTTCTCTATCTTGCTTATCATCTGTTGGTCTATATTCACATTAAGCGTCTGCATACGCGCGGCAAGGTCCGTCTGCGAAATCCTCTTTTCGGTCCTCAGCGTTAAAAGCCAAAACAGCGCGCTGCTTGATAAATTGTCTGCGATTGAGAGGAACACGCAGCTTGCCGCAAAATACGCGGCGATGAACGAAGCCAACACAAGAACCGTTGCCTTTTTCAAAACATATGATTTTTTACGGCAATAATATTTATGAAAACAGAAAAGCAGGAGCGGGGTCAAGCCCTGCTCCTGCTTTAATCATTTTTTTCTGCTTTCCGCCTTCAGGCGAAGACTCTTGTCAAGTATCGTTTTTCTCAGGCGGATGGATTTCGGAGTTATCTCCAAAAGCTCGTCGTCCGCAAGGAATTCCATGCTCTGCTCAAGAGAAAGCGTTGTGGGCGGCACAAGCTTCAGCGCTTCGTCGGAGCCGCTGGCGCGCGTGTTGGTAACATGCTTTTTCCTGCACACATTGCAGATAACATCCTCGTTTTTGTTACATTCGCCCACAATCATACCCTCGTACACATCAACGCCGGGGCCTATAAACAGCCTGCCCCTGTCCTGCGAGTTCCAAAGCCCGTAGCCCGTTGAAACGCCCGTTTCGTGCGCCACGATCGAGCCGCGCGTTCTTGTGGCGATGTCGCCCTTATACGGCTCGTATCCGGCAAAAAGCTGGTTCATAATGCCGTTTCCGTTTGTGTCCGTCAGAAATTCGCTTCTGTAGCCTATAAGACCGCGCGAGGGTATTTTTATTTCAAGGTGCGTCATTCCCGTGGTGCGCGTGTCCATCTTTTCAACCTCGCCCTTGCGCGAGCAGAGCTTTTCTATAACGCTGCCCACATATTCCTCCGGCACTTCTATTATGGCAAGCTCCATCGGCTCAAGGGTGCGGCCCGTTTCCTCGTCCTTTTTAAGGATGACCTGCGGGCGCGATACCTGAAATTCATAATTTTCGCGGCGCATCGTTTCAATCAGTATTGAAAGGTGCAGCTCTCCGCGGCCGGAAACCTTAAAGGTGTCTGTTGAATCCGTTTCCTCCACGCGCATTGAAACATTCGTTTCTATTTCTTTAAAAAGCCTGTCCCTTATATTGCGGCTCGTTACATATTTGCCCTCCCTGCCTGCAAAGGGCGAGTCGTTCACCATAAAATTCATGCTTATCGTGGGCTCGTCTATTTTAACGAACGGCAGCGGCTCAATATGCTCCGGGTCGCACACGGTCTCGCCTATATTGAGGTCGGGTATGCCGGCAACGCAAACTATCTCGCCTGCGTCCGCCTCCTGGCAGGGCACTCTTTTAAGCCCCTCAAACTGAAAGAATTTTGTTATCCTTATATTTTCTCTGCCGCCGTCCTGCTTGCACAGCACATAGGGCGTGTTCACCTTGATGGAGCCGCGCTCAACTCTGCCGATGCCTATCCTGCCAACATATTCGTCGTATTCAAGAGAGGAAAACAGCATCTGCGCCGCGCCGCTCCTGTCGCCCGCGGGGGCGGGTATGTATTTCAAAATCGCGTCAAAAAGCGGGCGCAGGTCGCCCTCGCGCACATTCTCGTCCTCGCTTGCATAGCCGTCCTTTGCAGAGGCGTAGATAACGGGAAATTCTATCTGATCATCGTTTGCCCCAAGCTCTATGAAAAGGTCAAGCACCTCGTCTATGACCTCCGCGGGGCGCGCGCCGGGTCTGTCTATCTTGTTGATAACAACAAGCGGGGTCTTGTTGAGCGCCAGCGCCTTGCTCAGCACAAAGCGCGTCTGCGGCATACAGCCCTCAAACGCGTCCACAAGCAGAAGCACGCCGTCCACCATGGTAAGTATGCGCTCCACCTCGCCGCCGAAATCGGCGTGGCCGGGAGTGTCAACGATGTTTATCTTAACGCCGTTATAATGTACCGCCGTGTTTTTGGAAAGTATCGTTATGCCGCGCTCGCGCTCAAGGTCGTTGCTGTCCATAACGCGCTCGTCCACCACCTCGTTGGCGCGAAAGGTGCCGCTTTGGCGCAGCATCTCGTCAACAAGCGTGGTCTTGCCGTGGTCAACATGCGCGATTATGGCAATGTTTCTGATATCGCTGTTGTTCATATTTTCACTCTCCGAATCAATAAGCTGGCGCAAAACGCCGCGGATTTTTATGCGCTTGTATTTTACCACTATGCGCCGTGTTTGGCAAGGCATATTATTAAATTATAAACAAACCGCGCTTCGCCTTTACAAATGCCCGCTTCTTTGGTAAAATATATTGGCAAAACGCGGCTTGCGCCGCCGTGCAAGGAGGAAGCTTATGGCAAGGCTGATCAATATAATATCCCCTCTCGAAAAAGTGTTTCACGATTCAAAGCCGGATTTTGAGCCCTATGCGGAATATTCCGCAATGGTAAACGAAAAAAGCTCGTTTCAGCTGCTTTTTTCCGCGGAAAAAGGGGAGAGGGTGGAGCTTTCGGCAAATATCCCGAACGGGGTGTCCGTTTCGCTAAGCCTTGTTGAGGAGATACCGGCAGGCTTCGTGCGTGACAAAAATGCGGACGATTATTATATACCGGGCGTTCATCCGGCGTATCCCGATCTGCTGCGTCCGCTCTCAGGCTCGTCTTTCACTGCGCCAAAAACGGGCCTTTGCTGCGTGTGGGCGCGCGTCTGCGCCTCACGAGCCGGCAGCTTTGAGCTTGAATTCACCTGCGGCGGGGCGGCAAAAACGCTGCGCCTTGATGTCATAGGCTGCGAGCTTCCCGCTCAGGAGCTTATCTACACAAACTGGTTTCATACGGACTGCCTTATGAGCTATTATGGCTTTGAGGCGTTTTCACCCGAATATTGGCGTTGTACGGAGAATTTTCTGCGCCGCGCGGTTCAAAACGGTATGAACTGCGTGCTGACCCCGCTCTTCACCCCTCCGCTTGATACTAAGCCCGGCGGCGAAAGGCCCACCGTTCAGCTCGTTGGCGTTGTGAAAAACGGCAGCAGCTATGAATTTTCGTTTGAGCAGCTTGATAAATGGGTGGATATGTGCCGCAGCTGCGGCATAGAGTATTTTGAGATGAGCCACCTGTTCACCCAGTGGGGCGCAAGGCACGCGCCAAAGATAATCGCCCGCGTAAACGGCAGGGAAAAAAGGATCTTCGGCTGGTCAACAAGCGCATCGGGCAAGCGCTACCGCCTCTTCCTTGAGCAGTTTGCATCGGCGTTTAAGAAGTATGCGGATAAAAAGGGAATAACCGAGCGCTGCCTTATCCATGTTTCTGACGAGCCTGCAAAGCGCCAGCTTCGCGCCTATCAAAAGGCGGCGGATACGGTCAAGCGCAATTTTGACGGCTTCAAGATAGTAGACGCGCTTTCCGATTATTCGTTTTATCAAAACGGCGCGGTGCGCTGCCCGATTCCGGCAACGGACCATATAGAGCCGTTTATCGGCAATGTGCCGGAGCTTTGGGCTTACTACTGCAGCGCGCAGGGCAAAAAATATGTGTCAAACAGATTTTTCGCCATGCCGTCCGAGCGCTGCCGCGTCATCGGCGCGCAGCTTTTCAAATTTGATGTCAGCGGCTTTCTTCACTGGGGCTATAATTTTTACTACACTCGTTTTTCAAAGCGCCTTGCAGACCCGTTTGCGGAATCGGACGCCGGCGGCAAATTTCCGGCGGGCGACAGCTATGTGGTCTATCCCGGCAACGATTTAGAGCCGCTGGATTCAATAAGGCTGCATCTGTTTGCAGACGCTGTCAGCGACCTTCGCGCGCTAAGGCTTCTTGAAAGCCTCGCGGGGCGCGAGGAGGCGATTCGCGTTCTTGAAGAGGGGCTTGATTCGCCGCTCACCTTCAGCGAATATCCGCACAGCGCAAAATGGCTGCTCCAAATGCGCGAGCGCGTAAATGAAAGGATAGCCGCGCTCACGGCTCAAACAAAATAAGCCTCGCAATGAGAATAATGCTCGATTTTTATCGGCATAATAAAAGCGCCGCAGGGTGTAAGCCCCCGCGGCGCTCTTTTGCGTATCGCCGTATTATACATTATTTAATTATATACATTATATACTGCGCCGCACGCTATATCCTTGCAACGCCGTCTTTTCTTGCCGCGTCTGCCACCGCGCCGGCAACAGCGTCCTTAACGCGCGCGTCAAACGCAAACGGCAGGATGTAATCGGGCTTCAGCTCCCCGTCGCCCACAAGGCCGGCAATCGCCTCCGCTGCGGCGATCTTCATATTCTCTGTTATGCTGCTTGCCCTAACATCAAGCGCGCCGCGGAATATGCCGGGAAACGCCACCACATTGTTTATCTGGTTCGGAAAATCGGATCTGCCCGTGCCCACTATCGCCGCGCCGGCGGCCTTTGCCTCGTCGGGCATTATCTCCGGCACGGGGTTCGCCATAGCCAGCACCACTGCGTCCTTGTTCATTGTTTTAACCATTTCCTGCGTCAGCACTCCGGGCGCGGAAACGCCTATGAATATGTCGCTTCCCTTAACGGCGTCGGCAAGCGTTCCCTTAACGCCGCGCCTGTTGCTCATCTCGGCAACCTGCGCCTTGTAGGGGTTTAACCCCTCTCTGCCGGAATATATCGCGCCCGTCCTGTCACACAGCACAGCGTCGCCTATTCCAAGGCGGATAAGCAGCTTTGCAATCGCTATCCCCGCCGCGCCGGAGCCGTTTATAACGGCGCAGCATTCCGAAAGCGGCTTGCCCGTAAGGCGCGAGGCGTTTATCAAAGCCGCGCTCACAACAACGGCGGTGCCGTGCTGGTCGTCGTGAAAGATAGGAATATCGCACAGCTTTTTAAGCTTTTCCTCTATCTCAAAGCAGCGGGGAGCGGCAATGTCCTCAAGATTTATGCCGCCGAAGGAGCCGCTGATGTTGTAAACGGTGCGCACGAATTCATCCACATCCTTGGTGCGCACGCAAAGCGGAAACGCATCTACTCCGCCGAACTCCTTAAACAGCACGCATTTGCCCTCCATAACGGGCATACCTGCCTCCGGCCCTATGTCGCCCAGGCCAAGCACGGCGGAGCCGTCCGTTATTACAGCCGCCATATTCCAGCGGCGCGTCAGCTCCCAGCTTTTTGAATAATCCTTTTGAATCTCAAGGCAGGGCTGCGCAACGCCCGGCGTGTAAGCAAGCGAAAGCGCCTCGCTGCTGTCCACCTTTGCGCGCGCCGTTACCTCCACCTTGCCCCTCCACTGCTCGTGCAGCTTAAGGGATTCCTTTTTGTAGTCCATTTTATATCCTCCGATTGTTGTTTTGCGCCGCAAAAGCGCTTTATCTCTCCCAGTTTCTGGAGCGCTCAACGGCGCGCTTCCAGTTTGCGTAAAGCGCGTTGCGCCTCTGCGTTTCCATAGAGGGCACAAACACCTTTTCAACCTGCCTGTTCGCCTCTATCTCGTCCGTGCCGCTCCAAACGCCCACGGCAAGCCCCGCAAGATACGCCGCGCCGAGCGCCGTAGCCTCCTTGTTTACCGGCCTGTTAACATTAACGCCCGTCATATCCGCCTGTATCTGCATCATTATGTCAGAAACTGAAGCGCCTCCGTCAACGCGCAGGTCCTTAAGCAGTATGCCGCTGTCCGCCATCATCGCCTCAAGCAGGTCCGTCATCTGATATGTGATGCTCTCAAGCACCGCGCGGCAGATGTGCTTTTTGTTTACGCTTCTTGTAAGCCCTATCATACAGCCGCGGGCGTACATATCCCAGTACGGCGCGCCGAGGCCAGTGAACGCCGGCACAAAGAACAGGCCGTTTGAATCCTCAACCTGCTCTGCAAGTATGTCGCATTCGGGCGCGCTTTTGATAAGCTCCACCTCGTCGCGCAGCCATTTTATCACGGAGCCCGCGTTGAACGCGGAGCCTTCAAGGTCGTAGGTTATCTTCCCGTCCAGCCCCCAGGCAACGCCCGTGAGCAGGTTGGAGCGCGAGTTTATGCGCTTGGCCCCCGTGTTCATCAGCAAAAAGCAGCCGGTGCCGTATGTGTTTTTCGCCTGGCCCTCCTCAAAGCAGCCTTGGCCGAAGAGCGCTCCGGGCTGGTCGCCTATCGCGCTTGCAATCGGCACTCCGGCAATCGCGTCCATTCCGGGAAATTTAACACATTCGCCGTAAACGCAGCTTGAGGGCTTTACCTCAGGCAGCATATTCATCGGTATGCCGAGCTTTTCGCACAGATACGGGTCCCACTGCAGCTTGTCTATGTCAAAAAGCATCGTGCGGCAGGCGTTTGAATAATCCGTAACATGCACCTTGCCCGCCGTAAGGTTCCAGATAAGCCAGGTGTCAACCGTGCCGAAAAGCAGCTCTCCCTTTTCCGCGCGCTCCCTTGCGCCCTCAACATTGTCAAGTATCCATTTGATTTTGGTGCCGGAAAAATAAGCGTCTATCAGCAGGCCGGTCGTGTCCTTTATGTAGTCGCCCAGCCCCTGAGCCTTTAGCTCCTCGCAGTAATCCGCCGTGCGGCGGCACTGCCACACGATGGCGTTATAAACGGGCTTGCCCGTCTCCTTATCCCACACTATCGTGGTCTCGCGCTGGTTCGTGATGCCTATGGCGGCAATCTCGCTCGGATTTATTTTTCCGCTGCGGAAAACCTCTATCACCGCTTCAAGCTCAGAAAAAAGTATCTCGTTAGGGTCGTGCTCAACCCAGCCGTTTTTTGGGTAGTATTGGTTAAATTCCTTTTGCCCCTTTGCAACTATCTCGCCCTTTTTGTTAAAAACGATGGCGCGGGAGCTTGTTGTTCCCTGGTCAAGCGCAAGCACATATTTTTTCTCCATAATAACGCCCTTTCCTTCCGTCGCTGCGGAAAATAAAAAAGAGTAAGCACAGGTCTTACTCTTATTTTAATATTTATTTTCCCCTATGTCAATTTATACTTTAAAAACCGCGCTTTTTGTGCGCTTTGCACAATTTTGCGCTGCGCCGGTGCAAAAATGCCCGCGGCAAAAGTCGCTTTTATATAAAAATCAGCCTGCCCGCTTAAAACGGGTAAATAAAGCCGCTCACTGATTGCTCTCTATGAAATTCACAATATCCTCAACGGATTTCATCTGAGCTATCGCCTCGTCCGGCACCTCTATGCCGAATTCGTCCTCAATGCTCATAACGATGTCTATGGCGTCAAGGCTGTCGGCGTCAAGGTCCTCCTCCAAAAGGCTCGCCATCGTGATCTTATCCTCGTCCACGCTCAGCTGCTCTGCAAGGATACGCACAACTTTTTCAAAAATCATAACCGAAACACTCCTAAAATACAGTTGTTAAAATCTATCCTTTGTGTTATTATATTATAAAATTTATCACTCGTTGTCAATACTTTGCGCGGCGTATTTTGCCGCAAAATAAAAAAGGTGGCGCTATGCAGCAGTTCGGCTTAACGGGATATCCGCTCGGCCATTCTCTTTCCCCGTTCATCCATTCGCGTCTTTTTTCTCTGCGGGGCAGGGAGGCTGGCTATAAGCTTTTTGAGCTTGAGGAAAGCGCGCTCGAAAAAAATATCGGGCGCCTGGCATCGCTCGGCGGCTTTAATGTAACGATCCCGCATAAGGTAAGCATAATTAAATATCTTGACTCCCTTGATGAAAAGGCTGCGCTCTTCGGCGCGGTAAACACCGTTTCAACCAACGGTGCGCTGATAGGGCATAATACCGACTGCACAGGCTTTCTGCGCGCTCTTTCCGGCGCGGGGATGAGCCTTTCGGGGCGCGTGCTCGTCTGCGGAAACGGCGGCGCGGCAAGAATGGCTGCGTTTGAGGCTGCGCTTCACGGCTGCGATTTGACCGTTGCGTGCCGCCCCTCGTCGCTTTCAGAGGCTGAAAAGCTCTGCGGCGAGATTTCAAAAAAGCTTTCAATATCCGCCGCCGTTTGCGAATATGAAAGGCTCGGCGCGGGGTGGGACCTCATAATCAACTGCACCTCCTGCGGAATGTTCCCAAACACGCAGGCGTGCCCTTTGCCGGATGATATAATCAAAAGCGCCTCCGCCGTGTTCGATGTTATCTATAATCCCGCCGAAACGCAGCTCTTAAAAAAAGCGGCGCAGGCGGGGATACCCGCCGAAAACGGGCTTTCAATGCTTGTGTGGCAGGCGGCTGCGGCTCAGGAGATATGGCTCGGCGAAAGCTTTGAGCCGGCGGAGATAGCCGCCGTAACTAAAGAAACGCAAAAGGAGTTGCTGGGCAGATGAATATTGCGCTTTGCGGCTTTATGGGCGCGGGCAAAACCTCCGTCGGGCGCGACCTTGCCAAGATAACCGGTATGGATTTCGTTGATACGGACGAGCTTGCCGAGCAGCTTCTCGGTATGCCTGCCGGCAGAGCAATAGAGGAACTCGGCGAGCAGCGCTTCCGCGACGCCGAGTTCGAGGCGTGCAGGGAGGCGGCAAAGCTGAAAAACACCGTCATCTCCACGGGAGGCGGCGCGGCGGTGTACGAAAGAAATGTTGCCGCGTTAAAGGGCGGGGCCAAGATTGTTTTTATAGACACGCCCTTCAGCATTATATGCAAAAGGGTGGGCAGCGCCGAAACGCGCCCGCTCTTCAAAAACAGGGAAAGCGCGCTGCGCCTTTTTAACGAGCGGCGCTCAAAATATCTCGCCGCGGCGGACATCGTTGTTTTCGGCGGCGCAAGCGTAAGAAAGATAGCCCGCACGATAGCCGAGGAGCTTTCGCTTGAGGTAAGAGCGTGAGAGTCGTAAAAGTTAAATAATTGTTACTATTATTTACAAACGCCGTTGCTTGTGATATAATGACTGCGATTTATAAGCCTATTTTGCCCGAAACGCTCAAACGCCCCGCCTTTTAACGGCGCGGTGCAAAACGGCGTTTCGATGCTTTTCGGTTTTATTGGAGCGTAAAAAATGGATAAAATAAAAAATCCCGAGCTTCGGCATTTTTTTGAGGTCTTCAGAAAATACCGCAATCTGCTCGGCGAGCTTACGCGCAAAAACATCAAGCTCAAGTACAGGGATTCGTGGCTCGGCATATTTTGGAGCTTTCTTCAGCCGCTTCTCAATATGATCGTGCTTTCGGTCGTGTTCGGCAATATTTTCGGCTCAAACAGGCAGCATATCGTCTGCTATCCGGTCTATCTTTTCACCGGCAGGCTTATGTTTGAGTTTTTCACCTCCTCAAGCAAGCGCGCCCTCGCTTCGTTCAGAAGCAACGCGCCGATCATTAAAAAGGTGTATGTCCCTAAATATATGTATCCGCTCTCCGGCATACTTTCAAATTTCGTCACCTTTGCAATATCGCTTTTGTGCTATATCTGCGTTTGGATATTCTTTAAGGTGTCGGGCGTCAGCGGCGGCTCCGGCCTCACGATGAACGGCTATGCGCTGCTGTTCTTCGTGCCGATGGCAATTTTGCTGGTGTTCGTTATCGGCGTGGGTCTCATACTATCCGTTTTGCAGGTGTATTTCAGGGATGTGGAGTATATATGGGATGTTTTCTGCACCCTGCTGTTTTATATGATCCCCATAATCTATCCGCTTCAGCAGATAAAGGGGGACTGGACCTCTTTCCTGATAAAGGTGAATCCGCTGTATTCAATGCTTGAGCTTTTCCGGCAGTGCGTGCTGTATTGCCAGCCGATGAGCTGGAAGCTTCTGGCGTACGCCACTGCGTGGGCGGTGGGCACGCTTATCGTAGGCGTGTTCATATTCAATAAAAAGAGCGACGATCTTATCTTCCATCTGTAATATTCTCAGTAAAGCCGCGGGCTTCTCCTTTGTCGGAGAGGCCCGTTTTTTTACAGCTTGTTTTCCTGCTGGTACTCGCGCGCGTATTCAACATTCTCCTCGCTCGGAACGGGTATTCCCGTTTCGGTTCTGCCGTCAGGTTGCACGCACGGATTACTTACATTGGCGCCGTATCTGTTTGCAACAGACGGGTCGAGCCTGTATTTTCGCCTGTAAGAGCCGCGCGGTGAGCTTACTGTTTTATTTCTCTTCGGCTGCTTCATTTCCGAGATACTCCTGCGCAACCGCCTTAAGATCGGCAAGGCTGTTTGCCTTTGCTCCCGAATACACAAGCGCGCTTTGAACGCTTTTCGGCAGCGATTTGAAATAATCGTTCATCTCATTCGTCATATTGAATATATCCGGCATATTCGTCCTCCTTGGTTCCTTTATATAATGTTTATATAATATGTATTAGTATTATCCGCGCCGCCGCCCGCGCTATAACAGGTAATTTATTCGTTTTTGCAAAAAAAGCCTTTGATTTGCAGCATTTGCTTTTTACACAACCCAAAATCTGTCAGAAAAGATGTCAACCCTTTCGGCAAAATTTTGTGGAAGATGTATAGTTATTACAAAATGGTTACAAAACGCTTGGTGAAATTTCATATAGATTAAAAAGTTACAAATGTGTTACAATTTTTACCGTTAGGTCGAAAAACGGCGCGGTTATGTTAAAAATCAGCGCGCCGAACCGGGCTTGCCCGGAAGTATCGGAGGTAAGAATGAAAACCATAATACGATCGCTGGCAGTAACTCTGCTTGCCTTTTTTATGCTGGTAACGGCGTTTCCCGTCACCGCTTCGGCAGAGGAAGCCGGATTCGAGCCGAGGCTCAGCTCGCCCTCGCGCTCAAACGCTTATTATAACAGAGAGCTTAACGCCTATTCCCAAACGGGCTACGGCATGCCGAACTGCGTGGCGTACGCCTACGGCAGGATTTACGAGATAACCGGCAAAAAGCCGAAGATAACTCACGGCAGCGCGGGTGACTGGTGGTTCATCAACAAGAATAACGGCTACTATGAATACGGCAGCGAGCCTGAGCTCGGCGCGGTCGCGTGCTGGAGCAACCATGTTGCCGTTGTTGAAAAGATAGAGGGCAGCACCGTCACAGCCTCGCAGTCGCACTGGGGCGGCAGGTATTTTGACACCACGGTGTTTGAAAGCGGCACAAACAGATTCGGCCAGAAATTTTACGGCTATATCTATATGAGCCGCGGCTATTTTGAGGAAATAGAGCGCGAAAAAGAAGAGGAGATCCGCCGCGCGGCAGACGAGCTTGCGCAGATGGTAAAGGATATGGAAACGGCTCCGCCGCAAACGGATAAGGCGCAGCCGCAGCCCGCGCAGCTTTTTGAGCAGCCGCAGCAGATACTTATCAACAGCGCAATGCTCAAAAACGCCGCCGCAAGCTCGGATATAATCAAATAATCGTTTAAAGCGGGTGCGCCGGCAAAACGGCAGCCCGCTTTTGTTATTGTTCACGATTTATTTTCAAAAAAAGTGTTGACAAAATCAAAGATTGGATATAATATAGGAAATGAAGTTAGCACTCAAGGTGTTAGAGTGCTAATTCAAAAAGGCGGTGAAAAGAATGTTGGGTCAAAGGCAGGCGGCAATACTTCAGCTCATAATAGACTGCTATATCAAAACGGGCGAGCCGATAGGCTCAAAAACGCTTGCCGGGCTGCTTCCTTACAAGGTCTCAAGCGCCACAATAAGAAACGAGATGGCATACCTCACACAGCTCGGTATGCTCCAGCAGATGCACACCAGCGGCGGCAGGCTTCCCAGCAAATCCTCTTTTCGCTATTATGTTGATAATCTGATGATACCCAGCGAGCTTTCGCCGGCGGAAAAGGAGCAGATTGCTCAGGCGCTATCCGTCAATGCGGGCGACCCCGAAAGGCTTTTGCACGACGGTGCTTACCTGCTGCAAAAGGAAACGGGCTGCGCCGCGTTTTACAGCCTTATGCGCGATGATTATGACTGCGTGCAGGGCGCGGAGCTGATCCCCGCCGGAAACGATAAGGCAATGATAGTTATGCTCTCCGTGGGAGGCAGGATAAAATCCTCGGTCTGCAGGCTCTCGTGCCCGGCGGACGAGGAGTTCAGAAGGCTCTTTTATTCCGTTGTGGGCAGGTTCTTTATCGGCACGCCGCTGCGCGATGTAACGCCCGCGCTGCTGCAAAATACCGCGCCGGCGCTCGGCGCAAGGGTGTTCGATATGCTGCCGGCGCTCACAAGCCTCTGCTCGCTGTGCGCCGAGGCGTCGGAGGAGACCGTGGAGTTTGAGGGCGAAACAAATCTGCTTTCCCACACCGAGCTCGGCGATCGGGTGTATAAGATCCTTTCGCTGTTCGCATCAAAATCTCAGGTGGTTCAGGCGCTTCGCAGGTTCTGTGAAACGGGGCGCGAGCTTCAGCTTTTCATCGGAAACGAAAATCCCCACCCGATTATGAAGGATACGGTAACTCTGCTCGGCAGATTCAGCTACAACAACGCTCAAACTGCCGTGCTGGGCTTGACCGGCTCAACCAGAATCGATTATTCGTCCGTGCTTGTGCGGGCTGAATATATAATCAACACAGTTAAAAAATATTTAAAAGAGGGAGGCGCGTCGTTTGAGTAAAAAGGAAAAGGACGCCGCAAAAAAGCCTCAGCCGGATATTGAAAACGGCAAGCAGGCGCAGGAGGCTGCGAACACTGCCGATACCGCAGCGGACGCCGCCGATAACGGTGACGGCGGCAGCGAGACTGCAGACGCCGCGGCAAAAGAGCTTGAGGAGGCAAAGGACCGGCTCTTGCGCGTAACGGCTGAGTATTCAAATTACAAGCGCCGCAGCGAAAAGGAAAGGCAGGACGCTTATTCCTTTGCAAAGGCGGACACCGTTAAGGAGCTGCTTCCGGTCATTGACGACCTTGAAAGGGCGCTCGCCAACGAAACGGAGGATTACGAGGCGCTGAAAAAGGGCGTTGAGATGACCTTCGCCAAGCTCGGCGGCGTGCTTGAAAAGCTCGGCATAGAGGTGTTCGGCAAGCCGGGCGAAACTTTCGACCCCAATCTTCACAACGCGGTTATGCATATTGAGGACGATAAATATGCCGCGGGCGAGATCGTGGATGTTTACCAGAAGGGCTACAAGATCGGCGATAAGATCATCAGAGCCGCAATGGTAAGAACTGCAAATTAAATTTGATAAAATTTTACGGGAGGAAGATATATTATGTCAAAGATTATAGGTATTGATTTAGGCACAACAAACAGCTGCGTCAGCGTTATCGAGGGCGGCGAGGCAGTAGTTATCCCCAACGCGGAGGGCGCAAGAACCACTCCGTCCGTAGTTGCGTTCAGCAAGGACGGCGAAAGAATGGTCGGCAATGTTGCAAAGCGCCAGGCGATAACGAACCCGGAGAGGACCATCAGCTCCATCAAGAGGCATATGGGCTCTGACTATAAGGTCAATATAGACGATAAGGCGTACACTCCGCAGGAGATCTCCGCCATCATCCTTCAAAAGCTGAAAACAGACGCGGAAAGCTATCTCGGCGAAAAGGTAACGGAGGCGGTCATCACCGTTCCCGCCTATTTCACGGATTCACAGCGCCAGGCAACCAAGGACGCGGGCAAGATCGCCGGCCTTGATGTTAAGCGAATCATAAACGAGCCCACCGCGGCGGCGCTCGCCTTCGGCATAGATAAGGAAGAGGATCAAAAGGTTATGGTCTACGACCTCGGCGGCGGCACCTTCGATGTTTCCATCATCGAGATGGGCGACGGCGTTCAGGAGGTTCTTGCAACGGCGGGCAACAACCGCCTCGGCGGCGATGATTTTGATAAAAAGGTTATGGACTGGATCGTTTCCGAGTTCAAAAAGACGAACGGCATAGACCTTTCAAACGATAAAATGGCTATGCAGCGCGTTAAAGAGGCTGCGGAAAAGGCAAAGATAGACCTCTCCGGAATGACAACGGCTCAGATTTCGCTGCCGTTCATCACTCAGGATGCAACCGGCCCCAAGCACCTTGAAATGACTCTCACAAGGGCGCAGTTCAACCAGATGACTGCCGACCTTGTTGAAAAAACGATGGGTCCCGTCCGCCAGGCTATGCAGGACAGCGGCCTTTCAATGAACGAGATAGATAAGGTGCTGCTCGTAGGCGGCTCCACGCGTATCCCCGCCGTTCAGGAGGCGATTGAAAAGTTCAGCGGCAAAAAGCCGTTCAAGGGCATCAATCCCGACGAATGCGTTGCAATGGGCGCTGCGCTTCAGGGCGGCGTTCTCGGCGGCGATGTCAAGGGTCTGCTTCTTCTTGATGTTACCCCGCTTTCGCTCGGCATAGAAACAATGGGCGGCGTAAACACCGTTATCATTGAAAGAAACACCACCATCCCCACCAAGAAATCGCAGATATTCTCCACCGCGGCGGATAATCAGACCTCGGTTGAGGTTCATGTTCTTCAGGGTGAAAGGCAGTTCGCCAAGGATAACAAAACGCTCGGTATGTTCCATCTGGACGGCATTTTGCCCGCCCGCCGCGGCGTTCCGCAGATCGAGGTAACATTTGATATAGATGCAAACGGCATCGTTCATGTTTCCGCAAAGGATCTCGGCACCGGCAAGGAGCAGCATATCAGCATCACCGCTTCCTCCAATATGAGCAAGGAGGATATAGACAAGGCTGTTAAGGAGGCGGAGCAGTTCGCCGAGGAGGATAAGAAGAGGCGCGAGGCGGTAGACCTTAAGAACAACGCCGAGCAGCTTGCTTATCAAACGGAGCAGCTCATCTCCGAAAACGGCGATAAATTCTCTTCAGACGATAAAACGGCGCTTGAAACCAAATGCTCCACCCTCAGAGAGGCGCTCAAGGGCGAGGATCTTGACGCCATCAAGTCCGCTCAGGACGATCTTCAGAATAAGTTCTACGAGGTTTCCCAGAAGCTCTATCAGGCGGCGCAGGCCGCTCAGGGCGCCCAGGGCGCTCAGCAGGGCGGCG
Source organism: uncultured Eubacterium sp. (assembly GCA_944380545.1). GTDB lineage: Bacteria > Bacillota > Clostridia > Oscillospirales > Acutalibacteraceae > Eubacterium_R. The sequence continues at coordinate 159,524 of CALWHV010000017.1, read as the reverse complement.
CGGGCCAGCAGGCTCAGGGCGGCGCTCAGCAGGGCGGCGAAGGCTATACTGACGCCGATTTCACAGAGGTAGACGATAACTGATACGCTTCTCTGCGGCGCTTATCACAACAAATCCGGCAGGGCGGCGGAAGCTTTTCCGCCGCCTCGGTCTGTCGGTAAAAGGAGGGCAGTATGGCAGAATCAAAGCGTGATTATTATGAGGTCCTCGGCGTTCAAAAGGGCGCGTCGGAGGACGATATAAAAAAGGCATACAGAAAAACGGCTAAAAAATACCACCCCGACCTTCACCCAAACGATAAGGAGGCGGAGGAGAAGTTCAAGGAGTGCAACGAGGCCTACGAGGTGCTTTCCGACCCGCAGAAAAGGCAGCGCTACGACCAGTTCGGCTTTGCCGGAGTTGACCCGAATTACGGCGCGGGCCAGGGCGCGGGCGGCTACGGCGGCGGCTTCGGCTTTGACGGCGATATAGACCTCGGCGACATATTCTCCACCTTCTTCGGCGGCGGTTTCGGCGGCGGCTTCGGCGCTTCAAATCCGAACGCACCCAGAAAGGGGCGCGATATCCAGCTTTCCGTCACCCTCACATTTGAGGAGGCGGCAAAGGGCTGCAAAAAGCAGATAGAGGTTCCGCGCGTTGAGGATTGCAGCGAGTGCGGCGGCACCGGCGCCGCTAAGGGAACGCAGGCAAAAACCTGCTCAAACTGCGGCGGCAAGGGATATGTCAATGTTCAAAACAGAATGGGCTTCACCGTTGTAACGCAGCAGCGCCCGTGCAGCGTGTGCGGCGGCCGCGGCAAGATCATTGAAACGCCGTGCCGTAAATGCGCAGGCAAGGGCAAGGTCAGAATCAAGAAAAAGCTTTCGGTCGATTTCCCCGCCGGTATAGATGAAACAAGGATCATAAACCTTCACGGAATGGGCAATACCGGCACAAACGGCGGTCCGTCCGGCGATTTAAAGGTAACGGTGCGCGTAACGCCGCATAAATTCTTCAGGCGTGACGGCGACGATATCTGGCTCGACAAGCATGTTTCAATGGTTGAGGCGGCGCTCGGAGCGGAGCTCAAGGTCCCCACGCTGGACGGCGATGTCAAATATAATATGCCCGCCGGCACTCAGCCCGGCGATGTGTTCAAGCTCAAGGGCAAGGGCGTTCAGCATCTTGATTCCGTGGGCAAGGGCAGCCAGTTCGTCAGAATAGTCGTTGATATTCCGAAGAGCCTCAGCCAGGAGCAAAAGGAGCTGCTCAAAAAGTTTGACAGCTCGTATGTAGCTCCCAAAAATTCCGGCAAAGAGGGCTTTTTTGAAAAATTCAAGAAAAAATAACATAATGTTTTAATGCGAAACTCCGCAAAGCGCTCTCAGCTTTGTACAAACCGTTGCGTTCGCTTCCGAAAGGAGCCAGTATGGAAAATAAAAAGTACACCGTTGCCGTTGCGGGCACGGGCTATGTGGGTCTTTCAAACGCGGTGCTGCTCGCCCAGCACAACACTGTTTACGCTGTAGATATTGTAGAGGAAAAGGTGCGCCTTATAAATTCGCGCAAATCTCCTATCGTTGATAAGGAGATCTCCGATTTCCTTGAAAACAAAGAGCTTGATTTGACCGCCACAACAAACGGGGCAGATGCTTATTCAAAAGCGGATTTCATAATCGTATCCACCCCTACGGACTATGATGAAAAAAAGAATTATTTTGACATCTCCTCCGTTGAGGCTGTGCTGGAGCTTGTAAAAAGCGTAAACACCGGCGCCGTGGTGGTCATAAAATCCACTGTTCCCGTCGGCTGCACCGTTTCGCTCTCAAAAAAATATCCCCAGCTTGATATCATCTTCAGCCCGGAATTTTTAAGAGAGGGCAGGGCGCTTTACGATAATCTTTATCCCAGCCGCATAATCGTGGGCTACGATCATTCAAGCAAAAGGCTTGAGGAGGCGGCGCACACCTTTGCATCGCTTCTTTGCGCCGGCGCGGTAAAGCAGGATATCCCCGTGCTTTTCACAAAGCCCACGGAGGCGGAGGCTGTAAAGCTTTTCGCCAACACATACCTTGCACTTCGTGTCAGCTACTTCAACGAGCTGGATACTTATGCCGAGCTGCACGGGCTTGACACCAAGGAGATAATCGAGGGCATCGGGCTCGACCCGAGAATCGGCTCGCACTATAATAACCCCTCGTTCGGCTACGGCGGCTACTGCCTGCCTAAGGACACAAAGCAGCTTCTTGCAAACTATGCCGATATTCCCGAAAATCTCATAAAGGCAATCGTGGATTCAAACCAGACCAGGATGAGCTTCATCGCCTCGCGCGTGCTGGAGCTCGCCGGCCACAGCTCCCGCCATATGGCAACCATCGGCGTGCACAGGCTCACGATGAAATCAAATTCGGATAATTTCCGCCAAAGCTCCATCCAGGGCGTAATCAAACGCCTGCGCGGAGTCGGCGCAAATGTCATAATCTTTGAGCCCACGCTTGAAAACGGCGCTCTCTTCTTCGGCAACGAGGTCGTAAACGACCTCGGCGAATTCAAGCGCCGCAGCGATGTCATCATCGCCAACCGTATGAGCGACGAGCTCCGGGATGTCAGCAGCAAAACCTACACCAGAGACATCTACAACCGCGATTAAAGCAAATCAAAAGACAGCCGCACTGCAGCGGCTGTCTTTTATTTTGTGCTTAGATAAAGCACGGAATTTTCTGCTCTTTCTTATGTAAGCATCGGGTACGGATAATCATTCAGCTTTTGAAAACCGCGTAGTTAAGCCAAATTTCGGGGAGTGGGTACTATCTGCCGATTTTTTGTTTTCAAGTAGGGTTTGGGTATACCAAACATCGTTTTCCTGCCTTGTGGAGTATGTGCCTCCGTATTTTTTTGCGATTTCTTTGATGATGCCTATGCCGTTTCCGTGACCATCCTTTTTTCGTTTGATTTTCTTTTCAATAAAGCTGTTTTCGCTTTTGATACTGATTGAATTCTCGTCTATTTCAATATCGATTTTACATTCTTTATTTTCTTTCAGCTCAGAAGCAGCATTCAAGGAATTGTCGATTATGTTATTCAGCAGCCGGCAGAAATCATAGTCATCCAATAAAACCGCATAGGTTTCCGATATGTTCGTTATAAAATGAATACCGCTGCTTTTTGCCTGCTGCTGTTTTATATACAAGATTGTGTTGATCGTTTCGTTGGAGCAAATTGAAAAGCCTGCAAGTCCCGTCAGATCCTCGTTTGTAGAATTTAAAATGGATAATGCCTTTTCGGGTTTCCCTATCTCAATAAAGCCTTTCGCGGTCGCCGTTATGTTGATAAAATCATGCTTTATCTTTCTGAATTCCTGTTTTTCCTCCTTGAGCATAAGCATTTGCTGGTAATCCATCTTGTTTATCAAAAGCTCTTTTTCGTTTTTGATGTTTTGCTCTTGTATTTTTTGAAAATAGTCTATTATAAAAGGGAAAGAGCAATCAAACGCAATTATAACAGCCATTATTCCTAATGTTACAAAATTGACTGTAAAGCCGAAATTCGGCGCTTCATCAAAATTAGCCGGCGAGATGAATAATGCAATTATAAATGTTGATATATGCGATACCGGTATGAATGTAAAATATGAAAATATTTTCAAGCTGTTCGATTTTGATTTCCTTTGTGAAAATACTTTTAAAACGCCTGCAAAAAAGAAGCTTATTGCGATAAAGCATATTATCTCAATAAGGAAAATATAAAGAAAATCCAGGTTTTGATTCTCTGTGCCGAACACATCCTCGTATGCGTTGCCGTGATATATTATAATCTGCATTACGCCAAGCAAAAGAACGGTCAACAGATGAGAGAGAATGCAAAAAAGACTGCACATTATTTTACGAAGCAATTTACCTTCTGTAAGAAGAAGCAAAACAATGAAGACCATCACCGTATATACGGGGTAGCCGAGAATATTCAACTCCGCATTATCAAAAAACAGTTCGGATGCAAGAATCCTGGTTAAAAATAAAGCGCCGAAAGTCAGTAGCGGGTGATATTTATCTTTTAAAATGCTGTGCGCAATATTATAAGCTGCAAAGCTGTAAGAAAATAAAAGCATTATTCTCCAAGGAAAAAGATTTGTTAAATCAATTATCGGTCCCATTAAAACGCTCTCCTTTATATTACAGATTTGTCAGGTAGTTTTCATATGCCGCAACTACGCCTTTGTATTTTTTCGGAGGTATCGGAATACTGTCGCCGGAGCGCAGCACAAATTTGTGCGGTTCGTAGCTGCGTATGTGATTCATATTTATCATATAGCTTTTGTGGCACCTTAAAAAGTTTGGCGGCAGATTTTTTGAAAAATCCTTAAGACTTGTATAAACGGATATCTTTTCGCTTGAATCCATATGCAGCATAATGCTGTTGTTGAATGTTTCAATATAAAGAATATCGTGTATATTTACGGAAATGCTCTTGCTCCCCAGCTTCAGATTTATGAAATTGGGGTCTTTTTTTGTGATTTTTTGCAGCGCCCGCTGAATGGCCTTTGAAAGCGTGCTGTCGGTTATGCGTGATTTTATCAGGTAGTAGCAGCACTGAGTTTCCGATATGCTGTACGCCTCTTGAGGATACGCCGTCATAAAGATCACCTGAGTGTGACGGCTGCGGATGTTCAAAACAGACCAGTCCATGGTGTTGGTGCCGTTCACCAATATATCGATAAACGCTATGTCGATTTTATTTGCTTCCATAAACTGTGAAAATTTTGCAACATCATTAAAGCTTCTCATTTCAAATTCAAGGTTGAAATTTTCAGCAATGCATTTTTCTATTTTGTATGAAATTATTTCCGAATAATTTACATCGTCTTCTAAAATTGCAATATTTATCATAAATAGCTCCGAAAACAAATTATTTTTATATATTATAGCAGATAATTAACAATAATTGAAGTTTTTTACATAGCAAATCAAGTCCGTTACCCTGCAAATATTGTAAAATATATAAAATTTATGTAAAATTTTTTTAAGTTTGAATAAATAATTGTGAATTTCATCCTAAAAAGGAGAATTTTACAGACCGAAACGGCTGCTTAAGGCGTGTGTTTTAATGGGGAGATACTATGTCAAAATTGAATGTGGATTTTAAAAACGGGCAAATAACGGTTAAATCAAAACTGCAAAAGGGCGAGCAGTTAAACGAAAGAGAGCTTGCCGTTTTTCAGCAGAAAATGATCCGCGGCTTGATGCGCCCCGTTGTCAGAAATGATAAAAAGATCGATTACAGCGCGCCGATAGGCGTTTATCTGAAAAGCTTTCTTCAAAACGGAATCACTAAATATGATTTCTTTTTGATTATCGCACAAATCGCAGAGGCGGTCAATAAAATTGAAATCTACGGCTTTTCATATGATAATCTGCTGCTTGATTTGGACTATATTTTCATAAATGAGCGCACTAAAGAGGTTCAGTTTGTTTATCAGCCGGTTATAGCCCTTCTTCCAAATGAAAATTCAAATATTTTTACGCTGCTTTACCAGATGGTGAATTGCACTCAGCTTCACCTTAACGAAACGGAATTTTTTATAAATGATTTTGTTGAGTTTTTAAGACGCCTGCCATATTTTGATACAAAGATGATAGAGGATTATATCCTAAAAGCTCAGCCGCAGGTATATCAGCAGGTTAAGCGGCAGAAAAAGGGAGACAGTAAATTTCTTAAGGATAAGCTTTATGAAGATCCTATGGGTTCCTCAGCGGCGCAGGGCAATTACTCTCAGCAGAATCAGCAGTTTTCGCAGCAGCAGTACTATCAGCCGGATAATAATCAAAGCGGCCAGTTTGCCGCACATAATAATTGGCAGTATCCCGGCGTAAATCCCCAAAACGGCCCGCAGGCGGCGTATCATCAGCCGCCGCTCGATTCCACGCCGCCGATTATTCCCGGCGTTCCGGTGCCTCCGCCCGACGCAGGAGAGAATACAACTGTGCTTAACGACGGCGGAACCTCCGTTTTAAACAATAACGCAAGCGCGGCATATCCGTATCTGATAAGGCTCAGCAATTTTGAAAGAGTAGATATCGACAAGCCATCCTTCAGGATCGGCAAGGAAAAAAGCTATGTTGATTATTTTGTGATGAATAACAGCGCCGTCAGCCGCATACATGCAGATATAATCTCGCGAGACGGAAGATATTTCATAAAAGACAATAACTCAACAAACCGAACCTTCGTAAACGGAACGGTTATTCCTTTTGAGCAGGAATATGAGATTTTTGACGGCGATGCCGTTATGCTTGCAAACGAAGCGTTTGAATTTCACACAAACTGATTCCCGAAAGGTGATAGTATGAAAAGATTTTGTAAAACCTGCGGCGGTGAGCTTGAGAACGGCGCGAATGTATGCAGCATTTGCGGCTCCGTTTACACAGACAACGAAGCAAACGGAACCACAGTCCTCAATCAGGGCGGCCCGTACGCGTCAAATCCCGTAAACGGTGCTCAGCAGGGCTTTAACGGGCACGGTCTGCGCGGGCAGTCGGCCGCCGGAAATGTTCATATGCAAAATCCTTATCTCAAAAATCAAAATGCACAGCGCCCCGGAAATGCTCAAGGCGGCATGGGCTTTGCGAATCCCAATACCCCATATGGAAATATGCATAGCGGAAATGCACCGGCCGGCAGCAAGGCGCCAAACAAGGCGCCGATGCGCATGCAAAACGGTGCAAAAGCAGCGTATGCCGCTGCCGGAAACGCCGCAGTAAAGACAAAGACAAATCTGCCGATTCCCGTGTGGGCTATTGTTTTGATTGCTGTTGCAGCAGCTGCAATAATTGCCGTTGCGATAGCTCTTATCGTCAATTTTACAGCGGCAAATCCAATGCGTGAAGCGCTGCAGGCAAATGACGGCGATCTTGTTAATATGGTCTATTACGAGGCTTACGGAAGCGAATCAAAAATCAAAAAGTATGATGAGCTGATAGGCGATAAGCTTGACGAGATTTCAAACGCCTTGGAGTCTTATTCGTTTGACGAGGAGGCAAAAACTGCCGGAGATATGGCTGTGGATGATTTTCTGCAGTATGAATTCGGCACGCTTATCATAAATCCAAACGGAGAAAGCATTGAAAATGTTATAAGCTCCGAAAACTGGGAAGCATGGCAGGAGCTGAACACGGCCTTAGTGTCAAAATCTTATTACTGCTCGGGAATATATGAATACTATACCGAAAATGATTACGATTCGGCGATTGCGGATTTTTCAACCGTTTCGGCTGATGATTCCTGCTATGAAAACGCAGTGGCAATGCTTGGAGAATGTGTCGGCGAATATATAAAATCCACCCTCGCGGCGGTAGATGAGAGCGTTGCCGCCGGAGATATAAACGGCGGGATAAGCCTTCTCAATTCCGCAAAGGAATATCTGATCAGCTACAATCTTGATTCAAATGAGATACAGCAGAAGCTGGATGAAACGCTTGTTACATATGCCGACAGCTACGCGCAAAAAGCCGAGGCGGCATTTAAGGAGCATGATGTGAACGCCGCAATCGGCAATATAAAGGTTGCTATAGAGCTGCAGCCGGATAATGCGGATTATAAAACCAAACAGGATACTTATCAGCAGTATCTGCCGTTCTATCTTTATTTGGAAGAGAATGTTCTTTATGAAGAAGAGGATAGCTCGAGCTGGAGCGGAAGTATAAACTTTGACGATACGAGAACAACAAACACAAATAAGGAAATGAATAACTGTATCATATGGAATACGGGCTCCTCGGATGCGAACTCTCACTTTACGGAATATTATAATCTTGAAGGCCGGTACGACACTGTGACCGGCACCGTGTTCCTGTCCGATTCACATAAAGACGAGAAGGATGAGTGCTATTTTGAAGCTTACGGAGACGGCAAGCTGCTTTACACATCTCCTAAGATATCCGCCGGATTTCTGCCACAGGATATTTCATTCAGCGTTTCCGGAGTCCAGGAGCTGAAAATCGTATTTAAAGGCCACGGTTACGGATATGTCAGCAATTTAACGGCACAAAAGGATTTTCCGGAATAAAGCTATCCTGCTGAATCAGGAAAATATAACCTTATTATAATAGTGTGAAATCACATCATAAAATTCTCCGTTCGGCAGGCTTTTTCGCACAGCTTGAAACGGTGAAGAATCCTTGGCGCCTTACAGGCTACAATGAGGCGCTAAAGTTGAAAATATCATTTTGTAGCCCGAAAGGCGTGGAGGTCATATGAAAAGATTTTGTAAAACCTGCGGAGCGGAAATAGGCGAGGGCACAAATGTTTGCAGCATCTGCGGTTCGGTATACAGTGAAGCCGCAGGAAATGAAACCACCGTTTTAAATCAAAACAATCCTTTTAACGCTGCGCCGCAGAGTGCAGCGCAGCAAAATTATGCCGGCAAAAGCCCGGCGGCACAAAATCCTACGGCGGCAAATAACAGCCATTTTCAAAATCCGTATCAAAATCACCAAAATCCCTCCGGCTCATACGGTCAGCCGGCATCCTCGGTTCAGAGCCAAGCGCCATCAGCTGCGGGTCCGGCACCCGCTGCGCAAAAGCCTGCCCAAAGCGGCCAGTATTATGCGCCGCCCGTTCAAAATGCAGGCGCAGGTTATCAAAACGGCGCGAATTATCCATACGCCTCCGGCAATGTTTATCAGCAAAGCCAACCTGCAAAAAAGCAGGGAAAAGCTGCCGGTATAATAATCGGCGTGGTTGTAGGCGTAATAGCTTTGATAGCTGTTATTGCCATCGTTCTTGTGGCGGTGAACAGCGCGTCAGAAAGCTCCGACGCGGATTCATATGAATCATCGTATTTTGACGAGGGCGAATTCACGGAAGAGGAGATCGAGATAAGCTACGGCTCTTTTGACGGCATGACCTACAGCAACCCCTCAATGGGCTTCTCGTTTGATCTGCCTTCGGAAAGCTGGTCGGTATTTCAGGGACAGCAGCTGTTAGATAATTTAGGCCCCCTCGATGGGTATGAATTATCTCTTGATGAATCAAATAATGTAACGGCAAAAAATATTGGCGAAACTGTGCATTACGATTTTTATGCAATAGATTCGGTAAACGGTGTTATTTTGTACACCTTTTTCTCCGAGCCGTCGATTATAAATAAAGATATGGAAGTCGATGATTATGTGCTCGCCAATGTAAATGCGGAGCTTGATTCCTCAGACCCCAATTATGCCACAGAAGCGGACATATATTCGTGCACGATTGCAGGAAAGGAATATCGTGCGTGCGATACCGTTATGGATATAAGCGGAGTAACATTTAATCTGACCTTTGCAGTAAGAAAAGCCGGCGACTATTTTTGCTGTGTTGGAGTTGCGAATTCTCGCGAATTTGATACTTATTCAACCACATACTATCTTAATATGTTTTATTGATAAGGAGGATATTTGAATGAATACTATTTGCACAAATTGCGGCGCGCCGCTCAACGGAACGGAGGCTGTGTGCACCCATTGCGGAGCGCCTGTTTATAACGGCACGCATAATGCAGCAGGCACAACCGTGTTGAATCAAAACGGTCAAAGCGATATAAATTCGGGCATCGGCAGCGAAGAAACAACCGTTTTAGATGCTAATCAGGGCCTCGGCGGCTACCAGCAAAGCGGCGGCTACCAGCAAAGCGGCGGCTACCAGCAGAACGGCGGCTACCAGCAGAACAGCGGCTATCAGCAAAGCGGCGGCTACCAGCAGAACGGCAGCTATCAGCAGAACAGCGGCTACCAGCAAAATGGCGGCTATCAGCAGAACGGAGGTTACCAGCAGAACTACAATCAGGGCTTCGACGGCTATTCTCAGGGTATGGCCGTAGAGGCTCCAAAGCACGGATTTGTTGAAGCATACAAGCTTTTTTGGCAGAATTATGTTAATTTCAGCGGCAGGTCAAGGCGCTCTGATTATTGGTATGTATTTCTATGGAACATAATTATAGGCGGTGCTTTAGGTCTTCTTACTCTGATTCCCGTTGTCGGCACTGCCCTTGCGGGCTTGGCGAGCTTATATTCGATTGCAGCATTTTTGCCTATGATTTCGCTCTCAGTAAGACGCCTTCAGGATACAGGCAGAAGCGGTCTTTTCTATCTTCTGAATCTTATCCCGCTTGTCGGCCAGATAGTTCTCATCGTCTTTTATTGCCAGGACAGCGCGCCCGGCAACAACGATTACGGCGAAAACCCAAAATATAAGTTGAATGGCGGTTTTTGATTCAATATTCTTTTAAATAAAATATATTTCGGAGAAAAATATGCAATATGTTGGTTCTGTAACAACTGATGTTGGGATAATTAAAAAGACCAATCAGGACAGCGTTTGTTTAAAGGTTGCCGATGTGAAAGGCAAGGAGCAGGCCGCAATGGTTGCTATATGCGACGGTATGGGCGGTCTTTCAAAGGGCGAGCTTGCAAGCGCAACGGTTATCCGCCGCCTTTCCGATTGGTTTGACAACGAATTGCCGATACGCCTCGGCAAATATTCCTGGAAGGCGTTGTCTGAGGAGTTCGGCAAAATGATAAAAGGCCTGAACTACGAGATTATAAATTACGGCAAATCGGTGCAAACAAGTCTCGGCACAACTCTTTCTATGCTTTTGATAATCGACGGCAAATATATGATTGCCCATGTGGGCGATTCACGGGTTTACAGGCTGCGTGATAAGCTTGAACAGCTCACCGAAGATCAAACATATGTTGCACGCGAGATAAAACTTGGCAGAATGACCCCGCAGCAGGCTGCCGTTGATCCCCAGAGAAATATGCTTTTGCAGTGCGTTGGCGCTTCAACGGTTGTTGAACCGGCGTTTTATTACGGCGATATCGCTGCGGGCGATGTGTTTGTTCTGTGCTCGGACGGCTTTCGGCATGTTGTCAGCGCAGACGAGATTTATGAAAGCCTGAATTTCAGCAATATTCCGGAAATCAAAAATATGCAGGAAAACAGTAAATACCTTATAGAGCTCAATAAGCGCAGAAACGAAAGAGATAACATTTCTGTTGCCGTGCTCAAGTGCATCGGATAGGGGTGGATATATGGCAACGGCAATAGGAACGGTTATAGAGGGCAAATATGAAATCCTCAAGCAGATAGGCAAGGGCGGTATGTCTGTTGTTTATCTTGCAATGGATAAGCATCTTAACAAGCAGTGGGCGGTTAAGGAAATCAAAAAAACCGCAAACGGAAAAAATGAAGAGATTGTTGTAAACAGCCTGATAACGGAAGCCAATCTGATGAAAAAGCTTGATCATCCTGCGCTTCCGCGAATCGTGGATATCATAGATAACGGGCAAACCATCTATGTTATCATGGATTATATAGAGGGCGAATCACTTGATAAAGTGCTTGATGAATTCGGCGCTCAGCCCGAACGCGAGGTCATAAACTGGTCTATCCAGATCTGCGATGCGCTGAATTATCTTCACTCTCAAAAGCCGCCTATTATTTACAGAGATATGAAGCCGGCGAATGTTATGCTCAAGCCGGACGGAAATGTCAAAATAATAGATTTCGGCATTGCAAGGGAATATAAAGGCACCAGCCTTTCAGATACTACCGTTTTGGGCACAAGAGGCTACGCCTCGCCGGAGCATTACGGCACAAGCGAAACAGACCCACGCTCGGATATCTATACCCTGGGTATGACTATGCACCATCTGCTCACCGGTATAGACCCCAGAACGCCCGGCTATGTTTACGCTCCCGTGAGGCAGTGGAATCCGGAGCTTTCCGAGGGCGTTGAAGAGATTATCAATAAATGCACGGCTATAGATCCGGTAAACAGATATCAAAGCTGCGATGAATTGATGTATGATCTTCAGCATCCGGATCAAATAGGAAAGGGCATACGCAACAAAAAGAAAAAACGCCTTGCGTTTTTCACCGCCTCGGCGTGCGTTGCCGTGCTGTTTGCGGTTCTTGGCGCCATATTCTGGTTTTTAATGATAAATGCAAACGAAAACAATTACAGCCTTAAGATAGCTCCCGCATCCGCCACCGTTGATGATTGCTTTGAAGCTATGGAGATAGACGGTATGGAAGGCAGGATAGACGCTTATAAGCAGCTTATCGAGGTGTGCCGGTCCGAGCAGAATATTTCCACAGCCACGCTGGAGCAGCTTTCAAAAAACAAGACGGAGCATATGGCAGAGCTCAGCGAAAGCGAGGATTATCCGCAGCTGGTGTTTGATATTGCATATGTAACATTCTATTACTTTGAGGCGTCGGCGCCCGAAGGCGTAGATAATTCCGTTAGGGTAAGAGCTGTAAAAGCGCAGCAGTATTTTGATGAATATTTGAATATAGAGGGCATAAACACCGAATCGGATACTTACAGCCTTGCAGGCAGCTACAGCAAGATATGCAATTTCTATTCCGACTATGTTAACAATAATGTGGGCTCGGGTCCCGTAAAAGAGCCGAGCGCCGAGGCTTTTGTGGAATACCTTGCTGCTGCGTCAAACTGCATAGATTTCTTCAATACTTATGAAAAAGACGACACCGATGAATCCGTTATGCTTGAGGCGTACACCGTTTTTGCAGACTATATAAACACCTATTCAAACTCCATGGCGGCTGTCGGTGTGGACAAGTCTATGGTAGACACGCTGCTGCAAAAAATATTGAGCAGCGCCGAGGCTTTGGCGGATCGCGTTACGCCTAACGGTGAAAACGACAACACCCGTAAGGCGCTGATTCAGCTTTGTGAAAACGACTATAAAAATCGTGTGGACAGAGCCTATGAAAACGCCGCCTCCAACCGAGCCGGTGCATAAGAAAGGAGTTGGTTAAATGGAAAATTACGCTCCTGTTTTCAGAATAATATCCATCGTGTGCTTTTCTGTTGCCGGCGCGTCGCTTTTGCTTGCGTTGTTCCTATTCTTCAAATTCAGGATAATTTCCGTTATCGGCGATTTAACCGGCAAAACGGCTAAAAAATCAATAGAAAAAATGCGAGAGGAAAATGCCAAAAGCGGCGTTAAATCTCATCGTCCCACGCCTGCCGGCAAAAGCAGAGGTCCAATCACCAAGCCGATGGATGATTATAAACTAAGCAATAAGCCGGAGATTTTAAGCAGCCGGCCTTCGGGCGGCTCGCCGCCGTACCCCGATAAAACGGCGCCCATAAGTCCTGCGCAGGATATACCCACCGCTCCCATAGGCAGCGAGCGGTATGCGGCGCATTATGATACACAGGTAACCGCTCCGATAAACACCCCACCCCCGCCGGCGCCGCAGTATACAGCGCCTTATGCCGGCGGCAGGGGCGGTTATCCGGGCGTTGCGCCGGGCAGCGAAACCTCTGTGCTCGGCAGCGGCACGCAGGTGCTTGATAAAAATGAGATAAACAAAAAGCTCAGTGAGAAAAAGGTTGAAATGCACCTTGTGCAAAACATTATTTTGGTGCACACAAACGAGTATATTTAACCGCCACCGCGGTTTAAGGAGGATATAATATATGAATGTTAAAAAGAAACCGTCAAAAAGAATACTGGCAGCGCTTCTTGCCCTGCTTGTGCTTCTTACGATGGGTCAGACCGGTCTTATCGGCGCTTTTGCCGCTGATTCCGGCTTTACCATCGTGGTTAATGACAAAGATAACGAAGAATCTGCCGTCAGCGGCGCTGTGATTTCGGATTTTGAAGCTTTTTCAAGCGCCGATTCAACGGAAATAAGCGCCGACATCTGGCAGGACGCTTCCGTTTTGGAAAACATCACAACTAATTCAGACGGCGAGGCGGTCATTCCCGGTATTAAGGAATATTTTGAAGCCAATCCGCAGGCCGAGATATTGCTTTCCTTCACTGTTTCTGCGGACGGCTATCAAAAGTACACACAGATTGCCGCAGGCGCAATTATAAACAGCGGAAACTGCCTTGAAAAGTTTTCTGTCAGCCTTGAGCGAAATCCATCCGTAACCGTAGTAAAGAAAGACGCTCCGGATGACGCGGAGATTTCCGCTGTTTGTTTTGAAAACGAGGAAGATACCGAGGGCACGCAGATAAATCTTGAGGATGACGCTGCGGATTATGTGCCTGTCGGCTCATATGTGCAGTTCACGGTAGAAAATGTTGATTACTACAATATTTCCTGCTCCGCACAAAACGGAGATGAAGAAGCTCAGCCGGTTGCTGTCGAGAGCAATACTTATAAATATAAGGTAACCGCTGATTTCACCTTCACCGTTTCGTATACAGCGGTTACGGTTAACATCGAAGTTACATATGACACCGAAAACGGAAGCATAACTGTTGACGGGGATTCGGACCCCCTGAATTCTCCCGCTGATGTGAAAGTGGATAAAAACGCTGATTCAACAGTGTTTACCATAACGCCGAATGCGAATGATCATTATGTTCTTGATGAGATAATCTCAACTATTCCGGAAAAAGATCGTGTTTTGGATGAAACCGATACAGGATACACTCTTACAATAGCGAATGAAAATCTTGACGCTGACACGAATTATACTCTTGAATTTACATTTAAGCTTGATCAGTATGAAGTGAAGTTCGGCAGCGCGGATGATAATGGAACCGTAGAAGCAACCTGTAAAGACAAAGAGCTTAGCGATGGTGATATCGTTGAGGCATTGTCTGAAATAACCTTCACCTTTACACCTAAGGATAATAATTATAAATTGCTTTCTGTACAAGTAAATGGTGAATTTGTTGAAGTAAATTACGATGGCAAAAATTATACATATACTTGCAGCATTGAAAAAGACACAACCGTCAGCGCAACATTCGGCGAAGTAGACTTTGAAAAATTTAAAGATGCCGAAATAAATGATATTTTTGTTGTGGGCAGAAAAGGAGAAGAGAATACTTATTATCCCGATCCGAATAATTCAAACACAAATGACCTTGTATATTATGTAAAAAGCGACAAGGAAGTGACTCTTTCATTAAAAAATGGTGATATATCAACTGAATATGGAATATCTGAATATTTAGAAATGGACGCCATTTTCAGCGGTAGCGATGGATTCAAAGGCAATAACGAGACATATACTATTGGAAAACCGGAAGATAAAGACGAAGTTGTTCTTGGCGCACTGCAAATAATGGAATACGAATCCAAATATTCTAAAGATGCTAAAGCAACATACGGACTTCCCGGCTCCATAACCTTTAAGTTTGATGCAACAGCACCATCTATATCTGATATAGAAAATATTGATCACACAAATGTACCAGAAAATATCGATATTACGGTTTCTGATGATCTTTCGGGAGTCGATTCCGTTGAAGTTACCAATAATTACGATGATACAGTGGTAACTTGCAGCCCTAATTCGGATGGTGTGTACGAATTCACTGCTCCGGCACATGAGAATTATACCGGCACCGTTACATACAAAGTAACCGCAACGGATAATGTCGGCAATTTTTCAACAATGGAGTTTACGGTTGGTAACGATACGCAAGCACCGCAGCTTGCAGGTGAAGACGCCGTTATCTTCAGCGATGACGAAGACAACTTTTTCAACCAATTGCTAAACTTTATAAGCTTTGGAAATTGGGGCAATAACAATATTACTGTCACTGTAAATGCCACAGATATGGGAACCGCCAATACTGCCGGCGTTGGCTTCGGCGGCAATGCGCAGGCAACAGTCGAATTTGTACCTGAGGGCGGAGCTGTTGGAACCGATGGCAATCTTGTGGCTTCTGCAAATATAGGGGGCAACGGCCAAGCCGTAATCGAGATTGATACCGAAGAACTTGTAGCTAACGATGAAGTGTTTAAAGGCACGGTTTATGTTACTCTTTCCGATTCCCTCGGTAATGTCACTGCACAGCCAATCCTTTTAACAACGGGCAATTCAAATATCGATAGCACAGCGAGCATCATAATGATTGAAAGCGTTAAGCCTACTATTATAATCACACCATCGTCTATATCTGGCCAAAGCTATGTCAATAGTGAGAATAAAACGATATATAACGGCGACGCTTCCTTTAAGGTCAATATGAATGACCAAAATTCCGGCCTTTACAGCTATAAGGTTACTATTAACGGTACAGAAAGACTAAATGAAGATGAATTAAAAAAAGATGGCGATAAGCAGCTTTACAAAGAAGAAATTTCGGTTAATACAGTTGATCCAATCAAAATTGAAACGGATAAAGACGGCAAATATGTTGTTAAAGCAACCGTTACAGACAATTCGGGAAATGTGGAGACGGAAGACTGTATAGTCTATAAGGACGCGACTGCACCGATAGTAACAGGCTTTGAATTCAACCTGGAAGACGGCTTTGTTGAGGGCAAGGACAATATATCAAATGCGGTTGAAGTAACCGATTACGGCTTCTATTTCAAAGAGGATGTTAAGGTAACCGTTACAGCCGAGGACAGGGCTGGTGAAAATCAGATTGCCTCCGGCGTGCAGAGCATCGATGTATATCTTGTAGATGAATACGGCAACAAAACAGAGCCGGAAATTACTTATTCCGACAACAATACTGCCGCTGTCTTCACGATTGAAAAGGATTTCAAAGGGCAGATTTATGCTCGGCCAATGGATAATGTAGGCAACACCGCTGCCACCGAAACAGCAGAGCTTCCCGAACCGGGCGAAGACGAAAAGTTTTACGCCACTAATAATGAAGGCTATTTTTACCCGGACGGCGCGGTAGTGGAATCGCTTGAAAAGCACAGCGAAAAATCTTCTATCGTTATAGAAGCTCCGCAGGCGGCGGGCACTCAGAACAATGCTTACAGCTATATATACGATCTGAATGAAAACGCTGTAGCGGATAACGAGCTTTCTTATCCCGACAGCACGGTAAAGGTCCCGCTTTATAACAGCGACCCCACCTTTGATGTAACTGTTTCGGACACATATTCCGGCATCCGCAGCATCAAATGGACTGTGATAGAGGGCGGCGAGGCTCGCTCTGAAATCGTTGAGCTGGAAAACACCGTTGATAAGAATTCCGAGCTCAACGGTTGGACCGTTGAAGATAATGACACAAATACAAATCTTGTAACGCAAATGTCGCGCGCAATCACCGTTTCCGGCAACTACAACGATATGGTCCTTGTAGTAGAGCTTACAGACCGAGCAGGCAATGTAAGCTATGATTACTATACCTTCGGCATAGACAAAACCGCGCCCGGCATATCTGTCAGCTATGATAACAATAATGCCGATCAGCGCTCCGGCTCCACATACTTTAAGGCAGACAGAACCGCAACCATCGTTGTTACCGAGCGCAATTTCAATTCGGAAAATGTTGTTGTTACCGTAACGAGGGACGGAAAAGCTTACCCCGTTGCCCTTACCTGGAGGGATGAGAACGGCGCAGAGGCAAACGGCGACGGAACTCGTCATATCACCTCAATTGCGTATAATGCGGACGGAGACTATACCTTTGCCGTTTCTTATACGGACAGAGCGCAAAATCAAAACACTCCCGTTGATTACGGCAGCTCGGTTGCTCCCGCAGCCTTCACGGTCGATAAAACAGCGCCTGTTATAACCGTTTCATATAACAACAACAACGCGCAAAACGGCAAATATTTCAGAGCGCAGCGCACAGCCACAATAGTTATCGCAGAGCATAATTTTGATGTTAACAGAGTCGTTTTCACCCGCACCGCCGCATTTAGAGGCTCCAACACGGCGCTGCCTGAAATAAGCTGGAATCATAACGGCGATGTTCACACCGCAACTATCAATTATAACGCGGACGGCGATTACACCTTTGATATCACCATGGATGATATGGCGGGCAATGTGAATAACGGCGTTGACTACGGCGCGTCCGTTGCCGCGAACGATTTCACTGTTGACCAAACGATAATCGCTCCCACAATTCTTTTCAGCGATAAAGAAAACGGCGAGGAGGCAGATGATAAGGAGAAGAGATCGTTTAACGATATCATAAAAACCATCATCAGCGTTGACGACGCCAATTACAGCAGCGTGAATGTTTCGCTCACAAGAATCGGCAAAACCGGCGAAGTCTCCGGCAATCTTGTTGATATGATCGCTGTGCCGAACGGAAACGGCACCGTTACAAGTGATAATTTCCCTGAAGAGATCGAAAACGACGGTATTTACACCCTCACCGTAACTCTTAGCGACCTTGCCGGAAATGTTGAAACAAGTGAGGAAGAGTTCACCGTAAACAGATACGGCTCCGTTTTCGTGTTCAACGAGGTTCTTAATACGGCAGTTTCTAAGAACTACAACAAATCTATTGCCGGAAACGCCGTAATCACGGAATATAACGCGGATCCCATCAGCGAGCCTATGATTCAGGTTACGAGGGACGGTTCCGCGGTTTCGCTCAGCGAAAATGTTATTTCGCAGACCGGCGGCACGCGCTCCGAGGAAGGCTGGTATCAGAATGTTTACACTGTCCCGCAGGCTGTGTTTGCTCAGGACGGCATCTATGATATCTATATCTCCTCAAAGGATAAATCCGGAAACACTCCGGAAATGTCCGCCGATAATATTTACAGCGATATGAGCACTCTTGCGGGAAGGGACGCAACCTTTATTGTTGACGCCACCAAGCCGCAGATAGTCAATGTTTATTCCGACGATGCCGAGCTCTCGGGCGAAAGCATAAACGAAAACCTTGAAAAGCTCATAATCAATTACGAGATCTCGGATAATATAGCCATAGGCACGATTGAAGTGTACGACGGCTTGACCGGCAGCCAAATCGGCGAGACCGTAATTATGGACGATTATGTCAAAGACGCCAAATCCGGCGAATCGCGAAGCTACACTTCGTACAAAGGCTCGTTTGAAATCCCCGACGGGGCGCGCAACGACGAGGTTTACTTCGTTATTACTGACAAGGCCGGCAATATTATCAACACCAGCTCGGATAATGATGATCCGAACACGCTGTTTGATATGAGCGCCTTTGAATTCCTGCGCGATATCACGGTCAGCACAAACCCGTTCATCCGCTGGTATGCAAACAGGCCGCTTTTCTGGGGCACCATCGGCGCCGCTGCGGCAGTAGTATTAGGTGCGCTCCTTATCGTATTTCTCAAAAAACGCAAAAATAATGATAAGGAAGAATCCGAAGGCTGAATCTAAACTTGATTATTTTTAATCTATAAACGCAATAAGCGAACCCGGCACGGCCTGCGCCGTGCCGGGAGATTAAAATTGTAAATATGTGCTCCGGCTTCGGAACATATATTTATGATTTTAATTGCTGTGGAGAACATATATGAACGAACTGATTCAAAGCAAAAAAATAACCGTGATGCAGTTTGCCCAGAATCCCGGATATGTTTTAAACGATAATAACCTCTTTTCTTTAACGGATTTTAAGGTGCTTAAAAATAAAGAGCAAACGGGCAGGTTCATAAAATGCTCAAGGGCCTTGTTCAACGGCAGGATAAGCCTGGTTTATTTTCCGGGCGATAAAAAGAATTTGGGCAATATTCTACTTTCCGTTGACCCGGAATCCTTCACCTTGATTTTAAGAAATCTTTTTGAAGTGCTGTTGGAAATTAAGGGCATAGGCTTTTTGTCTTATCAAAACTTAGACATATCCACCGATAAAATATACATAGACCAGAAAACCCTCAGCGTTTCGCTGATCTATCTGCCCATAACATCTGATTCAACGGGCGAGGAGCTGTTTATAAACGAGCTGAGAACGCAGCTTCTTCAGATCATATCGTCCGCCCCTGTTTTAGCCTCGGAAAAGATAAGCAAGATCTCGATGTATCTTTCTAACGCATCGCTTAACATTGAGGATTTATACAGAATGATATCCGCATTGTGCACAGGCGGAAAGGCAGCTCGAAGCGGCGTTCAGCCCAGGCTCAATTTAGTTTCGGTAAACGGCAAAACAAATTGCGAATTCAACATTGTTAAGCCGGAATTTTCGCTTGGCAGAGTGGCTTCAAAGGTTGATGCCGTTGTTCCCGATAATCCTGCAATCAGCAGTGCGCACTGCAAGTTCATTTTCAGAAACGGCGAATATTTCGTTCAGGATTTGAAAAGCTCAAACGGCACCTTCCTTAATTCAAAGCGCCTTGCCTCTATGGAATTATACCCGATAGGCAACGGCGATAGGTTAAGGCTCGCAAATCAGGATTTCCTAATCAGAATGTAAAGGATGAAGAGTTAAATGAAAAAGCCGGTTGTGGTTTTAGCGGATACCGATATAAAAATCGTAACTCCGCTTGAGCTTAGATTTCTTGAAGAATATGATGACAAGATCGATCTTCAGATTATAACTGACGCGGAATATTTTAACGAATATTTTTCAAGTCCTAAAAATGTTGATGTTCTGGTTGCAGACGAGGAGCTTTATTCAAGCGAACTGCAAAAGCAGAATATACCGAAGATGTTTGTGCTCACGGAAGAGGTCGGTCCGGATAAAACCAATGATCTTATTGCAGAAAGAATACAGAAATATTCAAGCATCAAAGAAATATTTAACCGTATCGTTTCTTTAAGTTCGTCAATATTCAATAAGGGTATAAATCCTGTCAAAAGCACGCAGGTGCTGCTGTTTTATTCGGCAGGAGGCGGCGCGGGAAAAACCACCTTGGCGCTCGGCGTGTCATACTGCCTTGTGCAAAGCCTCAAAAAGGTTCTTTATATCAACGCAGAAAGAATAAATTCGTTTCAGTATCTTTTAAACAGCGTGTTTCCCGTATCAAGCAGCGCCTATTCGCTGTTTACGGATCAATCCTCCGGTATGTACGCCGCAATAAAACCCGTTTTAAGGAACGAGCATTTTGATTATCTTCCGCCGTTCGGGGCGTCGCTGTCTTCGCTCGGCATAGGCTTCGGTGTGTATAAAAATATTGTTGAATCCGTAAAACGCACCAATGAGTATGATTATATAGTTGTTGACACCGATTCTGTGTTTGATGATGATAAGGCAGAGCTTATCTCTATATCGGATAAGGTGTTCATCATATGCGAGCAGACCAAAAAATCGCTTTGCGCAACTAATATGCTTTTAAAAAATATCAGCTTTTCTGATAAGGAAAAATTCATCTTCCTTTGCAATAAATATGATGAAAACAGCAAAAATCATCTGGTGTCTTCGGGTGAAAAAGCAAATTTCGCCGTAAATGAATATATAAAGGCAATAAAGGATATCGATTCCAAAAGCCTTGAGCAAATCTGCGCTGAGCCGGAAATGCAAAAAGCGGCTTATATGATTATATAGGAGCATTATATGGAACGAAATAAAGCAGTTGTCATTTTCAGAATACCGAAAAGGAATTTTGAGACCGACCTTGAGGTGCCGCTTGATATTTCTGCAAACGATCTTGTTAACGCACTGAACACGGCTTACGATCTCGGAATAGACACTTCTAATATTCAGAATTGTTATCTCAAGGCCGAGCGGCCCATCGTTTTGCTGAAAGGAAACAAGCTTCTTGCCGACTTCGGCGTTAGAAACGCAACGGTTATAAATTTCACCGAATGAGGATTCAAGTATGGATTACGGATACATCGTCAAGATTTCAAACAATAAGATTTACAGAGAGATTCAGCTTCAAAACGACATAAAAACTCTTCGCATCGGTCTGGGTACAGAATGTGATGTCAGATTTTATAAGGAACTGTTTTTTGAGAAATTCTGCCTGACTCTGACCAATAAAAACAATGCGTGGCAGATAACCTGCTCGGACAATGTTTATATAGACGCCGGCGATGTAAGAAAGCTTGTAACAAAAAATCTTGTTCACGGCGATATTTTTAAAGTGAAATATCAGTCCGGCGAAACAGAGCTTTTCAAGGTGGAATTTCTTATTGATTTTGATAACGCCGATAAAAAATATGAGCGCGTTATTGATATTTCAAATCTTGACTGCGTCACAATCGGCAGCAATCCCTCGTCCAATATTATATTGAACAGCCCGTATACCGCAAACGACCGTCTGGAGCTCAGAAAAAACGGCGCAGATTATATGTTGAGAATTATTTCCTCGGCGTGCGGCGCGTACCATAACGGCGCAAAGGCGGCAAATAATGAAAAAATAAAAAACGGAGATTTCTTTTCCGTTGCACAGTTTAGCTTTTATATTAAAAACGGCAGGCTTATGACCGATACAAATGTTTTGGTAAACGGGCTTGCCTGCTATGATGAGCAGCCGAAAAACGACTATCCCAAATTCAACAGAAACACAAGGGTTAAATTTGTTGTTGACGATGAAAAAATACAGATATTGGATCCTCCCGCCAAGCCGCAAAAGCCCAAGAACAATCTGCTATCAAGGCTGCTGCCGTCTCTTGTTATGATAGTGGCGGGTATGGCGATGGCTGCGTTTTCGGCTTTTATGCTGATATCAAGCGGCATAGGCGTTATTACCGCAATCATAAGCCTTATTCAAAGCAAAAAGGATTTTAAAACAAATTCACAGGAACGCATAGAAAAATATAATAAATACATAGAAAACAAAAAAATCGAAATAGAAAAGGACAGAAGCGAGGAAAAGGAAGTTCTTGAGCATATCTATAACGATCAGGAAGAGCTTATGAACCGCTTTTTCGGCTTTTCCGGCGATTTGTTTGACCGCAGCTTAGATGATGAGGATTTCCTTTGTGTAAGGCTCGGAACCGGCGATGTAAAGGCTAAAAAAGAGATCGATTACAAAAAGCAGGAAAAGCTTGAGATTGAAGACGATCTTCAGATGATCCCCGAAAATCTTTCAAAGGAATATGAATATATCCATTGCGCACCGATAGTATGCAATTTTAAAGAATCCAGCGCTATCGGTATTATCGGGCGCGAGCAGTTCAGATTCGAGCTGATGAAAACAATCATCATAGATCTTTGCGCAAGGCAGTTTCCCGCTGATGTCAGCCTTTTCTTCGTATGCGAGGAGCAGCACAGAAATAAGATCCATTGGCTCAGAATGCTTCCCCATGTTTATAACGATGAGCTCGGAATAAGAAATATCGTTGTTGATAACGACAGCAAAAACATCCTGTTTGAGTATCTCTATAAGGAGCTTACTGCCCGCGAGCAGAGCAAGAAACACGAAAAACATATTATTGTGTTCTTGTTTGATGAGTTCGGTTTTAAGAATCATCCGATTTCCAAGTTTACGGAAAACGCTAAGGACATCGGCGTCACATTCGTTTATTTCGGTGATAAGAAGTCGGACATCGGGCAGAACTGCAGCTATCTTATAGATATAAATGACGAGCATACCGCAACGCTGATCAACACGGCAGACGCCAACGACACATCTTTGTTTAATTATGTTTCTGTTGAGGATAACCGCGCGGCAGCTGTTGTTGACCTTCTTGCACCCGTTTACACTGAGGAAATATCGCTGGAGGGCACGCTCGTTAAAAACATTTCGCTTTTCAAGCTTTTGAATATCATTGCCGTAGACGATATTGACCTTTCGGCAAATTGGAGCAATTCGCAGGTGTTCAAATCCATGTCGGCTCCCATCGGCGTATCAAAAAGCGGCGTTGTATGCCTTGACCTCCATGACAAAGCGCACGGTCCGCACGGCCTTGTGGCCGGCACAACGGGCTCCGGTAAGTCTGAAATACTGCAAACATATGTTCTCAGTATGGCGCTGCTGTTTCATCCCTACGAGGTCAGCTTCGTTATAATCGACTTTAAAGGCGGCGGTATGGTAAATCAGTTTAAGGATTTGCCGCATCTTGTCGGCGCCATAACCAATATAGACGGCAAGGAGATAGACCGCTCCCTTAAGTCAATAAAGGCGGAGCTCAAAAAAAGGCAGCGCCTTTTCGCCGAGGCAGAGGTCAACCATATAGACAAATATATTAAAAAATATAAAGCCGGCGAGGTGTCGGAGCCTTTGCCGCATCTGATCCTTATTGTGGACGAGTTTGCCGAGCTGAAGGCTGAGCAGCCGGAGTTTATGAAGGAGCTTATTTCGGCCGCGCGTATCGGACGAAGCCTCGGAGTCCATCTTATACTTGCAACGCAAAAGCCCTCCGGTCAGGTTGACGACCAGATTTGGTCAAATTCAAGGTTTAAGCTCTGCCTTAAGGTGCAGGACCAGCAGGACAGTAACGAGGTGCTTAAATCTCCGCTTGCCGCTGAGATTAAGGAGCCCGGCCGCGCCTATCTTCAGGTCGGCAATAACGAGATCTTTGAGCTGTTCCAATCCGCATACAGCGGCGCGCCGGAAAAAATGGACAACAGCAATGTAAAGGAGTTTTCCATTTACTGCCTTTCGGATTCGGGGCGCAGACTTCCCGTGTATCAGCAAAAGAAAAAGAAAAGCGGCGAAAAGAGCTCAACTCAGCTTGAGGCGCTTGTTAAGTATGTTCACGATTACGCAAGCAGCGCGCATATCAAGAAATTGCCGGACATATGCTTGCCTCCGCTTGCGCAAACAATTGCGTACGCGCAGGGCGGCGTGGATGAATTCAGCGTGCCTATCGGTATTTATGACGATCCCGATAATCAGCTTCAAACTGTTTACGGTCTGAATATTTTTGCAAATAATACTCTGCTGATCGGCTCATCTCAAAGCGGAAAAACAAACCTGCTGCAGGTTCTTATACGCGGCATCGCCGATAAATTTACGCCGCAGGATGTAAATATCTATATCATAGATTTTGCGTCGATGGTGCTTAAAAATTTTGAATCCCTTAATTTCGTCGGCGGTGTGGTTTGTTCAAATGAGGATGAAAAGCTTAAAAATCTCTTCAAGCTTATAACAGAGCAGATAGAAATCAGAAAGCAAAAGCTGCTTGAAAAAGGCGTAAGCAATTATCTTGCATACAAGGAGGCCGGCAACACCGATATTCCGCAGATAGTTCTTATTATAGACAATCTCACAGCCTTGAACGAATTGTATCTCCAGGATAATGATGTGCTCCTCACGATCTGCCGCGAGGGCATCGCTGTCGGCATCAGCGTAGTGGTCGCCAATTCGCAAACATCCGGTATCGGATATAGGTATATGTCGAATTTTTCAAACAAGGTGGCGCTGTTTTGCAACGACAGTGGCGAGTATAGCTCTGTTTTTGATTATTGCAGGATGTCTATCCCATCTGTTCCGGGCCGCTGCATTATAGAAAAGGATAAGCAGCATTTTGAGTGCCAAACATTCCTTTCCTTTGAAGGCGAAAAGGAATTCGAACGAGTTGAACAAATGCGCAAATTTATTGAAAACGCAAATTCGAAAAACGCTAAGGAAAAAGCACGGCTTATACCGCTTATACCTGATTTGCTTACAAAAGAATTTGTTGAAAGCCAGTATGCCGATTACCGCAGCGGAAGATTCACATTTATTCTCGGCCTTAATTATTCCAATGTTGCGCCGGTCGTTTTCGATCTTTCAAAATTAGCTTTGTTTGCCGTTTCAGGAAAGCCCGGAATGGGTAAAAACAGTTTTATGCATTATATGCTTGATTCAATGCAGGAACTGTATGAAAAGGATGTGGATGCCTATGTTTTTGACAATGTAAGCAGAAAGCTTCAGGATACCAAAAAGCTTTCAGTTGTTAAATCCTATTCTATTTTGCCGGATGAAGCAAAAAAGACCGTTTGTGATATTCACCAAACACTAAAGGAAAGATACGGTGAATTGATGAACGGCAATTCCGAAATTTTGGATACTTCATCGCTGCTGCTGCTTATTCTTAACAGCCGCGATGCTGTCGAGGCAATAAGCGAGGATTCAACGGCGCTGGAAGCATTTAAGGATATCGTAGGCAGGTATAAAAGTCTTAATGTGTGCATTGTTGTGGGCGATTTTGAAAATACAAATATTTCTTATTCGTCTCCGGAGCTTGTTAGATTTATTCGAGACAATAAGAAATTCCTGTATTTCGATGATATAGCAAATATGAAGATAATCGATTTCCCGCTTGCAATAATGCGTGCATTCAAAAAGCCCGTTTCCACCGGCGATTGTTATTTCATCGATGATAATGAGTGTAATAAAATCAAGATGATACACTAGTAAAAAAGTGGTGCATAAATATGTGTTTATCTCAAATTAGTGAAATTATGGCAGAAATAGAATGTATAAATAGAAAAATAACTGCTAAAGTGAAAGCAATTGATGAATATAGGATAAAATTGAATTCTGCTAATGATTTTTATAATAGAATGAATAAATATCAGGAAGAACATCAAAGAGCGGTCAGCGAATACTATGGTCAAGTTACAAAAATAAGTAAATCCATTGATGCTGATTCTAATTTTGGCAATTATTATAAATCCAAAATTGATGAAATATTTAAAAATAGTGAGATTGAAATATATGAACTAGTAGTGAAGCATAAAAGTCAAACTATTAAGCGCATTGAATATTATGAAAATCAAATTAGACAGGAAGAAATTATTATTCGTGGTCTAAAATATGAAATTGAACAGTTAAAAATAAAGGCAGATTCTATTCTATGAATTTTAATTTATGAGGTACAGTTATGCCGGATATAGAAGTTGATAAAATTAAAACAAAAGAAATCTCTAACGAAATAGGGGAGCTATCAGACACAAAAACCGCCAAAGCAAATGGAACTAGCGAAGTATCAAATGATGGATTGACCGCAAAATATAGTGATTTGATATTGGCCGTTCTTGACGGTGATTTAAAAAATGATTTTGAATTGTTGATGACAAATAGCAAAGAAAGATTTAATTGGATTTCGAATCATTTTGAAGAATCAGATGTCTTGGTACTTAGTGAGGATTAGTGATGGATAAAAAATACAATTCAAGCGATTTAATTGTAGGTGTAACATATTATTCCAATCGTTCGGATTCGGTAAAAGAATGTTGTCAGGACTATGAGGAATGGCTAAACCTATACATAGATAAACTAGATTCATTAAATAAAAACGGAATAAAAAAAGGCAACACAGCAGAAGTTTTGATTGATTATATTACTCAAGTTAAAAGAGCTAAAAATATAATTAAAGAAATAGGTAAAATGTATTCAAAACAAATACAGAGTTTTCTTGAAGATATTGATAAAGCGGATGATATTTTATTTACGAATAAAGGAAGAAAAATCTTAACCGATGAAGAGTTTAACAATGCTAAAGCTTTTACACGAATAGAATTTTCATGGCAAAATTTTGGGGCGTGGCTGACAGATAGAATATTTGGCGACGCTGCTAGAGAGCTATCGGATGAAGATTCAAAGCTATCAAAAAGAGTACAAGAGCTCAATAATTTAACAAAATCTGATTTGTCTGCAATTCAAGGTGACTTAAAAAATGTAGACAAGAAATATAGCGGTATTTTTCGAAATATTTACAAAGAATTAATATATTATAGAGGAATCATACAAAAATTATCTAATATTGTTTCTCCTACTGAATTCAATTTCAATAAAGGAAATATATCTGAACTAAAAGACGAAATAAATACACTTAACGACTTTTTAAAATTAATTAAGGTGGATCCGGATTATTCTAAGGTTTCTGAATCGGATGTCAAATTTTTTTCGGATAATGTAGATGGCTATTTTGATAAATCAGTTAATGGTATCAATAGTATTTGTGAAGACAGCCTGGCTAATTTATTTTTGACGGATTTTGAAAAATACAGGGCAACCGTTAATGCGGCAAAAGATTATTTTAATAGTTATTCAATAGATTATTCGATATCAAAAGATAAGTTTGATTCTATAATAAATCAAGTTGATGAAATGCTTGGATTATATAATCAATATGGCTCCGAGTGGGTTAAGTATTCTAACAATGAAAATGCAGAGCTTTTTAATAAAATAATTTGTAAATTTGGTGATATTAACAAAGAATCAAACAAATACATAGATGTTTGGTATCAATTGTTTTTTGATATGACTGCAAGTAAAGAAGCGTTGAATCGTTTTAAAAATAGCTGCGATTTAAGCAATGAAAATGTTAACAAAGCTTTAGAACGAATCGAAGAACTCTACGATAAAGATATTGATGCATATTTGGCAGAAACATTTGAAGAATTCGAAAAATCAGCTATTGAAAAGGGAAGAAAAGCGGCATCTGAAATAATAGTTAATTCATTAAAAAGTAAGAATAGAATTGTTGGAAAATTATGTGACGAAATCTTTAGCAATGCTTTTAGTGAAATGCCTGCTGTTGCTGAATGTGAATGGGTTGAAAGCACAAACAAAGCCTTTAATAATGCTGTTCAAAAACTTCGTGATATGTCACCGAATGATGACGGCTTTAACGAAAGCGTCAAAACAGTTAAAGAAACATTTTCTGCAGCAAAAGATGCGCAATTGGATTTTTACAAAAAGATGGCTTCTCTGACGGATGATAAAACAGAGAAGGAGTATTATGAATATTGTGTCGAAACAATTGGAAATGCAAGTATGAATGATTTTTGTAATTTGGATATAATGTACAAGTCACAATATGATGGTTCGAATTATAATCCTCTTACAGATTTAACCTATTGATGTTGGAAAGTTTGTAGACACGCTATTTGTAAAGCCAAAAACATGAAAGGACAATGAATAGATGAGTTCTCTAGCACAGATAAAAGCAAGAATCGGGGCTTGCGAAGGCAAAAACGAAGAATATAGTTATGCGATTGAAAAAGCGGAGCAAGATTACGAAAATCTGATTAATTTTCAAAGAGAGGTTGAAACTGCACAAATTTGTTTTAGTACAAATAACAACGGCAAAATAGTGGCGTTATCAAAAGTGAAAGAGCTATCACAAAATAACAATATAGCTAAACAATATTATCGAACTATGTATAATCTTGCTTATGAAAAAGGTTCGTTGATTATAAGATTGGCGTTTGGTTTCTTTTTGGAAAGGATAATGACAGAATTAAATAACATTCGAGACAAAATTCAAGAATATAATAATTTAATAGCTGCTAATAATAGAAAAATAGAAGTTTATGAAAAAATTTACGAAAAAGAAAAGGCTGAACTTGAAAAGGAGATTTGATTATGGCAAAAGATGTTGTAGTTTATCAAGGTGAGTATAAAACTGCCATAGCTGAAATAGAAAATCAAATTAGTTTTTTGATACGAAAATTGAACGCAAGTAAAAGCCTTTTGGCAGATATACAGTTAGAAGGAGTACAAGATGAACTAATTAGAGGAAAAATTGGAAACATAACATCTTTAATAGATGTTTATATTGCCGAGCTAGAAGATATATTAGCTGATTTTTTGATTCATACTCGTGCTGGTGTTACAGAAATAAAGTTAAAAGACAGATTTGATTGCTCGATTTTTGCAAAGGATGCGTTATATGAAGTCGAATCTGTAATCGCGGCGTTGTCATAAGGAGTATTTTATGAATAAGGATATTGAATTAAGAATCAAAATGGATTATGTTAGGACGAAAGCGAATGACTTGATGAAAATATTTACATCACTGAGTTCATCAAAAATCACTTATAAGATAGATTCCTCTAAAGGTGAAATGGCTAATGAGGTCAACACATTAATTAATGAAGTGAATCGACTATCTGATGACATTAGTGAATTGCTACAAGATGTAACGAAATCAGTAGCGAATATTGCCACTTCATTTGATAAAGCAGATGCAAAAATGTCCGATTTGATAGATAGTGTGGGGGAAGAAAAGTGAATCTACAAAAATATATTGCTGTAGTTTTTGTAATTTTCATAGTATCTCTTCTATCAGGCTGTATGCGACTTTCGCAAAATATTGATTATGAATCTGATTTTGAAAAATCATATACTACACAGGAGAACGAAGATATGGGAATTTTAAATGACAGGCAAAAGTTGATTTTGGAGCAAGAAGGTCTTCCTACTGATTTTAATAGTTTAACTGAGCCACAACAATATGCGATAAAAAGAATAGATGAACTATTGACTTATCTTGAAAACAAATATAACGAGACATTTCATTATGTTGGTTATGCAAGCAAAAGCGCATTGGAAGATGAGTGGCTGAAAGCTTATCCCGATGAACTTAATGAATATTATTATGTGACACTTTATGTGACAGAAGAAGGATCAATTTCGGACAATTACTTAGATATGGTAAGCAAGTGCTTATTAGAAATGTATGTGTCAGATTATTTGAATGAAACTTTTATGACTTCTTTTAAAGTGTATTCTTTAGAATGCAAGTATAATGGTATAAATGCACCAAACGACATTACTGATTTTGAAAACAAAACATCGTTAACAGTCAATGTTTTTGTAAAAGGTAAAAACAAATCAGAAGATTTATACACTTACGCAAAAAAAATCGCGGAGTGGTATGGAAATCACAAAATTTCAGGTTATGTGAATTTAATAATGGTAAGCGAAGATTATTTTGATAATATTACAGTTAATAATTTTAAGGAAACATTGATTAAAGATAATACAGAAATATCTTTAAGTTGTGACATCTATGAAAGCGGAAATTACAAAATATACTAAAGGAGTTGTTTTGTTATGGCACTTAGCGACAGCGATTTGATGATGATAGAAAATTTGACCTATGCGTTGGGCGATAAAAATCCTGCATCTAGTCACAATATGAAACCATTAAGTGCTTGTAGGACGGTTGGAGAATATCTCAATCAATTTGATGATGGATTACTGAAGGAATTAGATGAATCTACGGGAAAATATGAAGGCGAGATTAGTGGCCAAGAATGGGCAGCAATGATCCGTTATATGAAAAGCGAGAGCAAACAAGAGATTAAAGATTTGATTATTCAAGAAACAACGGAAAAATGCGTGTGTTTTCTCAATCCTAACGATAATGATAGCGCAATTGTTGCATTTAGGGGCACTAAGGGCGGAGAAGAATGGGTCGATAATGTCGAAGGCTTTAATCAAGCAGATACGCCAGCTCAATTAGAAGCGTATGAATATATTGATAATTTGCCTTATGAAAGAATTACTGTTGTTGGTCATTCTAAAGGTGGAAATAAAGCTCAATATGTAGCAATCAGATGCGAAAATGTAGAACGCTGTGTTTCTGTTGATGGTCAAGGGTTTTCACAGGAGTTTATTGATAAATACGGTCCGTTAATTGAAAAACGATCAGATAATATTACTAATTATTCTTTATCAACGGATTTTGTTCATATTTTAATGTACGAACTGCCTGGAGCAAAACACATATACATAAACGGCGGTAATGATGTTGCCAGTGTTAAGGAGAATCATAGTCCGAATTCCGTTTTTGAATATTATATTGATGGTGATGGGGAATGGCATATAAAAGCTGATGAAAACAGCAATGCATATTTACCCATAACCGGTGAAAATCCTTCGCTTATAATGCTTCATGAGTTTACGGCGTTTGTTTTGAATAATGCAAGTGATGCGGAAAAAGAAAAAATCGTAGAATTTTTGGCACCTTTGTTCAAAGGCCTCTTTTTAAATGGGGACAGCAAATGGTCAAAGGAAGAAATAATTGCGCATATTAAAGAGCATAGAGAAGAATTTGTTCTGATTTTAGCCTATTTATTGAAATACATTAAGTTGAATGATTTGCATGCAGATGATATTGTTGCGCTAATTAAATCGCTTGGATTATACGATTTGCTCGACAATGAAATCTTAGTGATTATAGGAATAATAGGTTGGGAAGTAGTCATTAAGGAAATTACTGATGGCGAAGAAGACAAGATTATAAAAAAATTTCTTGAAATAGTTAGTGCAAAAATAGGATTTGATATTACAGGAATCTGGAAAGAAGCAGAAGAAAAATATAAAGAATTAGAGCATATAAAAAATGATAAAAAAGATGCGGAGATTGTGAAAATTGATTATTCGAATAAAGCCTATTCAGTAATTATGGAAGCAGTAAATTGCTTTGAAAATATTACATTGCCTAATGCTTCGACTTGGTATAATTATACCGAGAATAGTTGGTTTAATAAAATATCTACCGCTTTAGTTATACGGTGCATTAATACATACATCGAAGACATTAGTGAAACAAATTCGGAATGGAAAAAGAAAGTAATTAGCAGATTTGACGAGATTAGATCAATTGATGATAAATATGCCGAAAGGTTAAGGAATGTTAATGCTAAAGCGGCATCTTTGCATGAGAAAATAACAAGTATATTTTGAAATGTATGCGCAACTGCGTTTACATAAATAAATAATTTAGAAAGGAGTGAATACACAATGGCAAGCGGACAGATTAGGATGACTCCTGAAAATATGAGATCTCGTGCAGCTGAATATTCGGCAGAGGGTCAAAAGCTTCAGGAAATCATCAATAAGATGGACACGCTTCTCTCACAGCTTCAGAGCGAGTGGGAAGGCTCTGCAAGCGAATCTTATGCCCAGAGATATACTGAGCTTAAGCCCGGCTTTTTAAAAGCCCGCAATCTTATTGAAGAGATTTCAACCGCTCTTAAAAGCACAGCAAATATCGTTGAAGAAACCGATACGAATATTGCAAATCAGTTCAAAGCTTAACCAAAAGAAAGCAGGCAGTTTCTCTTTGAAGCTGCCTGCAATTCATATAACCATATTGTTTGAAATAAGCAGGTAATAAAATCATGGCAAATATAAATGATCTTGTGTTCGCGTTCAGAGATACGCTTAATATCTCAAACGGTTTACTGAAGGCGCAAACGGAAAAAGCGATAGAATCCAACAGGGTTTATAAAGAAAATTTCGTTGCAAAACGCAATAACGCCAATTGCTTTGGTTCGGAAAATTGCGTGGTTGAGGCAAACACAACCTTTGATTCCGCAAAAAAGTATTTACAGTATGGCAAAACCGCTGTTTTGAACTTTGCCAATCCCCATTATCCGGGCGGAGGTGTGCAAAACGGCGCTATGACGCAGGAGGAATGCCTGTGCAGAAGCAGCAATTTGTACGCCTGCATAAGCGCGCAAAATGTTTTTGACAGCTTCTATTTATATAACAGAAATATCGGAGATGATTTCTTCTCCGACAGGCTGATATACACCAAGGGCGTTACCGTTTTTAAAAATGACGATGATATCCCGCAGCTTATGCCGGAAAACGAGTGGTTTCGGGTGGATGTTATCACCTGCTCAGCGCCTTATTTAGGAGGGCGTAAATATACGAATGAAGCGGCGCTGAAAGAACTGTTCAAAAGCCGAATCAGGAACATTTTTGAGGCTGCGCTCGATAACGGCGTTGAGGTTATGATACTCGGCGCTTTCGGATGCGGCGCGTTCAAAAATCCCCCGGGGCTCGTGGCAAAAGCTTTTCACGAAGTGATTGATGAAGATCATTATAGCAATTATATTAGAAAAATAGTATTTGCAATTAAAAGAATCGTAAATGATGATAATTATCATGCTTTTGACGAGGAATTTTCTCCGTATGAATCTCCGGCAACTTTAAAAATACCGCCGCTTCCGCTTTTAGAACCGTTAAGGTCAAGGCTTACAGCCGGGCAACACTGCGGCGATTATTACAGTTGGAAACAGAAAAACAAATTTTACGGCAAGCAGTTTTCAATTTTAGGCGATTCCGTCAGCACTCTTGAGGGTTTTAATCCAAAAGGCTACAATGTGTTTTATGCGGGAGAAAACTGTGAGCTCTCAGGTGTTAACGAAATGGCGGATACCTGGTGGGGCAGGGTGATTGATTTCTTCGGCGGAGAGCTGCTTGTAAATAATTCCTGGTCCGGCAGCAGGGTAACACAGCTGCCTGACAGTGATTCTCTGTTCCCGTCCAGCTGTTCGGATGAGCGAACGGGCAGATTGCATATCCGCAATATTATGCCGGATATTATAATCGTCTATCTCGGTACAAACGATTGGGCAAACGGCGTCCTCTTTGAAAATGAAGCGCTCGAAGGCGTGTGGCAGCAGTATAACGGCGATTTTTGCCGCGCCTATACAACTATGCTGCGCAAGCTCAAGGCGAATTATCCGAATGCAGAGATCTGGTGCTGCACATTGTGCGCAACATTTATGTCTTCAAATCCGTCTTTTGATTTTCCGTGTGTTTATAACGGAAATGATATAAATGAATATAACCGAATCATAGAAACCGTTGCAAAACAATACGATTGCAAAATCATTGATTTATTTAGCTATCATATACCGTATGATTCGATTGACGGCTCGCATCCAAACACAAACGGTATGAACACCCTTGCAACCTTAATGATACGCAGTATCGGAGGCAAAGAGGTGGAGCCGCTTTTGGATTGTGAAGATGATCAGCATGATTTCAAACAGATAGAGCAGCATGCGGATTCAATAAAATATGTGTGCCAAAAATGCGGGAAAATTAAATTAGAAAGACCGTCTTACCGCAATGATAAACAGGATTCGGAATCTTGCAGTCAGGATACAGTTAAAGAAGGGATGATTACTGACGAAAAATATGCGTTGATAAAACATATTGCTAAAGGCGGAGCCTGTGATGTGTATTTAGCTCAGGAAATCGATTCCGGTATTTATTATGCGGCAAAAATAGCGTTGAAAAGCAACGCCGATCATAAAATCGATGTTTCTTTAGAGATCGTGCGTCAGGAAATTCAAATGCTGCAAAATCTGCGCCATCCTGCTATACCGCAAATTAGGGATGTTATTGAAAATGAAAACTATGTATGTGTTATTCAGGATTATGTAGAGGGTAAGAATCTAAATGATTTGGTTCATCAGTTTGGCCCTTATCCGTCTGATTATGTGATTGGCTGGGCAAAACAGATATGTGCTTTTTTAGCCTATATTCATTCTTTTCATCCGCCGTATATTTACAGAGATATGAAACCCGCAAATCTTATTTTACAACCAAGCGGCTATATTAAGGTGATTGATTTCGGTATTATGCGCACCTACAAGCCGGGAAAGCTGCGTGATACCGTTGTTCTCGGCACCAGGGGCTATGCTGCGCCCGAACAGTACGGAACTGCGCAGACGGATCCCCGAACGGATATTTACGGACTCGGCGTCACAATGTATTTTCTGCTTACCGGCGATGACCCCAAAAATCCGAATTTCAGCGGCATAAAGCCTGTATGCGCATTAAATCCGAGCGTTTCCAAAGGAATGGAATACATTATAGAAAAATGTACCCGTATCGACCCAAATCAACGATATCAGTCCGCTGGGGAATTGCTTCAGGATCTGGAAAATATACGCAATCTGCCGCCTAAACACGGCATTTTAAAAAACCTGTTCAAATGAATTTATGACTGTTGCTTATAAAAATCACGCACAAGGAGTTAAATCGTTATGAAAAAAATAATGTCGGTTTTGATGCTTTTTACAATTTTATTCTCTTTTGCCGCCTGCAGCAACGGAGCAGGGGAGGGCGATACAAAAGTCTGGTACTTTAATCATAATGAAACAGATCCTGAAGCGATATTCACAAATGTTCAGGATTCCATAGACCCGAATCGGATTTTCTCATCAGTTCAGTTTGACGAGAATATGCTTCACGGTACTTATGTTTTAAACAATCTGGAAAAAGATATCGGGCAGGCAGAGAAGGATCTGACTTTTCAAGAGGTCTCGCTGGCCATAGGTACTTACAATATTTCTTCATTGCCGGTCGCCGTTTACAACGGAGCAAAATATCTGCCGGATTTGGAAGGCAATTTCCGCCAGGTAGAGGATAGGGAGGTAGCCGTTCTCGGCTTCATTAAAGACGGAAAAATCGCAACGATACCCTGCTCCTATGAAGTGAGCGCAAACAAAGTTAAATATACCGTGCTAACGGAAACAGGTTCGTCTGCGGAGGATTTTTCCTACGAGGTTGATGACGCTGCTTTTGAATATGAATTTTCGCTGTGCGGACCCTATCTTACGCTTACGGACGGTACGGATACACTGAAATTAACAGCATATTCTTTCACGGAGAATAATAAAAGCGAAACTACCATGCACGGGTATTCAACTGAAAAAACTCCGCTAATCGATGAATTGGACTATTTTGCATCTCAGCAGGATTCTCTCTTAAATTATGCAGTTTCTAAAGACGGAAGTTATTATAAGAATTCTGCATTTAAACTGTCTGATGACGGCAGATGTACGGTCTATCTTTCTTATACCGATGCACAGGGCAAAGAGCAAAATGTGATTCGTCAATATGCTTATATTGCGCAGTGCTCCGGTTACCCGTATCTAAACTCGTTCGGTATTATGCTTTTTGACGAAGGCAAGATCTATGATTATACAGACGATGTTACGGAAAGGGAAGCAAGAATACTGAAGTCCGAAGGAATAGATACTGATGCGCTCGATGAGGAAACCATAAAAGAAATCGCCGAGAAAAAAGAGGACCTCTATGATGCTCTGTATAATGAATTTAAAGCTAACGGTATCACGGTTCAGATCAACCGCTCAACAGGCGAGATAGCAATGGACGCAACCGTTCTTTTCGGCGGCGATTCGGCGGAGCTTACCGACGAGGGAAAGGAATTCCTCAATAAATTTATAAAGGCGTACACCTCAATAATTTATGACGAAAAGTATGACGGCTTTATTGCAAAAACCATAGTGGAAGGTCATATTGCCCCGATATCGGGAGCCACTTATGAAAGCGGTATGCCGCTGTCGGAGCAAAGAGCAAAAAATGTTAAGGATTACTGCCTGTCCGGTGAAACGGGCGCGGATACCCCAAAGCTTGCCGCCACTATGGAAACGGTCGGGTATTCGCAAAGCAGACCCGTGTATGACGCTGACGGGAATGTGGATATCGAAGCCTGCCGCAGGGTATCCTTCAGATTTGTTGTAAATATTGATGCGCTGTAAAGCCGAAAAGACTCCGTTTTTAAGCTTATTCATATCCGCAGCCGCATCTTTTCAAAGCGAGAAATACTGCTTGCGCATTTTTCTGTGTGTTGCAAAGTGCGGGGCGGTGTGGTAAAATGTGGTTGTTGAAAACGGTGCGGGCAAGCGAAACGGAGGAGCGGCTATGGAAAAGAAAAAAGTGCTTATAATCGAGGATGACGCCAATATCTGCGCGCTTGAAAAGGATTACCTTGAGGCGAACGGCATTTCGGTGGACACCGCTGCAAACGGCGCTTCGGGTCTTGAGGCGGCGCTTGCCGGCAGCTATGATCTTTTGCTGCTCGATATTATGCTTCCGGGGCTTGACGGGCTTGAGGTCTGCCGCCGCGTGCGCGAGCAAAAGGATATTCCCATCCTGCTCGTCAGCGCAAAAAAGGAGGATCTTGACAAGATAACCGGCCTCGGCTTCGGCGCGGACGATTATATAGTCAAGCCGTTTTCCCCCAAGGAGCTTGTTGCCAGAGTGCTTGCGCACATCAGCCGTTACGAGCGCCTTACGGCCAAGGCTTCTCCCGCCCGCGGCGACGCGCGCGTTATCGAATCGGGCCCTCTCAGACTTGACGGCGCTTCGCGCCGCGCGTTTGTGAACGATAAGGAGCTTGTGCTTACAAACAAGGAATTCGATCTGCTCTATTTCCTTGCCTCCAGCCCCGATACGGTCTACAGCAAGGAGGAGCTTTTCAGCCGTATATGGAATTATGATTCAATGGGCGAAACCTCCACCATCACCGTCCATGTAAACAGAATCAGAGATAAGCTCAAAGAGGCGGACGCGGACCTTGACCTTATACATACTGTGTGGGGCAAGGGCTACAGATTCAACAAATAAAACGGTTTAATAATGCTTTTTGCGGCTCGATCCGGGTGGTCGGGCCGCTTTTGTTTTGCCACGGCGCACAAAATGTTAACAATTTATAAAAAATCGTGAAATTCCTTTATTTTATGCGTTATTTGGTCTAATATATGAAATAATTTTTTATAAAGGCGGTATTCGGATGAAGGCGAGAATAACACTGGCGCGCGAGTTCAAAATCGGCGATGTAGACAAAAGGATCTACGGCTCCTTTATTGAGCATCTCGGCAGGGCGGTCTACGGCGGCATATATGAGCCCGGCCACCCAACGGCGGATGAAAACGGCTTTCGCGGCGATGTGCTGCGTCTTGTAAAAAAGCTGGGCGTGCCGCTCGTGCGCTATCCGGGCGGGAATTTCGTTTCCGGCTATAATTGGGAGGACGGTGTGGGTCCCGTTGAAAAAAGGCCTAAAAAGCTTGACCTTGCGTGGGGCACCACAGAGCCGAACACCTTCGGCACCAATGAGTTTATGAAGTGGTGCGAAAAGGCGGGCGCGGAATGTATGATGGCGGTGAACCTCGGCACCCGCGGAGCGGACGAGGCGCGCAACCTGGTTGAATACTGCAATCATCCCTCCGGCACCTACTGGAGCGATCTTCGCCGCTCACACGGCGTTGAAAAGCCGCATAATATAAAGCTGTGGTGCCTCGGAAACGAGATGGACGGCGCCTGGCAGATGGGCGCTAAAACCGCCGTTGAATACGGCAGAACCGCGCTTGAGGCGTCCAAGGTTATGAAGTGGACCGACCCGTCGATAGAAACTGTGCTCTGCGGCTCTTCAAACCGCGGCTCAAAGACCTTCGGCAAGTGGGAGGAGGAATCCCTCGACATCGCCTATGACAGCGTCGACTATGTTTCGCTTCATCAGTATTACGACAATAAAACGGACGATATTCAGAGCTTCCTTGCCAAGACCCTGGAGCTTGACGAGTTTATCCGCTCCGTTATCTGCGTCTGCGATTATGTAAAGGCAAAGAAGCGCTCAAAGAAAACGATAAACCTTTCGTTTGACGAGTGGAATGTGTGGTATCATTCAAACAACGCTCCGTTTGAAAAGTGGAGCGTTGCGCCGCCGCTGCTTGAGGATATTTATAATTTTGAGGATGCGCTGCTCGTCGGCTCGATGCTTATTACGCTCCTTCGCCATTGCGACAGGATAAAGATCGCCTGTCTGGCGCAGCTCGTCAATGTTATTGCGCCGATATTCACAAAAACGGGCGGCTCGGCTGTGGAGCAAACGATATTCTATCCCTTTATGCATATGGCAAACCACGGGCGCGGCGCGGCGCTTCTGCCGCTTATCGACTGCCCCAAATACGACTGCCGCGAGTTTACGGATGTGCCGTATATCGAGGCTATCGCAACCTATGACGAGGAAAACGGCGAGGCTGTGATTTTCTGTGTCAACAAGAGCCTTGACGAGGATGTTGAGCTCACGGCGTCCCTGCTTGATCTGGACGGCTTCGAGCCCGCCGAGTTCACCTCTATGGACGGGTATGACAAAAAGGCGGAAAACACGCTTGATGCGGCGCCCGTAAAGCCGCGTCAAAATCCGCTTCCCACAATGGAAAACGGCACGCTCACCGCGGTTTTGAAGCCGCTGAGCTGGAATATGATAAGGCTCAAAAAACGCGCATAAAAGCGTTTTATTGAATAACAGGCGGGCGTTCGGCTTGCGGCATTTCGCCGTCGCCCGTTAAACGGAGAGGATAAGATGTACAGGATTGTGAAAAAAGAGAGCCTTAACGGCTCCGTTACGCGAATGGTTATAGAGGCGCCCTTCGTTGCGGCAAAGGCAATGCCGGGTCAGTTCGTCATCCTTCGTGTAGACAAGGATGGCGAGCGCGTGCCCTTCACCATCGCCGATTACGACAGAGAGGCAAAGACCGTCACCATCATTTTTCAGGTTGTGGGCGCGGAGACGAAGCTCCTTAATCTCAAAAACGAGGGCGAGTATATAGAGGATTTCGTGGGTCCGCTCGGCAACCCCACCAAAACGCAGGGGTATAAAAAGGTTGCCGTTGTCGGCGGCGGCGTTGGCTGCGCCATTGCGTATCCCGTGGCAAAGGAGTTTCACCTGCTCGGGGCAGAGGTGCACACCATAGCGGGCTTCAGAAATAAAGAGCTTGTTATTCTTGAAGAGGAGTTCAAGGCCGTTTCAGACAGATATGTGCTTGTCAGCGACGACGGCTCCACCGGCAAAAAAGGCTTTGTTACGGACGCTCTGCGCGAGCTTATTGAAGCCGGTGAAAGCTACGACCTTGTTATGGCGATAGGCCCGATCCCGATGATGAAATTCGTGTCCGCCCTCACCAAGGAATACGGCATAAAAACGATAGTTTCAATGAACCCCATTATGATAGACGGCACCGGTATGTGCGGCGGCTGCCGCCTTACCGTTGGCGGAGAAACAAAGTTCGCCTGCGTTGACGGCCCCGAATTTGACGGACATCTTGTTGATTTTGACGAGGCAATGGAGCGCGGCGGAATGTATAAAAAATTCGAGCGCACGGAAAATTGCCGTCTGTTCGGCGGGGAGGTGCAGTGATGCAAAACAGCAAAAGGCACCCGATGCCCTGCCGCGACCCGCTTGAAAGAAACTGCGATTTCAAGGAGGTCGCGCTCGGCTATGACGAGGAAACGGCGGTAGAGGAGGCAAAGCGCTGCCTCAACTGCAAGCACCGGCCCTGCGTGTCCGGCTGTCCGGTAAATATCGCCATTCCGGATTTTATAGCGCTTGTGGCGCAGCGCAGGTTTGAAGAGGCTTATCAGGTTATATCGCGCACCTCCGCGCTTCCCGCCGTCTGCGGCAGAGTCTGCCCGCAGGAAAAGCAGTGCGAGGCAAAATGCGTGCGCGGCATAAAAGGAGAGCCTGTGGCGATAGGCAGGCTGGAGCGCTTTGTGGCGGACCGCCATAACGCCGCCGATCCGGTCAAAAAAACCGATATCACAAGGAACGGCAAAAGCGTCGCCGTGGTCGGCTCCG
The DNA here is from genome assembly GCA_944380545.1 of uncultured Eubacterium sp. Classification (GTDB taxonomy): domain Bacteria; phylum Bacillota; class Clostridia; order Oscillospirales; family Acutalibacteraceae; genus Eubacterium_R. The sequence continues at coordinate 119,026 of CALWHV010000017.1, read as the reverse complement.
GCCCCAGCTCGCTGACCTGCGCGGGAGATCTTGCAAAGCTCGGCTACAGCGTAACGGTCTTTGAGGCGCTTCACATCGCGGGCGGCGTGCTCGTTTACGGCATACCGGAATTTCGCCTGCCCAAGGCGATAGTTCAGCGCGAGGTCGAAGAGCTTAAGGCAATGGGCGTTGATGTAAAAACGAATGTCGTTATCGGCAGAAGCTTATCCGTAGACGATATGCTTAAAAAATACGACGCCGTGTTCATCGGCTCGGGAGCGGGACTGCCGCGCTTTATGGGCATAGAGGGCGAAAATCTTAAGGGCGTCTATTCCGCAAATGAATTTTTAACAAGAATAAATCTTATGAAGGCTTACAGGGAGGACAGCCGCACCCCCGTCAAGCACGGCAGGCGCGTCGCCGTAGTCGGCGGCGGCAATGTTGCTATGGATGCGGCGCGCTGCGCAAAGCGCCTCGGAGCTAAAAATGTAAGCGTAATTTACCGCCGCTCAATGGAGGAGCTTCCCGCCAGAGCGGAGGAGGTTGAAAACGCTGTTGAGGAGCAGATAGAATTTCTGCCGCTCACGAATCCGACGCGCATACTCGGCGATGAAAACGGCAATGTCTGCGGCATAGAGTGCATTGATATGCGCCTCGGCGAGCCGGACGAGTCCGGCAGACGCCGTCCGGTTGCCGTTGAGGGCAGCGAGCATATCCTTGAGGCGGACAGCGTTATCATCGCCATCGGCACCTCGCCCAATCCGCTTATCAGATCCACCACTCACGGGCTTGAGGTGGACGCGCGCGGCTGCATAATCGCAGATGAAAACGGCAGAACCTCGCGCCCCGGCGTTTTTGCCGGCGGCGACACCGTCACAGGCGCGGCAACCGTTATCAAGGCTATGGGCGCAGGCAAGGCGGCTGCAAGATCGATAGACGAATATATTAAAAGCAAAAGCTGATTCATATAAAAGCAAAAATGCCGCGTCGTCGAAATTCATACCATTTTGTTCGCAACCGCCGAAGAAATAATGCGTTGTTTTATTAAATAGCGCGTAGGGTCCGCAACCTGCGGACCGCATATAGGCGTTCTTTCGCCGATTGAAAAATAATATTGTTTCACTAAACACCGCGTAGGGGCTGCTTCGTCGAAATTCATACAATTTCGTTCGCAACCGCCGAATGAAAACGATGCTGTTTTACCAAACATCGCGTAGGGTCCGCAATCTGCGGACCGCTAAACAGCGTTCTTTCGCCGATTGCTCGCTTCAAGTATGAATTTCTCCTCTCCCCAAAAGCCTTGCGGCTTTTGGGGGCCCCGGTTACCCGCTTAAACAGCGTTCTTTCGGCGATTGCTCACTTCAAGTATGCGGAGTCGTCGGAGGCTTGCGCGTTCAGGTCAACTTTATCAACATCCTAAAAAATGCCGCACAACAGTGCGGCATTTTTGTTGGTCTGCCCGAGAGGGGTCGAACCTCCAGTCTTCTGAATCGGAATCAGATGCATTAGCCATTGTGCTACGGGCAGGCGTATATTACTTTTTTTATTTTACTACTGTAAAAGTATTGTTGTCAATGAAGATTTGTGTTATAATCAAAAAAAATCAGAGAGGGATTAAAAATGATAAATCTTATTCCGCTGCCGCGCTCTGTTACGGAGCATCCCGGCAGCCTTAAAGCCGGCAGCTCGCCGCAGGTGTTTTCCGAGATACCGCTTGAGCTCGTCAACCTAAGCGGCGATGAGGCTTCGCTGATAAAAATAAAAAAGGATTCCTCGCTTCAAAAAGAGGAATACAGGCTCAAAATAGATGAAAACGGCGTTTTTATCAGCGCCTCGGCTCCGGCGGGAGCGTATTACGCGCTCCAGTCCGTCCGCCAGCTCGGCAGATTCGACGAGGGCGTGTGCGAGCTTCCGTTCGTTGAGATAAGCGACAGGCCCGAATTTTCCTGGCGCGGCATCCATCTTGACGAAAGCCGCCATTTCTTCGGTAAAGACTGTATAAAAAAGCTGCTTGACGATATGTTCCGCCTTAAGCTGAATGTTTTTCACTGGCATCTTACAGACGATCAGGGCTGGCGCATAGAGATAAAAAAATATCCGCTGCTCACGGAGATAGGCTCAAAGCGCAGCTTTACCCACACGGGCGGCTGGGGCTGCGCAAAAAAGGACGAGCGCCCCTATGGCCCGTATTTCTACACGCAAAAGGATATCAAGGAAATCGTTGATTACGCTGCCGCCCGCTGCATAAATATCGTGCCGGAAATAGATGTTCCCGCGCATTTCGCAGCCGCTCTCGCCGCCTATCCGCAGCTTGCCTGCCGCGACCTTAAAAGAGAGGTCTTCGGCTGTATGGGCGATATCTTCTTTAAAAAAGAGGGTGTTAAGGACTGGAACCGCCCGCTGTGCCTCGGCAAAAAAGAGAGCGTGCAGTTCATCTTTGATGTTTACGACGAGGTGCTGCAGCTTTTCCCGTTCGAGTATTTCCATGTCGGCGGCGACGAGTGCGATGTTTCGGAATGGAAAACCTGCCCCGACTGCCAGAGGGTGATGAGGGAGCAGGGCTTCAAAAACGAAAAGGAGCTGCAAAAGAAGCTCACAAACGAGCTGTTTGAGTACCTTAAGAAAAAGGGCAGGCATATGATCGCCTGGAACGATGTGCTCTCCCAGGGCTGCGACCGGCTCGACAACAGTATGGTCATCCAGCAGTGGCTTCCCGGCCAGGATAAGAACACGCAGAAATTCGCCGCTTCCGGCGGAAAAATTATAATGAGCAACCACAAGTCGTTTTATTTTAATATGACCTACGCTCAGTATCCGCTCAAAAACACCTATTGCTTCTCGCCCAAAAAGTACGGCATAAAGGATAATTCCTGCGTGCTCGGCGTTGAGGGCGAGACCTGGACGGAATGGATTGCCGATTTTGACCAGGTGCAGCTTCACCTCCATCCGCGTATGGAGGCGCTAAGCGAGGTGGCGTGGACTCCTGAGAGCTCGCGCAGCTATAAGCGCTTTCTCAACAGATACGCCGGCTACAAGAGCGTTTTCAGGGCGCTTGGCATAACCTACGCGGCAGACGGCATCGCAATGCCCAAAAACGCAATCAAGCGCGGCCATGTGTGCAGGCTTTTCCACAACGGCGCGCCGGATTTTGAATATTACGAAAACAAAAAAATAAAGGAGCAATGAAAATGAATATCGCGGAATTTCCCTCGGCCGTGATTCGCGAAAATGTTGATTACACGGTCAAGGAGATAACGAATATCATCAAAAAATACGGCCCGCGCGAATCGGGAAACGAAGCGTGCTACGACGCCGAAAAGCATATCAAAAAGGAGCTTGACCAGTTTTGCGACGAAACGCATTTTGAGGAATACAAAATGGCGCCGCGCGCTTTTTTGCACTTCACAAAGCTTGTTTCCGCGCTTGTGCTGATAGGCGTCATCGCCTCGTTCGTGCTTGTTTTCGCGCTCAATCTGCCCGATTTCTTCGTCGGCCACTGCATCGTCGGCGTGTGCGTCGCCATAGGCCTTTTCGTTACGGCTATGGAATTTTTGATGTATAAAAAATTTATGGACCCGATGTATAAAAAGATAACGGCGCACAATCTTGTTGCCGCAAGAAAGCCGCGCGGCGAGGTCAAAAAAAGAATCGTTATCAGCGGGCATATAGACGCCGCCTACGAATGGCGCCCCATCTATTATCTTAAGGAAAAGGGTATGGGGCTTTGGATGGGCCTTTCAATCGGCACCGCCGTTATCTCGCTTATCGCCGCTGTGATAAGCGTTGTCGCCCACTTTGTTGATATGGGCGCGTTCGGCAGCTTTATGCTTGATTATTCCTTCTATTTCAACGCCCTTACTGCCGCGTCGATGGTGCTGCTGTTTACATTCGTTAATTTCTCGCGCATCTCGCCCGGCGCAAACGATAATCTCACGGGCACCTACGCCGCCGTCTGCGCGCTTCGTATGCTTGATATGGCGGGCGTTGAGCTTGAAAACACAGAGGTTGTGGCTATGATTACGGACGGCGAGGAGGCCGGTCTTCGCGGCGCAAAGGCGTTTGCCGAGGCGCATAAGGAGGAGTACCTTTCCGGCGATGTAAAAACAGCCGTTCTCTGCGTAGACACGCTCACGGACTATGATTATCTGAATGTTTATCATAAGGATATGACCGGCACCGTTAAAAACGACGGGGAGTTTTCCGAGCTTGTCCGCCGCTCTGCCGATGAGGCGGGCTACAAGGGCGCAAAGCTTGCAAATCTCTTTTTCGGCGCATCGGACGCCGCGGCGTTTTCACAGGCGGGCATCACGGCAACCTGCCTTGCGGCTATGGACCCCGCCCCCGCTGATTATTATCATAACAGAAGAGACAGCTATGACCGCCTTAACCCCGATTCCATCGAAATCGGCTATAAAACGGTGCTTCAAACCATATTCAATTTTGACGCCGAATAAATAATAACCCTGCCGGAGGGCGCCTGCTCTCCGGCTTTGCTTTGCCGGGAGGTGAACGCCGTGAAAAACAGAATAGCCGGCATAGATCTTGCGCGCGCTCTTGCAATAGCCGCCGTGCTTTTCGTCCACACGGCGGAAAGGTCGTTTGCAGGCAGCCCCGCAGAGCTTTATGCGTCCGATACGGCAATGCTTGTTTTGCGCAATTCGTGCATCGCGCTCGGCAGGCTCGGAGTGCCGCTGTTTTTGATGATAAGCGGCTATCTGCTGCTTGACCGCGATTATTCAAGCTCAAAAAAGATATTCGCGTTTTACCGCCGCAGCCTGCTGCCCCTGATAGTAACGGCAGAGGTGTGGACGGTGATTTACGGCGTAGTTAATTTTGCAAACGGCGTTTCCGGCTACGATTTTCTTTCGCTCCTGCGCGAGATGTTCTTTTTTCAGTCGAGCCGCTTCAGCCATATGTGGTATATCCCGATGATAATCGGGCTTTACATCGCCGTGCCGTTCGTTTCAAACGCGCTCAAAAATATCTCCGCCTCGGCAATCGCCGTGCCCGCGGCGGTGATTTTTGCAGCAGGCTTTGTGTTTGATTTTATAGAGATCTTCGGCGACGCGCTGGACCTCGGCTTCGGCGCGGGCGATATAGGCACTCTGCTTGACAAAACCTTCCTCGGCGGCGTTTACGGGCTTTATCTTGTTATGGGGCTGCTGATAAAAAGAGGCGATTTCAGCCGCTTCAAAACGCCCGCGGCGGCAGCTCTCGCGGCGGTCTGCCTTGCCGGCACGGTCGCCGCTATGACGGGCTTTGCCGCAAAAGGCTATGATCTGCACCTCTGGTATAATTTTCCGCCGCTGTTTATATCGTCCGTCTGCATTATGCTCCTCGTCTGCCGCGCTGGCGAATCGCACAGCTGCCCGCCTCGAATGATAAGCGCGGCAAAAAGCGTTGCCGCCGTCAGCTTCGGTATGTTCTTTATCCATAAGCCGCTGCAGGATACGCTGTCGCCGCTGTTTAGATCCGTTTCGCACCCCGCGCTGAATTTCCTGCTCTCCTTCGCCGCGCTCTTCGCCGCCTCATACCTAATCGCGCTGCTGCTTTCAAAAATCCCTTATGTAAACGCCGTCCTTTTGAACATAAAGCAAAAACCCAAGCATAAATCTTAAATTATACGCTCTTTTTCATATGTGCCGAATAATATGTGGCGTAATTATGAATAGGACGCTGATGCTTTACCGGTGAATTTATTATATTCAAACAAAAAATAAAACTGACTCCGTTTTAAAAACGAAATCAGTTTATTGAATAAAATTATTATAGTTTCCCCGTTTTTTTGATTTTTACGGCCTGCACAGCTTAAAGCGGCCGGTAACAAGGCAGGGGACTTTTATTGTGCGCACTTTTTACAAGGCTCGTATGTATCTTTAACTTCATCGAGCGATCTTTCAATCGCATTTTTACCGGCACAGCTCTTACTGAAATGGTATTTTGAGCCGGTAGGAGTTGTGTAAACTGTCTGTGATGTGGATCTGCCAGAATCGTCGTTTTCATCCGACGGCGCGGTAGTGGTGATGGCGGCTTCAGTTGAAGCTTCGGTTTCGGGTTCGGTTTCGGGCTCTGATTCGGGTTCGGCTTCCGTTACTGTTTCCGGTTCGCCGATAACCTCGATTGTAATAGCATTTGATACGATTGTGCCATCAAGACTTTCAATGCGCATTTTTGTAGTGCCTGGATTTTTTGCATAAATTTCCACTTGAAGAGTATCACTGTATGCAAGTGATATATCTGCGCTCACAATATCAGGCGCAGTGTATTTTGCAATAAAATCGCCGTCCAAAATTTGCGCGTCATAATCAGCTGTATAATCGGCATGAATAGTTTTATGGTTTTTGTTAAGAGCTCCTGTTTCAAGTCGAACCAAATCCTCGTCAATACTGATTGAGATGATACCGGAGCTTGACATCGGAGGCGGATTTTTTTCATATGCAATCGAACTCGCTATTGCAATTAAAAACAAAACGGCAAAGAAAGCGCTGATTATAATTTTCACAGCTTTCGGCCATCGAGTTTTCGTCCACATTAAAATCAATCCAACAGGGAAGAAAAAAATCAACCATATAATCGTGGCAACAGTTTTATCCTTCTGAGGTGGTTGCTGTGGATATTGACCTCCCGGAATTGGTGAGCCCGGTTGAGGCGGCACTGTGTAATTATTACCGCCGCTCAATGGCGCTTGATACCGGTTGCCGCTTCCGGAGCTCACTTTATGTGTTCTTGATTTTTTACCGGAGGTGGAGCTTGTATAATACAGTCCTGACCCTGGGATTCCTGCGCTTACTGTGCGTTTTCCGCTCGTATTCAGCGTATAATGAACGCCTTTGCCTCCGATTGATATGCCGGCACTCTTTTTATTTAAATTAAAGCGAATGCCGGGTGCGATTTTAAACGATTTTCTAAACCTAAACCCCATAAAATTCTCCTCACAAATAAAAATGATAACTTATAATTATACCGTTGTTATTTAACGGATAGATTATTTTTTTAAAACGCCTACTGCTTTTTCAGCGGCTTTAACCGCAGCTGCGCCGTTATGCTTTGATTTTTCAAAACATTCGAAGACTTAATCGTTCAGCAAGCGGAGCTTATTGAATCACCCGTTCAAAGCTATTATATAATAACAATTTACCAAAAGCAACCAGAACATATTAAACTGAGCGAATTGTAAAAGGTTATTTTTTATCATTGAAACGGAAATGCAGGGAGAACCATATAGTTATTCTTGAATTTAAACATTTTTTATAAAGGGCTGTATCTGTAGGCAAAATATACGGAATAATTAGAGCCGCGCCAAAATACTTTTTATGTTAAGAACGGAGAGCGGCTTTTATTCAAATCTGCCGGTGAAGTCGGGCTCTATCACGGGCAGGCCGGCGGTGTGCACCGCGCCCTTTACCAAGCCCTCCGCCGCCTTCGGCGCGGGCATTCCCATAAAGGTCAGGTAATATACTGTCAGCTCCTCAAATGTGGGGCTCATCTCGTTTGTCACCTTAACGGTGTCGCCCTCGAATCTAAAGGTGTATTTCCTTACATGCGCCGTTTCTATCGGCCTTATCCACAGCTTCAGCTCGCCGTTTTTCTGCCACGCCGCCTTTGAATAGGCGTGATAATGCAGGTCGCCCAGCGTTATCTCGCTGATTCCGTATTCGCCGTTCATTCCGGCTCTTATCGTGTTTTGGGCGTTTCTTTCATTCCAGGTAAACAGCAGCCCCTCGTCGTCAAAATCAAAGCGCATCCGGCTGATTTTGCACGGCTTGTTGTATAGCATCGTGGTTATGGAAACGGTTATAACGCTCGTAAATTTATTTGTGCGGCATTTTATGCTTCTGCCGCTTATCCTGCGCTCCGCCTCCTCGTTTCTGGGCGCGGCGGGCAGGTCCTCAACGCTGCAATCGTCTATCGCCTTCAGAAGCCGCGCGTGCGCCTCCTCGTTTTCGGGCATCGTGCCGTCCTTAAAGCATTTCGGAAAATGCTTCCAAAACACCTTCATCACCTTGTAGTCCTCAGACTCGCCGCAGTTGAGCACCACAAGCGCGTCGTATTCGGGAAACATAAAGCACCGCTGGCCGAAAAGCCCGTCCGCACGGTAGCTGTTTGAAACGGGGTTGCGCCAAAACTGATAGCCGTAGCCGCACATATTGTCTATAAACCCGTCGTGCACTGAATCCGTGTGCTTAGCCGTGGCGGTCTTCACCCATTCGGCGGGGATAAGCTGAGTGCCGTCCAGCCATTTGCCGCCGTTTATGTAGGGGATAAAGCATTTTGCAATATCCTCGCTCTTCATATAAAGGCCCCAGCCGCCGGCGTTCACGCCGTTGCCGTCCGCCTCCCAAAAAGGCTTTTCTATGCCGAGCGGGGCAAACAGCTTTTCATAAAGATAATCAACAACGCTTTTGCCCGTAACGCGCGAAACAATGGCGGAAAGCATAAATGTGTTTTCCGATATGTAGTTGAATTTCGTGTCGGGCGGCAAAAAGAACGGCGCGTCAAAAAACTGCTTTATCCAGTCGTGGTTGCCCTTTTCGTCCAAAAAGGTAATAAGCTTGTCTGAGCGCATAGTAAGCAGCATCTCAACGGTCAGCCTGTTGTTGGGCGCAAGCTGCGCGCTCTTGTATTCCGGAAAGAATTTGCACACCCTGTCGCTCACCTTGAGCAGCCCGTCCGCAACGGCGAAGCCCACGGCGGTGGAGGTGAAGGATTTGCTCATGGAATACATAACATGCGGGTATTCCGGCGCGTACGGCTTGAACCAGCCCTGCGCGCACACCGCGCCGCGGCGCACAACGGTAAAGCTTTGCAGCCCAAGCTTCTTTTCGTTTATCTCGTCGATAAACGCCTTGATGGAATCGCTGCTTATGCCCGCGCTCTCCGGCGAAACATGCCTCAGCGATGTGTTTTTCAGCTGTGTCATAAAGATCACCCGACCTTCCATTACTCCACTACCATATTAACCCAAAGCAAAAAGAAATTCAACCCCCGCCGCCGGTTGATAATTTTTTGTAATAATTTTGCCGCTTATCCGTAAAATTATTGCCCAAAAGATGTTTTTTTGATGATTATGTTGAAAATTTGAAAACTATGTTATAAAATGAAAATATATAAATCTGCGCCTTCGGCGTGAACGGGGTTGTGAGATGACACAGGAAAGGAATTTAAAAATCACCGCGCTTTGCAAAAAAGCCGTTTTTGTTATAGTTGATTTTATATTGTTTTTCGTTGCAAACGCCGCCATAGTTTACCTCACTATGGGCGGCCATATCCGCGCAACGCAGTATGCCGGCATCTTGTTCAGCTATCTGCACCTGTTTTTAACTCTTGCAACACTGTATCTGATAAACAAGCTGCTGGATCTTTATAAAAGCGTGTGGACCTTTGCCGGGGTGGACGAGATCGCCCGCACCATAGTGGCTGCGCTGCTTGATGCGTTTATGCTGTTTTTGTACGACCGCGTCCTGTTCGCCGAGCTTTTGCACTACACCGGCTGGCTCCCGTTTTACGCCTATTTTTTGATGTTCGTGCTTGAATTTGTGGCGCTGTGCGCGCCCAGGATAGGCTTTCGCCTGTTCAAGCGCTATTCGAGCCGCGCCTCAAACCTTGCCGGCAAGCACAAGCGCGTTATGATAGTGGGCGCCGGCTTTATGGGCGATTTCTTCATAAACGAGCTTGCGATGAATAATTATAAGGACGGCTATCCCGTTCTTGCCGTAGACGATAATCCCGTTAAGCTCAACAAGCGTATAAACGGCGTAAAGGTGCGCGGCACCTGCGCCGAGATACCCGAGCTTGCCGAAAGATACGATGTGGATATCATTATGATCTGCCTGCCCTCCGCCTCGCGCGCGCGGCAAAAGGAGATTATAGATATCGCAATGAAAACAAAATGCCGCATCAAGATCTCGCCCTCCGTCAGCGAATTTCTTGAAGAGGGCGGCAGGGCAAGAAAGATAAGGAATATAGAGATACGCGATTTGCTTGCCCGCCCGGAGGTTAAGCTTGATAAAAAGGTGTGCCGCTATCTTATAGGAAAAACCGTGCTGGTAACGGGCGGCGGCGGCTCCATCGGCTCCGAGCTCTGCAAGCAGGTGGCAAGGTATTCGCCCCGCAGCGTCATAGTTTTTGATATTTATGAAAACTGCGCCTTTGAGCTTGAAAACGAGCTTCGCGCAAAATACGGCAGCCAGATAGACATACATATCAGAATAGGCTCCGTGCGCGATGTAAACAGGCTCAAAGAGGTGTTTGAGGAATTTCATCCCGATGTTGTTTTCCACGCCGCGGCGCACAAGCATGTGCCGCTTATGGAGGCAAGCCCCTGCGAGGCGGTCAAAAACAATGTTTTCGGCACGCTGAATGTTGCAAGGATCTGCGATGAATACGGCGTTTCAAGAATGGTGACCCTTTCTACGGACAAGGCTGTTAACCCAACAAATGTTATGGGCTGCACAAAGCGCATAACGGAGCTTGTTGTGCAGTATATGAACAGCGTCAGCAAAACCACGGTTTATGCCGCCGTGCGCTTCGGCAATGTGCTGGGCTCGCACGGCTCCGTCATCCCGATTTTCAAAAAGCAGATAGAGGACGGCGGCCCCATAACCCTCACCCATCCGGATATAGAAAGGTATTTTATGACTATCCCGGAGGCGGCGCAGCTCGTTTGCCAGGCGGGCGGCCTTGCAAACGGGGGAGAGGTGTTTGTGCTTGATATGGGCGAGCCCGTCAAGATAAAGGACCTTGCCGAAAATATGATCCGCCTTGCCGGCTATGAGGTGGACGATATAGGCATCGTCATAACCGGTCTGCGCCCCGGCGAAAAGCTTTATGAGGAGCTTGCAATGGAAAGCGAGCTTGAAACAAGAAGCAAGACCGCGCTTGAAAAGATATTCGTCACCCAGCCCATTGATATCGATCCAAAGCGCTTTTCCGATATGCTCGGCGAGCTGAGTCAGGTAAACGCGGAAAATATCAGAGCCGTGCTTATGAAATATGTGCCGAACTATCATCCGGCGGATAATTCCGGCGAGGATTATTGAGCGCAGAGAGATATAGCCTTAAGCTGTCCCGAATCCCCGAAGCCCCGCGCTTCGGGGATTTTTGCGCTTTTTTTAGGGTAAAAAACTATTCTTATTATTTTCTGAAGCGATATTGACTTTCTGTATACATATAATTTATAATCGAATTGGGTAGTATACCTTAAAATCTGCTTACGAAAGGGGTAATATCATCAATGAAAAAAACCAAAAAGCTGTTTGCCGCGCTGCTTGCGGCGCTGCTTTGCGTAACGGCTCTGCCGTTTTACGCCTTGGCGGCCGAGGAGCCGGACCTTGACGCAAACACGGGCATCACCGTGGGCGGCTCGGTGTATGATTTTAAAGGCAGCGGCACAGAGGAGGACCCGTATTTTTACGAGTTCCCGTACAGAAAATCAAGCCAGGATTCGCTCACGATTTACACCAATAACCCCGCCGCAACCGCCAACGGCGAGACCGGCGAGTGGACCACGGCGCTTGAATACGGCTGGAACGAGATTTATATAACCGTAGTTTCCTCCGATAAAAGCGCAACGGCGTATTACCATCTGCGCTGGAGCAGAACAAAGCAGCAGCGCACGGAAAAGCTCATGGCGGGCGACGCTTACACACAGCCCGCAACAAACGCCGATTCTGCGGACGGCAAAATCCTTGCGCTCGACCCGGCTGAAACATACGAATGGTGCGTTAACGGCACAAACGAGTGGACCTCGGTTTCCGGCGTTTCGGAGATAACGGGCCTTGCTCCCGGCACATATCAGCTTCGCTACGGCGAGTCCGCCACGCATCAGGGCAACAGCGGCTCGGACAACATCAAGGTATTCGTGGGCCGTTTAGACCAGCCTTACGAGATCATAAATGATTCCGGCTATGAGATAGAGTGCGACGAGGTCGGCTATGCCGGCGCGCGTATTGATGTCAGAATAAATCTCGGCAGCGCAAAATATCCGATTAGCGATATAGACGCAAAATACAGGAATTATTTTTCGGGCGGGATGTCTACTACGGTCGGCGCGAAGTATTATGTTGACAGCTATGAAACCGTTGAGGGCGTAACATATGCAAACGCCTATCTTATGATAGATACATATAATGCCTACACAAGCAGCAGCACCCTTACCATAGAATCCGTTAAGGTTATGGACGCCGAGTATTACACTATTGAAAAGGCGGACGGCCTTGTTGCGGACACCACTATCACTCCCGATAATGAGGATGATGTTATAACCGTTAAAAACCAGCTTCTCTACAAGAGCGGCAGCAGCGTTACCATTGCCCTTGCCCCCAAGACCGCGGCAGGCGTTGAAAAGATAAATTCCTTTAAGGTCTGCCTTGCAAACGGCGATGCGGTTGCCGAGTCGGCTGACGGCGGCGAGGTCAAGGTAACCGTAACGGGCGATCTTCATATTGCCGGCATAGACGCCGTTTACACTCCTGCGGATTTCACCGCTATGGAGGAGCAGCTCGCCAGGATAAAGGGCGTAGACCTTACGCTTTATACGGACGACACGCGCGTTGTGCTTGAGGACGAGCTTGCTTTGGCAGAGCAGATGTATAAGCTGCACGCCAAGGACCAAAAGCTTGTTGATGAATTCGTTCCCCAGCTCAAGGCTGCGATAGACGGCCTTGTTCCCAAGGACGGAATTTTCACCGGCATTGAGGAGAATCAGGCGCTCATCCCCGGCGACGGCTCTGTTTACACGGATGAGAGCTGGAACGCCCTTCTTGCAGCGGCAGAGGCGGCTCAAACGGCGATAGACGAAAAATGGAACCGCCTGCGCCAGGATGAGATAGACGCGCTTGCGGCTGATTTGGCCGCTGCAATAAAGGCTCTCGAATACAAGCCCGCCGATTACAAGGCGGTAGACGAGGCGATAGCCGCCGCAAACGCGCTCAATAAGGACGATTACAAGGACTTCAGCGCGGTAGAGGCAGCGATAGCCGCCGTGGACAGAACGAAAAACATCACCGAGCAGGCGGCTGTTGACGATATGGCAAAGGCGATAAACGACGCCGTTGCCGCGCTTGAAAAGGTGCCGCAGCAGACGGACGGCAAGGACACCTCCAAGACCTCGCCCGATACCGGCGCAGCGCTTATGCTGCCCGCAATGGGCGCGATGCTCGCCTCCGCCGCCGCGATAGCTCTGCTCAAAAAGCGCAGGGAAGACTGAGCGTAAAAAGCAAATAACCGAAAACAGCGCATAACAAAAGCGCATAGCAAAACGGAGCGGACTACCGCTCCGTTTTTTTCGTCATTATCCCGCGTAAAAGTCGCCGCCCTTAAATCCCTGCGTAGGGGGGTTCGTAGACCCCGAAAATCACAAGCCCAAATAACTCCGCGTAGGGGGGCTTCGTCGAAATTCATACAATTCCGTTCGCAACCGCTGATTGAAAACGATGTTGTTTTACTAAACACCGCGTAGGGGCTGCTTCGTCGAAATTCATACCATTCCGTTCGCAACCGCCGATTGAAAAAAGTGTTGTTTTACTAAATACCGCGTAGGGGCTGCTATCAGCAGCCCGCTAAAGAAACGCAAATTCGTCGATTGCTCGCTCCAAGTATGAATTTCTCCTCTCCCCAAAAAGCTTGCGCTTTTCGGGGCCCCGATGCCCGCCTAAGCAGCGTTATATCGCCGATTGCTCGCTCCAAGTATGAATTTCTCCTCTCCCCAAAAAGCTTGCGCTTTTCGGGGACCCCGATGCCCGCTTAAACAGCGTTATATTGGCGATTCTCCGCTTCCGCAAAAAAGCCTCCGGCTGAGATGCCGGAGGCTTGCTTCGGAGCGCTTATTTATCCGCGTCCTTCTTTTCCTTTTTCTTTTTGCCGGGCAGAGAAAGCTTGTTGAGCCCGTAGGTGATAAGGATTATAACGCCGATAACAAGGAAGATGCCAACCATACCTATAGCCATTATCGGCAGCGTTTCCTTCCACGAATCGGCGTGGAGGCTCACGGCGCTGCCCGCCTCCTGCACGGTGGTGCTCTGCGCGGCGTCCATAAGCACCGCGCTCAGTTTTGCAACAAAAGAATCAAACATATTTTTACCTCCGTCAGATTATGCCTTCAACAAGGGTAAGGATAAGGCCGCCGGCGATAACGGAAGCTATCTGGCCGGAAACATTAACGCTGATGGACTGCATCAGCAGGAAGTTCTGATTATCCTCTTTAAGACCCATCTGGTTAACAACGCGCCCGCTCATCGGGAAGGCGGAGATGCCCGCCGCGCCTATCATCGGATTGATCTTTTTGCCCTTCGGCAGGAAGATGTTGAGTATCTTTGCAAAGAACACACCGCCGGCGGTGTCGAATATAAACGCCACAAGGCCGAGGCCGAGGATAAGAAGCGTCTGCCACTTGAGGAACTCCTCATAGTGCATTCTGGAGGCAACCGTAAGGCCGAGCAGGATGGTGATGATGTTTGCAAGCGAATTCTGCGCCGTTTCCGAAAGGGCGTTGAGCACGCCGCACTCTCGGATAAGGTTGCCGAACATCAAAAATCCTACAAGCGCCACTGATTTGGGGGCAACAAGGCCGGCAACTATCGTTATGATTATCGGGAAAAGTATCTTTGTAAGCTTTGAAACCTCGCCCGGCTGATATTTCATTCTGATAAGGCGCTCTTTCTTTGTGGTGCAGAGCTTTATTACGGGCGGCTGGATTATCGGCACAAGCGCCATATATGAATATGCCGCAACCATAATCGGGCCGAGGTAAGCGGATTTCAGCTCCTGAGCCACGAATATTGAGGTGGGGCCGTCCGCCGCGCCGATGATGGCTATTGAAGCCGCGTCTCTGAAATCAAAGAAGAACGACGCAACAAAGAATGTGAAGAATATGCCGAACTGCGCCGCCGCGCCGAACAGCATAAGCCACGGGTTCTTGAGCAGCGGGCCGAAATCTATCATCGCGCCGATGCCTATGAACAGCAGCAGCGGGAACAGCTCGTTTGAAATGCCCGCGTCAAAAAGCACGGTTATCGGGCCGGCTTCGTCCGAGCCCGCCTGGGTGATTGCGCCGGAGAGGGGAAGGTTAACAAGTATTGTGCCGAAGCCCATGGGAAGAAGCAGGGTGGGCTCCATCTCTTTTTTGATTGCAAGGAAAACCAGAAGTCCGCCTATCGCAATCATAACGATTTGCTGCCACTCTATGTTTCCGAAGTTGGAAAAAAGATCGGCAAAGGTTTTTAAAATGCCTGAATCCAAAGCTTTTGTCCTCCGTTATACATTTATTTCAACATCGATACCAAGCAAATCCTTGTTCGCCTCAAGTATCGGTTTAACCGTTTCCTCAAGGAAGTCCGCCGTCTGCTGCGGCGCCCTGCCTATGAAGTTTTCAGGCTCCATCGTGGCAAGTATCTCTTCCTTCGTCATATTGAACGCGGGGTCGTTTGCCAGGCGGTCTATAAGGTCGTTTTTTCCGCCCTGCATCTTCACCGTATCTGCCGCCGCAAGCGAATGAACGCGAATCCTCTCGTGCAGCGCCTGTCTGTCGCCGCCCTTTTTAACGGCGTCCATAAGTATGTTTTCCGTAGCCATAAACGGCAGCTCGCTCATAAGCCGTGAGCGGATGACCTTGGGATACACAACAAGCCCGCTTGCAATGTTGATGTAAAGGTCAAGTATGCCGTCCGTCGCAAGAAACGCCTCGGCAACGGAAACGCGCTTGTTTGCGCTGTCGTCAAGCGTTCTCTCAAACCACTGCGCGCTCGCCGTCCACGCGGGGTTCAGCGCGTCAATCATAACATATCTTGAAAGCGAGGCTATCCTTTCGCTCCTCATCGGGTTGCGCTTGTACGCCATCGCGGAAGAGCCTATCTGGTTCTTCTCGTGCGGCTCCTCGATCTCCTTGAGGTTTTGAAGCAGCCTCAGATCGTTTGAGAATTTGCAGCAGGACTGCGCTATCAGCGCCAGGCAGTTGCAAACGATCGTGTCAAGCTTTCTGGCATATGTCTGCCCGCTGACGGGGAAGCACCTGTCAAAGCCCATCTTTTCCGCGATCTTCCTGTCAAGCTCCTTGCACTTTTCGTGGTCGCCCTCAAAAAGCTCCAAAAAGGACGCCTGCGTGCCCGTAGTGCCCTTTGAGCCGAGCAGCATAAGCGTGGAAAGCACATGCTCCACCTCGTTGTAATCCATAACGAGGTCCATAAGCCACAGCGACGCGCGCTTGCCCACGGTGGTGGGCTGCGCCGGCTGGAAATGGGTGAAGCCCAGGCAGGGCATATCCTTGTATTCGTCTGCAAACTTAGCAACGGCAGCCATCGCGTTAACAAGCTTTTTCTTGATGAGCCGCAGCGCCTCGCGCATAGTGATAACATCGGTGTTGTCGCCCACATAGCAGCTTGTTGCGCCGAGATGGATTATCGCCTTGGCGTTGGGGCAGAGCTTGCCGTAGGCGTGAACATGCGCCATAACATCGTGGCGAAATTCCTTTTCGTATGCCGCGGCATCCTCGTAATTTATATCCTCGGCGTGCGCCTTAAGCTCGTCTATCTGCTCCTTCGTGATGTCAAGCCCCAGCTCGCGCTCAGCCTCGGCAAGCGCAATCCACAGCCTTCGCCAGGTCTTGAATTTAAAGTCCGGCGAATAGATATACTGCATTTCCCGGCTGGCATACCGCGCGTTAAACGGGGAGTTGTATGTGTTGTTAGGCATTATTCAAGTCCCGTCCTCTTCATCATCTCGGCGTAAGCGTCCTCAACATGGCCGAGGTCGCGGCGGAAGCGGTCCTTATCAAGCTTCTCGTGCGTTTTGATATCCCAGAAGCGGCAGGTGTCGGGGCTTATCTCGTCTGCAAGCACGATCTCGCCCTTTGAGGTCTTGCCGAACTCAAGCTTGAAGTCGATAAGCTCAACACCGATTGATGCAAAATACTCCTTAAGGATATCGTTGATCTTAAACGCCATTTCCTTGATGGTGTCAACCTCTTCTCTTGTGGAGAAGCCGCAGGAGATAGCGTGATATTCGGAGATCAGCGGATCGTCAAGCTCGTCGCACTTGTATGAAAATTCAATGGAGGGAGCAATAAAGTCCATACCCTCCTCAAGGCCCAGCCTCTTGCAGATGGAGCCGGCGGCGCGGTTTCTGATGATTACCTCAAGCGGCACTATCGTAACCTTTTTAACTGCCGTTTCCCTGTCTGAAAGCTCCTTGATGAAATGAGTGGGGATGCCGTTTTTCTCAAGTATCTGCATCAGGTAGTTGCTCATCTTGTTGTTAACAACGCCCTTACCCACTATCGTGCCTTTTTTCTTGCCGTTGAATGCGGTGGCGTCGTCCTTGTAGTCAACGATAACAACATCGGGGTCGTCCGTTGCCCACACCTTTTTTGCCTTGCCCTCATAGAGCTGTTCGGTTTTGTTCATTTATATCTCCTCCAAAAAATTATTTGCTGTAAACGCGCTTGATCCTGTCTATCGCCTCAAGCGTTTTTTCATAATTGCCGAAGCCCGTAAGCCTCAGATAGCCCTCGCCGCAGCTTCCGAAGCCTGAGCCGGGCGTGCCCACAACCTGGCATTTTTCAAGCAGGTCGTCAAAAAATTCCCAAGAGGTCATACCGTCCGGCACAGTGAGCCAAACATACGGCGAATTGACCGCGCCGTAGCACTTGAAGCCCGCCTCGGTAAGCCCGTCAAAGATAGCCCTTGCGTTTCTGCGGTAGTAGGCTATCGTCTCCTCGGTCTGCCTGCGGCCCTCCTCGCTGTAAACCGCCTCGGCGGCGCGCTGGGTGATATAGCTGACTCCGTTGAATTTCGTTGCCTGCCTGCGTCCCCAGACGGCGTTGAGATTAACATCGCCGAACTGAAGCGCCTTCGGCACAACGGTGTAGCCGCAGCGCACGCCCGTGAAGCCCGCCGTTTTGGAGAAGGAGCGGAATTCAATGGCGCAGGTCCTTGCGCCCTCAACCTCGTATATGGATTTAACGGAGCCGTCCGTCACAAACGCCTCGTATGCGGAATCGTAAAGGATGAGCGAGCCGTTTTCGTTTGCATAATCCACCCACACCTTAAGCTGCTCGCGGCTTGCCGCAACGCCTATCGGGTTGTTGGGGAAGCAGAGATAGATTATGTCCGCCTTCTTTTCGGGGAGCTGCGGCATAAAGCCGTTTTCGGCGCGGCAGGGAAGATAGATTATATCCGTTCTGCCGCTCATAATGTTTGAATCAAGATAAACGGGATAAACGGGGTCGCATATCGCTATCGTGTTGCCCTCGCCGAAGATATCGCCTATATTGCCGCAGTCCGATTTTGCGCCGTCGGAAACAAATATCTCGTCCTTTGCAATATCAAGCCCGCGCTCTTCATAATCGTGCCTGTGTATGGCGTCCACAAGAAAGTCAAAGCCGTGCTCGGGCGGGTAGCCGCGAAAGCTCTCCTCGTGTGCCATCTCGTCCACCGCCTTGTGCATCGCCTCTATAACGGCGGGCGCAAGCGGCTTTGTAACATCGCCTATCGAAAGGCGTATCACTTCCTTATCCGGGTGCTTCTCCTGGTATTCGCGCTGCTTTCTTGCAACGGTGGAAAACAGGTAGGAGCCCTCCAGCTTCAAAAAATTTTCATTTGCCCTCATTTGTTGAACCTCCTGATTTTTTGCAGATCTATTTCACCGGTGAAAACATACTCGGCGGGCCCCGTCATATAAACGGGCGCGTCCTCCTTTCCGCTCCACTCTATTTTAAGGTCGCCGCCCCGCAGGTGAACGGTAACATCGCCCTTCACATAGCCGCAAAGCATAGCGGCAACCCCCGTTGCGCAGGAGCCTGTGCCGCAGGCAAGCGTTTCGCCCGCGCCGCGCTCCCAAACGCGCATCTCTATCTCGTGCTCGTTGAGCACCCTTGCAAATTCGGCGTTGACGCGGTTCGGGAACCTCCCGTCGTTTTCAAAAAGCGGCCCGAAGCGCTCAAGGTCAAAAAGCTGCGGGTTTTCGTCGATGAACATAACCGCGTGCGGGTTGCCCATAGAAACGCAGGTCATCTTGAAATCACGCCCGCCGATGCTGACCGGCGCGTCTATCACCCTGCTTGTGTCCGCCGAAACGGGCACGAGCGCCGCCTCGATTATCGGCGTGCCCATATTGACGCGCACCAAAACAACCTCGTCGCCCCTCAGGGTAAGCTCTATCAGCTTTATTTTGCCCATGGATTCAATCGTAAAGCGCGTCTGGTCGGTATAGCCGCGGTCGTAAACATATTTTGCAACGCAGCGTATCGCATTGCCGCACATCTCGGCGCGCGAGCCGTCCGGATTATACATCACCATCTCAAAATCCGCGCTCTTGCCCCGCTTTATAAGAACAAGGCCGTCCGCCCCGATGCCGAAATGACGGTCTGAGAGCTTGATCGCCGCCTCGCTCTCATTGTCTATCTTCTGCGTAAGGCAGTCGATATAAACATAGTCGTTTCCGCATCCGTGCATCTTTACAAATTCCATAAAATCACCCCTTGAATATCTGCCGTCTCAGGTAAGGCTGTCAAGCACTTCGGCAGCCGCCGAGGCAAGCTTTTTTCCGCTTTCCATACTAAGGCGCTGAAGATATTTGTGCGCCTGAGGCTCGCTCATCCCGCGAAGCCGGCAAAGCGCCTTTTTTGCGCGCAGGATTATATCCTCGCCGCACTCCTGCGCCTCGCGCGCGCTCAAGGCAAGAGTTCTCACCGTGTTTATAAAATCCTCTCTGTCCGCCGGAAGCGGCAGGGTTATAAGATTGCCCATATATTGGCTTGTGCCGTCCCTTGAAAGGGCTACCACATCAAAGCCGCGCGGAGCCTCCTGTGCAAGCTGGGCGGCGGTCATATCGCTCATAACGAACGGGCAGACGATCACCCCGCAAAGCCCCTGCTGGGCAATTTCAAGCGCCGGTGAAGCGCCGGCGCAGATGCGGGAAACGGTCAGCCCGCTTCTCTCCAGCATCTCCTTTATGGCAAGGGCGGTCTTTTTTTTAGGATAGATCACAATGATATCCTTCGTTCGCTCACCCTCTTCACCGGCGGCGCTTAAGGCGCAGCCTTAAAATCCATATTGAATTATACCATAAAATACCGTATTCAATCAATAGAAAAATATATATAAAATATGCCGTTCGCCCGCGCAAAACTATGTAATTTGTTGAACGCGCGCCGCGCCGGCGCAAAAGCCGCAAAACGCCGCTTGGGGCGGATGAACGCGCCTTTATTCCACATTGAACAAAAAATATCGTGAATTTTATAACAAATTGCACAATTATGGCAAAATTAAATTTTTTTCTTGTAACAAAATAAACAAAAAACACTTGATTGTTTAATTGCGCGGTGATACAATGAAAATGAATTATAACAATCCGGCGGTGGTCGGGGAGGAGCATTATGCAAAAGTTAAAAAAAGAGTACGAATTTCCCGTGTATATTTTCAACAAGGGCGAAAATTACAGGGCATATGAATTTTTCGGCTGTCATAGAATAAACAAGGATGAGTTTGCGTTTCGCGTCTGGGCGCCCCACGCAAAAGCCGTCTGCGTTGCCGGCGATTTCAACGGCTGGAGCGAGGATGCGCTGAGCGCCGTTCAGATTTCCCCCGGAATATGGGAGGCCGTCTGCGGCGGAGTAAATATATATGATTGCTATAAATTCGTTATCACCGCGGCGGACGGGCGCCGCCTGTATAAGTCCGACCCCTACGGCTTCCATTTTGAAACGCGCCCCGGCACAGCCTCAAAGGTCTATGAGCCGTCCGGCTACAAATGGCGCGATTCCTCCTGGCGCAAAAAGCAGCGCGAAGCTGATGTGCTGGAGCAGCCGGTGAATATTTACGAGGTCCATTTCGGCTCGTGGAAAATAAAGGAAAACGGCGATTATTATTCCTACCGCGAAATGGCAAATGAGCTTATACCGTATGTCGCCGATATGGGCTATACCCATATTGAGCTTATGCCGCTTATGGAGCACCCGTTCGACGGCTCGTGGGGCTATCAGGTAACGGGCTATTTCGCCCCCACCTCGCGCTACGGCACGCCGCTTGATCTTATGTATTTTGTGGACGAGTGCCACCGCGCCGGCATAGGCGTTATTCTTGACTGGGTGCCCGCCCATTTCCCAAAGGACGCGCACGGTCTCTATGAGTTTGACGGCGAGCCGCTTTACGAATATTCCGATATGCGCAAGGGCGAGCATAAGGAGTGGGGAACGCGCGTTTTTGACTACGGCAGAAACGAGGTCAAAAGCTTCCTCATATCCTCGGCTATGTTCTGGGCGGATGTCTATCATTTTGACGGGCTGCGCGTGGACGCCGTCGCCTCTATGCTGTATCTTGATTACGGCAGGCAGGCGGGCGAATGGCTTGCAAACAAATACGGCGGCAATGAAAATCTTGAGGCCGTGGAGTTCTTCAAGCAGCTAAACAGCGCTATGTTCAAGGAGCATCCCGGCGTTATGATGATAGCGGAGGAATCCACCGCCTGGCCGATGATAACGATGCCCCCCGATGTCGGCGGCCTCGGCTTCAACTTCAAGTGGAATATGGGCTGGATGAACGATATGCTGCGCTACACCTCTATGGACCCGCTGTTCAGAAAGGGCAACCACAGCTGCATCACCTTCAGCTTCTTTTACGCGTTTTCGGAGAATTTTATTCTGCCGATAAGCCACGACGAGGTCGTTCACGGCAAATGCAGCCTTATAAACAAAATGCCGGGCGACTACGATATGAAATTCGAGGGTATGCGCCTATTCCTTTCCTATATGGCGGCGCACCCCGGCAAAAAGCTGCTGTTTATGGGTCAGGAGTTCGGCCAGTTCAAGGAGTGGGATTATGAAGCCGGGCTGGACTGGATGCTGCTCGGCTACGAAAAGCACGAAAAGCTGCTTCGGTTTTCAAGGGAGCTGAACCATTTTTACAAGGAGCATCCGCAGCTCTGGGAAATCGATTACAGCTGGGAGGGCTTCAGCTGGATATCGAGCGACGACAACGCCAATTCCACTATCGCGTTCAGGCGCATAAGCAAATCCGGCGGCGAGCTCATAGGCATATTCAATTTCACACCCAACGCCCACGGCGAATACCGCATAGGCGTTCCCGAGCCGGGCACATACAAGGTGGTATTCGATTCAAATCTTAAAAAATACGGCGGAGAAAGGCCGAGGCTTTCCGGCACATATAAAACGGCAAAAAAGCCTATGCACGGCTTTGAGCAGAGCATCGGCGTAAAGCTCGGCGGTCTTAACGCGCTGTTTTTAGAAAAGTCCAAATAAGGAGGATGTGTTTATGGCACATAAATCAAACATAGTTGCAATGCTCCTTGCCGGCGGGCAGGGCAGCAGGCTCGGAGTTTTAACAAAGAGCATTGCAAAGCCCGCCGTGCCCTACGGCGGCAATTACCGCATTATTGATTTCCCGCTTTCAAACTGCGTAAACAGCGGCATATATACGGTGGGCGTGCTCACGCAGTATCAGCCGCTGGAGCTCAACGATTACATCGGCAACGGCCAGCCGTGGGATCTTGACAGGCAGAGCGGCGGCGTGCATGTGCTTTCTCCTTACGAGGCTATCGGCAGCAAGGAATGGTACAAGGGCACGGCAAACGCCATTTACCAAAACATAAATTTCATAGAGAAATATGATCCCGAATATGTTGTGGTGCTCTCCGGCGACCATATATATAAAATGAATTACGCCAAGATGGTGGATTTTCACGAGAAAAACAACGCGGACTGCACCATCGCCGTGCTTGAGGTGCCGTGGGAGGAGGCGTCGCGCTTCGGGATCCTTGCCACGGATGAGACGGACAGGATCTACGAATTTGCCGAAAAGCCCAAGGAGCCAAAATCAAACAAGGCGTCAATGGGCGTGTATGTTTTCAGCTGGGACAAGCTGCGCAAATACCTCACCGAGGATGAAAACGATCCCGAATCCTCAAACGATTTCGGAAAAAACATAATTCCCAATATGCTTGCCGCGGGCGAAAGGATGTTCGCCTTCCCGTTCAAGGGCTACTGGAAGGATGTGGGCACCATAGATTCCCTTTGGGAGGCGAATCTTGACATAATAAACCCCAATGTGGACCTTGATTTGAGCGACACGAGCTGGCGCATCTACAGCCGCAATCCCGTAAGCCCGCCCCATTATATCGGCAGGGACGCCGAGGTGGAGCTATCCTCCGTTTCCGAGGGCTGCGAGATAGAGGGCAAGGTGGATTACAGCGTTATCTCAAGCAATGTAACTGTTGAAAAGGACGCCGACATCAGATACAGCGTCATAATGCCGGGCGCAACGGTTAAAAAGGGCGCAAAGGTGTATTATTCCATCGTTGCGGAAAACGCCGTTATAGAAGAGGGCGCTCAGGTCGGCGAGATACCGGAACTGCTCTCAAACCCCGAAGAGTGGGGCGTTGCCGTAGTGGGCTCCGGCGCCACCGTTAAAAGCGGGTCAAAGGTAGAGCCGGGCGCTATGATTGAAGCCGGCAGGGAGGTGTGAGCATGAACGGTAAAAAAGTGTTGGGAATGATATTTGCAAATATCCACGAGGGCTCGCTTGACAGCCTGACGGCAATGAGAACTATGGGCTCCGTGCCGTTTTGCTCAAGATACAGGCTCATAGATTTTCCGCTTTCCAATATGGTGGAGAGCGGTGTCACAAAGGTGGGCGTCATCACAAACGCCAATTTCCAGTCGCTTATGGACCATGTGGGCACGGGCAAGCCGTGGGACCTCAGCAGAAAGAACGACGGTCTGTTCATCCTGCCTCCGTTCAATGTGGGCAGCGCCGCAATGTGGGGCAACAGGATAGACGCGGTTTACGGCAATATGGGCTTTTTGGAGCAGAGCAATCAAACATATGTTGTGATGAGCGACTGCAACAATGTGCTTTCCCTTGATTATTCCGCGCTGTATGATGCTCACGAGCAGAGCGGAGCGGACATCACCGTTGTGGGCGTCAGGGCGCCTATGCCGGATAAGATAGGCTCTATCCTCTGCTTTGACAAGGTGGAGGCGGACGGACGCATAACCGAGATGAGCCTTGACCGGCGCGACGCGGGAGACACCTTCCACAGCGTAAACATAGTTATTATGAAAAAGTACCTGCTTGAATCGCTGATCACGGCGGCTCATTCCAAAAACGAAATATCCTTCCAGCGCAATGTGCTTATGGCCAATGTCAAAAGCCTGCGCATCCACGCTTACGACGCAACCGAATCCTTTGTGGGCACCATATCAAGTGTTCAGGCGTACTATGATGTTTCGATGAGGCTGCTTCAAAAGAGCAGCAGGGATAAGCTGTTCTGCCACCCGATCTACACTAAGGAGAGGGACGATATGCCCTCGCTCTACGGCGCCGAATCACGCCTCACAAATTCGCTTGCGGCGGACGGCTGCATCATAGAGGGCACGGTTGAAAATTCCATAATCTTCAAGGGCGTCAAGGTCGGCAAGGGCGCTGTCGTGCGCGATTCCATACTTATGCAGGACACCGTTGTGGGTGAAAACGCCAAGCTCACCTGCGTTATAGCGGATAAAAAGGTAAATATCAAAAACGGCGTGGAGCTCTCCGGCGCTCCCACCTATCCCGTGACTCTCAGCAAGGGCACGCGCATTTAAGCGAAGCAGGAGGTTAATGTATGAAGGTTTTATACGCCGCCTCAGAGGCCAATCCCTTTATGGCTTCGGGCGGGCTGGGCGATGTTGCCGGCTCTTTGCCGATAGCGCTCAGAAAAAGGCTTATAGGCTGCCGCGTGGTTATGCCGCTTTATGATTCAATAAAGCAGGAATATAAGGATAAGATGCGCTTCATCACCTCTATATCCGTTCCCGTTAGCTGGCGGCGCCAGTATTGCGGCATATTTGAAACAAAGCTCAACGGCGTTATATTCTATTTCCTTGATAATCAGTATTATTTCAAGCGCGACGGCATTTACGGCCATTACGACGACGCTGAAAGATTTGCGTTTTTCGCCCGCGCCGTGCTTGAGATGATACCGGCGATAGAATGGAAGCCGGATATAATCCATTGCAACGACTGGCAGACGGCGCTCACCCCGCTTTATTACAGCTGCTACTATGCCACCAGAATGGGCTTTGAAAATATAAAAACCGTGTTTACCATCCACAATATCCAGTATCAGGGCAAATACGGCAACGAGCTGCTTGAGGATGTGCTCGGCATCGGTCCGGAGCATTACGACCTTATTCAGTATGACGGGCTCGTAAACTTTATGAAGGCGGGCATCGAGTGCGCCAATAAGGTGACCACCGTTTCGCCCAGCTATGCAAGAGAGATACTTGACCCGTGGTACTCCTACGGGCTTGACCCGATATTGAATCAGCGCTCCTGGAAGCTGTGCGGCATATTAAACGGCATAGATACGGAAAGCTACGACCCCGCAACGGATAAATGTATCTGGGCGAATTACAGCGCGGACGATTTTTCCGCCAAGCCCAAAAACAAGGAAGAGCTGCAAAAAATGATGGGGATTGCCGTTCGCAGCGAGGCTCCGCTCGTAGGCATTGTAACAAGGCTCGTCGGCCACAAGGGCGTAGACCTTATGCGCGAGGTGCTTGAAAAAAGCCTTTGGGAAAGGGATATCCAGTATGTTGTGCTCGGCTCTGGCGAATGGCAGTATGAAAGCTATTTCCGCGAGCTGCACGATAAATATCCCGATAAGGTCGGCCTGCGCCTCGGCTTCGTGCCCGATCTTGCAAGAAAGATCTACGCCGGCGCAGATATGTTCCTGATGCCCAGCAAAAGCGAGCCCTGCGGCCTTTCGCAGATGGTTGCGCTTCGCTACGGCACGCTGCCCATCGTGCGCGAAACGGGCGGCCTGCGCGATTCCGTTACTGACTGCGGCGACGGCGAGGGCAACGGCTTCACCTTTAAGACCTATGACGCGTACGATATGCTCGGCGCGATCTACCGCGCTGTTGACGCGTTCAACAACAAGGAATACTGGCCCGTGCTGGTCGAGCGCGCGCTGCGCTGCGATATGAGCTGGGGCAAATCCGCAAACGAGTATATCAAGATGTATAAATCGCTGCTCAAATAGCATAAAATCATAAGAAGAAAGACCGAACGGCTGCGGCTGTTCGGTCTTTTGTTCGCCTTATGTTTCCTGTGTTATCTCAAATTCAAAGCGCGCGTTGTCCTCGTACCAAAGCGGAAAATTCGTGCCCCACACATTGTTTTGCAGAATGTATGTTATGCCGTCCTTTTCTATATCCTCCACACGGTTGTCATAGCGCAGTATCTTGCCGCCTCCCGGTGAAAGCAGGGGAGAGTTGCGGTTGATAAACAGATAGCTGCCGCTCTTCGTTTTAAGGCGCGCGCAGGCGACGGCGTGAATATTTTTGCCGCCGTTTTTCACGATGTCGCGCGGGTCGAGCCATTCGGATATCTTTTTTATTTCAAAGTATCCGGCTGCCGGCGCCATATGGTAATATATCGCTTCAGTCAGGCGGTTGGCGTCCTTGAAAAACCAGGAAAGCCCGATTTTCAGCCCGTCTGTGCTCAGCGTGTAGATTATCTGTATCAGCCTCGGCGCGCCGAGCTGCTCGCAGGCTTCATCGCTGCATTTAAGGCAAACGAGCACGCTGTTTTTTCCGGCGGAATATGCACCGTCAAGCCGGTACGGGAATCTTCCGCTCGGATATTTTCCGCGCACATATTTCAGCAGTGGCCTTGAAAAATCGGATACCGCCCAGTGCGCGTTTTTTTCTATGTCGCGGCTGTAATTGTGAAGCCAGAAATCATAATCCTCATCATTAAAGCCTATGTATTCGGCGGCTGCTGCGCCGTTTTCTCGGATGACCTCGTCGCCGCCGCAGGCAAGGCGTTCTATCGCTCCGGCGCCGTTTATTTTAAGCTCCCATTTTCCGGCTTTCAGTGCTTTGTTCGTGTCAAACGGCTCGCCGCGCTTTTCAGGCTCTTTCGGAATCAGCGCCTCAAGCGCTTTTTTTGCCTGCTCTCTTTTGCCGCTTTCAAGGCGGCAAACGGCGTTTTTGATGTATTCGCGCTGCTCCGCCCAGCTCTTTTCGATCGTGCGGTAATTTGCCGGCTCGTTGCAGCCCGACAGGCGGCCGAGCGCTATTATCATATTCTGCGGATAGTCGCGAAAAGGATGGTGAAGCCTTGATGTGCCTTTTTCCCTCGCTTTTTTAAAATCGGCTTTCAGGTAGTTTTCGTAGTCGCCCAGATATGTTTTCATATCCATTCCGCAGGTGTGCTCCGCAACGCACAAAAGCTCGTCTGCAAACGCCCTGTATTCGTTGCTTCCGCGCGTCAATTCTCCGCTTTTCAGCCACTCGTTTTTCAGGCTGATAAGCTCTCTGAGGGCGGCGGATTTAAACGGGTCGGCGGCGGAGCCGTGTATCCAGGTGTCGCCCAGCTCGGAGGTCACAACGGGCAGGCTGCCGCGCTTTTCCCATAAAAGGTCGGCAAATTCGTCCAGCGTTCCCGCCTGAACGGCGTAGCCGGGAAATTCCTTTTCTATTTTCTTCAGTTTTTTTATTATGCGCGCGGGCGAGGGTGTTCCGCGGTTGTCAAGCGTGTGGTCAAAATACAGCACCTCGTCAAGCAGCTCGCTTTTAAACGCGCCGCCGTAGTCGCCCGAATAGATAACAATAACCTCGCTTTCGCCGCATTTCCAAACAAAGCAGGGCGGCACATCGCAAAGCGCGGAAGCGCCGTTGACGCCGATGTGCAGCAGCTTTATGCCGTGCCTTGCAAGCAGGGGAACAAGGGCCTTCGTGTGCCCCGGCACATCGGTCATTTTTGCAGCCGTTGTCTTTCTGCCGCGCAGCCGGTCAAGGCCGTCTATTATTGAAAGGCCGTATTCAAGCGTGTCCTCGTCCAAAAGCTCCGTGTGCATTGTAAAGGGCAGCGCGTGGGGCGCTATATTTCCGCTTGCTATCGCCTTTTTCAGCCTTGCGCGCGATGCCCCGTCGCCCTTTAAAAGCGCCTCCTTCAGTATCCAGGAGCCGGTTGTCCACACAAATCTTTTTTCGCCGTTTTTGTTCAGCTTTTCCGCAAGCTCGATCGCCGCGGGTATGTATTCTTCAATATATTTCTTTTTTATTTTAGACGCAAAATCCGTAAATCCCAAATCAAGATGCGTTTTTGAAACAACTATAACTCTTTTCATTTTCGCCCCCAAAGTCATACCCTCTGCCAAAGAACTTCGTCCTTGAGCCCGCTGTCGGACACGGCCTTGATAATGTTTCTGCCGCGCTGAAGCGCAACCCGTTTAAACACAAAAATGTGCCTGCCGCTTTCGGGCGCGGCGCTTTTCGTGCCAATCCTGCGTCCGTTGACATAAAGCGTTATATCCTGCTCGTTGGAATATATCTTTATGTCGACGCGCTTTTTCTTTCTCCTCGTAAATCGGCGCGAGGTGATGTAAAGCACCCTCTCGCGGCTCCAGTAGGATTTATACAGGAAAAACGCGTCCTTCTTCGTTTTCCTGTCGTATGTAACAAGCCCCTTGTCGTTTCTGCCGGGGATTCCTCCCTCGTTTCGGCTGTCTATCGCAAAGTCAAACATATTCCACACAAAGGTGCCCCAGATCTTGTCCGCCTTCGGCTTCATAAAATATTTCAGCGCGTGCTCGTGAACTATGCTTGCCCACTCCTCCGGGTGAAAATCGCAGGTGGTGTCCTTCGGCATACGCGGCCTTTCTGTGTGGTGCTCGATGTTTGAGCCCGCGCCGTATTCGGAAACGGCAACGCCCGCGCCGCCGTGCGCGCGGATATGCGCCTTTGCCTGAAGCGCAAATTCCCTAACGCTGCCCCAGTACCAGCCGGGGTATATGTTGCAGCCTTTTATATCGCTCGGCCATTTTTCGCCGCCGTGGTGGTTGGTTGCAAGCGCGGTGTATCTTGTTTTATCAAGCGAATGTGCAAGCTCGTTCAGCTCGCCCATCAGCTTTGCCGCCGTGCCGCCGTATTCGCGCTGTATCTCGTTGCTCATGCTCCAGCAGAATATGCTCGGCCTGTGCTTTTGCTGCGCTATAAGCTCCGTGTACTGCCGCTTTGCGTTTTCAAGAGTGGAGGCGGTTACGGCGGGGTCGGTTCTTTTGTCGGTCTCAAGAGGGGAGATGCCGCAGCCGCCGATGTGGTCAACAAACGGTATCTCGGCCCATACCAGCAGGCCGTAGCGGTCGCAAAGCTCGTAAAAATACGGATGGTGCGGGTAGTGGGCAAGCCGAATCGCGTTTGCGCCCATCTCGTATATCAGCGCAAAATCCTCGGCGTGCTCCTTTTCGCTTATCGCCCAGCCCATATCCTTTCTGTCCTGGTGGCGGTTCACGCCGCGCAGCGGATACCGCCTGCCGTTTAAAAACGCGCCCCGTTGCCCGTCTATCCTGAAATATCTAAAGCCCACGGTGCGCCTTTCGCTGTCGCACACTCTGCCGTCCTTTATTATCTCGCACAGCACCTCGTAGCAAAACGGCGCTTCTCTGCCGTTCCACAGCGCGGGGGAGGCAAAGGAAAGCTCAAGCCGCGCCCTGCCGCCGCTTATTTCACATTCGCCGCAGGCGGCGGTCTTTTTGCTCAGGGCGTCAAGCTCCGATGCGGCGAAATCAGCCTTTTTTATGTATTCGCACTCCGGCGCGCCCGCCCCGCGGACCGTTGCCCGCAGCAGGCAGCCGTCAAAATCGCCGGCAATATCCGCGTCGATGCAAAGCCTTGCCGTGCGCATTATCTCCTCGTCGTTCGGCACGGTTATGCTTATTCCCGCGCAGCCGTTTTCATCCGGGGCAAAATAAGCGTCCTCGGCCTCTATCAGCGCGGCGTCCCTGTATATCCCGCCGAAGAATGTGAAATCCGCCTTAAGCGGCACAACATCGGGGAACGGCTCGTTGCTGACGCCTATCGTTATGTCGTTTTCCCCGTCCTGCACGGCGTCTGTGATGTCAACGAAAAACCGCGTGTAGCCTCCGCGGTGCCCGCCGCACAGCCTGCCGTTCGCAAAAACGCGGCAAACGCTGTTTGCTCCCAGAAAATCCAGGAAATACGCGGTCTTCTCCTTTTTTGCAATGCTCAGCCTCTTTTTGTAGCAGCATTCGCGCCGCAGGTAATCGTCGCCGCCGTCCTGCCCGTCGTCGGCGTTCCAGGTGTGCGGCAGGTTCACTGCCTCTCCCGCGCCCGCCGCTTCCTCCGGCGTCTGCCTGAAAAATTCCCAGCCGTCGTTTATGATCGTTCGTGTTCTCATAGCTTTTACCCCTTAAACGCTTTATATATCTAATATTATCCTATCGCCGCCGCAAAATCAATCATACTTTTAAAAATTCCGCGCCGCAATTTTTCTGCTGCAAAACATAAAAAAACAAAGCGGCTCAAGCGAGCCGCTTTTGCTTTGGTCGGTGGATTCGGATTTAGATTGATTTAAGCAGCGCGGGAAGGCGCGTGAGCGCTCCGCCGAGGCGCCAGAAGATCTTGTTGAAGCCAACGAAGGACGATTTGTCGTCGTTGAGGATCATAAGCAGACCGTCCGCCATATCGGGGCTGAAAACGCCCATACTCATCGCAATGAAGTTCCTTATCGGAATCTGCGTTGCCATCGCGGCAAGCATCTTGCCGTCGCCGTTTGCGTCGGAGCCCATCTTGCTCATTATGCCCTCTATCATCCTGCATATCCTGCCGCCCCATTTGGTGTGCCTTGCGTCGTTAAGGCAGCAGTAGATGTCTATCTTCTTGTTCCTGTCAAATTCTGGGTTCGGCAGCTCTGCGCCGTAAACAGCGGCAAACTGCTCGCCCTTCATACCGTTGATGTCGGCTGTGTAGTAAGCCGGCGCGGTCTTTCTGTAATCGGGTATCTCCGCCTCAACAGTGGATTCAACATTTACCGTGCCGCTCAGCTTGATATCCCTGCTTGAAGCGCCCACAAGTATGTCAAATTCGCCGGTCTCAACATGCCAGTCGCCTATATTGACATTGTAGTAAGCAAACGCGCGCTTGCCCAGCTCAACACAAACCTCTTTTTCCTCGCCCGCCTTAAGAAATACCTTCTTAAACGCGCGCAGCTCTTTTTCGGGGCGGAATATCGTTGATTCCTTATCCGCAACATAGATCTCGGCTATCTCGGCGCCGTCAACGCTTCCGGTGTTCTTTATCTTAAAGGAAACGGTAAGCGTGTCCGTATCCTTTATGCTCGCGGCTGAAAGCTTAAGATCGCTGTATTCAAAGGTGGTGTACGAAAGGCCGAAGCCGAACGGGAAAAGCACATCCTTCTTTGCCTTGTCGTAATATCTGTAGCCGATGTAAACGCTCTCTCTGTGCTCGCTCGTAACGGGACCGCCGGGATAATTGCCGTAAGTGGGGTTGTCCTCAAAGCACAGCGGGTATGTTTCGGCGGTCTTGCCGCTGGGGTTGACCTTTCCCGTAAGAATATTCGCAACGGCTGCGCCGCCCGCCTGTCCGCCAAGTCCGGAATTGAGCAGCGCCTTGACCTCGCCGAGCCACGGGATGTAAACTACGGAGCCGCCGGCAAGCACAACAACGGTGTTTTCGTTTGCCGCCGCAACCTTGAAAACAAGGTCGTTATGGCAGCCTGGCATATTGATGTTGATTCTGTCGTAGCCCTCGCCCTCAAACTCTTCCGTTAAGCCTACGAAAACAACGGCAACATCGGCGGCCTTAGCGGCGTTCACCGCTTCGCTTACAAGCGCGTCGTTCACAACATCCTTGCCCTTTTCATAGCCCGCGGCGTATGTAACATCCGCTCCGAGCGCGGCAAGGCAGTCGTAGGCGTTGTCAAGCTTCGTTGCGTTTATAACGGAGCTGCCTGCGCCCTGGAAGCGCGGCGCCTTTGCAAGCTCGCCGATAACCGCGATCTTCTGGCCCTCCTTGAGCGGAAGTATGCCGCCGTCGTTTTTAAGCAGCGTCATCGAGCCCTCGGCAACCTTTCTTGCAAGGGCGTGGTGGGCTTCCTTGTCGTATTTATAATCCTTTTCAAGATTGGGCTTTGATTTGATTATGAGGTCAACAACGGTGTCAACTCTCTCGTCAAGCACCTTTATGTCAAGCGTGCCGTTTTTAACCGCCTCTATTATCCTCTGCGTGTTGAGCGTGCCGGAGGAGGGCATTTCAAGGTCCGTGCCGTTTTCAAGGCCGGGGATCCTGTCAACGGAGGCGCCCCAGTCGGTAACTATAAGCCCCTTGAAGCCCCATTCGCCGCGAAGCACATCCTGCTGCAGCCATTTGTTCTGAGATGCGTAAACGCCGTTTATCCTGTTGTAGGAGTTCATAACGGTCCACGGCTGGGATTCCTTAACGGCTATCTCAAACGCGGGCAGATATGTCTCTCTGATAGTGCGCTCGTCAATAACCTCGTTTACCACCATTCTGAACGCCTCCTGCGAGTTGCAGGCGAAGTGCTTGAGCGAGTTGCCCACGCCCTTTGACTGGCAGCCGTTGATAAGGCTTGCGCTCATCTTGCCGGCAAGCAGCGGGTCCTCTGAAAAATATTCAAAATTTCTGCCGCAAACAGGGGAGCGCTTGATGTTTGTGCCGGGTCCGAGAATAACGGAAACCTTTTCCTGGATACATTCTTCCGCAAGCGCCTCGCCCTCCTGCCTCAAAAGCTCCTCATCCCAGGAGCAGGCGGAGGTTGCCGCCGGCGGAAAGCAGGTGGTGGGCACGGAATTTCCGAGGCCTATGCCGTCGCCGCTCTTCTTTTCGGGGTTCTGCTTGCGAAGTCCGTGGGGGCCGTCCGTGATGTTGATCTTGGGCAGGCCCAGCTCGGGCGCCTCCTCAAGATGCCAATAATCGCAGCCGGAAACAAATTTCGCCTTTTGCTCAAGGCTCATTTTGCCGACTATGTCTGCATGCTTCATAATTTTTACCCTCCGTAACCGGATGGATTCCGGTTTATTATTTGTTTATATTATATATTAAAACACGCGGCAATACAAGCGTATTTTGCAAAAAATAAAGCGGAAGGTCCTTTAAGAACCTCCCGCCTCAGCGGCCTTGCGCCTTTATTTCAAAAACTTGATAAGCTCAAGCGCGGCGCCTATATCGCCGTCCACCTTAAGCTTGCCCAGGGTAAACGCCGCAACGGGGTCAAGCTTGCCGTTTATAAGCTTTAAAAGGTTTGACGCGCTCGCCGTCAGTATGGCGTTTCTGTCGTAATACTCATACGGCTCGATGTGAACCTCGCCGTTTTTTATCTCAATGTAAAATATGCCGTGCGGATTGCCCGTCATATTTATCTGAAAGGCAAGTGTGCCGGGAACACTGCTCACATCCGTGTCCTTGAATCTTTCGCGGAAAGCGTCAACCACCTGTTCGTAATTCATAGCAGCCATAATTAACCTCCATGCCGTAATTTTACAATGATTATTCTATCATAAGGCAAAGGATAATTCAATAGCGCCGTCAGTTTTTGTCCTTGCTGCGGCATAAAAGCGCCACCGCCAGCGCGCTCAGCACCGCCGTCGTCACGCCTCCCGCCATCGCGCCGAAGCCGCCGGTTATGATTCCCGAAACGCCGTTTTCACGCACCGCCTCGCGCACGCCCGCCGCAAGCGAGCTGCCGAAGCCCGTCAGCGGCACCGTTGCTCCCGCGCCGGCAAATTCAACAAGCCTGTCGTATATCCCAAGCCCGCCGAGCAGCACGCCGATGCACACGAACGCCACAAGGATGCGCGCGGGCGTAAGCTTAGTGTTGTCTATAAGTATCTGCCCTATAACGCATATCAGCCCGCCTACTATAAACGCCTTTAAAAATATCATAAAAAAACACCCGCAGTTAGTTTTTCCGCTGCGGGTGCAAATATTCGGCTCGTCAGCCCAGGTCTATCGGATTTTTATTGTCCGCCTTTGCGGCGCGGCCGTATTTTTCCTCAAAGCCGGGGTTGATGTAATCCTCAACAACCTTGCCGTCCCTTATCCTCACAACGCGCTCCGCCTGCTCGGCTATCTCGTTGTCGTGCGTGATAACTATGACCGTTCTGCCGTCGTTTTTCAGGTTGTGCAGTATGCGCATAACATCCTTGGTGGAGCGGGTGTCAAGGTTGCCCGTGGGCTCGTCGGCAAGTATTACCGGCGGCGCCGCCGCGATGGCCCTTGCCACGGCAACTCTCTGCTGCTGACCGCCGGAGAGCGCGGCAGGCAGATGGTGCATACGCTCCTTGAGCCCCACCTTTTCAAGCGCCGCAACGGAAAGCTCGCGCCTTTCTGCTTTAGGCACGCCCCTGTAAACAAGCGGCAGCTCTACATTTTCAAGCGCGTTTAAGGAGGCGATAAGGTTGAAGCCCTGAAAGATAAAGCCTATCTGCTTGTTTCTGATTTCGCTCATCTCGTCGTCGGTCAGGTCCTCAACAAGCCGCCCGTTGATATAGTATTCGCCGGAGGTGGGCACATCAAGCAGCCCCAGCATATTCATAAGCGTTGATTTGCCGGAGCCGGACTGGCCGATTATCGCAACGAACTCGCCCTCGTCGATAGTCAGCGAAACGCCGTCCAGCGCGTTTACCTGGTTCTCGCCGGGGTTGTAGATTTTATATACATTTCTTACATCAATAAGATGCATAAACGCCATCCCTTTACAAATAGTATATCTCAATATTACAGATAATTATATTGTTTGTCAACCCCTTTGCCGCAGAATTTAAAATCCGTACACAATTTGAATAAACCGCAGGCAGCCGCTAAAAATAATAAAAAAACGAAAGCGGCGGTACTATGAATATCGGCAAAAGCGAATACAAAAAAATGGCAAAGCGCGCCGAGGGAAGATCCCCAAAGCTCAAAAACTGCATAAAGGCGTTTCTTTTCGGCGGTGCGATCTGCTGCTTCGGGCAGGCGCTCAACGAGCTTTACGCGCTCGCCGGCCTTTCGCAGGACGAGGTGAAGCTTGCAACGCCCTGCACGATAATAGTTATCACCGCGGCGCTTACGGGGCTCGGGGTGTTCGATAAGATCGCCCGCCACGCCGGCGCCGGCACGATAGTGCCGATAACGGGCTTTGCAAATTCAGTGGTTTCTCCAGCGCTTGAATTTAAGCAGGAGGGGCTTATCCTCGGCACGGCGGCGCAGATGTTCACCATCGCCGGCCCCGTAATAGTATACGGCACAGCCTCCTGCGTTATTTACGGCGTCATAATTTATATATTCAAGCTCTACTAAATCAAAAGCCGCCGCGGGCGATATACCTGCGGCGGTCTTGATTTTAAGCGGTTATTCGGCCTCGGCCCTCTTCGGCGCAAAAAACAGCGCCTTTGCCTTGTAAAACAGCGCCGCTCCCGGCTTTTCGATAATGTAATAAGCCGCAACGGAGAAAACAAAGCTTATGATGAGCGACACGCCTATGCACCACAGCGCGTGCTGCTGCACGAAATCCGTGTTGTGCCACAGCGTTCTTGCCAGAATATTTATCACGGTCTGCTGGGTTACATAAACGCTGTATGAATATCTGCCGAAAAATCCGAAAAATCTGTTGCCGAATATCTTTGAAAACAATCCGAATTTAAACGGCAGGAAAACCATCATTATCGCAAACATCAGCGCGTCCGTAAGGCTTGTGCCGTAATGCCAGTCAGAGTCAAAGCAGTTGAGCATAATGAACGCCAGCGGCCCTATCTCGCCCGCGGTGGCGATTATAAAGGTAAGCGCCTTTCGCGGCTTCGTACTTGTTGCGCGCTCCTCAAAGCCGTTTTCCTTAAGCGTCTGCACGATGGAGGCAATCAGGTAGCCGAGCCCCATTCCCGCTATTGCGCGCGCCATTGAAAGGCTCACAAAGCCGAAGCTGACGCTCCTTGAAAATTCGCCGCCGAAGGCGTTGAACGACATAAGATAGCCCACGGTTGTCAGCACGGCGGCGGCAAAGCGGAATTTTGCTTCATCCCTGATAAAGCGGTGCAGCCCGAAATAAAACAGAAAGCTCCAAAACAGGGGGGATATATACCAGTTTATTCCGGCATAGTCAAGCGAAAGCCCCACGCACTGCAAAAACAGCAGGTTGAAAAACGCGTTTATCAGCCGCGCGTTAAAAAAGCAAACATCAAGCAGCGTAACGAACGCCAGCATCGGCCAAAGCCTCGCCGCCTTTGAATAAGCAAAGCTGCTGAAGGTTGAGGCCTTCTTTTTGCCGAGGCTGTAAAACATAAAAAAGCCGCTCAGTATGAAAAAACATTCCACAAGTATGTCTCCGTGGCTGTTTTCCGCAAGGTTCTCGTAAAATTTGCTGCCGTTTGTAAACGGAATTATATTTGCGTGAAGAATATGAAAGTAAACCAAAATAAAGGAAAACACAAAGCGCAGAAAATTAACGCTGTGCAGCTCCTCGCTCTTTTCGGCAAGAGCCGAGGGCTTTGCCTTGCTTGCGTCCATAACATTCCTCCAACCGGTTATAATGTTCTCCAAAGCAGCCCAAATCTTTGATTTGGCGGCTGGTTTGAGAGGTTATTATACCATCTCCGCGAAGCGCGCAAGTGCGAAGCGGGAATGATACAATGTTCTCCAAAGCAGCCCAAATCTTTGATTTGGCGGCTGGTTTGAGAGGTTATTATACCATATCAGTCGCGGCTTTTCAAGGCGGCAGGGCGCAAAAAAGCGGCCGCCACGCAAACGCGAAGCGACCGTTTGGTGGGAGCAACAGGGCTCGAACCTGTGACCCTCTGCTTGTAAGGCAGATGCTCTCCCAGCTGAGCTATGCTCCCTCAGTGGTATCTATTTTACCACAATCGCCGCCAAAGTCAAGTAAAAAATCAAAAATATTTAATTCAAGGCGCGCAAAAATAATGCTTCCATTCTGGCGGCGCGCTGTGTTATATTATATGTGTAATTCAGCCGCAAACGAAGGGAGGCACGGCGCATATGAAATTTATAAGCTGGAATGTAAACGGGCTTCGCGCCTGTATGGGCAAGGGGTTCGAGGAGTTTTTCAGCTCCTGCGGCGCGGATATCTTCTGCGTGCAGGAAACAAAGCTTCAGTCGGGGCAGATAGATTTTGAGCCGCAGGGCTATTATTCCTATTGGAATTACGCCGAAAAAAAGGGCTATTCCGGCACCGCCGTTTTCACGCGCAAAAAGCCGCTTTCGGTGCGCTTCGGCATCGGAAAAAGCGAGCTGGACGGCGAGGGCAGGCTCATAACGCTTGAGTTCGAGGATTATTATTTTCTCACCGTCTACACCCCGAATTCGCAGCGAGAGCTTGCAAGGCTCGATTTCCGTATGAAGTGGGAGGATGCGTTTTTGGAATATATAAAGGCGCTTGATTCCGAAAAGCCCGTGATATTCTGCGGCGACCTCAATGTTGCCCACAATGAGATAGACCTTAAAAATCCAAAAACGAACCGCGGCAGCGCCGGCTTTTCCGACGAGGAAAGGGCGTGCTTTTCGCGCATACTCGAAAACGGGTTTACGGACACCTTCAGGTATTTTTACCCCGATAAGGAGGGGGCTTACAGCTGGTGGAGCTATATGTTCCGCGCCCGTGAAAAGAACGCCGGCTGGCGTATCGATTATTTTGTGGTCTCAAGCCGGCTTGAGCCTCGCCTTGAGCGCGCGGAGATACTCGGTGATGTTTTCGGCTCCGACCACTGCCCGGTGCTGCTTGAAGCGGATGTTTGATTCTCTTTTAAAAACACGCGTTTTTTTAAAAAATAGTGTTTACTTTTAAGGCAAGTTGTATTAAAATTGGTTGTGCGGGCAACGGCGCTTATCGCAAGCACCGTGCGCCCGCTTTTAAATTTAGCTTTCAGGAGGGCATTATGGAAAATCTTGGCTACTACAACGGAAATTACGGACTTATTGAAGAGATGCAGATACCGATGACGGACCGCGTCTGCTGGTTCGGCGACGGTATCTACGACGCTACATATTCTCACAACCACAAAATATTCGATCTTCCCGCGCATATAGACAGATTTTACAGAAGCGCCGCTCTGCTCGACATCAATATGCCTATAGAAAAAGCGGAGCTCTCGGAGCTGCTCTGCCGGCTCGTAAAAAAGGTGGACTGCGGCGAGCAGTTCGTATATATGCAGGTAACGCGCGGCAGCGGGCTCAGAAAGCATATTTATGAAAAGGATATCAAATCAAATCTGTGGATAACGCTTACCCCGAGTCCGGTGGCGGACACATATCAGCCCATCGATGTCATCACTTATGAGGACAAGCGCTTTTATTACTGCAATGCAAAAACGCTAAATCTTATCCCGTCCTGCCTTGCGGCAACGGCGGCTGAGCGCGCCGGCTGCCAGGAGGCGATCTTCCACCGCGGCGATATAGTTACGGAGTGCGCCCATTCAAATGTTTCAATCTTTAAAGACGGCGTCGTTATAACCCACCAGCTTGACGATAAGGTGCTGCCCGGCACGGCAAGGGCGCGCCTTCTGCGCTTTGCGGAAAAGCTCGGCTATAAAACCGAGGAGCGCGACTACACGCTTTCCGAGCTTATGGACGCTGACGAGGTAGTCGTTCACTCCACAGGCTCGTTTTGCATACCTGTCAAAACGGTGGACGGCAAGCCGGTGGGCGGCAGGGCGCCGGAAATGCTGAAAACCATTCAGGATGCGCTTGTTGCCGATTTTGAGGCGCAGTGCCCCGCCGATTGATACTGTTTTCGGAGGATGAATATGAACAGGGAAGAGCTAACTATATATAATGTCGGCTGCAATCTTGACACGCTGATGAATCTTGACCCGCGCGGCTACGGCGTTTGCCGCATACTTTACGACGGCGCGCGCAGCTTCACCGGCGAGCCGCTTTCAACAAACGGCGCAAAGGGGCTCATAAAGCATATAAAGGCGGGCGAAAAGGTGTTTATCTTCACCGGCTTTGTGCTGCTGCCGTGGAACGAGGCGGAAACGGACGGCATCATCTCCTCCTGCCTTTTTGCAAAATTCATAATGCGCGCGTTTTCCGCCGTGCCGGTGCTGCTTATCCCGCAGCAGTGCGTAAAGGCGGTAAAGGCCATCTCAAATGTGCTTGATTTCAATATT
Source organism: uncultured Eubacterium sp. (assembly GCA_944380545.1). Classification (GTDB taxonomy): domain Bacteria; phylum Bacillota; class Clostridia; order Oscillospirales; family Acutalibacteraceae; genus Eubacterium_R. Next base: position 80,113 of record CALWHV010000017.1, on the reverse strand, counting down.
TCAAACGATATAGACTGCTCCGAGGAAAACACGGTCGTTTACACGGTGTTCACCAAGGAGCGCGAGGAGGCGCCCCTCCAGGCGGAGGATATTCTCTCCCACGGGCTGCCCTGCGCCGCGGTAAGCATAGAGGCTCCCGGACGCAACAAAAACGGCTATTATCACAACGCCGTGGGCGTGAACACCACCGGCGTTGAGGCAAAATACGATGTGCTGTTCAAGCTCTGCCGCGAGAGGGGAGTTTATAATCTCTCGATAGGCGACCTCGGCAACGAGATAGGTATGGCGGCAATAGAGGAGCATATAAGAAAATATGTGCCCTACGCCGAGGAGGGCGGCTGCAAGGCCGGCAGCGGCTTCGGCATACTTGCCGATACGGTTGCGGATAATATCATAACCGCCACGGTTTCGGACTGGGGCTGCAACGCCCTTATGGCGGCAACGGCGTTCCTGCTCAAAAAGCCGCAGCTTTTTCACGACACGGAGGAGCAGTCCGCCGCTATGGACGCCGCCGCAGCCGCGGGTATGCTTGATATGTACGGCAAGCCGCGCCCCTATATAGACGGCATCGGCAAAAACATAAATCTTCCGCTCGTGTCGCTTATGGGCGCGCTCATCGAGTTTCCGTCCTCCGTTGAGGATAAAACGCGCGAGTGGTTTGAACACACCATTGAAAAAGGATATTTCACGCGATGAGGGAAAAATACATCCCGTATTCAGACTGCGCCGTGCTCGTTAAATTCGGCGATTCCATAGACGCCGAAACGGGCGCGCGCGTTGCGGAATTTACGGCGGAGGTGCGCGCCGCCGAGATACGCGGCGTTTTGGAGCTCATACCCGCATACAGCAGCCTAACCGTTGTTTTCGACCCGCTGCTGACGGACGGCAAAAGCATTGTCCGCGCCCTTAAAGCCGCGCGCAGGCACGGCAGGGGTCATATTGATTTCAGGCCGGTGCAGTATGAGATACCCGTCTGCTACGAGGGCGAATTTGCGCCGGATCTCAGCAGCGTTGCGCAGCTTGCCGGCATTTCGACAAAAGAGGTTATAGAGCTGCACACACAGCCCAGCTACCGCATCTATATGCTCGGCTTTCTGCCGGGCTTCGCCTATCTCGGCGGGCTCAGCAGCCGCATCGCAGTGCCGCGCCTTGAATCCCCGCGCATAAAGATACCACGCGGCAGCGTGGGCATCGGCGGCAGCCAAACGGGTATATACCCGCTTGATTCGCCCGGCGGCTGGCGGCTGATAGGCAGAACGCCCGTAGAGGTTTACACCCCCGAAAGCGAGCGGCCGATACTTTACCGCGCGGGGGACCGTATAAGGTTTTATCCCGTGTCGATAAGCGAGTATAAAGAGATAAGAAGCAGCGTTGCCGCGGGAACCTACACCGTTAAAAGCACGGAGGTGCGTTATGGCAATTAAGATAGTGCGCCCCGGCGCGCTCACCACCGTGCAGGACTGCGGCCGCTTCGGCTATATGCACCTCGGCTTTTCGCAGTGCGGCGCAATGGATCTCAGGGCGCTCAAAACGGCGAATATCCTGCTTTCAAACGATCCCGGAGCCGCCGCGCTGGAGATGACCGTCACCGGCATTGCCGCGCTGTTTACGGAAAATACGGCCGTCTGCCTTGCCGGCGCGCCTATGGAGGCCGCTATAAACGGCAAGCCGATTGAGCCCGGCAGGGTCTATGAGGTTTTTGACGGCGATGTGCTTATCTGCGGCAGGGTAAAAAGCGGCGTCAGGTCGTATCTTGCCGTCTGCGGAGGCATAGATGTGCCGGAATTTCTCGGCAGCCGCTCAACCGATATAAAGGCGCGCTGCGGCGGCTTTTGCGGCAGGGCGCTCAAAACGGGCGACGAGCTTTCAATACTGCCGCACGGCAGGCTCAAAAGAGTGGACGAGCGGCGCGCAGAGCCGGTAAAACCGTCTCGCAGCATCACGCTCAGGGCGGTAAGCGCGGCGCAGGAGGATATGTTCACAAAGGATGATATAAACCTCTTTTATTCGCAGGTATATACCGTTTCGCCGGATTCAAACAGGATGGGCGTCCGCCTTTCGGGCGAGCCGCTCAAAGGGAAAAACGGTATGGATATAATATCGGACGGCATTGCTCCGGGCAGCGTTCAGGTGCCGGAGAGCGGCCGGCCGATAATCCTTGCAGCGGACAGGCAGAGCACGGGCGGCTACGCAAAGATAGCCTCGGTCATCTGTGCCGATCTTCCGCTGCTTGCACAGGCGGTCCCAGGCGGCAGCATAAGCTTTGCGCATATCGGCGTAAAGGAGGCGCTGCTTGCCGCGCGATGCGAAAATGAGAAGCTTATGAAGCTCAGGGAATATATTGACGCTCTTGAATAAACATTATTATATCCAAAAGGCTGTGATCATATGAATAATTCGGAATTTTATTCCGCCTCACCAAAGGAGGTTCGCCGGCTCATAAGAAGCGGCGCGCTTACGGGGCAGACCAGCGGTATGTGCGCCGGCTACGCGCAGGCGAATCTCTGCATCCTGCCAAAGGAGCAGGCGTTTGATTTCCTGCTTTTCTGCACCAGAAATCCGCGCCCCTGCCCGCTGCTTGAGGTGGGCGACTGCGGCTCAAGAGAGATAAAGGAGATGGCCTTCGGCGCGGATGTTGCCCGCGACATCCCGAAATACAGGATATGGCGCGGCGGCAGCCTTGAGGCGGAGGTCACTGATATTTCCGATATCTGGCGCGACGATTTTGTTTACTTTTTGATAGGCTGCTCCTTTTCGTTTGAGGCTGAGCTGCTTGAGGCGGGCATACCTGTGCGCCATATAGAGGAGGGGCGGAATGTGCCGATGTTCAATACGAACATACCTCTTAAAAGCGCGGGCGCGTTCGGCGGAAATATGGTTGTTTCAATGCGCCCCATCCCGCACGAGCTGGTTATGAAGGCGGTCAGCGTCACCGCGGCTATGCCGCGCGTCCACGGCGCGCCGGTTCATATCGGCGATCCCTCGCTCATCGGCATTAGCGATATCGCTTCTCCCGATTACGGCGATTCGGTCACCATCAAAAAGGGCGAGGTGCCTGTGTTCTGGCCGTGCGGCGTAACTCCGCAGAATGTTTTGATGAATTCAAAGCCTCCGTTCGCCGTCACCCACGCGCCGGGGCATATGTTCATAACCGATGTCAAAAATCACGAGTTAAAATATTAAGGTGCTTTTATGTTCAGAATAGATTTAAACTGCGACCTCGGCGAGGGCGCGGGAGCGGATGAGCTTATCATTCCGCATATCACAAGCGCAAATATCGCCTGCGCCTTTCACGCCGGCAGCCCCGGCGAGATGGCGCGCACGATAGCGCTTTGCAAAAAATATGGCGTAAGCGCGGGCGCTCACCCCGGCTATCCGGACAGGGAGAATTTCGGCAGAACGCCGATGAAGCTTTCAGCCGAAGAGGTCTATAACATCACCCTGTATCAGCTCGGCGCGCTCGGCGCTCAGGCAAAGGCGCAGGGCGTGCGGCTTTCGCATATCAAGGCTCACGGCGCGCTCTATAATCAGGCGGCAAAGGATATTTCCCTTGCCCGAGCAATAGCAAACGCCGCCGCCGATTATGACGGGGAGCTGCTGTTCTTCGCCCTCTCCGGCTCGCTTATGGAGACCGCCGCCGCTCAGGCGGGGCTCAAATGCGTTTCGGAGGTTTTTGCAGACAGGGCTTACGAGGCGGACGGCTCGCTCAGGAACCGTTCCCTGACCGGCGCGGTTATAGAGGACGAGGCGCTTGCCGTCGGCCGCGTTGTAAGAATGGTCGCGGAATCAAGGGTCAAAGCCTTCGGCGGCGAGGATATATCAATAAACGCCGGCACCGTCTGTGTGCACGGAGACGGGAAAAAGGCGGTCGAATTTGTTAAAACGCTAAGGGAGGCGTTCGCCGAAAACGGTATCGCGGCGGCGGCTCCCGGCGCGGTGGTTTGAAGGTGTTTTAATGTTTTTCAGAACAGAAGCGGCGGTGGATCTTGACGCCGCGGAGCATAATTTCAGAGTCACGAGGCAAAAGCTTCCGCAGGGCGTCAGGCTTATGTGCGTCATAAAGGCGGACGCATACGGCCACGGCGCGGTCGAGCTTGCGCGCCTTTTTGAGGGCAGGGCCGATTTTTACGGCGTCGCCTGCATAGAGGAGGCGATGGAGCTCAAGCGCGCCGGCATAAAAACTCCCGTTATGATCCTCGGCGCGGTGAACGAGGCGTGCTTTGAGGAGGCTGTTCAAAACGATATTCGTATTCCCGTGTTTGAAGAGGAGCAGGCTGAAAGGCTTTCCGAATGTGCCGTAAGGCTCGGCAAAAAAGCGCCCTTTCATTTCTGCGTTGATACGGGTATGAGCCGCATCGGCTTTCAGCCAACGGAGGAAAGCGCCGATATGTGCCTTAGGATAGCGGCGCTGCCGGGGCTTTTTGCAGAGGGGCTTTTCTCCCATTTTGCCACGGCGGACGAAAAGGAGCTTTCAAAGGCGCTTCACCAGCGGCAGCTTTTTTCGGATTTCATAGAAATGCTGGAGCGCCGCGGGCTTCATATCCCGATCAAGCATATAAACAATTCCGCCGGCATAATGAATTTTGATAAATATTTCGATATGTGCCGTATGGGCATAATCCTTTACGGGCTTTACCCGTCGCACGAGGTCAAAAAAGAGCTGCTCGATATCCGCCCCGTTATGCAGTGGCGAACGCATATCTCATACATAAAGGAGCTTGAGCCGGGCAGGGAGATCTCCTACGGCGGCATTTACACCACAAAAGCCCCCCGCCGCATAGCCACCGTTCCCGTGGGGTATGCGGACGGCTATCCCAGATGCCTTTCAAATTCGGGGCGCGTGCTGATAAACGGCAGCTTTGCGCCGATAACCGGCAGGGTGTGTATGGATCAGTTTATGGTGGATGTAACCGGCATTGACTGCCGCGAGGGCGACGAGGTTGTACTCGTAGGCAAAAGCGGAGGCAGGGAGCTTACGATGGAAGAGGTGTCCGAAAGCGCCCATTCCTTCAATTACGAGCTTCCGTGCCGTATCTCGCGCCGCGTAACGCGAGCCTATTACCGCTCCGGCGCGCTCGTTTCATACAAAAATTATGTGTACTGATTTTTAAGGAGGAGCATTATGCGGCTTTTTGCTGGCAGACCGGCGGATTTATCCGGCAGGCTTCAAAAGGAGGTACGGGTCTACGACCTTTTAGACAGCCTTTCCATCGAATATCTGCGCGTGGATCATCCCGCTGCTGAAACGATGGAGGCGTGCGCAGAGATAGAAAAAACCCTCGGCGCGGAGATTTGCAAAAATCTCTTTCTCAGAAACAGGCAGAAAACGGATTTTTATCTGCTGATGATGCCGGGCTCAAAGCCGTTTAAAACAAAGGATATCACCTCGCAGCTCGGCTGCTCGCGCCTCTCCTTTGCAGAGGCGGAGTTTATGCAGGAATTCCTTAATATCACCCCGGGGTCTGTCTCTGTTTTAGGGCTTATGAACGATAAGGAAAACAGGGTGCGCCTTGTGATAGACAAAGATATATTAAACAGCGAATACATAGGCTGCCACCCATGCATAAATACATCAAGCCTGGCGATAAAAACAAGTGATATTTTAAATAAATTTCTTAAGGCTGTTGCGCACGAGCCAAGAACAGTTAATATGCCCCTGTACGGTGAAGAATGATGGGTATACTGATCTGCCCCGTGTGCGGCAATGAACTGAAAAAAGAAGAAAAACGCCTTTTTTGCCGCAGCGGGCACAGTTTTGATGTTGCAAAAGAGGGATATGTAAACCTGCTTACAGGCAGCAGGAGCGCAAGTAAAACCGGCGACAGTAAAGAATCCGCACGCGCGCGGCATACATTTCTGCAAAAGGGTTATTTTTCTTTTTTAAAAGAGGATATATCAAGAAAATTCTGCGGAACAGTGCTTGATATATGCTGCGGCGAAGGGTATTACGATGATTACGGCGGCGAGCTTTACGGGTTTGATCTGAGCAAAGAAATGGTGCGCCTTGCGGCAAAGCGCAGGAACGGCGGATGCTACTTTGTTGCGAATCTAAAATCCATTCCGATCCAAAGGGAAAGCATAGACACGGCTATCCACATCTTTGCACCTTTTCATGCGGCGGAGTTTGCGCGTGTGCTGAAAAAGGACGGCAGGCTTTACAGCGTTGTTCCCGCCCCGGAGCATTTGTTTGAGCTTAAAAAGCTTGTTTACGACTCGCCGTATCTGAACGATGAAAACCATCCCGGCGGCAGCGGATTAACGCTTGTATCAAAACAGACCGTAAGCCAAAGGGCCGACATTCCCGTAAACGATCTGCAAACGCTGTTTGCAATGACGCCGTATAATTACCGCACAAGTGAAAGAGACAGGAAAAAGATAAACAGCGTGGAATCGCTCGAAACAACGCTGAGCTTTACGATACTTGAATATAAAAAAGAGGAGTAAACAAATTTGCTTACTCCTCTTTTTGCTGCGTCGTTTTTTGAATCGGCAACCATACGGTAAATTGCGCAGATGAAACAAATTGTAATATTTTCAGTATTGAAAATAAGATATTTAATTGATATAATTAGGGTGCGACACAGTTTAATCATTTTCAAAGCAGGCATACTATTATCAACAAAGAGGTAAAAATGTATGCCCCGTTTTCATTTTCTGCTTTGAAATGAACTGTGTCGCAACAGAGCAGGGCTGCGTTTTTCGGTGCGCGGCTTTGGCTGCGCACTTTTTTTAATAAGCGCATATGGAGGAAGAATATGAAGCTTGAACTGAAAGAAATAACGAAAAGCTTTACCGGCAAGCAGGTGCTTAAAGGCATATCGCTGAGTGCGAACAGCGGCACGGCGTTTGGAATCCTCGGCAGAAACGGCGCAGGAAAGACCACCACCATAAGAATCCTTATGAATGTGTTTCCTGCCGACAGCGGAGAGATCCTTATTGACGGCAAAAAGATCGATTACAAAAAAATAAAGCTCGGTTATCTGCCTGAAGAACGCGGACTGTATCCAAAGAAAAAAATAAACGATCAGCTCATGTATTTTGCTCGTTTGAACGGAATGACGGCAAAGGAAGCACAGAAAACAATAGACTTCTGGCTTGAACGCCTTGGCATGACCGAGTACAAAGACAAAAAGCTCAATACGCTTTCAAAGGGCAATCAGCAAAAGATACAGCTTATAACCGCAATCGCCCACGACCCGGATATCATCATACTTGACGAGCCGTTTTCAGGGCTGGACCCTGTCAACGCCATGCTGCTTGAGGATGTTGTGAAAGAGGAGATTGCTGCCGGAAAGATTGTTCTTTTTTCAAGCCATCAGATGAATTATATAGAGGAATTCTGCGATTCCATAGCAATATTGAACGGCGGCAAAATCGTTCTGAGCGGTGATCTAAAGGAAATAAAGCATAGCTTTTCAAACAATAAAATTGCCGTTCTCACAAATGAAAAAGAAAAAATAACAGAACTTTACGGTGATCGGTGCAGCCAAAATGAAAACGGCGAATTCATAATTCGGCTAAACAAAGATGAACCCGCACAGGCGGCTATGCAAAGGATAACTGCCTGCTGCAAGGTCGATTCTGTAAGAATTTATGAGCCTTCTTTAAACGACATATTTGTTGAATATGCCGGAGACCAAATTTAGGAGGTGCAGATATGAAACAGTTTAAAACGATACTCAGATTTGAGCTGAACAACTATTTCCAGAATAAAGTATTTCTCGGAATAACCATTTTTGCCGTTCTTCTCATTGCCGTGCTTATGTTTTTCCCGCGTTTTGCGGCGGATAAAGAAAGCGGCGGCACAGAGAACGCGCAGCCGGCTAAAAGCGATCTGCCGATCATGTATATCATTTCAGAAACCGAAGAAACAGAAGCGATCGTTCAGGCATTTCAGGAGGCTTTTACCGATTATAACGTTACAGGCGCACAAAACGAGGACGAGACGAGAAACAAAATCATCTCCGGCGAAGCGGACTGCGCGTTTATCATTCACAGCCTGACAGATTACACATACCTTGTCGGCAATCTGACTATGTATGACACGAATACGGCAACGGCAGATTCTGTTTTGCAGCAGCTTTACAGAATCCATTCGCTTTCCGCTCAGGGCATTTCGCATGATGACGCGCAGAATATACTCAGCGTTTCTCCGCAGAGCACCGTCGAGAGTCTGGGCAAAGACCACAGCCGGAATTTCTTTTACACATATATTATGATCTTCGCTCTTTATATGATGATCATTATGTACGGACAGCTCGTGGCAACAAGTGTGGCAACGGAAAAGAGCTCGCGCGCTATGGAACTTCTTATAACAAGCGCAAAACCCACAGCTATGATGTTCGGCAAGATAACAGCCGCCTGCCTTGCCGGATTCGTTCAGCTTATCGCTGTGTTCGGCAGCGCGTTTCTGTTTTACAATATGAACAGATCATACTGGGCAGACAATGCAATCGTTGCCTCTATATTCGATATGCCGCTTTCACTGCTGCTCTATATGGTACTGTTTTTCATCCTGGGCTTTATGATCTATGCCTGTCTTTACGGAGCGATAGGATCAACGGCTACAAAAGTGGAGGATATAAACACGCTCTCCATGCCGCTGACTCTGCTGTTCGTTGCGGCATTCATGGTGGTAATATTCTCTATGAGCAGCGGAGAAGTCGATAATGTTCTTCTGAAGATCTGTTCCTTCATTCCGTTCACTTCGCCTATGGCGATGTTTACAAGGATAGCTATGAGCACGGTGCCGCCGTATGAGATTATCATTTCGGTCGTTATCCTTGCCGCAAGCGTGATCGGCATAGGCGTTTTAAGCGCAAAGATTTACAGAGTGGGAGTCCTGCTTTACGGCACAACGCCAAAGATCAGTTCAATAATCAAAGCGCTTAAAAACTCGTAAAAAAATATCGGTATAAAAACGATCCCCGTTCGATAAAAGAACGGGGATCCTATTATTTAACGGCCTTTGAAATATCCAAAAGGTACTCATAGCGGTAATGGGGAGCTTCTGCCATAATAAGATCGTTAAGTTCCGGGCAAACAGATTTGCTGATCACATATTTTTTCAGAATAAAGCTCTGCCGCACTGATTTCGTTAAATATCTGGACGAAATAAGCGTAAAGTTGTTCAGCAGAAGAAATACCCCCTGCTGATATTTCATCAAATCATTTGTGGGTATGTCTATAAGCTTTGCCTGCGGATACATTTGATTTATAATATCGCCTATTTTAACAGGCTGCGGTTTATGAATCCGCTGAGATTTGTCCTTTAACAGACTGCCGGGATGCAAAAGCATATTCTCGGTTAAAGCCGATTTCAAAAATGCGTTTCGTTCCGTATCAACAACAGCAACATTATAATGGTTTATCCAGCCGTTTACTTCTTCAATATCATCCGATGTGTCGTCGTCATCCACATCAACAACGGTATAAAGAACGATATCATCATGAAACGCTTCCCTGCCCTTCAGGGCAAAAGACAGCGCCACATAAAGACTTTTGGTAAAATCAATAAAAGGACTGAGCTTTAAATAATGCTGTGCAAAGGCGAGCATTTCATACATGGAATTTTCGCTTAAATTTCCGTTTACGGTTTTGAAAACGTTAATAAAGTTGCTCTGCTTTGTGTAAAATGCAAACAGCGTTTCTCTGTTTAAATATGTAACATCCGTCTGAGATTCGGCTCTGAAACAGCCGCCGTTTCTAAGCAGAGACGGAATCAGAAACCTTTTTTTGCTGTTTATCCGTTCTCCTCTGTAATAAATTTTCTCTTTCTTTGCAAAAGGGTAATAGATCTGCTCCATAAACTCTTCAAACGAATCTATAGTATGGGTTGACACGGAATAGCTGTAATCGAACGTATCAAAGAGTTTTTCTTTAATTTCCCGTCCTTTTTCTGTAATCATTATATCTCCTTATAACGCCCCTACATGATCTGCTCAATCATAATATCGGAAAAATTGAGCCGATTTGACAGTATATATTTGACTTCCTCGTCTGTTTTGCCGCAGTTTCTCATATACTTAACGGTTAAAACGGCAAGGTTTATCAACGCCTGTTTATCTGACGTATGCAAGAAAATCACCTCCTGATGAGATTAGAATATTTGATACTCATTTTATAGTTTTAACAAAAATATTTAATTTATACATTATTCATATCATTTTTTATTACAATCAGTTTAGCATATAAAAATTAAGTAAAAATAAAAACAATTTAAACTTTTAAGAAAAGCTTACAGCAGATATGTTTTGAAAATAATGATGAAATGTTTTGAAAATGTTAATTTTAAAGCCCGCCAGAACAACTTACATTTGTTTTGACGGGCTTTTTGATGTTGAAGATCATTTTTTCGGCTTGTAAACGCCAAGCCGGCGGACAAGACCGCGGTAATAATCCCACTGCATAGGAAATGAAAGTATCTTCTGCTCATTATTTTGTTTTAAAGACATAATATACCTTTCTCTTTCATCCGGATTCCTGACCCGAAAACAATCATAGATTCGAGGATCATCTTCTGATCGGACTGTTATCACCGCTTCTTCCTCCTCCGGGCAGTTCACCTTGAGAACGCCGTTCTCAACACTGCATACAACGCCATCGCTGCTGCTCTCTGCCGTGAATGCAAAATCCTTTTGATTCGGAAACGTATATACGGAGAATTCCTCTCTGCCGGTCTTGTTGATTATATAATCATAGCAGAAATCCCCGTTTTGATTCTGCACTTTAATAAATTCCGCTCGCTCGCTTTCGGGCGTTTCAAACGCCTCTACCTTTAAAAGAGAGCAGTTCCCGGTAAAATTCTTTATTCTTATACCGATTATATCGGTGGTAACAGGCGGAAACGCAAAAACAGTTGCTCCCCCGTTTGCTTTCAGCTCGCCGGTATTATACGAGACCGCACCCAGAGTAAGCTGAGCGTTCACGATATGGCTGTCTGCTTCAGGACTTTCGTAAACAGCAACCGAACAGATTCTCTTTGCCTCAGGCAGTCTGAACGCAACGATCCGTTTTTCATCATCAGGATCGGCCGTCCACAGTCCTTTCACAGGCAGCCTGCGATCGTTTATTATATCATCACTGTCCGCAAGCCTGAAAGAAGTCAGTTGCGACGGATCACCGCTTGTTGCGGTGATCTGCGCGTTATACAGCAGGCTGTCCGTTCTTCGCAGCCAAAAGACCTTATCGGAATTCAGTATTCCGCAGGCGTGGTCCGTTGCTGTCTGACTGGAATATTCAGCCATGGCGCGATAGCTTGAACTGTTTTGCATAACACGCGAAAGGCTTTCACACGCAACGGGAAAACGGACTCTTTTTTTCCACTCGTAAAAATTCGTTTCTCTCATATGATCAGACGGCTCTTTGAGATGGGTGGACGGCGCATTCAACGAATAATAATCCTCTTTTCCGTCCCAAGCAGTGGAATAAGCAAAGCCTTTAAAAACAAGCGGTTTGTAAAACGGATCACGTTTAAGGATATCTGAGAGCGCCTCCTCAAAAAACAGGCTTATGGCGCGGTGGTCGGCGTGGCCGTCATAGTCGCAGCAGAATATCGTGTCCGGCATATAACGCTCTATAACATCCGTAAACGCCCCAAGGCACTGCTCCCTTGTAAACGGCCTTTTTTCAAACGGCGGCTTCGCCTCTGTGCCGTAGGTCTGCGAAAAGCCCGCGGCAGAGGTCAGAAGCTCTTCGTTTCGGCAGTTATATATATGTATGCCGCTTTTGTTTGTAATGCTGTCGCTGAAGCCGAGGAATATGATGTGCTTTTCGTCAACGCCCATCCTTGAGCCCGCGCGCAGCGCCTCCCTAATCCTCAGCCTGCCGAGGCGGTAAAAATCGCCGTTTGTGGAAAAAACTATATAGACCTCGCTGCCGTGCTTAACATACTGCTCTATAACGCCGCCGTAAAGATTTATCTCATCATCCTCGTGCGGCGCAAAAAACATAACCTTTCTTTTGCCGAAAAAGCCGCTTCTGTCCGCCTCGGGAAAATCATAGCGCGTTTCCCTGTTAAAAAACACTCCGGCAAAAACGGCGACTCCGGCGCTTGCAAGCGCGGCAAAAAGCGAGGTTGCAAAAAAGAATCCCGTCAGCCCGGTGGGCAGCGGCAGCAGCACCGCGGCAAGCATGGATATGTCAAGCACGCCGAGCAGCATATATATCTGCAGCATCCGCGATTCTATGTGAACGCCGAATGCAAAGGTAACGGCAACAAACACCGCCGTCAGCACCTTGAGCGGCATATAAAGCAGGGGATTTATAAACGAGATTATCACCGCCGCCAGCAGCACGGCAAGCTCGGCGCAAATCGCGGGCAGCGCAAAGGACGCCTTTTCGTACGGCTTTATCTTTTTCCAGTTCACTTTTATCATTAAAACAGCACCTTTCGTCTGTCGTCTGAGCTAAATATTTTATATCAAAATTCATCAAATTAGTCAAATTTTTTTAAATTCGGGGTTGACAAACGCGGATTTTGTGATATACTTAAATTGTACTTGATACAATCTAACAATAATTACAAGGTGGTGCTCGATGCAGAAGGAGCGTATCACGGCATTGTTCAAGGAAAAGAATTTCCGCGCAACGCCGCAGCGCGTTGCCGTTTATGATTATGTCTGCGCCCACCGCACACACCCGGACGCGGCTCAGATTTACGAAAGCGTGCTTAAAAGCGACCCCAGCTTTTCAAAAACAACCGTTTATAACGCGCTGAAATCTCTTTGCGAAAGCGGCTTTCTTATCCCCGTCACAATAGACGGCGATAAGGTGCATTACGACGCCAATGTGGATTTCCACGGTCACTTTATCTGCACCTGCTGCGGTGAGATATATGATTTTGATGTTCCGGAGCCTCACGGCAGCGGACTCGGCGGCTTTAAGATCGCCAGAAAAGATGTTTATTACAGCGGGCTTTGCCCCTCCTGTAAAAATAAAAACTAATTTTAAAGGAGCTTTTGATTATGGCTAAAAAGTATTATTGTCCCGTATGCGGATACGAATCAGACGAACCCATTGAAAAGTGCCCCATCTGCGGCGCGGCTATGAAGGAGCGCACCGATAACGGCGAGATGGCTTGGGCTGCCGAGCATATTGTGGGCGTTGCCCAGGGCGTCAGCGACGAGATCATCCAGGGCCTTCGCGAGAACTTCAACGGCGAGTGCAGCGAGGTAGGTATGTATCTTGCTATGGCAAGAGTTGCGCACAGAGAGGGCTATCCCGAGATCGGCCTCTATTGGGAAAAGGCCGCTTATGAGGAGGCGGAGCACGCCGCCAAGTTTGCGGAGCTTCTCGGCGAGGTTGTTACAGATTCCACCAAGAAGAACCTTGAGATGCGTGTAGCGGCTGAAAACGGCGCCACCCAGGGCAAAACAGAGCTTGCAAAGCTTGCCAAGGAGCAGGGGCTTGACGCTATTCACGACACCGTTCACGAGATGGCTCGCGACGAGGCGCGCCACGGCAGAGCCTTCGCCGGTCTTCTCAAAAGATATTTCGGCGAATAATCGTCACCGTCAATCACAAACAAAAATTTGCGGCAGTGTTTTTCTGCCGCATTTTTTGCCTTTTGGCAGGAAAAATATAACCGTAAAACCCGGTGCGGTATGAAAGGAGCTTTCTATGAATAAATCGGCGCTTTATAAACTTTCCTACGGGGTGTATGTGGTAACCTCGTGGAAGGACGGCAAAGCCACCGGCTGCACGGCAAATTCCGCGATGCAGATAACCTCGTCGCCTGCAACCGTGGCTGTATCTGTCAACCACGATAATTACACAAACGAATGTATATCCGAATCCGGCGTTTTTGCCGTAAGCATACTCGGCGAGCACTGCGACCCGCTCGTCATAGGCAACTTCGGCTTTAAAAGCGGCAGAAACAGCGATAAATTTGCGGATTATGCCCCGCTTATCAAAAATATGCTTCCCGTTGTGCCGCAGGCAAGCGCATATATCGTCTGCCGCGTTGTTGATAAGATGGAAACCTCAACTCACACCGTGTTTTTGGGCGAGGTCACGGACTGCGATATTTTAAACGACGATCCCCCGATGACTTACGCGTATTATCACGATGTAATAAAGGGCAGATCGCCTAAAAACGCGCCAACCTATCAGGGCGACTGATATAAGCAGCTTAGATAAAACCGCCGATCTTGAATAGACCGGCGGTTTTGTGCAAAATGCAGAATATCAAACAAATCTAACATCAAATTCCTTTATCCATCTGTGGATCTGCACGATGTATGCCAGCACCTGCGGGCCCCGCATAAGCTGGCCGTACCACGGCTCCCTGAGCGCGTCCGGATTTTCGGCAAGCCTTTGCAGCGCGCCGCCGTCCAGCATATCGCAAAGCGGCGTTGAGCGGTCGCGCAGCGCCTCCAGCGCCATTTTGCGCACCTCGTCAAAATACTGCGGGTTGTAGGTCTTGGGATAGGGGCTTTTTTTGCGCCAGGCAATCTCCGGCGGCAGCTCGTTTTCAAACGCCTTTCGCAGCACGCCCTTTTCGCGCGAGCCCAGCGATTTTATGCTCCACGGCATATTGTAGGCGTATTCAACTATTCTGTAGTCGCAAAACGGCACGCGCACCTCAAGCGAGCTTTCCATGCTCATAACATCCTTGCGCACCAAAAGCGTCTGCATAAACCAGTCAATATTCAGGCGAAACATCTCTCTCATCCGGCGTTCTTTTTTGCTCTCGCCGTCAAGATAGGATGTTTTTGCCACCGTTTCAAGATAGCGCTGCCGTGCGTATTCCTCGCCGTGCGGCAGCAGACCCGGCTTCAGTATGCTGCGGCGCACATCACTCGAGCGGCTCCAGGGAAAGCAGTCCTCAAACAGTATCTCCTCGTTATGGTACCACGGGTAGCCGCCGAATATCTCATCCGCACATTCGCCGGAGAGCGCCACCGTCTGCTCCTTTTTCACCTCGCGGCAAAAGAGCAGCAGGGAGGAGTCAACATCCGTAAAGCCCGGCAGGCAGCGCGCGTCGGTGCTTTCGATAAGCGCGCGCGCAACCTCGCGGTTGTCGAGCACGATGTTTTTGTGGTGCGTGCCCAGGCTGCCGGATATCAGATCTATATAATCGCTGTCCTTGTTGGGCTGGAAAACGCTTTTTTTGAAGTATCTGTCGTTGTCGTCGTAATCAACCGAATAGGTGTCGAGCGTTCTGCCCCTGCGCCTGTAATCGTCTGCCGCAACGCGGCTGATGATGGAGGAATCAAGTCCTCCGCTCAAAAAGGCGCACAGCGGCACATCGGAAACAAGCTGCCGCCTGACAGCATCCGTCACAAGAAAATGCGTGTGCTCAATCGTTTCGGCTTCGCTTTCGCCGTGCTCATTAGCCTCAAGGCGCCAGTATTCGGATATCTCATATTTTCCGCCGCTGAATTTCAGGTAAGAGGCGGGCGGCAGCTCGCTTATATCTCTGAACACTGCGCTGCCTATCGTCTTTGCCGGCCCCAGCATAAACACCTCGTTCAGGCCGTTTTCGTCAACCTCGCTCGTTATTCCCGGTATCAGCAGCAGACTTTTTATCCTGCTCGCAAATGCAAATATGCCGCCCTTGTGCGCGTAATAGAGCGGCTTTACGCCTATCCTGTCGCGGCAGAGGAAAAGCTCTCTGCTCTCATCATCCCAAACGGCATAGGCAAATATGCCGTTTAGCTTTTTGCAGCTCTCCTCCTTCCATCTGTCGTATGCCTTAAGTATCACTTCGGTGTCGCAGCGCGTTTCAAACGAATATCCGCAGGAGATAAGCTCGCTTCGCACCTCCTCGGTGTTGTATATCTCGCCGTTGTATACTATCGTGTATCTGCCGAAGCTCATCGGCTGCGCGCCGCCGGCGGGGTCTATCACGGCAAGCCGCCTGTGTATAAGAGAGATATATGGCTTAGTAAAATCCCCGCAGCCGTCGGGCCCTCTCATCCTCAGGCTCTCGCTTATGTCCTCTATCAGCGCCCTTTCCCTGCGCATATCAATATCCGCGCTGAACATTCCGGCTATTCCGCACATAAAATCACCTCGTAAGTAAGTTCCTTTTTTATTATATGCGGCAATTAAAACAGCGCCATAAAATTGCAAAAAAAGCTTGACTACACGCTTTTTATATGATATATTATTTGAGCATCAAGAAACGCTGGTGTAGCTCAGTTGGTAGAGCAGCTGATTTGTAATCAGCAGGTCAGGGGTTCAAGTCCGTTCACCAGCTCCAGCTTTATGGGAGAGTTCCCGAGCGGCCAAAGGGAACAGACTGTAAATCTGTCGCTATTCAGCTTCAGTGGTTCGAATCCACTCTCTCCCACCAAAAATCCCGAACGCATCGGCGTTCGGGATTTTTCACTGTTCACCATTCTCTCTTAATTCCTGATTGTGTGCTAATGTGCCGGAATAATAGTATTCGGAGGGCGCGTTATGAATAAAACCGCTGCTTTAAAGCTGAAATTTTTTCTTGAAAACGAGGCGTTTTTGTGCGCCGCATTGCTGCTTGCCGCCGTTTCCTGCTTTTTTGTTGCGCCGGACAGGCAGTATCTTTCGTATATTGATTGGAACACACTGCTGCTCCTTTTTTCGCTTATGGCGGTAATTAAGGGCGTGCAGCACACGGGGCTTTTCACTTATATAGGCGCAAGGCTTGTGAAGCGCGCGTCAAGCGTTCGCAGCGCCGCGGCGGCGCTTGTGTTTCTGCCTTTCTTTTTCAGTATGCTTGCAACAAACGATGTTGCGCTGATAACCTTTGTGCCGTTTTGCATCGCCCTTTTGAATATGGCGGGGCTGCAGCGCCTTGCCGTTCCCGTTATCGTTATGCAAACGCTTGCCGCCAACCTCGGCAGTATGCTTACTCCGTTCGGCAATCCGCAGAATCTTTATCTCTATGCAAGGTCGGGTATGAGCTTTGCGCAGTTTTGTCTTTTGATGCTGCCGTACACCGCCGTTTCCGGCGTCTGCCTTGCCGCTGCCTGCCTCTTTTTCGGTAAAGACCGGCCGCTGATAAGCGTTGAGCCTAAAGCTATAAAAAAGCCTCGGCTGCTCATCTTTTACGCGGCCGGCTTTGCGGTGTGCCTTCTTGCCGTCTTCGGCGTTATACCGCCGCTTGCCGCCGCGGCGGCAGTTGCGGTGCTGATGCTTTTTGCAGATAAAAAGGCGCTCGTTCAGGTGGATTATTCCCTGCTTCTCACCTTTGCGGCGTTTTTTGTGTTCACCGGAAATCTCGGCAGGATAGAGCAGCTTGAGCAGCTTTTGCGTTCGGTTGCGGAAAAAAGCGCCGCGCTGACTGCTGTGGCGGCAAGCCAAATTATCAGCAATGTGCCCGCAGCGGTGTTGCTGTCGGGGTTCACAAACGATATAAAGGGGCTGATCGTCGGCTGCGATATCGGCGGGCTCGGCACGCTGATAGCTTCAATGGCAAGCCTTATATCGTTTAAATTCCTCGGCGCCGAATATCCCGAAAAGCGCGGGCGGTTCGTGCTTTGGTTCACCGTATCAAACGCCGCCGTGCTTGCGCTTCTTCTTGCCCTGTATTTTTTGATAGAGCGCTGATTCCATACCGTAAAGGAGAAAAAGCCGTGAAATTGACCTTCATTGCAGATACTCACCATTATTCGCCAACGCTCGGCGTGAGCGGCAGGGCGTATGAGCTGCGCTCCGGCTCGGACCAGAAATGCCTTGCCGAAACCGGCGATATAATAGACGCCGCGTTTAATGAGATAGCACAGAGCGATACGAACGCCGTGTTCATCCTCGGCGACCTCACCGATAACGGCGAGCGCGTCTCGCATATCGAATTTCGTGAAAAGCTTTACCGCTTGAAAGAGAAAAAGCCCGTGTATGTTATCACCGCCACGCACGATTGGTGCTGCGACGGCTTTCCGCGCCGCTTTTGCGGCGAGCTGGCGTATAACGATGTGCCCGTTATGAGAAGCGACGAGCTGCCGGATTTTTACCGCGATTTCGGCCCGGGAGACGCAGAGGAGCTGTTTGTGACCGATATCGGAACGGTCTGCTACACCGTCCGCCTTTCGGAAAAGCTCCTCGTGCTCTGCCTGAACGACGATAAAAACGAAAACGGCCACGCGGGCTACACGCCGGAGTGCAGAAAATGGATCGCCGCGCAGCTTGAAAACGCCCGCCGCAGAGGAGAGCTCGTTGTCGGCATACAGCACCACCTGCTTGTGCCGCACATCTCGCCGCTCATCACCGGCGGCTCCACCTGCGTGGAAAACAGGGAAGAGGCCGCCGCATTTTTTGCCGATAGCGGCCTTCGTTATATGTTCGTCGGCCACAGCCATATTCAAAGCACCGAGGCGTATGTAAGCCCTGCCGGAAACAAGCTCACCGAGGTCAATGTAGGCTCGCTCGTCGGCTACCCCGCGCCGATATGCGAGGTCACCGTAAACGACGATCATTCGCTTCACTGCTCGGTGCGCCGCCTGCAAAGCTTTTCGCTCGGCGGAGTAAAAATTGACGCGCAGAGCTTTCTTGCCCGCCACGCCTGCGATTTGATCTTTAATCTTACCTCCTGCCGCACAAAAGCGGAGTTTACGCAGCGCGCAAACGCGCTTCAGCTTCACGGCGAAAAGCTGGCGCGCTTCTGGCCGCTGATAAAGCCTCTGCTCATAAAAACAGATACGGCGTTGGTGTGGGATGCGTATAAGCTTCTTAAAGCGGTCGGGCTTGCTGCCGGCGTTTCAAGGGCGGACGCCCTTGAGTACCGCTATAAGCCGCTCAAGGAGATGATAGGCGAGGTCTGGCTCAGCGCGCTGGACGGCGCCGCCCGCCCGCATCCGCGCTCCGGCGCGTATTACCGCCTTGTTACCTGCGCGCTCACCGCGCCGGCAAGGCTCTGCAAAAATAACGAGCTGCTGCAAAAGCTTGAAGCTGCGGCGGATAATATACTGACCGGCGGCGCGATAAACAATCAGGAAGCGGATATTTGAGCCGCCGCTCGTTGCGGGTTAAATAAAGGTACGGAAAAGCCGCTGCCGAACTGATGTTCGGCAGCGGCTTCGTTGCTCTTATTCCTCGTTTTCGGCTTCGCCGTCCTGCTTTTCGCCCTCCGGCTTGCCCTCCTGCTTCGGCGCGGCCTTTGTTACTATCGCCGTCTGCACCTGGTGGTTCTTCACCTTCAGCACCTTGATAACAAGTCCGTCCGTCTCAACCTCAAACGGCTCGCAGCCGTCGTCCGGTATTGAGCCGAGCGCTTCGAAAACGATGCCGCTGAAAGTGTCGCACTCCTCGTTTTTAAGCGAGATATTGAGCGTTTCCTCAATATCGTCAACAGAGGGGTTGCCTGTGATCTTCCAGGTCTTTGAATCAAGGCTTTCTATTGATTCCGTCGGGCGCGGCTCGTTGCCCTCGTCATAATCAAAATCGCCCACAAGCTGCTCCAGCAGATCGTTTATCGTGATTATGCCGGTGGTGCCGCCGTATTCGTCAAGCACAATGGCAAAATTGTTCTTGCTTTTTTTCATATTTTGGAAAAGCACATCAAGCTTAACGCTCTCCGGCACAAAATACGCCGGATGCACCGCCTTTTGCATAACTGTTTTCCTGTCCTTCGTGCCGAGGCGGAAATAATCCTTTGCGTTAAGTATGCCAACCACATTATCCACAGTCTCGTTGCAAACGGGGTAGATCTTGTGGCGGCTGCCGTGTATCGTTTTATCCCATTCCTCGGGGCTTTCCTCAAGCCACAGCAGCGAAACCTCTGTTCTGTGAACGGCAACCTCGCCGGCGGTCAGGTCGTCAAACTCAAACACATTTTGAATAAATTCCTTTTCCGTGCGGTCTATCGTGCCGTTTTCGCTGCCCACATCCACCATCATGCGGATGTCCTCCTCGCTTACCTCCTCGTCCGTCTGGTTCGGGTCTATCTTGAAAAGGCGCAGCGTGATGTTCGTGGCGGCGGTAAGCAGCCACACGATCGGCTTGAATATTTTTGATATCGTGTATATCAGGCCGGAAACGCTTAGGGCGAACGATTCGGGATTGCGCATCGCAATGCGCTTCGGCACAAGCTCGCCGAAAACTATGTTAACAAATGATATAAGCAGCGTGATAAGGAACACTATGATTCCGTTGAGCAGGCTTTCAGATATGCTGATGCCCGTTTTCATAATAGCCTCTACGATCTTGTCCGAAAAGCTGTCTGCTGCCGAGGCAGCTCCCAGAAAGCCCGCCAGGGTAATGGCGATCTGAATGGTGGCAAGGAATCTTGAGGGCTGGCTGGTGAGCTTAACAAGCCGCTTTGCCTTTTTGTTTCCCTCTCTTGCCATTTTTGCCATCTTGTTGTCGTTCATACTGACTATCGCTATTTCCGATGCGGCAAAAACCGCGTTGAGCGCGATTAACACTACCTGCAGTAATAGCAGAGGCCATATAGAGTCGTCCAAAATCAATCCTCCAAAAAAAATAAATATTTATAATCATAATACATTATTTACGCTGTTTTGTCAACATCCATAAATAGGAGCGCGCCGGCGGTGCAAAAAATCGGGTTTTGAGCCGATAATATTAACACAAGCATCAAATGCCTGCTTAAAAAGCGAAAAATCTGCACAATTATTTTTGTAACTTTCCTTTAATAAATGTTAAAAACGCAGAAATCGCCTTTTGCGAAAAATTCACCTACATCCGCTATTTTGCCCCTTTTTGTCGAGATGAGTCATATATATAGTTGTTTTTCCGCTTATTTTATTTATTACAAAAGTGTATCGAAATATTAAAAGGGCTTTATTTTTCATATCTGTTCTGCTATAATATGCAAGATAAAAAACCAAATATATCAGTTTTTCTGTTTTAATATGCTTTCAATCTTTAAAAAGAGGGAATAATGTTGGAGAATTTCGTTATCAGGGGCGGCAGAGAGCTGTTCGGCGAAGTCAATATAAGCGGCGCAAAAAACGCCGCCGTGGCTATCATCCCCGCCGCAGTGCTGGCGGATGATGTCGTCAGAATAGAGAACATACCTAATATTTCCGATGTCAGCCTTATAATAGAGATATTGAATCAAATGGGCGCGGGCATAAAGCTCCTCGCCGGAGATTCAATAGAGATAGATACACGCACCATCAAATGCCAAAGCGTGCCGTATGAATTTTCATCGCGCTTTCGCGCCAGCTATTATCTTATCGGCGCAATGCTCGGCAGGTTCAGGCAGGCGGAGGTTGCGCTGCCCGGCGGCTGCGATTTCGGCGACCGCCCCATAGACCAGCATATCAAGGGCTTTGAGATGCTCGGCGCAGATGTTCGCATCGTAAACGGTATGGTGCGCGCCGAGGCGGAAAAGCTTGTCGGCACCACGGTCTATATGGATGTTGTTTCCGTCGGCGCAACTATAAATGTAATGCTTGCCGCCGTTCTTGCGCGCGGCCTCACCGTTATTGAAAACGCCGCCAAGGAGCCGCATATAGTCGATCTTGCAAACTTCCTGAATTCAATGGGCGCGGATGTGCGCGGCGCGGGCACGGATGTTATCAAGATCCGCGGTGTTGAAAAGCTGCACGGCTGCACCTATTCCATAATTCCCGACCAGATAGAGGCGGGCACCTATATGGTCGCCGCGGCTGCCTGCGGCGGCGATGTGCTCATCAAAAATGTTATCCCCAAGCACCTTGAGTCCATCAGCGCAAAGCTTGAGGAGGCGGGCGCGGAGATAATAGAGTATGACGACGCCGTTCGCGTAACGCGCTTCAAGCCGCTCACAAAATGCAATGTAAAAACGATGCCCCATCCGGGCTTCCCAACGGATATGCAGCCGCAGATAGCGGTGCTGCTCTCGGTCGCCAAGGGCACCTCCATACTTTCCGAATCCGTGTGGGACAATAGATTTCAATATGTCGGCCAGCTCCTCAGAATGGGCGCCAATATCCAGGTGGACGGCAAGATCGCCGTCATTGAAGGCGTGGACCACCTCACCGGCGTAACGGTCAAGGCAACCGATCTTCGCGCCGGCGCGGCAATGGTTATAGCCGGCCTCATAGCCGCAGGGGAAACGGTCGTTGAAAAGATAGAATATGTTGACCGCGGCTATGAAAACATAGTTGAAAAGCTCACAAAGCTCGGCGCAGACATAAGGCGCGTGCCCGTAAAAAAGGCGGATACCGTCGCAAACGCCGGCTGATTTGATTAATCGCAACAGATAAACACAAAAAGGGGCGTAAGCCCCTTTAAGTTTGTTTGGGGAGTTCTTTATGGCAAAGGTTTGTCAGCTCTTTTCGGGCAGCAGCGGAAATTCAATATATATCGGCGGCAAGAATTCAGGTATCCTCGTTGATATCGGCGTGTCGGCAAAAAGATGCTCCGCCGCGCTTTGGGATATCGGGGTGGACCCCGCAAGCATCCGCGCCGTGTTCGTAACGCACGAGCATACGGATCATGTTGCAGGGCTGCGCGTTTTTGCGTCGCGCCATAAGGTTCCGGTCTTTGCAAGCCCCGCAACGCTGGAGGAGCTGCGCTTTTGCGGGATCGCCAACAATCAGGTGGAGTCGCACGAGCTTACGGGCGTGCTCGATCTCGGCGATATGTATGTAAGCGCGTTTCATAATTCGCACGATTCGGCGGACTGCGTCGGCTACTGCGTTGAGATGTCGGACGGGCGGCGTATCTCCGTTTGCACCGATACCGGCTATGTCACGGATGATGCAAAAAAAAGCGTCAGCGGCAGCGATCTTGTGTTTCTTGAGTCTAACCACGAGGTCTCTATGCTTCAAAACGGCGCCTATCCGTATCCTCTCAAGCAGCGCATCCTCTCCGATAAGGGGCATCTTTCAAACGCCGCGGCGGACGCCTTTGCAAAGGAGCTTGTGCAGGCGGGCGCGACCCGCATAGTCCTCTCGCATCTCAGCCGGGATAATAATGTGCCTGAGATCGCGCGCCTTTCCGCAGTTTCCGCCCTTTCCGATATGGGCGCAAAGGAAAATGAGGATTACCGCCTCTATGTTTCAAAGCCCGTGAACGACGGAGGTATGATAGTCCTGTGATAAATATCAGCATAATCTGCGTCGGCCGCCTTAAGGAGCAGTATCTGAAAGACGGCTGCGCCGAATACCTGAAGCGCCTGACTCCGTACGCAGGCGTAAGCGTCGTTGAAGTCGCGGAGGAAAAATGCTCCGCCTCGCCGTCCGAAAAGGAGATACAGGCCGTGCTTGAAAAGGAGGGCGAGCGCATAATCGCCGCCGTCCCAAAGGGCGCCGCGGTCATCCCACTGTGCATCGAGGGCAGGGAGTATTCCTCGCCGCAACTCGCAGGGCTTTTGGGCGATATTTCAATGAGCAGCTCAAAAATAGCCTTCGTCATCGGCGGCTCATTCGGGCTTTCGCAAAGGGTGAAGGCGCTCGGCGCGCTCAGGCTTTCGTTCGGCAGGCTCACGCTGCCGCACCAGCTTATGCGCCTCGTGCTGCTTGAGCAGATCTACCGCGCCTTTTCCATTATGAATAATTCAAAATATCATAAATAATGCCGCCAAAGCAAAACTTCGGCGGCATTTCCGTTTTGTGTAGCAAATTTTCCGATTCTTGGATTGTTTTCGGCGCGAAAAATGATAGAATATAGTCAGCGGCAGAAATCGCCGCTCAAATAATCAGCCGCGCTTGTTATAAGCGGGCGCCCGCGCAAAGTGGGGCAGGTGCACGCCTGTCCGAGAGGGCATTTCGCGCGGGCTTTTTTTGTTTCTCGCATCCAAGCCCCGCCTGTATGCGCACCCCCGTATGGGGTTCGACCCACTTATCTGTAAAAAATAACCGAACAGCAAAAGCCGTTCGGTTATTTTTGGTGGACGCGAAGGGAGTCACCGGCTGCTTCGGCGCTGCCTTGCATCCTGATGGCTTGCCGACCCAAATGCTGCGCATTTCGGTACCCGACTCGCCGCTCTGCGCTAAAAACAGCCCGCCGGGCTGTTTTCTTTACGCGCAGACCCTCACGGGTTCGACTCCCTTATTTGTAAAAAATAACCGAACAGCAAAAGCCGTTCGGTTATTTTTGGTGGACGCGAAGGGAGTCGAACCCTCGACCTCTGCAATGCGAATGCAGCACTCTCCCAACTGAGCTACGCGCCCGTGCGCTATATATAATACAACATTCGGGTGCGTAAAATCAAGTGTTAATTTAAAATTTGGGCAAAAATATTAAATTTGCGCTTTATCGCGGCAGCGCTTTGCTGATTGCCGCAAAGGTCATCCTGTCCTGCTCGTCCTGCGTGCCGTGGCGGCGCTGATGTCCACCGTGGTCGGAGGTTATTATGTAGAGCCAGTCCTCGTCCTTGAATTCGGGGCGGCTTTCGATATGCCGTATCAGCTCAAAGGCATATCTGTCCGCGTTCGTAATTCCCGCAACATATCTGTAATTATCCGGCCCGAAGCCCGTGGAGTGGCCGTTGTGGTCGGCAAATTCGTTTATGGAAAATATCATCGCGTCGCCCCTGTCTATCGCCTCAAGCGACGCCTGCTGAAGCTCAACCTCGTCCTTTACCTGCCTGAATTCAAGCGGCAGGGAGCGCTCCTCGGCGTATTTAATCTCGTCCTTATATGTAACCGTAAAATGGTCCTGCCAGCTTGAGGCAAAAAGCGCGCCCTGCCCCTTTTCGGCAAGCTCAAGCAGGATGGTTGGCGCGCTGCCAAGCTTGGTAACATGCTTTTGAACGCCGTTTTCCTTTCCCCATTTCCCCGTCAGTATCGCCGCCCAGCCCTGAGCCGTGCTGGTTTCCTGAAGCGTGGAGCTGTCGCTTTTGCAGCCGCCGGCATAGGTCAGCACCAGCGTGCCGCGCTCCTTTATCAGCGTTACGGCGCTGTAAGGGCTTTTAAAATTATAGCCCGTGATGCTTTCGTCGCCGCCCTGAAGCAGATAAAACATACTGTCTGCGCGCGCTCCGTCAAAGCCGTAAAGCAGAACGCGCCTGCGCTTTTCGCCGCCCTTTTCAAAATGCGCGGCGCATATGTCCCTTATCACCGTCTGCGGCAGCGCGTCGTCTGCGCGGTTGTCAAAGATCCCGCTTTTGTTCAGCAGGGCGCGGTAAGCCCCGCCTCTGATCCTTTTAAACATAATTTATCCCTCTCCGGGCAAAAGATTTTTCTTTCATTTGCCCTTGATTTGTATTATAATGTAACTGACCTCTCAAAGCAATATACTTAACGGAGGAATTATGAAAAAAGCAAATTTCGGCTACAAAAGCGCAAACGGCGGCAGGCTGTTTCTGCTTTGCTGGGCGGCTTATTTTTCTACATATATATGCAGGCTGGATTTTTCGGCCGTTATGCCGCGGCTCTTGGAGGACGGCACCTTTTCCCAAAGCCGCACGGCGCTCATATCTTCGGCGTTTTTCATCTGCTACGGCGCGGGCCAGCTCTTCAGTGGCGCCCTGGCGGACAGGTTTTCGCCTCGTGTTCTGATTTTCGGAGGCGTTTTTGCCTCCGGCCTTACAAATATTCTGATATGCTTTTTCAGCTCCTCCTTTGCAGCTGTTTTGCTGCTGTGGGCGGCAAACGGCATAGCGCAGGCGCTTGTCTGGGCGCCGATACTTAAGCTTGCGGGAGACAGCTATGATAAGGGTGAGCGGCTGAAATTCGGCGTTGATATCTCCACCACCGTGCCGCTCGGAACTCTGGCGAGCTACGGGGTTAGCCTTGCCGTGCTGATGCTGCTGCCGTGGCGCTGGGTTTTTCTTGTGTGCGGCGGCATCGTTACGGCGGTGTCTTTTTACTGGCTGTTCGGCACGGCGGGCATAAAGAACTCCGCTCCCGCCGCGCAGGAGGCAGAGGCGCCGTCCGAGAAGGCGGTTTCCCTTAAAAAGCTTTGGCGGCTGCTGCTTGCAAGCTCAGCCGTTGCGCTTATGATCCCGATAGCTATTCAGGGCACGCTTAAGGACAGCGTTACCCAGTGGATCCCAACACTGCTTGAAGGCGGCTACGGTATGGGCACGGGGGCCTCGCTGCTGCTTACGATGCTGCTGCCCGTTATCAATGTAACGGGGGCGTATATAGCAAAGCTCGTCAATAAAAAGCTTAAAAACGAGCTTGCCACCTCCGCCGTGTTCTTTGCCGCCGCGGCGGTGTTCCTTGCCGCGCTGTTCGCCGCGGGCTCAAAAAGCGCCGTTGCCGCGATCGTCTGTATGGCGGGCGTAACAAATTCAATGTTTGCCATAAATGTTATGCTGATAACTATTGTGCCGCTCAATTTTGCTGCATACGGCAGAACGGGCACCGTCGGCGGGCTGCTAAACGCGGTGGCGTATATCGGCTGCGGCGTTTTGAATATAGGCGCGGGCAGGCTGCTTGAGGGCAGCGGCGGCTGGAGCGCGCTGTTTGTTATGTGGCTTGCGCTCGCTTTGGCGGCGGCGGTAATCACGGCGTTTTGCATCAGGCCGTGGAACAGGTTTTCTGAAAATTCAGCCGGCGGTGTGTAACTGCGGCTTTTGCTTTGAGGAAAGGACGGTTTATTATGAAGCTTAATTTTAAAGGCGAAGAATTTAAGATAATGCAGATAGCGGACACGCAGGACGGCGCCCGCGTCAGCCCGGACACGCTTGAGCTAATCAACACGGCTATTGAGCGCGAAAAGCCGGATCTTATCATCTATTCCGGCGATCAGATATGGGGCAAATCAAGCTTCGGCGGAAATGCCGAAAAGGTTGAAAAGTCGCTTCGCGATTTAACCTATCCCGCCGTTTCAAGAAAGATCCCCTTTGCCGTGTGCTTCGGCAATCACGACCGCCAGGTGGGGCTTACAAATAAGGAGCAGTTTGAGATATATAAAAAAATAGACTGCTTTATCGGGGAGGATACGCCCGGCATTGACGGCTGCGCCAACCAGGCGATAGAGCTCGACTGCGGCGGAGAGCCCGTCTTTCTTATCTATTTGATAGACAGCCATTCAAGCCTTAAGGTCGGCTACGATAATGTGCATCAAAACCAGATAGAATGGTACAGGTCCGTGCGCGATTCATACGAAAAAAAGCTCGGGCGCGTGCTGCCGTCCATCGTTATCCAGCATATCCCCGTGCCGGAGGTGATGGAGCTTCTGCTTGAGGTCAAAAAGAGCGTCAAGGGCGCGCAGCAGGGCTTCAGAAACCACGCCGGCAAATGGTATGTGCTCAACAGGGAGCTTGTCAATAAAGAGGGCTTTATGCGCGAATCTCCCGCCGACCCGATGGAAAACAGCGGCGAGTTTGACGCTATGGCGGAAAAGGGCGATGTTAAGGGCATCTACTTCGGCCACGACCATAATAATTCCTTTACCGGCACGGTGCGCGGCATTGAGCTCGGCTACACCCAGGGCGCCGGTTTCCATGTTTACGGCCCCGGTCTTGACAGGGGCGTGCGTATGTTCAGCATAAAAAAAGACGGCTCCTACACCACCTATGACCTTCGCTACCGCGATATAGTGGGCAAAAAGGTCAAGGAAAAATTTATTTACGCCGTTCTTACCCTTATGCCCACAAATATGTTCGACGCCGTCAGCAGGGGCGTAAAGATCGTTGCCGTTATCGCGGCGGTCGTAATAATCGCCCTGCTGCTCAAATTCCTTCTGTAATTCCGGAGGCGCATATGCCATCGCTCAGCATTATGGTCAAGCCCGCGTCGTCGCGCTGCACATTTGCGTGTGAATACTGCTTTTACCGCGATGTTTCCTTAAACCGCGCGGTGGCGGACCGCGGGATTATGAGCCGCAGCACCTCGCGCGCGCTTATTGAAAAATCGCTTGATTTTGCGGCGTCAGACCCTGTTTCGTTCATTTTTCAGGGCGGCGAGCCCACGCTTGCCGGCATTGATTTCTTTAAGGATTTCATAGATGATGTAAACGCCCTCAATACCCGCGGCAGCGCCGTTTATTATTCGCTGCAAACAAACGGCGCGCTGATAGACGGAGAGTGGGCGCGCTTTCTTCGCCAAAACGATATAACGGTCGGGTTGAGCCTTGACGGCGATTACGCCGCAAACGCCTGCCGAAAGAGCGCAGACGGCAAAAGCACCTTTTATAAGACGCTTGCCGCCGCAGAAACGCTCAGAAGTGCCGGCGTACGGTTCGATGTGCTTGCCGTGCTTACCTCGCTCAGCGCCGGAAGGGGAGGGGAGCTCTATTCCTTCTTTCGCTCCCAGGGCTTTGAAAGGCTGCACTTTATTCCCGCTCTGCGCCCGCTCAAAAGCCGCGAAGATGAGTCCCTTTATATGAGCGCCGCGGATTACGCCGCCTTTCTTACGGAGGCGTTTCGGCTGTACGCCCGCGATTTGAGGATGGGCAGAAATGTAAGCGTGCGCAGGTTTGATAATTGGCTGCGCCTTTACCGCGGCTTGCCCGCCGAGCAGTGCGGTATGAACGGCGTCTGCTCCCGTCAGTTCGTTGCGGAGGCAAACGGCGATATCTTTCCCTGCGATTTTTACTGCACTGATGAATACCTGCTCGGCAATATCAACGAATGCGGCTTTTCCGAGCTTGCGTTCAGCCGTCGGGCAATCGAATTTATCGAGAGCAGCGCCGATGTAAGCGAGCGCTGCCGCAAATGCGCGTATTTTAGAATCTGCCGTGCCGGAGGCTGCCGCCGCGAGCGCGAAAGCGAGGATTTTTGCGAAGCGTATAGGGCGTTTTTTGATTCTTGTCTGCCGCTTTTTGAAGAGCTGTGCAAATAAAAAGAGCCTGCGGATGTGAAAGTCCGCAGGCATTATTTTATTCCTCTATGCCCAGAATGTCGTTTGCCTCGCCCGCTTCAAGCGATTCAACGCTTCTAAGCTTTTTCTGGATTATTGAATTTCTGTGGTCAGCCTCGTCAAGCGCCTTGCCGGCTGCGTCTATCTTGTCCTTAGCCTTTTGCAGCAGCACGCCGAATTTTTCGTACTGGTCCTTGGCGGCGCCCAGCACCTTCCACACCTCGTTTGCCTTTTTGTTTATGGCTATCGTTCTGAAGCCCATTGCAAGCGAGTTTAAAAGCGCCGTTATCGTGCTCGGTCCGGCTATCATCACGCCCTGCGCCTGAAGCTGCTCGGCAATGCCGCTCTTTCCGGAGGCTATCTCCGCGTAAAGCCCCTCCGTTGCAAGATAAAGTATCGCAAACGGCGTGGTGTTCGGCGGCGCTATGTATTTTTTAACGAGCTTTGCCTCGTCCTTAACGCGCGTTTCAAGCGCCTTTCTGGCCCGCTCAAGCTCCTCGTAATCGCCTTTTTCCGCAGCGTCGCTCAGGCGTATGTAATCCTCCATCGGGAATTTTGAATCTATCGGCAGATAGGTTATCTCATCGCCCTCGCGCGCGGGGATGCGAACGGCAAATTCCACGCGCCCGTCGTATGACGGGTTCGTTTTTACATTGGAGTCGTACATATTCGGGATCGTTTCGTCAAGTATGTTGCCGAGCTGCACCTCGGCCCAGGTGCCGCGCGCCTTAACATTGGTAAGCACCTTGTTAAGGCTCTTAACATTGTCCGTAACTCCGCTTGAAAGCTCCTTCATCTCGCCAAGGCTCTTGTAAACATTCGACAGCTGCTCGGAAACCGTTTTAAACGATGCGTTGAGCCGCTGGTTGAGCGTTTCGGCAAGCTTTTCGTCAACCGTTTTGCGCATCTCCTCCAGCCTTTTTTCGTTGCTCTCCTGCATTTTGGAGATGGAATCGGCTATCTTTGCCGCCTGCTTTTCCGAGCTTTCGGAAAGCGATGCGTTGATTTTCAGCATCTGCTCGTAATTCTTCTCTGTAAGCTGCTGCATAGCCGCCGTGACCTCGCGCAGGGATTTATCCGTCTGCGAGGAAAGGTAGTCAAGCCTGCCGGAAAGGTTTTCGAGCTTGTCCGCCATCGGCTTTATCTCGTCGGTCTTGTTTTGCGCGCGCAGCCTTACGGCCGCAAACAGCGCGGCGCAGCTGACTATAAGCGTCGCCGCGGAAACTATTATCGTCAGTATCTCCATAACTTCCTCCGTAAAATAAGCTGCGTCTATTTTACCATAAATATCGCCGTTAAACAATATTTATCTGCTTTGCCCGCCGTAAAGTCCGAATTTTCGTACCTCCGGAGGCTTCGCGCACTTGCAAATCGGCGCTTCGGGTGTTAAAATATCATAAAACCGCCGCGGCAGCGCCGCAGGCAGATGAACGAGGTCTTTTATGGGAAGCTGGACAGATAATATAAAAGATATTGAGCCGTATGTCCCCGGCGAGCAAAGCGCCGAAAAGGGCATAATCAAGCTCAATGCAAACGAAAACCCTTATCCGCCGTCGCCTATGGTAAAAAAAGCGCTCAGGGAGCTCGATTTTGATTCCCTTCGCCTTTATCCCGACGCAAACGCCGCAAAGCTCAAGGATGCTATAGCCGCCTTTTACGGCGTTGAAAGGGAAAATGTATTTGTAGGCAACGGGTCGGACGATGTGCTGGCGCTCGCCTTTCAGGCGTTTTTCAACGGCGAAAAGCCCGTGCTTTTCCCGGATATAACATACAGCTTTTATCCCGTGTGGTGCCGCCTTTTCGGCATACCGTTCAAAACCGTTCCCGTCGGCGGCGATTTTCGCATTTGCGCCGATGATTACGCTAAGGAAAACGGTGGAGTGGTGATCCCGAATCCCAACGCCCCCACCTCGCTCGGAGAGGGCGCGGAATTTGTTGAAAGCATCCTGCGCAAAAATCAGGGCGGCGTGGTTATAATAGACGAGGCGTATGTTGATTTCGGCGGCTTTTCCTCGGCGGGGCTCACCCAAAAATATGAAAACCTGCTCGTCACCGCCACATTTTCAAAAAGCCGCAGCCTTGCCGGAATGAGGCTCGGCTACGCCATAGGCTCAAAAAAGCTTACAGGCGCGCTTGAGGCGGTCAAAAATTCATATAACAGCTACACGGTAAACAGCGCCGCGATGGCGGCGGGCGCGGCTGCGATGCGCGACACGGCGTATTTTAACGAAACGGTGCAAAAGATAATCGCAACGCGCTTAAAAACAAAGGCGGCGCTTGAGGAGCTGGGTTTTGAGGTGCTTGATTCGCAAACCAATTTCCTGATGGCAACGCACCCCGAAAAAAATATGCGTGAATATTTTGAATTTCTCAAGGCGCAAAAGATATTCATAAGATATTTTGACAAGCCCGTAATAAATAAATTCGTGCGCATAACCGTGGGCACGGACGATGAGATGAACGCGCTTTTGCTCAAAACGCGCGAGTTCCTTGAAATAAAATAAGCAGCCGCAGCAAAAAAGAGAGCCTGACTAAGGCTCTCTTTTTATTGCTTTATTGAGGCTTTCTCTGCTCGCTTTTAAACTGCCTTTGCAGCCTCATCTGCTGCGCGCGTTCCTTTATCTGTGGGCCGGCAACCTGTATAAGGATAACCACGATAAGAATAATGCCCTTTATCGTGTCGTTTATAAGCGAATCCATCTTCAGCGCAACGATTATCTTGTCTATAACGGTGTAGCTCAGCGCGCCGAAGAATACGCCGAGTATGCTGCCCCTGCCGCCCGTCATCGCAATGCCGCCCAGCACAACAGCCGCAATGGCGTACATCTCATAGCTTGAGCCGGTCGTCGCGGGGTCGGAGGAGCCGTTCATCGCTATCCACAAAAACGAGCCTATGCCCACCATTATGCCGGTGATAACGAAAACGCTCACCTTTATCAGCTCAACATTTATGCCGGCAAGCGCAGCCGCTTTGGCGTTGCTGCCGGAGGCGTAGATCTTTTTGCCGTATTTTGTGGCCGTTGAGATAAACACAAAAAGCGCCGTCATAATAATAAGGATTATCCCAACGGTAGGCACCGTGGCTATTCTGCCGTTTCCGAATCGGTACAGGTCCTGATAGGAGCTTAGCTCGGACGCTATCTTGTAAACAGAGCTGCCGCCGCCTATAAGCTTTTTGTCAATATGCTGGCACAGATATTGGGTAAACGATCTGAATATAAGCATCGTTGCAAGCGTAACGATAAAGGCGGGCATCTTCACCGCGCCCACCAGCACGCCGTTGAGCAGCCCCAGCGCCGCGCCGAAGGCAACGGAAAACAGCAGCGTCAGTATTGCGTTGTTCGTTGTGTTGAACACCATAACGGAAAAGCCGCTCACCATCGCAAGCATAGAGCCAACCGAAAGGTCTATCTCGCCAGTAAGGCACACAAGCCCCATTCCTATGCCTATTATGCCTATTATCGTTGAATGGCGAAAGATGTTCATAACGCCGCTCCAGGTAAGCCCGCCGCGGCTCGTCAGCGCATAGAGCGCAAATATGGCTATAAAAACTATTATATAGCTGTATTGCGATATAACGGCGCCAATCTGGATTTTGCGCGG
Organism: uncultured Eubacterium sp.; assembly: GCA_944380545.1. Lineage (GTDB taxonomy): Bacteria > Bacillota > Clostridia > Oscillospirales > Acutalibacteraceae > Eubacterium_R. Next base: position 47,882 of record CALWHV010000017.1, on the reverse strand, counting down.
CCTTTCGGCTCTTTGAGCGTTCATCACAATGCCTCCCTGAATGTACCGGTAGAGTACATCATCACTTTTTCTTCGTCTATTTCATCGTGCTCCAGCAGCTTCACTATCCTGCCGCCGTAAAACACGGCGCACCTGTCGGCAACCTTTTGAAGCTCCGGTATCTCAAGCGTGTTTATGATTATCGTCTTGCCCTCCTCGGCAAGCTTCAGTATCAGCCTGTATATCTCAGCCTTGGCGCCCACATCTATGCCCTGGGTGGGGTTGTCGAGCAGCAGTATATCTGCATTTGTGTTTAGCCACCGCGCAATGAATATCTTTTGCTGGTTTCCGCCGCTGAGCGCCGTTATCGCGTCGTTCTCCGAATTTGCCTTGATTTGAAGCTCGCGCTTTCGCTCGGCGTATTTTTTAGCTTCCTTTTTCCTGTTTATCAGCGGGCGTCTGCCTGAAAGCGTATGCTCGCTTATATACATGTTTTCAAGTATAGTCATATCGGGCAAAACGGAATTTTCCTTCCTGTTTGCCGGCAGCATCGCAATTTTGTTTTTCATCGCCTCGTGCACGCTGTTTTTGTGAAGAGGCTTTGAATTGACGGTTATCGTGCCGGAATAGCTTTCGCCCGCTCCGAAAACGCATTGCAAAAATTCGCTTGAGCCGCAGCCCTGAAGCCCCGTAAGTCCCATAACCTGGCCCTTTTTCACCTCAAGCGTCACATCCCGAAAGCCGTTTGCGCAAAGGCGGTGCGTTTTAAGCGCCGTGCCCGCAAAGCTGCGCGGGGTGTAAACATCCTCGGCGCTGTATTTTTCGCCCACCATCTTTTTCGTTATCTCGTGCGGCGTGGCGGCGCTTATATCGCCGTCGCAGATAAAGCTGCCGTTCCTGAAAACGGTGTACCTGTCCGCAATCTCAAAAATCTCCGGCATCTTGTGGCTGATGAATATAAACGAAGTGCCGTTTTTCTTCAGCGCGCGGATAAGGCCGAACAGATGCTCGGTTTCATCGTTTGCAAGCGAGGTGGTCGGCTCGTCCAAAATAAGCAGCTTTGCGTCAAAAAACAGCGCCTTTGCTATCTCTAACAGCTGCTTTTTGCTCGTTTTAAGCTCGCTGACCAGCTCGTTCGGGTCAATATCCACCCCCAGCCGTTCAAACAGCTCGTGTGTTTCGCGCTTCATCCTTTTTTTGTCAAGAAAGCCGAGCCGGTTTTTGTATTCCCTGTTTAAAAATATGTTTTCGTAAACCTTAAGGTCGTTAAAAAGATTCAGCTCCTGGTGCACAAAGGCTATGCCCATATGCTCGCTTTCACGCACGGAAATGCGCTCGATTCGCTTTCCGTCAAAAACGATCTCGCCGCCGTCCCGCGGGAAAACGCCTGTCAGAAGATTCATCAGCGTTGATTTGCCCGCGCCGTTTTCACCCAAAAGGGCGTGCACCTCGCCGGCGTTCACGGAGAGCCGCACGCCGTGCAGCACCTCAACGCCGTTAAAGGATTTGCGAATATCTTTCATTTCCAGAAGCATCGTTTTATTCCCTCTTTTGCTTCGGCGCAAAGGGCGGTTTCGGCCCCTTGCGCCGGTGAATTATTCATCCGCCCGTACGACGGGGGCGTTCATCAGCTGAACGACTTGTATTCGCTCACATTTTCGGGAGTTACATTTTCACAGGCAATGATATGGTCCTGCGTTACCGTTTTGCCGTCAAGGTGGTCCACCATATCCTGAACGGCGGTTTGAATCATAGACGGCGAGTAGGTTACGGACATAATGCCGCCGCATTTTTGCGCAATATCCGCGTAGCTCTCGCCGCGCAGCACCGCGTAAAGCTCCTCAAGTCCGCCGCAGCCGGTGATAAACGGCTTGTTTTCAAGAAACGCCGCCTTGGTGGATTCGGCTATGCCGCCGCCCTGAAGCGCCTCAAGAATACCCATGGTAAGCTCGTCGTCCTGCGCGTAAAACCATTTGATTTTTGCATTGTTCGCGTCGCCCATAAGCGTCTCAAAGGAGGTTTTGGTGTCGCTCCTGCTCCAGTTCATCGCTCCCGAATAGGTTATGGCGTTAAGGTCGTCCTCGCTCCACTTCTTGTCCTCGGCTATCGTCTGCCCGCCGAAAGCAAGCTCGCCCGTAAGATATTTTGTGAAGCCGCTGTTGCGAAGCGTGGTAACAGAGGAGGTGTCGCCCTCGTAAACATAAACGCTGTCGCCCGGCTCAAGCCCGTTTTCAACAAAGTAGGCTGCCGCGCCGGCGCCTATGCCCTCGTTGTCGCCCTTTACATTTGAAACGGCAGAGGCGGAAACAGCGTCTATGATGCGGTCAAACGCAACATAGGGGATGCCTGCGTCGGCAAGCGACTGGATTGCGGACTGCACCGTGTCGTCCATCGGCTGAATGACCACCGCAATGTTCTTTTCGCCCTTTGCAATGATGTCCTCAACCTTGGTGATTTGGTCGGCTGCGTTCGCGGCGGTGATAACCTCCGCCGTGTATTTGCCCGCGGCGTTTACCTCCTTGGCCTTTTCCTTGGCAAAGGTGGCAACCGAGCCTGTCCAGCCGTGGTCCTCAGCCGCAGTCAGGATGTAGATGTGCGCGTTTTCGGCAGCGGCTCCGCCGTCCTGCTGCTCCCCGCCGTCTCCCTTTGAGCAGGCTGCAAAGCAGGCTGCTACCGTCAGCACCGCAAGAAGCACGGCGAGTATTTTTTTGATCTTCATATTTTTCCCTCCGTAGAATTGATTTTATATATTCGTAATTTAATTACGCATATATCATATGATGAATTGCTCGATATACCGCTTTGAAAGGATTATGCTCTGCTCAATCCTCTCTCTGCTCGCTTCAAACGCCCTGTCCTCAACCTCGATGCAGGCAAAGGAATCATAGCCCGTATCGGTCAGCGCGCTTATAAAGGCAGACCAGTCAACATCGCCCAGCCCCGGAAGCTTCGGCTGCATATATTCAAGCGGGTACGCCATAGTTCCGGCTCTTTTCAGCTTTTCGGGATACAGCTTTATATCCTTGATATGCACATGGAATATCCTGTCTTTAAATTCGTAGACCGGCGCAATGTAATCCAGCATCTGCCAAACGAAGTGCGACGGGTCGAAATTTATTCCCAGCATATCGCTGCCAACGGCGTCAAGCACTCTGCGCCATAATTGCGGCGTGGTCATAATGTTCTGACCGCCGGGCCATTGGTCGGGTCCGAACAGCATCGGGCAGTTTTCAATCGCCACCCGAACGCCCGCCTTCTCGGCGTGAGCCATTATCGGCTTCCACACCTTTTCAGCCTCTTTAAGATTTTCGTCCGCCGTTTTATACTGATCCCTGCCTATAAAGGTGGTAACCATATTTACTCCCAGCCGCGCGGAGGCGTCTATCACGCTCATAAGATGGCGCACGGCGGCTTCTCTTTCTTCGGGGTCGGGGTCAAGCGGGTTGGGGTAGTAGGCAAGCGATGAAAGCTCAACTCCGCGCATTGAACAGTAGTCAAGGATGTATTTCGCTTTTTCCTGCGTAAGCCTCTCGGCGTCAATATGGGAAACACCGGCGTACCGCCTTTTTGCCTTTTCCTTTTTCCAGGCGGCAAGCTCAACGCAGCTGAATCCCTGCGCCGCGGCAAAATCTATCGCCTCTTCAAAGGCGAAGCCGTCAAGGATAGAGCTCAAAAGCCCAAGCTTCATATATATCACAGCCTTTCCCGCGCCTGACGCGGTTTTATAAAATTATCGTCCTGCCCGTCTCGGAGGATTTTATCGCCGCAAAAACAGCGCGCATCGCCGGCAGAACGCTTGCGGCGGAGATCGGCGGCTCAACGCCCGCTTCAACAGCCTCGGCAAACATATCTATGATGCCGGATTTCGTCTGGCTGTCGTTCGTCTGTATCCTGTCTATATCGTAAAGGACGCGTTCGCCGCTTTTAAGCGTTATCGTTATGGAATGATCGGGGTCGTCATATATCCGCATAACGCCCTTTGCGCCGCAGATAACGGTGGAATTGTCCTCCGCACCGTAATTTGTCCAGCTTGCGCACATCGTGCCTGTCGCTCCGTCTTCAAGGCGGTAGATGCAAAACGCGTTGTCGTCAACTCCGATAAGCTCGCCGTTTGCATATCTCTTGTCTATCGTAGCCAGCCTTGCCGTGACCTCTGTTATCCTTTTGCCGGTCAAAAACTGAATCAGATCCGTCTTGTGCACTCCAAGGTCGGCAAGCGCTCCCATAGCCGCCTTCCTTTTGTCAAAAAACCAACTGTCCGTTCCGGGGTCGATGCTCCAGGTCTCCGGTCCGCTGTGGCCGAAAAAGGTCTTGAATGTTATTATTCTGCCTATCTCGCCTGCGTCGATAAGCTGCTTTGCCTTTATATGCGCCCCCGCAAGGCGCTGGTTCATCCCTATCATAAGCTGCCTGCCGCTCTTTTCTGCGGCCGCCTGCATCCTTTCGCAGTCGGCAAGATTCGTTGCCATCGGCTTTTCGCAAAGCACATGCTTTCCCGCTTCAAGCGCTTTAACGGCGATGTCGGCGTGCGTGTCGTTTGATGTGCAAACGGAAACGGCGTCGATTCCATCGTTTGCAAGCAGCTCCTCAAGCGAGCCGTAAGCGCACCCGCCGAATCTTTCCGCAAGCTCCCGCGCACGCTGCGTATTAAAATCGTAATAGCCCGCTATTTTGCAGCGGGGATTTGCAAGGTATTCCGGAATGTGCCTTGTCTGCGCTATCTTGCCGCAGCCGATTATGCCCGCGTTAAGCATCGGCGCTTCCTCCTTTATCGTTTAACACTCGCTTTCGGCTTTGATTAAAAAAGCCGCGCCGCGTTTACAATTAGTTTGTTCAGAAATTACTGTTATTGTATGGAAAATTTCGGGATTTAATCAAAATAAACGAATATCGTAAAACAAATTATATATGCCGCGGCGGGAAAAATATGTCAAAACTTCTGCGCCGCGCGCTGAAATTTATTGCGGGCAGCTTTGCAGAGAGTGTTGACAGCAAATGTAAAATTTATAACCGCTTTGCACGGGATAATTATAAAAAAGAAAAGCCGCACATCTGTAAAGTATAGCAGCTTTACAAATATGCGGCCCTCAGCCAATGTCTTAATACGCGTCTTTTTAGTCGCTTAATAAATAAAAAGGCTTGTGTAAAGCTGATACACTTTACACAAGCCCTGCGTTATTCGCCGCCTTCTGCTGACGCTTCGCTCTTATTTGCGCTTTCAAAGGTGAAGCCCGAATCGCCGTAATCTGCGGTATAGCTGCCGCCCGGCAATATCTTCTTTTCAAGCATCAGCTCGGAAAGCGGGTCCTCTATCTTCTGCTGTATAGCGCGCCTCAGGGGCCTTGCACCGTAAACATCGTCAAAGCCCGCGTCGGCTATCGCGCTTATCGCCCTGTCCGTAAACGAAAGGGTGATGTCCATTTCGGCAAGGCGCTTGTCAAGCGTTTTGAGCATACGCTTTGCGATTTCCTTGATGTCGTCCTTTTGCAGGCGGTTGAAAACGATTATCTCGTCTATCCTGTTCAGGAATTCAGGCTTAAAGGTCTTTTTAAGATCGTCCGTCACAAGCTCCTCGATGCTTCTGTTAACATCGCCGTTCTCGCCGAAGCCGAGTGATTTTGCGCCGTTCGTTATCTTTGACGCGCCAACATTGGAGGTCATTATGATAACGGCGTTTTTAAACGATACCTTTCTGCCCTTTGAATCCGTCAGCACGCCGTCTTCCAGTATCTGCAAAAGCATATTGAACACATCGGGGTGCGCCTTTTCAATCTCGTCGAAAAGCACAACGGAGTATGGCTTCCTTCTTATTTTTTCCGTAAGCTGGCCGCCCTCGTCAAAGCCCACATATCCGGGAGGCGAGCCGATGAGCTTTGAAACGGTGTGCTTTTCCATATATTCGCTCATATCAAGCTTGATTATCGCGTCCTCTGAGCCGAACATAGCCTCGGCAAGCGCGCGGCAAAGCTCTGTTTTGCCAACGCCCGTGGGGCCCAGAAAGATGAACGAGCCGAGCGGTCTGTTGGGGTTCTTGATGCCCACTCTGCCGCGCCTTATCGCACGCGCAACGGCTGAAACAGCCTTGTCCTGGCCCACTATGCGCTCGTGCAGTATCTTTTCCATATTGAGCAGCCTTTCGGATTCCTCCTCGGTAAGCTGCGTTACGGGTATGCCGCTCCAGGCAGACACTACATCCGCTATATCCTGCGTGGTTACCTCCTTGATTTCCTTGCCGGAGAGGTTCTTCCACTTTTCCTTTTCCTCGTCAAGCAGCGTCTGCAGGCTCTTCTGCTTGTCCCTCAGCTTGGCTGCCGCCTCAAAATCCTGGCTCTTAACGGCGGACGCCTTTTCCTGCTCAAGCCGCTTTATCTCCTGCTCCATACTTTTTAGATTGGGCGGGGCTGTAAAGGCCTTTAGCCTTACACGCGATGCGGCTTCGTCGATAAGGTCTATCGCCTTGTCGGGCAGAAATCTGTCCGCAATGTAGCGCGAGCTCATCTTGACGGCGTTCTCTATCGCCTCGTCGGATATCTTGACCTTGTGGTGCGCCTCGTATTTGTCGCGAAGCCCCTTGAGTATCTCAACGGCCTCCTCCTCGGTCGGCTCTCCCACCATAACGGATTGAAAACGCCTTTCAAGCGCAGCGTCCTTTTCAATGTTTTTCCTGTATTCGTCTATCGTGGTGGCGCCGATAACCTGTATCTCGCCGCGCGCCAGAGCCGGCTTAAGGATGTTTGCCGCGTCAACCGCGCCCTCGGCGGCGCCCGCGCCTATCAGCGTGTGTACCTCGTCTATGAAAAGAATAACATCCTTTGCCGCCTTGACCTCATCCATCGCCTTTTTGATGCGCTCCTCAAAGTCGCCGCGGTATTTTGTTCCGGCAACCATAGAGGTCAGGTCAAGCGCAACTATCTTTTTGCCGGCAAGCAGCTCCGGCACCTCGTCCTTAACGATCTTAAGCGCCAGCCCCTCGGCAATGGCGGTCTTGCCGACGCCCGGCTCGCCGATAAGGCAGGGGTTGTTCTTGGTTCGCCTTGAAAGAATCTGGATAACCCTTTCGATCTCCTTGTCCCTGCCGATAACGGGGTCTATGCCGCCGTCCCTTGCCTTTTCGGTAAGGTCAGTGCCGAATTCGTCAAGCGTGGGCGTTTTGCTCTTGCCGCGCTTTGCGCTCTTTGAGCCCCTGAACTCCGCCTCCGGGCGCGCAAGGTCGTTAACAAGCTCCTCCGTAAAGCTCTGCGCGTCAACGGAGCAGGCGGAAAGCAGCTTAACCGCTGCCGAATCGCTCTCGCGCAGCAGCGCAAGCAGCAGATGCTCCGTGCCCACAAAGGAATTTCTCATCCCGCGCGCAAGCTGAAAGCTTACCTCAAGCACGCGCTTTGCCGTGGGCGTGAAATCGGCGGGGGAGAGGGCGGTCGGATCGCCTACGCCGACGCTGTCCCTCAAAAGCTCCTCTATCTTGTCGAGCGTAACGCCCTTTTCGGCAAGAAGCTGCGCGCCGTAGCTGGTGTTTTCCTTGAGCACGCCTATAAGCATATGCTCCGTGCCGATATATGTGTGGCCGTAATTCTCCGCGGCCTTAATGGCAAGGTTCAAAACATCGTTTGCCTTTTGTGTAAAGCTGTTGAATCTGTACATATCCATTCCTCCTAAAACAGTTTGAACAGATAAAAAGCCGTTTAAACAGTATCTTTTACGCCGCTATGCGTTCATCATATCGCGCACCGCGGCTGCCCGCAGCGCCGCGACCGCCTCGGGCTCCTCAGCGCCGTCGTGCGATGAAAGCACATTTCCGTCCGCCATCGTGTGTATCATAGCGGTAACTGCGTTTATGTCGCAGTCGAAATATCCGAGCGCGGCGCCGAGGCGCAGGTCTGACGCAAGCGATATAAATTCGCCGTAGTCCAGCCGGCGCGCCATTTTAAGCGTGCCGAAGCTTCTGTAAGCCCTGTCCTCCCAGCGCTCGCTGTTTTTCATCGTGGCGCGCAGATTCCTTTCCTGCGCCGCTATCTGAAGCGCAACGGCAGTTATGTTGTCAACGGCTTCCTTTTCCGTTATCCCCAGCGTAACATGGTTGGTCAGCTGGTAAAAAGCGCCGCTCTCGCCGTAAAGCGGGCGCAGGGTCAGCCCCAGCTTCCCGACAAGCGACGCGAGCCGTCCGAGCGAATCGTTTTCCTTTATCGCGGGCAGGTGCAGCCCAACGGAGATCTTAAGCCCCGTGCCTAAGTTTATGGGGCTGGCGGTCAAAAAGCCCAGCCGCCTGTCAAACGCGATGGGCAGGCTTTTCAAGAACACATCGTCGGTTTTGTTCGCCTCATCGTATGCCTTCTTAACCTCAAGACCGCTGTGAAACGCCGTTATCCTGATGTGGTCCTCCTCGCAGAGCATAACGGTAACGCTCTCGTCCTCGGTGGTCAGAAACGCGCCCTTTTCGCGCGCAAACTCCGGGCTTATCATCTGCCTTTCGGCGTATGCCGCCGCCTGAACCGCGCTTTTTGACGCAAGGTCTATCATCTCGAATTCGCCGGCAAGCGGCGAGTTTTTAACGCAGGCGTAAAGCTTTTTGACCGTGCTTTTCCTTATCTCCGGGCTCATCTTGCTCTGAAACGGAGTGTCGCTCAGATTCCTTGCAAGCCTCACCTTTGAATAGAGTATAACATCATTGTCCGCTCCGCCGCGGCTGTACCATTTGCTCATTTATTTATCCTCCCCGCTAAGCTCCTTTATCCTGTCTCTCAAAACGGCTGCGTCCTCAAAACGCTGCTCTTTTATCGCGCTTTGCAGCTCGCTCTTAAGCTTTTCAAGCTCGCTTACGGGTTCGGCCGCCTTTTTCGGCTGCTCCTTTTCGCCCTTTTCCTCCGGCACCTCGGTGTAGGTAACATTCTTTCCCACATGGCTCGCGTTGCCGTGAAGCTTGAATATAGACGGCTCAAGCCTGTCTGCAAATTTGGTGTAGCAGTCGGCGCAGCCCATAAGGCCGCTGTTGATAATGTCGTTGAATGTGGAGCCGCAGCTTTCGCATCTGTCCACTCCGGAAAGGACATTCATCGCAGGTATGCCCGCTCCCAGCAGATTGCCCAGGAACGAATCCGCAAAAAAGCTCTCCGGGCGGAAGCTGTCCATAACCCCAAGCTCTTTTGCACAGTCCTCGCAAAGGTGCATCTCGGTAACCTTTCCGTTTATGTTCTGCTTAAAATAGGTTGTTGCTTCTCTGTTGTTGCAGTGTTGACATTTCATAATGCTTTCATCCTTTCTTAAAATTCGCTCGGCTCCCGTCAGCTTATGCACGCAAGCAGCATACGCTTAAACTGAGCCGCTCGTATTCTGTCGCGCTCGTCCGTCTCAAGCTGCCTGAAATTGCTGTCCGAAACAGCCGCGTTCATAATCGCCGCGCTTTTTTCGTCTATCAGATTCTGGCAGCTCAGATTATTGATGTTTGCCTTTGCCGAGCGCTCGTCTATCGAATCGCCCACGCTGTTCACAAGCGCCATAAGCGCGGCGTGCTTTGAATCGGCACGGGTGATGTATATGCAGCCCCCGCCGCCTCTGCGGCTCTCTATTCTGTATCCCTGCTCGGGCGTAAAGCGCGAGGTGATAACATAATTTATCTGGCTCGGAACGCATCCGAGCTGCGAGGCAAGATCGTTTCTTCTGATCTGTATCGTGGAGCTGCCGTCGTCAAACATATCAAGGATCATCCCCGCTATAAGGTCGGACATATTCATTTTTTTCAATCACTTCCCGTCAGCTTGCGCTGTTTGAAAGCCTTTTTGTTTTGTCAAAGCGCTTTTATTGCTTTTGACTTTGACTTTCCTTGACTTTCTGAGCTAAGAATACCACAAAGGTCAAAGAAAGTCAATACATATTTTCAAATTTTTTTAAAATTTTTTTTGCACAAAAAAACAGGGCGGCGCCTTAAGGAAAACGCCGCTCATTTCATTTGCTGACGGGAGCCGAACACAACGGGGCTTTAAGCGGATGCTTTCCGCGCGTGCCGCGCCGCCGCATTTTCGGCGCATCGTGTTCGACTCTTTTCAGCTTATATTTATGGTACTATCAGCAACCGCAACCGCAGTCGTTGTTGTTGCCGCAGCAGTTACCGAAGCCGCCGCAGAGCAGAAGGATTATGATAAGAATGATAACCCAGGAAGTTCCGCCGCAACCGTTGTTACAACCGCAACCCATCTCCGTACCTCCCTTCGCTTTTCTAAAGCATACTATGAAAAGCGAAAAAAAGTGTTACATCAAATCACAAGTCCGCCGCTCACGGAGATGTCCTGCCCCGTGATATACGGGCTGCCGGCAAGAAACAGCGCCGTGCTTGCAACATCGTATGCGCTGCCGAGTATGCCCAGCGGCACCTCCTCCTCAAGCTCCCTGCGCGAAAAGCCGGCGTTCATCCGCGTGTCTATTATGCCGGGAGATATACTGTTTACGGTTATTCCGCTCGGCGCAAGCTCCTTTGCAAGCGCCTTTGTAAGCCCTATCACTCCCGCCTTGCACATCGAATAAAGCGTTTCGCACGACGCGCCCGTTTCTCCCCAAACGGAGGCTATGTTGATTATCGCGCCGCTGTGCCTTTTGAGCATCAGACCGGCAGCCTCGCGGCAGCAGAAGTACACCGCCCTCAGGTTTACCGCCGTGATCTTTTCATAATCCTCCGGCGTGGTGTCGTTTATCATTTTAATAAGGCTCAGACCGGCGTTGTTAACCAAAACATCGATCCCCCCAAGCCTTTTGAAAAGCCCGTGTATCTCGCCGGTGCTTGAAAGGTCGCAGCGCAGCGCCTCGCAGCAGTCAAGGTCCGTTTCTGTCTCGTGCACCGTGATAAAAACATCGTAGCCGTTTTTTGCAAACAGCAGCGCGGTCTCGCGCCCTATGCCGGTGGCGCCGCCCGTTATAAGCGCTTTTTTCAAGATAAAGCCCTCCTTCGCTGCCTTTATATTACCACGAAATATTGTTTTTTTCAATCAAGTGTGCTATCATTCTAAAAGCCGTTAAAAAAATTATCCGAAAGGCGTGATGCAAATGGAGCTTGATTTTTCAACCATCTCCCTTTATGTTGACGAAAATGAAAATCTTATCGGTATCCCTTGCGGCGAAAGCGAGAAATACGGCGTTGCCGATATAGATACGGTTATGCTCTTAAAGCCGCCGTACACCGCCTCTCAGGTGGAGGCGTTTATAGAAAAGGTCTTTTCCGCTTGCTATTCAAAAAAGCACAACGATGAAAGCGGTGTTTCTACAATAGAGAAATACACCAAAAAAAAGGGCTTTGTAAACGCCACGGCGGAGCTTACCCTGATTTCGCTTGTTAAAACCGCCGAGGCTTATTCCATTATGCCCACCTTTAACGATTATGAACGGGGCCCGCTGTGCATTGACGACGACGAGCGCATCGTGCCGCTGAATTATAAAGAGGGCGAGCTTTACGAGCATATCCACGATATTATAATGGTATATATGAAAGCAAACGCTTTTTATAAGGAGCAGCAGATCGCCGAGGAGCGCCGCAAAGGCAGAGCCTCCGGCAGCACGGGGCAGGGGAGCTGACCTCGATATGATAAGTAAAAGACCGCGGTTAAATCCGCGGTCTTGATTTTTGCCCATATTATGTGTCATTTGCAGAAGGAAACTATTATTCCGCCGTTTGAGGCGTACAGCGAGTTCAGTCCGCTCGCCTTTAAAATTATTATGCTCTGCCTGTCGTATCCGCAGGCGGAGGCGATAAGCTCCTTCATATGCTCCGCCTTGTCGGGGCAGCAAACATGGCTTATTATGCACATCTTGCCCGCAAGGTCGCAGCCCTGTGTGTCCTTAGCAATAAGATTTGCAATCTTTGCAAGGGCGCGCTTTTGGTTAATGTCCTTTCCGGCAACGGAAATATTGCCGTAATCCGTGCGCCTGCACACCAGCTTTACCCTCAGCGCCTCTATAACGCTTGCCGCCAGGTTGAACAAACGCCCGTTGCCCTTGAGCGCGTCAAGGCTTTCAAGGCAGAAATACAGCCCGCAGCCCTCAACGCAGTATTTTTCAACATCCTCAACTATTTCGTCAAATCCCGCGCCGGAATCGGCAAGCGCCTTTATCCTGTGAGCCATTATCGTTTCAAGGCCGGATGTGGCAAGCGAGTTAAAAATGTGGATCTTTTTATCATCGTCGTGCTCGTCGCGGTAGATCTCCGCGCCCTGCAGCGCGCTGTTGTAGGTGCCGCTCAGCTTGTCTGTTATCGTGATGATGAAGACCTCGTCCTCATCGCCCTCGCACGCCTTTGCAAACGCCTGTGGCGAGGGGCAGGCGGATTTTGCAAGCTCGCTGCTGGATACCATTCTTGATATAAAATCGTCCTGGTCAAAATCAGCGTCGTCCTCAATTATGTAATCGCCGATCTGAAGAGTCAGGGGCACCGTTTCAAGATTGCTCCACTTCTTCATATCTTCCGTTAAATCGCAGCAGGAATCAACAACAATTTTATACGCCATATCAATTCGCGCCCACCATTCCGAATTATTTGCGGCGCTCCTTGCGCCAAGCTCATTATAAACAAACGCGCGCGCCGTGTCAACGCCTTTAAGGCTAAATTAACATTTGCGCCTTTATTCTATCCCCGCGCATTTTTTTGCCGCGGCTATCTGGGCGTAAACGCTCTGCTTGCTCGGGCCGCCCGCAACGCGCCTGTCTGCAACGCATTTTTCAAGGCTTATCGCGTCGTAAACCTCCTCGTCAAAGGCGGGGCATATCCTTTTGTATTCCTCGATCGGCAGCGTCTCAAGCGTAAGCCCCATGTCTATGCACAGCGCCACAAGCTCGCCCGTCGCCTTGTATGCGTCCCTGAACGGCAGCCCCTTGCCAACAAGATAGTCGGCGCAGTCCGTGGCGTTTATGAAGCCGCCCGCCGCCGCGCGGCGCATATTGTCCTTAAGCACGCTCATCGTCTTTATCATCGGCGTAAAGGCGGTAAGGCACATCTTAACGGTGTCAACCGCGTCAAAAACAGCCTCCTTGTCCTCCTGCATATCCTTGTTGTAGGCAAGCGCAATGCCCTTCATAATCGTCAGCAGCGCCGTAAGGTCGCCGAAAACGCGCCCGCTCTTGCCGCGCACAAGCTCCGCAATGTCCGGGTTCTTCTTCTGCGGCATTATTGAAGAGCCGGTGGAGAATGCGTCGTCCAGCTCAACAAACTTGAATTCCCAGCTGCACCACATTATTATCTCCTCGGCAAAGCGTGAAAGATGCACCATTATTATGGAAAGCGCCGCCGCCAGCTCAATGCAGAAATCGCGGTCCGAAACGCCGTCGAGCGAGTTGAGCGTGATTGAGTCGAACCCAAGCTCCCTCGCCGTCATCTCGCGGTCAAGAGGGTAGGTGGTGCCGGCAAGCGCGCCGGAGCCCAGCGGGCAAACATTCATCCTGCGCGCCGCGTCCTCAAGCCTGCCTAAGTCGCGGCAAAGCATCGCCGCATACGCCATAATGTGGTGGGCAAAGGTTATCGGCTGCGCCCTTTGCAGGTGGGTGTAGCCCGGCATTATCGTGTTCGTGTTCTCCTCTGCCTTTTCGCACAGCACGCCTATCAGCTCTTTTATCTTGTCCTTTATTTCAATCGCTTCTTTTCTCAGCGTAAGCCTTATGTCAAGCGCAACCTGGTCGTTTCTTGATCTTGCCGTGTGCAGCCTCTTGCCCGTGTCGCCCAGGCGCGCCGTAAGCTCGCCCTCAATAAAGGTGTGTATGTCCTCGGCGCTTTCGTCTATCGGCAGAGTGCCGCTTTTTATGTCGTCAAGTATCGCCGCAAGGCCGTCTATGATCTTTTTGCTCTCGCCCTCGTCTATTATGCCCTGCGCGCCCAGCATCGCCGCGTGCGCCATACTGCCCCTGATGTCCTCCTCAAACATCCTGCTGTCGAATTTTATGGAGGAGTTAAAATCGTTCGTTTCCTTTGCAAGCTCCTTCTTGAACCTGCCCTTCCAAAGCTGCGCCATAGCTTTTCCTTTCCTTTTCAAGTTTTCTGCGTGCTTTTTCAAATATACGCCCCTGCTTTTGCAGGGGCGTCAGCGTGTCGAAAGAGGTGAAGCTTCAATGAAAAGCGCTTCCCTACACGCTGATAGGCTGCCGAGAAATCGAGCCGGATTTCGTTTTTCGCGAGGGGTGCCGTACAAAGGTACTGCCCCCGAGCGAAAGGCGGAAAGCGCGAATGCCGCACCGTTGTGCGGCATTTTTCGTTTTTGCTGATTAGGGAAAAGGCTGTTCAACAAAATAGTTTTGTCGTGAAATTATATGTTATTTTATAAATCAACTTCGCGCGTTCCGGCCGACTTTATCGGCAGTCTAACGCCCCTGCTATGCAGGGGCGTGGTTTGTCCGCTTTCCTTATTTCCTGTTTTTCCTCTGCTCGTCAAGCAGCGCCTTAACCTTTATCGGCAGGCCGAAAAGGTTGATGAATCCCGCGGAATCGTTCTGGTCGTAGACCTCGTCCGCGTCAAATGTGGCAAATTCCTCGCTGTAAAGGCTGTAGGGCGAGGTCACGCCCACATTGATTATGTTGCCCTTGTAAAGCTTTATCCTAACATCACCCGTAACGGTCTGCTGCGTGCTTTCAACAAAGGCGGAAAGCGCCTCTCGCAGGGGAGTGTACCACTGGCCGTAGTAAACCACCTCGGCAAATTTCTGCGCCACAAGGAATTTGTAGTGCTGCGTTTCGCGGTCAAGGCATATCTGCTCCAGCGTTTCGTGCGCCTTGTAAAGTATCGCGCCGCCGGGAGTTTCGTATACGCCGCGGCTCTTCATCCCAACAAGCCTGTTCTCAACCATATCAACAAGCCCGCAGCCGTTCGCGCCGCCCAGCTCGTTGAGCTTTTCAACAAGCTGAACGCTGTTCATCTCCTTGCCGTCCAGCGCCGTGGGCACGCCCTTTTCAAAATGCAGCGTAAGGTATGTCGGCTTGTCGGGCGCCTGCTCGGGAGAAACGCCCATCTCCAGTATCTCGTCGTACTTCGGCTCGTTTGCCGGGTCCTCAAGGTCAAGCCCCTCGTGGCTCAGGTGCCACAGGTTCTTGTCCTTTGAATAATTCGTTTCCCTGTTTATCTTAAGCGGAATATTGTGCTGCTCCGCGTATTCAATCTCTTCCTCGCGGCTCTTGAATTCCCAGGTCCTCCACGGCGCGATTATCTGCATATCCGGCGCAAACGCCTTTATAGCAAGCTCAAAGCGCACCTGGTCGTTGCCCTTGCCCGTGCAGCCGTGGCAGATCGCGTCCGCGCCCTCCGCCTTAGCTATCTCAACAATCCTTTTTGCAATTATCGGGCGGGCAAAAGCCGTGCCCAGCAGATATTCGTTTTCGTATTTTGCGCCTGCCTGAACGGTGGGAATAATGTATTCGTCAACAAATTCCTGCTTCAGATCCTCTATGTAAAGCTTTGAAGCGCCGGTCTTTATCGCCTTTTCCTCAAGCCCGTCAAGCTCCGTGCCTTGGCCCACATCGCCGCTTACGGCAATAACCTCGCAGTTGTTGTAATGCTCCTTGAGCCACGGAATGATGATAGAGGTGTCAAGCCCGCCGCTGTAGGCAAGCACCACCTTTTTGATTTCCTTAGCCATCGTAATGCCCTCCGAATATATAATGTAATAAAATATATGGGCGGCTGCTTCAGCCGAACGATACCTATTATAAACATATACAGCCGTTGAGTCAAGCGGATTTGCCATATTCGTATACTTATACAAATATCTGCAAAATATACCGTATATTATGTATAATAATGCACATACGCCCGCCGCACAATCGCCAAATGAAAAATAATGCTGTTTCACTAAATACCGTTGTTTCATTAAAACCCACTGTTTCATTAAACCCCGCGTAGGGTCCGCTTCGTCGAAATTCATACCATTCCGCTCGCAACCGCCGATAAAAAATTTACTGTTTTACCAAACGCCGCGTAGGGGCTGCTACCAGGGGCTGCTATCAGCAGCCCGCCTCAACAGCGTCATTTCGCCGATTTTTCAAGGCTCCCCTGTGTAAGGGGAGCTGTCTGCGAAGCAGACTGAGGGGTTGTTATTCGCGCTGTTTGAGCTGTCTGCGCAGCAGACTGAGGGGTTGTTATGCGGGCTGTTTGAGCTGTCTGCGAAGCAGACGGAGGGCGTACAAACGCCGCCTCGCGTTTTTATTCCGCTTCAAACGGTCATAATTCCGGCAGGGAAAATTATTTACAAAATCTTTTTAAATGTAAACTTATCATTTATCACACATAATGTTAAAAATGTAACGATTGCCGCCCGAAAGCTTTACAACGCCCCTTTGCTGTAAACAAATTGTAAATTTTTTATTCATTATTTTCCGTAAATCCTGTTGACTTATATAAATTAGTATGGTATGCTAAAACCTGTAGAATAATATGCATTGGGGTAGCTATACTCAAATGCATTCGCCGCTTATGCGGGCGGGGCTCGGCGGGTCAGCGCCGCGCTTCGCATTAAGCCGTATCAGCGGTTTTTAAGGAGGTAATTTAATGAAAACAAGAAAGTCCAAAAGGCTGCTTGCCGCTTTCCTTGCGGCTATTATGGTGCTGACAACGCTTTCCGTTCTTCCGTTCAGCTCCTACGCTGCAGAGCATTCCCCCCAGGATCTTATAAATCTTATAGACCAGGTGGAATCAAGGCTCGAGGGTGAGACGGGCACAGTCTACACAAATGTTTCAAACACCTATGAGGCGTGGTATTCCGCATACCGCACTTATGTGGGTGTGCTCTCCGGCGTAACCGACGCCTCCAAGGTGGATACGGCTTATGACGAGCTGCAAACTCAGTTTGCCGCTATGCAGCCGTGGACCCCGTATAAGGGCACAGCCTCCGCCGCGGAGGACGGCTCCTACACGGCGGACTTACTCGTTGATAACGATGAGATGGCTAATGTCCTTTACGCCTACGGCGTCGGAGCAAATTCGCAGTTTGCAGATGTGCTTACCGACGACGGAGGAGCCGCTACCGAGACCCGTGCCGGCGTACAGTACGGCACCACCGTCCTGCTCTACGACGGTATCACCACTCCGGCTTTCCCCGTTTCAATGTATACAGCCAGATATACGATGCGTGCAGATTCCGGCACGAGGTCTATGCGCCCCACCACCGCGCCCTTTGCCCTTGTCAAGAACTGGCACGGCTTCTCTAATACGGTTGGTTATCAGACGGGCGTTTCCTCCTTCGTAGGCTTTGAGGATAATTCCGATTATCTTTCAAATCTCAACGCAAGCGATAACAGCCCGGACAGATATTCAAACACGCTTTACTGGACCGGCGATACCTCAACCTTCGGCTCAAACAATATCCTCACCTATAATACGCAGGAGTGGATAACCTACAACGAGGATCGCAATTCCGGCACATTTTCCATAACCTCGGATATCTATGTTGTAAACTACAAGCAGCTTATAGATTTCATTCAGAATATCCATGCGGATGCCTGTAGCTACAACTATTCCACCGCTTCCCGTTATTTTGCCGCGCTGGAGGACGCTATGGCGTTTGACCCGCAGCCCTATTTCACCGGCGCAACAAGGGATAATATCCCCACGATAATCTCCGAATTCGGCAGCGATTTCAACAGGGTGTTAAACGCTGTTAGAACCGCTAACAACAGCCTGAGCACCAAGTGCGATTTCAGCAGCTATATTCAGCTTGCAAGTCTTGTTGCCGCTTATAAGCCGATCTTTGATTCGGATAATAAGGACGGAATGTATGAGGACAGCTCCTTCAGCACCTTCAAGACCCGCTTCAACTCCTCTTGGAACGCGCTGAATTCCATCTGCAACGGCACCACGGCGTTTTCCACAGCAACAAACTTCATCAGCTCGCTGAGCACGGCGTACAGCAATCTTAAAACCACGGGCGATTATATTGACGCCTCCGCGCTCACGGCTCAGCTTCAGGAATTTTCAACGCTCAATTCCGCGATTTACACCCAGGAGAGCTATGCTGCGGCAAGCGCGGCCTGCACTGAGGCGCTTCAGTATTACAGCGGCGGCACATACGCCGGTCAGTTCACCCTCAGGGAAGAGGACCGCGCAATATATGAGCAGCAGCTTGCAAGCGTTACCGCGGCTATGGACGGACTTCGCATCAGCCACGACGCCGTTGTTCCCGTTCTTGCAACACAGCTCAGCTACAACCAGGCTGTAAATTATGCCGCAACGCTCAATAACGCCTATAAGTACACAAATTATGCTTCGGCTATGGAGACCGTTGCCGAGGCTACCCGCGGTATGAACGAGCTGGATGATACCGCCTTCACGGACCAGAACACTCTGCTTCAAAGGTATACGGAGATCGTCACCTCAATAGCCACCGCGCTTCGCGACCTCCAGGGCAATATCGCCTTTACCGGCATTGAGGACGGCACTGTCATTCGCGAGACTGTCGGCTCAACGGACGGTTATTCCGCAAACGATATCAAGTCATATCTCTATAATCAGAAAACGAGCGTTACATACTTTAAGACCGTTTCCGGCACAAGCAGCTATGTAACGGAATACGACATCACCTTCAACAACCACTGGTATGAGTGGTCGGGTGACAGAGGCGCTCAGCTCAACGCGCTCGGCTTCGGCGCTTACGGCCAGGATACCGTTAGCACAGCAAACGGCACGATGAGCGTTCAGTGGCTTCCCGGCGGCGCTGCCTGGTCAAGTCCGGTTTCTGCTTCGTATCACGCAGCTCTTATGAAGCAGCCCGGCTCCGTTACAAACGGCTCGGATTTTATTGACATCGTGGCTGCAACGGACGGCACTGTTGTTAACGGCGAGACCACTGTTACCGTGGGCGACCTCGGCATCAGCTACGCTCCCTTTACCACTCCCGCTCTTTATGAATATTACAGAGTAAGAACGGGCAACTGGTTCAACTCAGGCGAGCATAAAACCGAGGAGCGCCAGAACGATAATGTTCATCAAACCGTTACCGTTCTTGACATCTCAATGCTTGTAGAGCTTGTTAAACAGGCTACCGCTCTTGTCGGCAAATATCAGAACAACGCCTTCAACTGCGTAGACCCCACAGCTTGGGCTGCCTTCAGCGATGCGCTTGAAGCCGCTATGGCTCCTATGGATTACGCAAGTATGGGCAACGATGATATCGTGGCTCAGACCACCACAAGGTATAATAACCTCAACGCCGCAATGCAGCATCTTCCTCTCAATGATGCAGAGGACGCCCACAACTACATCCTTCAGTCCTCCACCTCGGATGACGCCTGCGCTCACTACATCTGTAATGTCTGCGGCGATGAGCTTGTCTATGATTCCCACGATGATGTTTACACCTCTAATAACGACGGCTCAACCCACACCCACACCTGCACCCGCTGCTCCCTCAATAAGGTAGAGAGCTGCACGGATGCCAACTCGGATCTTTACTGCGACCTCTGCGGCCAGCCGCTTTACGAGCCGGCTGATTTCACACAGTTCAACGCTGCTAAGGCTCAGCTTGAAGCCCTGCTTGCAGATGCTCAAAGCGGCGCAAAGAAATTCACCGTTGCCGCCCTTGAGGATACGAACTTCATAATCGTTTCCGCAAGGTATTATAACTACACCGAGGCGGAGCAGAAGACCGTCAGAAAAGACCCGCTTCAATCCGCCGTTGACCAGCAGACTCAGGATATCCTGCGTGCTGTAGAGCTTCTCAACCAGGGCCTTACAGAGGCTGATGTTTACGAAGCGTATCAGCGCCAGCTCTCAACCCTCAATGCAGACGCTTATTATATCGAATCCATTCAGGAGGCGGTTTCCTCCGTTGGCGATATCGCTGTTCCCGGCATTGAGGTAAACGGCAAAACCTACACCGGCTATAACTACGATTCATTCAACACCGCATTTGCCACCGCGCTCAACGAATATTGGATCCCGTATCAGATCGAGGTCTATGATGTAAACAGCGATACCTATTATGTAGTTAAGGACGAGGAAGGCAATATCTCCTACTCCACCTCCGCCGGCGACGCCTCCGACTTCAGATACGGCGAAGAGGTAACGCTTGTTAATCCCGTTAAATCCGATGAAGAGTGCGGCTGGGAAACCTATGTTTACACAGACAGACTTGATCCGAACGCTCAAAACACCTATCAGGGCTACGACACAAGCTACACCTTCAATGTAAGGGGCTACACTGAGGTTTATACCACCGCAGCCGGCAAGGTTCAGAATATGTGCAAGGTTGAGTTCCTTCTCGGTCTGGACGGCGTTAACACCGACAAGCGCATAAGCGTTATGTTTGTTGATTCCGGCTCAACTATCAGAACCAGAGATATTATGCTCAATCACAACATCCCGTTCTACACGCTTGATGATTATTATGTTCTTGAAAACGGCGAGCTGGGCAGCCAGTTCAAGTTCGGCGCAAGCGGCACCAAAGTCACGAGCCGTATGGAGGTTGTTGTTAACTACGAATCCGTAGCCTCCACAGATTATCTTATCAACATAGTTGATGAATCCGGCGTTTCAATGCCCGATTACACCACTAACGGCGCTTATAACGAGCTTATCTCGATTGCCGTTCCCGATGCCGTTGCTTATATCAATCACGATAACGGCAAGGTTCTCTGCTACGGCAGCGAATATGAGTTCCATGCCTGCCGCGATGTCGATATAGAGCCGGTTTACGAGATTGCCGAAAAAACGGCAAGCGTCGATATCTGCCAGCCCGTTCTTGACCAGGATGAAGGCATCACATATCTCGTCGGCTCGTTCGCTTTGCCGGACGGCGCAGAGATCCAGTCCTGGGGCTTCGTAATGAGGAATCCGGCTTCTGTCACACCGCAGCCGCTTTCCCTTGCCGATTTGAGTGATGATCAGGTTAATATGGTTTTGAACCTCTCGGCTTCAAAGTACACCAATCCGGGTCAAAACGGCAATCAATTCATCGTAAGCTTCACTTCAAACAAAAGCTATCCCAATGCTGATTTGGTTGCATATGCTATCTATGAATTAGACGGTGTTCAGTACTATGAATATTCAGAAGTTCTGAACAATGTTGCCGTTTACTGAGAAAGGAGGAAAATTATATTATGAAACGCAAATATTCTTCACCGGAGCTTGATATCCGTAAATACGATTTTCCTTCGGACGAAAAGCTTTTCATCACAACATCAGGTGAGGACAGACCGCCCGATTTGAACGACGGCGATCATTACAATCCGTTTGGCTAAAATCAAGGAGCCTCCCGAAAGGGAGGCTCCTTTTCTTGTTGCGTCCTAAGTGCGTCTAAACTTATATAATTCCTATTCGCAACCGACGAACAAAAAATGTGTTGTTTCACTAAACCTCGCTGTTTCACAAAACCTCGCTGTTTCACAAAACCTCGCGTAGGGGCTGCTATCAGCAGCCCGCCTAAAGTGCGTAGTTCCGCCGAATAAAAAATAATGCTGTTCTACTAAACATCGCGTAGGGTCCGCAACCTGCGGACCGCTAAGAAGCGTCGCCTCGCCGATTGCTCACTCGAAGCGGGCGGCGAATCGCCGCCCCTACGCGCAGCTTTTTGAGCTGCCGCTTTTCGGGGACCCCGATTGCCCGCCCAAACAGCGTTATATCGCCGATTGAAATAATGCGTTGTTTTAACAAACATCGCGTAGGGTCCGCTTCGTCGAAATTCATACCATTCCGTTCGCAACCGCCGAATAAAAAATAATGCTGTTTTACTAAACATCGCGTAGGGTCCGCAACCTGCGGACCGCTAAAAGCCGTCATTTCGGCGATTGCTCGCTCCAAGTATGAATTTCTCCTCTCCCCAAAAGCCTTG
Organism: uncultured Eubacterium sp.; assembly: GCA_944380545.1. Lineage (GTDB taxonomy): Bacteria > Bacillota > Clostridia > Oscillospirales > Acutalibacteraceae > Eubacterium_R. The sequence goes on along the minus strand of CALWHV010000017.1, from coordinate 26,129 downwards.
CGGCTTTCGGGGATCCCGATGCCCGCCTAAATAGCGTTCTATCGGCGATTGCTCGCTCCCTGCGGGCGGCGGGTCGCCGCCCCTACGCGGGAATTGTTGTGGCTAACGCTTTTTGCGGACAAATGCTGTTTCACCAAACACCGCGTAGGGTCCGCGTCGTCGAAACTCATACAATTCCGTTCGCAACCGCCGAATAAAAAATAATGCTGTTCTACTAAACATCGCGTAGGGTCCGCAACCTGCGGACCGCTAAAAGCCGTCATTTCGGCGATTGCTCGCTCCAAGTATGAATTTCTCCTCTCCCCAAAAGCCTTGCGGCTTTCGGGGACCCCGATTGTCCTCTTAAGGACAATCCTTCGGGTTTCGTTGTTTTTGCAAAGCAAAAGCCTCCCCGAAAGGGGAGGCTCTGCTTTGAAGCTGTTCTCTCAGCCGTTGAGGATTGCAAAATTCTCTTTATTTGCTTTGTAAAGATTTTTAAACACGGTGAAATTCCTGTCGTAAACCGCTTTGTTTTCTTTAGACGGGTGGTATGTGAATTTGGCGGGAATAAGCGTTTTAACATGCGGCAGGTCGGGTATCAGCCCAAGGCCCACGGCGATGCACGCCGCCGCGCCCACCGCGCCCACATTCTGCGGGCTGTCCACAACCTCTATATCCCTTTGCAGGATATCTGCAAGTATCTGGCAGGTGACCGCTCCGAGCGCGCCGCCGCCGCAAAAGCGTATCGGGTTGGAGATGCTTACCTCCTTTTTGATGTCCTGCCTTTCAAGCATCCATCTCATATGGAAACAGATGCCCTCCACAACGGCTCTGATAAGCTCTGTTTTGCCGGTTTCTATCTTTATGTTAAAGAACATTCCGGCGGCGTTCGGGTCCTCAAACGGGCACCTGTTGCCGTGCAGCCACGGCGTAAATATCGTGCCGTTGGAGCCGGCGGGGATCTGGTCTATAACATCCTCCATATAATCGTAAAGGTTGATGTTCATCTGCTCCACTGAATCGGATATGTTCCTGTCCTGCAGATAAACGCCTATATCGTCCAGCGCAAGGTGGTCCTTGACCCACTCAACGCATTTGTTGCTCGTTTCAAGCTCGCCGAAGTAGTTGTAGGTCTTCGGGTCGGCGCCCACTATAGCCGCCATCATCGCGCCGGCGTCCACCACCTGGCGGTCAACTATGGTGCCCACCCAGCCGGAGGTGCCGCTGTATATATGCGTGTCGCCAACCTCTGTGCAGCCCGCGCCCACGCCTATCAGCGATGCGTCGCCGCCTCCGCCGAAAACGGCAGTGCCCGGCGCAAGCCCAAGCTGAGCCGCAGCCTCTTCAGTTACCTCGCCGACCTTTTCAGTACATTCCTTTATCTCCGGCAGGTGATCTATGTTGACCCCAACCATATCGCATATCGGCTTGCACCAGCCCTCGTGCCCCTTGCGCGTGTCGTAAAGCAGGGTGGCAAAGGCGCTGTCTCGCGTCATAACGAATTCGCCGCTTGCACGGCAGATAAGATATTCCTTAACATCAAGCCATTTGTATATCTTTTTGAAGTTTTCCGGCTCGTGCGCCTCAACCCATTTGTATTTCCAGATCGGGTCCTTAACGGAGGAGCTCACCGCGCCCGTGTATTTCAGGTATTTAAGCAGCTTAGTGACCTCCGCGCCGGCTATCTTAACGCCATGCGCAATGCCTTTTTTCAGCTCCTCGCGCGCCCTCTGGTCCATATAGCTCATTGGGTTTCTCACGCAGTTTCCGTCCCTGTCAACAAGCACAAGTCCCTGCATCTGAGAGCAAAACGAGATTCCCTCTATCTGCTCTTTTTTTATGTACGGCACTTTTTCAAACACCGTTTTCGTGGTAACGCACATCGCGTCCCACCATTCGTCGGCATTCTGCTCCGCGCCGCCCTTGCAGCCGGTCTCATCGTCCACATAAAGCCCGTAGCCCAGCGAGGAGGAGCCGAGTATCTTCATCGTTTTCCCGATTTCTATCAGGCAGGTCTTTATGCCCGTTGTGCCTATGTCGTAGGTGATAACATATTTAGCCATTCTTTTCAAGCCTTTCATCATTCAAAGTCATTTATATATTTTAAACTATTCTTTGCTGAATGTAAATGCCGATTCAATAAATTTAAGAAGCTGCGTCACTATTTCGTCGTCGTCAAGCTCGCCGATGTCAACTCCCGTGTAAAGGCAAAGCCGCTCCTTGTAATATTCGCAGGTGAACGAGAATTGCAGCATAAGCAGCAGATTGTCAAGGAAAAACGCAAACATACGCGGGTTCAAATCTTGCCGCACATCGCCGCTTGCAAGCGCCTGGGCTATCGCCGTTATGTAAAACCTGCTCGTTGTGCTCTCTATCTCCCTTGCGTAGGCAACGGCGCGCTCGCCGTCCTTTTCCGCCGTTATCTCGTTATAAAGCTTTATGTAGTTTTTGTATTCCCTTGAAAGCTCGCAGGTGGCGCGTATCACAAGCTCCGCCTTTTTCAGCAGCTTGTTTTCGCTTTGCATAATGGTTTCAAGCGTTTCCTGCAAAATGTCCATCCCGCGGGAGATGCAGGTCAAAAACAGATCCTCTTTCGTTGCAAAGTATTTGTACATAAGCCCTATGCTTATTCCGGCGTTTCGCGCAATCGTGTTTATGTTGGCGTTTTTGTATCCCTTTGCGGAAAATTCCTCAATGGCGGTCTCCAGAATCTCGTTCTGCCGCCTTTCGGATATGCGCTCGAACGCCTCCTTGTGATGAGTTCCAGGCATTTTTATAATTTTGTAGGCTTGCACAAATGCTTTGCCGCCGCTTTGTGCAATACCCACAAATCCTCCTCCGTTTATTTGAACTAATTTAAAATAGACCGTTAATATACTATCACGAAATGCTCCGTCTTGCAAGAATTTGAACGGATTTTAACAAAAAAACAGGATTAAAGGTTTGACAAATCGTTGAAAAGTGATATACTTAAATAGTAAATTTTGTGAACCGTTGCTCACACGAAAAACCGTGAGCCGCCGTTCACGGTAAAAGAAATCTTAAGGAGGAATCTTAATATGGATACAAGATTTGCCATTTCCGAGTATCCCGATGCTGCCGTCCTCACCGCTCAGCTGGACGCGCTCATCAAAAAACCTATCTATTCCATCAGCAGAAGCGCCCTTAAGGAGTATGAGGACGAATATTTTGCCAAAAAGTGCAAAAAGTCCAAGGAGATGATCGAGGAAGCAAAATCCATCATCCCCGGCGGCGTTCAGCACAACCTTGCCTTCAACTATCCCTTCCCGATAGTTATGGTAAAGGCAAAGGGCAACAAGCTCTATGACATAGACGGCAATGAGTATTTTGACTTCCTTCAGGCGGGCGGCCCCACGATCATCGGCTCAAACGACGATGTTGTTAAAGAAAAGGTAATCGAGCTGCTTGAGGATTGCGGCCCGTCCACAGGTCTGTTCCATCCTTATGAATATAAGCTTGCAAAGAAGATTTCAGAGTGCGTTCCGTCGGTAGAGATGTTCCGTATGCTCGGCTCCGGCACGGAGGCTTGTATGTGCGCCGTTCGCGTTGCCCGCCTTGCAACCGGCCATAAAAACATCATCAAGATGGGCGGCGCTTATCACGGCTGGTCGGATCAGCTTGCCTGGGGTATGCGCGTTCCCGGCACTATGAACACCCAGTCACACGGCGTTCCGCTCTTCGTGTTCAAGCACACCCAGGAGTTCTTCCCGAACGATCTTAAGAGCCTTGAAAGAAAGCTCATCCTCAATAAGTTCCGCGGCGGCACCGCTGCCGTATTCATCGAGCCCTGCGGCCCCGAATCCGCAACGCGTCCCGTTGACAAGGATTTCCCCAAGGGCGTTCAGGCGCTCTGCCGCAAGTACGGCGCCCTGCTTGTTAGCGACGAGGTCGTTACCGGCTTCCGCATCGGTCTCTCCGGCGCTCAGGGCTACTACGGCATCGATCCCGATATCACCATCTTCGGCAAGATCATCGCCGGCGGCTATCCCGGTGCGGGCGGCATCGGCGGCCACAGAGAGGTTATGAAGTACCTCGGCGCCGGTCTTGACAAGGCCGAAAACAAGGGCAAGAAGATCCATAAGGCTATGTGCGGCGGCACGATGGCTGCAACTCCCATCTCCTGCTGCGCCGGCTACACCGTTATCTGCGAGATAGAGAAGAGAAACGCCTGCCAGAAGGCCGGCCAGATGGCGGACCGCCTTGTTAAGGGCATCAACGAATCCATCAAGAAGTATGATCTTCCGTTCGTGTGCTACAATATCGGCTCTATCTGCCACCTGCACACCGTTGCAACGATGCACTTCAGGGTAGACCTCAGAAGACCGTGGACCATTCCTTATGTTCTTAAGCAGACCTCTATCCGTCAGACCGAGATGCAGTATATGGGCGCCGCTTATATGGCGGAGGGTCTTGTAACTCTCGCCGGCTCGCGCCTTTACACCTCCGCGGCATACACCGAGGAGGATATCGACGAGTGCATCCGCCGATTTGACAAAGTGCTTTCAAAGTGCGAAAAGATCGATTGATCATTGTTCCGAAACCTGTTTTGAAACGATTGGGCGGCGGCTCCTGCCGGCCGCCCTTTCAAACTCTTTTAACACGGCGCTGAGCTTTGCCTCTCGGCAAGCGCCTTTCGCTAAGGGGAATTTATTATGGCATATGAAATTGAAGAAGCTAAAAGGCTTGTTATCGAGGCCGGCAAAAAGCTTATAGAAACCGGCCTTATCGCGCGTACCTGGGGCAATGTCTCCGCGCGTATATCGGACACTCAGTTCGTTATCACCCCGTCCGGCAGGGCGTATGAAACGCTCACTCCGGACGAGCTGGTCGTTGTTAATATCGAGGACTGCTCCTACGAGGGCGATATCAAGCCCTCCTCGGAAAAAGGCGTTCACGCCGCGGCGTACCGCCACCATCCCACCGTTGATTTCGTTATCCACACCCATCAGAAATACGCCACCATCGTAAGCATCACGGGTATGGAGATAAGAAATGTTTATAAGGACCTGCGCCCCGTTTTGGGCGATAAGGTGCCGGTTGCGGATTACGCTATGTCCACCACCGAATCGCTGCGCAAAAAGGTTGAGATGTGCATTATGATGAATCCTGCCGCCAGAGCGGTTATGCTTATGCACCACGGCACCCTGTGTATGGGCGACAGTTATGAGCACGCGTTCGAGCTTGCAGACAAGCTTGAGGAATGCTGCAAAAGAGTTGTTAAGGACAACTATATGCGCTACGCCTGGACGGATAAATACAACGAATCCGAAAAGCTTGATTTCTATCTTAAAAAGGTCGGCGCCGGCTCTATGCCCAAGAGCATCTGCGATCTCGGCTCGTCCGTCAGAAACGGCTCTATGTTCACTCTCACCGTCGGCGGAGAAACCGTTGATGTTGATCTTGAAACGGGTCTCGGTATGAACGGCATCGCGCCGAAATGCGCCAAGATTCACAAGGCGATATATGAAAATCAGAATGTTTCAATTATTAGGCATATCACGGACCCGTATGCGGTTGCATATTCCTGCACCGGCAGCGATATGACCCCGATGATAGACGACTTTGCCCAGATCGTTGGCATAGATGTTAAAAACTGCGCGTGGATAGACGGCGATACGGACGACTGCGCCGAGGAGATAGGCAGAGCCGCAGCGGGCAGAAACGCCGTGCTGATAGACGGAAACGGCGCGCTTATCTTCGGCAATAACGACGGCGATATGCAGGCGCTTGAGATAATTATGGATAAGGGCTGCGAGGCGGCTGTGGATGTAAATCTCTTCAACCGCGAGCATTATGTGCCCAAGATAGAGTGCTTCCTTATGCGCACCGTTTATCTTGCCAAGTATTCAAAGCAGATAAATAAATAATTTCTTAAATTTGCGGTATCTTTTACAGTTTGCGTTTCGTGTATATTGAATATTTTGCCAAATTGTGCTACGATACAGATGATATGAGGGAGTAATTCCGCACATCGTGCGCGCTAAATCAACATCCTGCCCCAACCGGCTGGTTTAGTTTTAAGAATGAGACTCGTATATGGTAGCAATACTACTGTATGCGGGTCTTTTTTGATTTTCGCGCCCCGTGCCGCCCCGATTATCAAGGCCATCCGGGTGCAATTATATTTTGAAAGGTTTTGTGTTTGATGAAAGAGTATCAAAAGGATGTTCCTTCCGTTTTGAGCGAGCTTTCCTCCGGCTGCGACGGGCTCAGCTCCGAGGAGGCGGCGCGCCGCCTTGAGCAGTACGGCAGAAACAAGCTGAGGGAGGGCAAAAAGGAATCGCTGCTCCACAGGCTCGCTATGCAGTTTACGGACCCGATGACGATCATTCTTATCGTTGCGGCGGTCGTTTCCGGCATAACCTCAGCCTATCAAAAGGAATTTCCCGCAGATGTTCTCATAATTCTGTTTGTAGTAATAGTGAACGCCGTGCTCGGCGTGTTCCAGGAAACAAAGGCGGAAAAGGCAATAGAAGCGCTAAGGCAGATGTCGGCAGCAAAAAGCAAGGTGATACGCGGCGGCAAGCTTCAGACAGTAGAATCCGAGGAGCTTGTGCCCGGCGATATCGTTGTGCTTGAGGCGGGCGACAGCGTGCCCGCAGACTGCCGCATAATAAGCTGCGCCTCCTTAAAAACGGAGGAATCCGCGCTGACCGGCGAGTCAGTGCCCGTTGAAAAACAGAGCGAGGCGCTTAAATCCGAGGGCGATATTGCGCTCGGCGACAGGAGCAATATGTGCTATATGGGCTCCGCCGTCGTTTACGGGCACGGCGAGGCCGTTGTCACCGCAACGGGTATGGATACCCAGATGGGTAGGATCGCCGGCGCGATAAACGACGCTAAAGACGGCGAAACGCCGCTTCAGATAAAGCTCAACCAGCTTTCAAAGATTCTGTCCTTCCTTGTGCTTGGCATCTGCGTCGTTATTTTCATTCTTGATATAGTCAGAAATATCCACGCCGGAAACGCGCTCACCTTCGACACTATGCTCGACACCTTTATGATAGCCGTTTCGCTTGCCGTGGCGGCCATTCCAGAAGGGCTTGCAACCGTAGTTACGATAGTGCTTTCCATCGGCGTTACAAAAATGAGCAGAAAAAGCGCCGTTATCCGCCGCCTCACCGCTGTGGAGACCCTCGGCTGCACCCAGATAATATGCTCGGATAAAACGGGCACGCTCACGCAGAATAAAATGACCGTCACCGATCATTACGGCGGCGAAAAGCTCGTAGCTCAGGCAATGGCTCTCTGTTCGGACGCCGTTTGGCAGGATGGGGAAGCAAAGGGCGAGCCCACCGAGGCGGCTCTCGTCGCCTGGGCGGCAAAGCTCGGTATGCCTAAGGGCGGGCTTGAAGATGAGTTCCCGCGCATTGCGGAGGCTCCGTTTGATTCGCAGAGAAAGATGATGTCCACCGTCCACGCCGCGGGCAGCGGCAGCGTTCAGTACACCAAGGGCGCGCCTGATATCGTGCTTTCCCGCTGCACCCACGCGCTGGCGGACGGGCGTCAGGTGCCGCTCACGCCGCAGCTTCGGGCGGATATAATGCTCAAAAATAAGGAGATGGCTGATAAGGCGCTTCGCGTGCTTGCCGTGGCTGTAAGAACATACGCCTCCCGCGTTTCGTCCATCAGCCCAGAAGAGGCGGAGCAGGGGCTTTGCTTTATGGGTCTTGCCGGTATGATAGATCCCGTGCGTCCGGAGGCTGTCGCCGCTATCAAGCAGGCAAAAGAGGCGGGGATACGCCCCGTTATGATAACGGGCGACCATAAGGACACCGCCTTCGCTATCGCAAGGGAGCTCGGCGTTGCAAGCGACCCCTTGCAGGTCATAACCGGCGCGGAGCTCGATTCAATGAGCGATTCCGAGCTTGAGCACTGCATAGCGGATTACAGCGTCTATGCCCGCGTTCAGCCGGAGCATAAGGTAAGAATAGTCAACGCCTGGCGCAAAAACGGTATGGTCACCGCTATGACGGGCGACGGCGTTAACGACGCGCCCTCCATCAAAAATGCCGACATCGGCATCGGTATGGGCATTACCGGCACGGATGTAACTAAAAATGTTGCCGATATGGTGCTGGCGGACGATAATTTCGCCACCATCGTTTACGCCGTGGAGGAGGGCAGGCGCATATACGACAATATCAGGCGCTCAATCCAGTTTCTGCTGTCCTCAAACCTCTCCGAGGTGCTCACCATCCTCATCGCCACGCTCGCCGGCTTCGTTGTGCTTGAGCCGGTGCATCTGCTCTGGATAAATCTTATCACCGATTCATTTCCGGCAATGGCGCTCGGCGTTGAAAAGGCTGAGCCGGATATAATGCGCCGCCCGCCCCGTAAAAGCAGGGAGGGTGTTTTCGCCGGCGGTATGGGCGTTGATGTTGCCTGGCAGGGGCTTATGGTCACCGCGGTAACGCTTGCCGCTTATTACGCCGGTATGCACCTTGCGCACGGCACGGCGGATTTCGTGCATCAAAACGGTATGACTATGGCGTTTTTAACGCTCTCCCTTGCGGAGATCTTCCACGCCTTCAATATGCGCTCCAGAAACGAATCCATATTCACCCTCAAATCACACAACAAGCTGCTTTACGGCGCAATGGCGCTCAGCCTGCTGCTTACAACGCTTGTTATTTATGTCCCGTTTCTTGCAAACGCGTTTGATTTTGCGGCGATTTCCGCCGTCGAGTATCTTATATCGCTCCTGCTTGCCGCGTCCGTCATCCCGATCGTGGAGCTCGTAAAGCTCATAAAGCGCTCGGTAAAAAGAAAGAAAAATAAATAATTGTGCATATAAAAACCGCTTCCCGCACTGCTCTTGCAGCGTGAGAAGCGGTTGCTTTTTTATTTAGGCTGCCTGCGCGCGGGGCGCAGAGCCTGTTTTATCGTGCCGCTGAAAAATTTAAGTATGTCCGGCACTCTTCGCAGCGCGGGAACATCCCAGTCGCTCTGCGGGGCGGGGCGTATGCCCAGCGCCTCAAGCGCGCCGAGCTGCTGCGCGAAACGCCTTTTGAAGTCTTCATAGTCCGTGCGCGTTCCCCACGCCGTTTCCGCCGCGGCGGCAAGGCGCGGGAAATACCTGTAGCATAAAAGCTCAAAATTATCTATGTATTCCGTCCACATCTCCGCCTCTATGCCGTAGGGCGCGGCGGCCGCCGATTTTTTGTAAAGCCTTTTCGGGTCAAAGGAATATGTCTTTTTAACCGGCGTCATACCGAATGGGTAGTCGCAGTAGTAATGAAAGAAATCGGATTCTATTATTCTGCCGCCGCGTGACGCAAAATCGGCGCAAACGCCGCCCTTTTCCATCCAGCGCTGAATAACTGTGGTGCGCTTTGCCGGCGCTCCGGCATAAAGGCTCTCGTTCCACATTATCGCCTTTTTCCCTTTTGAGGCAAGATATTCCTCAACCCTGCGGCAAAATACCCCCTGGAGCGCTCTGAAATCCTTTAAGCCCAGCTCCTCCTTAAGCCTGCGGCAGTCGGGGCAGCTCTCCCAATGCGCGGTCGGCGTTTCGTCGCCGCCTATGTGTATGTATTCGCCGGGGAAAAGCTCGCACACCTCGTCAAGCGCCTTAAAAACGAATTCATATGTTTTTTCGCTGCTCACGCAAAGCGTGTTTTTAAAAACGCCCTGCCTTGTTACAACATCTATTTTCTCGCCGGTGCAGGAAAGCTCGGGGTAGCTCGCTATCGCCGCGCTCATATGGCCGGGCATATCTATCTCGGGTATGACCTCTATGTGCCTATCTGCGCAGTATTGAATTATATCTCGTATCTCGCCGCGTGTGAAAAGCGCCCTGTATTCGCGCTCGTCAACCGCGCCGCCGAAATCCGAGCGCTTGCGGCTGCTGCCGGTTTCGTTGAGCTTCGGCAGCCCCTTCATCTCAATGCGCCAGCCCTGGTCGTCCGTAAGGTGCCAGTGAAAGCGGTTGAGCCTGTACATCGCGGCGGCGTCGATAAGCCGCTTTATCTCGTCAATTTTGAAGCTGTGCCTCGCGCAGTCAAGCGAAAAGCCGCGGTATTCGTACTCAGGCTCGTCCTCGATAATAAGAGCCGGTGCGCTCTTTGCCCTTTTCAGCGCCGCGGCCGCAGCCTCGGCGTAAGCCCTGCCGCTCTCGTCGGAGTATTCGATCGTTATGTTCCTGCCGTCAAACTCAAGCCTGTACCCCTCGCGCCGGATTGCGCCGCTTTTTTTGAAGCCCACCTCGGCTTTTGCCGTGTCGGAGTTTTCACCGCCGGTTATTTTGAGCTTTTGCGGCAGCGGCATAAGCCCCGGCAGATATCTGCTTTTGTCATTCATTTTTAAGATAGCCTTTCCGTGCGTTTTTCATAATAAGCTCGTTCAGCTGGTAATCCCAAAGCGCCTTTGAGCCCTTTGCCGTCTGCTCGTTTCTTTTAAGCACCTGGCTCAGGGAGATGCCGTTTCTTTTCCACATCTCGCAGCCGCTTGCCACATTCAGCATCGTGGGCTGTAAGCAGTCCATAGTGTGGGCAAAATTCGCCTCAGGCGTGTCGTTTCTCTCAAACTCGTCCCACAGCGCCCTGAGCTTTTTGCCCTGGTCCTCCGGCAGCAGGGAATACAGCCTGTCCGCCGCCCTGAGCTCGCGCTCGCGCTTCGTTTTTTCGGCCTCGTAATCATAGCAGTAGGTGTCGCCCGCGTCTATCTCTATAATGTCGTGAATAAGTATCATCACAACCGTTTTGAGCAGATCTATCTCTTCATTGGCGTATTCGCTCAGCAGCACTGCCATAAGCGCGGCGTGCCAGGCGTGCTCCGCGTCGTTTTCAAATCTTTTTCCGCTTGAAAGCAGGGTGCGCCGCTCTATCTCCTTTTCGCGGTCCGCCTGCAGGATGAAATCAAGCTGCTTTTTCAGCCTTTTCGGCGTTTCGTATGCCATAAAAACCCGCCCTTCAAATGCTATTTCAGCTCGTATATCTTGTTGAACACGGCAGTCATCCTGCTCGTTATCTCCTTGTCCGTGTGAAGCGAGCCGAAATACCAGTGATAGTATTCAACATTTTTCATAAGCTCCTGAAGATATGTGTTGAGCGGAGACATGGCGGACGCCTGATTGGTGTGAAGGTTAAGAAAATCCTTTGCCATCGCCGGCGCCTCGTAGGTCAGTATGTAGTTCACCTTGAAGTCGTTGAATTTCAGATTGTCCTCGGCGTTTTTTATCTCCTCGGCGCTCGGCATCTCCTCCTCCCACCAGGAAATGCCCGGCTCGCGCATATCGCGGTCGTCGCTCTCGCCGCCGCCCATCACAAAAAAGTTCTTTTCCTCAAGCGTGAACACCTCGCCGCGCATAAGGTGAAAGATATTATCCGCAATCTTGTGGGCGTTGCCGCCCTTCCATCTGTATGGGGTGTAGGAGTTCAGAATGTCAAAATTCTCGTGCGCCCCGTCCACGAAGCAGATCGTGTATTTCTTGCTTTTCAGCGTTTCCAGATTCTTTTTCTGCTTCTCGCTCTTATCCCACAAAAAGCCGAAATCTCCGCAGACTATCAGCGTGTCCTTTTCGCCCAGCTTTTTAAGCCGCGGGTTTTTGAACCAGGATATGTCGCCGTGAGTGTCGCCGGTAACAAATATCATAAAAAATCACCTAAATTTAATAATTTCCACTTTAAAAGCAAGTGAAAAAATGATAGAATAATATCTAAAGACGCCGCGCCGACAGTCCGGCGCCGTATCTCGCGGCAGGCTTTTCGCCCGCCGGTATTTATATAATATATTTTATTCCAAAAGGTGTCAAGCAGTATGAAAAAGTTTACAGGCGCTTTTCTTGCTTTAATCATAGTTATATCGTCCCTCCTCGCGTTTCCGACCTCCGCCTCCGCGGCGGTCTATCAGCCGGATGTGGAGCTCTATTCGCAGGCGTATATGCTTATAAATCTCGATGATTCCTCCTATCCCGTCGTTGCGCAGAAAAATCAGGATAAAAAAATGTATCCCGCTTCTCTCACAAAAATAGTTACCGCTATGGTAACGCTCAATAATGTTAAAGACCTTCAGCAGCAGGTCGCCGTTTCGCAGCAGGCGTATGATATCCTGCTCGGCACCGGTGCGCAGGTGGCTGGCCTCAAGGTGGGGGAGAAGCTTACCGTGGAGCAGCTTCTTTATCTTACTATGGTCCATTCGGCGTGCGACGCGTCCGAGGTGCTTGCGGAATTTGTGGGCGGCACAAGGGATAGTTTTGTTAAAATGATGAACGATTACGCCGCCTCGCTCGGCTGCACCGGCACTCATTTTGTGAATCCGGACGGGCTGCACGACGACGATCATTACACCACCGCCCGTGATCTTTCGCTCATAACGCTTGACGCGCTCAAAAATTCCGCGTTCACGCGCATTGCCTACACCGTTGAGTACGATTACGGCGATATGACCTATTACAACACAAATCTTATGCTTCGCCCCGGCTATCTCTCGTATTATTACGAATACGCAAAGGGCATCAAGACCGGCTCCACCTCCGAGGCGGGCTACTGCGTTATCACGACCGCAAGCAAGGACGGCTATAATTACCTCGCCATAGTTCTGGGCGCCCCCGTGATAGATTATAACGACGACGGCTATGTTGAAAAATGCTCGTTCATAGATGCCGCCACGCTCTTTGAATGGGCGTTCGACAGCCTGAAATATTCAACCGTTATCAGCAAGGACGAGGTCATAGGCGAGGTCGGCGTTGAAAACGGCAAGGACGCCGATACCCTGCGCCTTGTTGCGGAAAAGGACATCACCGCCATCGTTCCGGCGGGGCTCGACCGCTCAAATATCGTCGTCAAGGTGCAGGATATGCCGCAAAGCGTGTCCGCGCCCGTCAAAAAGGGAGATAAGATCTGCACCGCGCAGATCATTTATGCCGACGAGGTCGTTGCCGAGGCGCAGCTCGTTGCCGCGCAGGATGTGGAGCTTTCCACCCTGCTTGCCGTTTTGAACGCCGTCAAGGGCTTTTTCGGCCTCACGGCGGTAAAGATAGCGCTCGCCGTCATAATCGCCGCAGCGGCGGCGTATATCGCGCTGTTCGTCTATAAGGCAAAAAAGAAGGCTGAAAAGCAAAACACGCGCCGCGCAGACGGCGAAAAATAATCCCAAAGAGCCGCTTTGCGGCTCTTTTTATATAAAATTCCTCTTTATATTTTAAATTATATATGCTATTATATCTAAGGTGATTTGCGTGCCGCTTGAAAAAAACGACGATATAAAACTTCATATAGACGGCGTCACCTCTCTCGGCAGCGCTGTCGGCAGATATGGCGGTATGGCTGTTTTTGTAAGAAATGCCGTGCCGGGCGACGATATCACGGCTCATATCATAAAGACCTCAAAAAAATATGCCGTCGGCGTTGTAAAGGATGTCATCACGCCGTCGCAAAGCCGAATCGAGCCGGGCTGCCCCGTTTATTCAAGCTGCGGCGGCTGCTCGTTTCGCTGTATGTCCTATGAGCGCGAGCTTGAGGCAAAGGCGGATTTCGTGCGCCACGATATGAAGGCGGTGGGCCGCATCGCTGTTGATCTTGAAAAGGTGATAGGCGCTGATGAATTGTCCGGCTACAGGAATAAGGCGCAGTATCCCGTTCATATTGAAAACGGCGTTTTCACGGCGGGCTTTTATGCCTTTAAGAGCCACCGTGTAGTTGCCGCGCGCGAATGCGCGCTCCAGCCGCCGGAATTTGCGGCGGGGCTTGAGGCGTTTGCCGAATGGGCGCTTGAAAGCGACGTTTCGTCTTATGACGAAAAAAGCGGCAGGGGCCTTTTGCGCCATATTTATTTCAGAAAAGCGTTCGGCACGGGGCAGATTATGGCGTGCGCCGTAATAAACGGCGAAAGCCTGCCAAACGCCGGGCTTCTCGTTTCTCTTTTGAAAAACGCCGTGCCGGGAATTGAAAGCGTTGCCGTGAATATAAACAAAAACAAAACCAATGTCATTCTCGGCGGCAAAACACATATCCTTTGGGGCGGCGATAAAATCACGGATATCCTGCTCGGCAGAAAATTCGTTATCTCTGCGCAGAGCTTTTACCAGGTGAACCACCGCCAGTGTGAAAAATTATATTCCCTGGCATCGGAATTTGCGGGGCTGACGGGCAGCGAGACCGTGCTTGATATGTACTGCGGCGCCGGCACCATAGGTCTGACGCTCGCCTGCGGCTGCAAAATGCTTTACGGCGTGGAGATAGTTGAATCCGCAGTCCGAAACGCCCGTGAAAACGCCCGCTTAAACGGCATTGAAAACGCGCGCTTCATCTGCGCGGACGCGTTAAAGGGCGCCGAGCTGCTGCATAAAGAGGGCGTAAGGCCGGATGTGGCTGTGCTTGACCCTCCGCGAAAGGGCTGCCAAAAAGAGGCGCTGGACGCTGTAAACGCCCTCGGTGTAAAAAGAATAGTCTATGTTTCCTGCAACAGCACAACGCTTGCGCGCGATATTGCGGCTCTGAGCGCCGCAGGCTACACCGCGCGGCGGCTTGCGGCGGTCGATATGTTCCCGCGCACGCCGCATATAGAATGTGTTGCGCTTATTGAAAAGGATTGATTTTGAGGTGGTATATATGAAAAGAATAAGCAGATTTTTGCCCTGCGCGCTCGCGCTGCTGCTTTCTGCGGCGCTGCTGTTTTCCGGCTGCTCGGCTCAGAGTGAAACGGCGGAGCTGCCGGATTATACGGACTCATCAAACTGGGCGTATCTTGAAACGGATAAAACGGCGCAGGCGGATGTTTTCTTTATCTGCCCCACGGTCTACGGCGGCGATGAGGCGCAGCCGTGTATGAGCCTTGACGACGCCGAGGCAAAGGAGAGCTTCCTCGGCGCAACAAATATGGAAAAGGGAATCTATGATGAAAACGCCCGCTTTTTCGCGCCCTATTACCGTCAGGCGGGGCTTTGGGCTTATTCGCTCAGCGAGGAGCAGCGCGCGCCCTATCTTGATTCGGCGTATGCCGATGTAAGCAAGGCGTTTCAAACATATCTTGATGAGTATGATACAGGCTCACCCATCGTGCTTGCCGGATTTTCACAGGGCGCGGATCTTGCGATCAGGCTTGTAAGGGATTTCTTTGACGAGCCCGATATGGCGCAGCGCCTTGTTGCCTGCTATGCGATAGGCTGGCGGCTTACGGAAGAGGAGGTTTCTCGGTATCCGCAGCTCGTCCCCGCTTCCGGCGAGAGCGATACCGGAGTCATCATAACCTTCAGCAGCGAGGATGCCTCCGTCTCCGATTCCCTGATAGTGCCCGCCGGCACAAAAACCTATTCAATAAATCCGCTGAACTGGAAAACGGATGCTGCTCCGGCGGATAAGTCGCTGAACCTCGGTGCGTGCTTCACGGATTACAGCGGCGGCATCACTCAGGAGATACCGCAGCTCACAGGGGCATACATAGATCCCGTTCGCGGCACTCTCAAGGTCACGGATATAGACCCCGCAGATTATCCGCCGGGGCTCGATATCTTCGGCGAGGGCGAGTACCATCTTTACGACTATCAGTTCTTTTACCGCAACCTTCAGGAAAATGTAAATACACGCCTTGCGGCGTATGAAGCAGACGCAGCCGCATGAATATTTTGACTGACCGATGAAAGGAAAGGCCTTATGAAGCTAAACAAGGATTTGATGCTCGGCAATATAGACGGCAGGGATTTTGCCGTTGCCACCGGCGAGCTTGCCGGAAAATTCAACGGGATAATCAATAATAATCCCAGCGCCAATTTCATATTCAATCTGCTCAAAACGGAGCAGACGGAGGACAGCATCGTTGCGGCGATGCTTGAAAAATACGAGGTAGAGGAAGCTGTTGTCCGCGCCGATGTAAGAGAGCTGCTTGAGCTGCTCAGGGGCGAGGGCCTGCTTGAAGAATGATATGCTTGATGTTGAAAACAGCCAGTCGCGCTATCTGATCGAGATTATTCGCGCGGCTCTGACGGGCTCTGCTGCGCCCCTGCCGCCGCAGGATATGGACTGGCAGGCGTTCTTTGAGCTCTCCAAAAAGCAGGAGATATATTCGCTCGTTGCCGCGGCGGTCGATAAAAGCCTGCTCCCGCGTGATATCGCACAGCAGCTCGATAATTACTCCAAAAGCGAGCTCGTGCGTATGATAGCCATGCAAAACGAGCTGGCAGCAATAAAGGCGCAGCTTGATGAAAGCGGCATAAATTATATGCTGCTCAAGGGCGCGGTCATAAGGAATTATTATCCGAAGCAGAGTATGCGCCAGATGAGCGATATAGATATCCTCTATTCGCCCGCGTCAAAGCGCGAGGAGCTTATAAAGCTAATGAAGCGCCGCGGCTACAAGCTTATTTCAAGCGGCGGCAATTCCGATGATTTCACAAAAGCGCCGTATTACACCTTTGAGCTTCACCGCGAGCTGTTTAAAAATGAGTACGGCTTTTTCCCCGATTTTTCGTTCGTTTGGCAAAACGCATCAAGGCTCGGCAGCGATTCGTGCGAATATGAAATGAAGCGAGAGGATCTTTACCTTCACCATATCGCGCATATGTATAAGCACGGAATGCTCGGCGGCTTCGGCGTGCGCTTTCTTGCGGATCTTTATCTGATCTGCGCAAAATGCGGCGGCGCGCTTGATTTTGACTATATCAGCGGCAGGCTCGAAAAGATGGGGCTTTCCGATTTTGCCCGCCGCGCCGAAAGCGCCGCAAAAGCTCTTGCGGGGGTGCGCGAGATGAGCGTAGAAGACGCGCGTTTCATAAGCTCAAACTGTGGATTCGGCATATACGGCAGCGGGGTGCACGGAGTTGAGCTGCTTTATGAGGAGTTTGAAAAAAACAGCGGCAGACATTCCTCCTTTTTCTTTATGCTTTACAGGGCGTTCCCGCCGATGAAGATAATGCAGCTGTATTATCCCGCGCTGAAAAATCAGCCGTATCTGCTTTGGTGGTGCTATCTGAAGCGTATATTTTCAAAAAGCCCAAGGCAGTTCAAAAAGGTGCGATCAGAGATCAAAACCGCTGAATCAATCGCAAAAAACAAAAAGAATAACGCGAGGTAAATAACTTGTCCGTAAACAGAAAAAGCATCAGAAATTTTTCCATTATCGCGCATATAGACCACGGCAAATCCACGCTTGCCGACCGCCTTTTGGAGCTTACGCAGTCGGTTGAAAAGCGCGATATGCAGGAGCAGATACTTGACGATATGGAGCTTGAGCGCGAGCGCGGCATCACCATAAAGGCGCGCGCCGTAAAGCTTGATTACACGGCGGAAAACGGTGAAAAATACGAGCTCAATCTTATAGACACGCCCGGCCATGTGGATTTTAATTACGAGGTCTCGCGCTCCCTTGCCGCCTGCGAGGGCGCGCTGCTTATCGTGGACGCCTCTCAGGGCGTGGAGGCGCAAACGCTTGCAAACACCTATCTTGCGCTCGACCACGATCTTGATATCCTGCCCGTGATAAATAAGATAGACCTTCCCGCCGCCCGCCCGCAGGAGGCCGCCGAGGAGGTGGAGGAGGTCATCGGCATACCGTGCCTCGATGCTCCTCGCATCTCCGCCAAAACCGGCGAAAATGTGGGCGAGGTGCTGGAATATATAGTAAACGAGATACGCCCGCCGCAGGGCGATGAAAACGCGCCGCTTCGCGCGCTGATATTCGACTCCGCCTACGATTCCTACAGGGGCGTTATCGTCTATGTCAGAATTATGGACGGCAGGATCAAGGCGGGCGACACGATGCGTATGATGGCTACCGGCGCGGAATTTACCGTTGTTGAGGTCGGCTATATGCGCGCCACCTCTATGGAAAAGGCGGCGGAGCTCACGGCGGGCGAGGTCGGCTATATAACCGCCTCCATCAAGACCGTGGGCGACGCCAGAGTGGGCGATACCGTTACGCTTGCAAACGCTCCCGCGCAGGAGCCGCTGCCCGGCTACCGCAAGGTCAATCCCATGGTGTTCTGCGGCGTTTATCCGGCGGACGGCGCCGATTACGAGGCGCTTCGCGACGCGCTTGAAAAGCTTCAGCTGAACGATGCCGCTCTCTCCTTTGAGCCGGAGACCTCCGGCGCGCTCGGCTTCGGCTTTCGCTGCGGCTTTTTGGGGCTGCTTCACCTTGAAATAATTCAGGAAAGGCTTGAAAGGGAATACGATCTCGATCTCGTCACCACCGTGCCCAGCGTCGTTTATAAGATCCATATGACGGACGGCACGATGCTTGAAATAGACAACCCCACCAATTACCCCGACCCGGCAAATATAGAATACAGCGAGGAGCCGTTTTGCAACGCAAGCATCTATTCGCCGGCGGAATATGTTGGCGCCGTTATGGAGATGTGCCAGGACAGGCGCGGCATATTCAAAAATATGACTTATATCACGCCCGACAGGGTCGATATAAATTACGAGCTGCCGCTCAACGAGATAATATACGATTTCTTTGACGCGCTCAAATCCCGCACCCGCGGCTACGCCTCTTTCGATTACGAGATAGCGGAGTACCGCCGCAGCAAGCTCGTCAAGGTGGATGTGCTTTTAAACGGCGAGATGATAGACGCGCTCTCGTTCATAATCCACGCCGACAAGGCGTATCCCCGCGCAAGAAGAATAGCGGAAAAGCTCAAGGAGCATATCCCGCGCCACCTTTTTGAGATCCCCATCCAGGTCGCGATAGGCGGCAAGGTCATTGCAAGGGAAACCGTCAAGGCGCTTCGCAAGGATGTGCTTGCAAAGTGCTACGGCGGCGATGTAACAAGAAAGAAAAAGCTGCTTGAAAAGCAGAAGGAGGGCAAAAAGCGTATGCGCCGCTTCGGCTCCGTTGAGGTCCCGCAGGAGGCGTTTATGGCTATCCTCAAGCTCTCCTCCGATGATGAATAAGCTATGAAAAACAGTTGGGAGCGTCTTTCAGACGATATCTATATCGAGGTAAGCGATGAGCATACCTTCGGCACGGACGCGCTGCTGCTCGCCCATTTTGCCGCCCCGCGCCGGAGCGGCAGAGCGCTCGATATGGGCACGGGCTGCGGAATAATACCGTTTTTATGGCTGCGCGATCCCTATATAACAGATGTTCACTGCCTTGATATCCAGCAAAACGCCGTGGAGCAGGTCTTGCACAGCATAGAGCGAAACGGCGTTTCTGCAAGGCTCACGGCGCATCTCTGCGACCTCAGGCAGGCGCGCGAGAGCTTCGAGGCGGAGAGCTTTTCGCTCTTAACGATGAACCCGCCGTATAAGCCGGTGGGCACGGGCATAGAGTCAAAAAGCTCCGGCGCAAAGATAGCGCGCCACGAGGTCTGCTGCAATATAGAGGACGCCGTTAAGGCGGCGGCTTATCTGCTTAAATTCGGCGGCAGGTTCTGTATGTGCCACCGCCCCGAAAGGCTTGTGGACGCGCTTTCGATAATGCGCGAGAACCGCCTTGAGCCTAAAAGGCTGCGCTTCGTGTCGGATAAATTCGGTCAAAAGCCCTTTCTTTTCCTTGTGGAGGGCAAAAAAAATTCAAAGCCGTTCATCAGCATCGAGCCTTCGCTTTACATCAAGGATGAAAGCGGCGGCTTCACAAAGGAGATGCTTGAGATTTACGGCTCTTATGCGGACGGTCATAAATAATGAATGGTGTTTTGTATGTTGTGGGCACGCCGATAGGCAATCTCTCCGATTTTTCGCCGCGCGCCGCACAAACGCTTGAAAAGGCGGATTTCATCGCCGCGGAGGATACGCGCGTCACGCTCAAGCTCTTAAACCATTTCGGCATCAAAAAAGAGATGGTAAGCTATTTTGAACACAATAAGCGCGAGCGCGGCGAGCTTATAATCTCGCGCATCCTCAAAGGTGAAAGCTGCGCCGTGGTGACGGACGCGGGTATGCCCTGCATCTCCGACCCCGGTCAGCTGCTTGTTGAGCAGTGCGCCGAGGCGGGTATACAGGTCGTTGCCGTTCCCGGGCCCACCGCGTTTGCAACGGCGCTCGCCGTTTCCGGGATGGATACGGGGCGCTTTACCTTTGAGGGCTTTTTGAGCACGGCAAAAAAGCAGCGCTTTGAGCATCTTGATTCGCTTAAGGATGAAAAGCGCACTATGGTGTTTTACGAAGCGCCGCACAAGCTTGCCAAAACGCTTTTTGATATGTACGCCGCTTTCGGGAACAGGCGCCTGTGCATCGTGCGCGAGCTCACAAAAATACACGAGGAAGTTATACGGACCACACTTGGAAACGCCGCCGAAAAATATGCTGACGGCAGCCTTAAGGGAGAGATCGTTCTTATCATAGACGGCAAAAGGGAAGAGGCGCAGGAGATAACGCTTGAAGACGCCGTGGAAAGGGCGAAAAAGCTGGTCGAAGGCGGTATGAGCATCAGCCGCGCCGCAAAAGAGGCAGCCGCCGAAACGCCGTTTAAAAAATCGGATATATACAGGGAGCTTTTATGATCTGCAATATGTGCCCGCGCAGATGCGGGGCAAAAAGGGAAAGCTCGCCAGGCTTTTGCCGCAGCCCCTATGCTTTTAAGATCGCGCGCGCGGCGCTCCATTTCTGGGAGGAGCCGTGCATCAGCGGCAAGAGGGGCAGCGGCGCCGTCTTTTTCAGCGGCTGCGCGCTCAGATGCGCATTTTGCCAAAACAGCGAGATAAGCCTGCAAAACAAAGGCGTCGAGGTCAGCGAGGAAAAGCTTATTTCAATTTTTGAGCGGTTGATTTCTCAGGGCGCTCAAAATATAAACCTTGTTAACCCAACGCATTATGCGCTTCAGCTCAAAGAGCTTTTTTCAAAATGGAAATGCCCCGTGCCGGTGATCTATAATTCCGGCGGGTACGACAGCGTTGAAACGCTCAAGGAGCTGGACGGGCTTATAGATATCTACCTGCCGGATTTCAAATACACAAGAAGCGAAAAAGCCGCAAGATACAGCCTTGCGCCGGATTATCCTCAAACGGCAAGGGCTGCGATAGCTCAGATGCTGCGCCAGCAGGAAAAATGCGTGTTTGAGGACGGTATGATGAAAAAAGGCGTTATCATCCGCCACCTTATACTGCCGGAAAATGTCAACACCGCGTGCGAGGTCATTGATATATGCCGGCGCGATTTTTCCGGCGCGTACCTGAGCCTTATGGCGCAGTACACCCCGTGCGGCGAGCTTTCAAAGCTGCCGGAGCTTTCAAGGCGCATCACGCGCCGCGAATATCAAAAGGCGGTGCGCCACGCGCTTGAGTGCGGCGTTGAAAATATGTTCGTCCAGGAGCTTTCGTCGGCAAAGGAATCTTATATCCCGCCGTTTGATTTTACCGGCGTGATGTGATATTATAATAATACGCAGCAATATTTTTTCTTTTGCAAAAAGGGGTGTTATTATGCAGATAAAGGATTTTACCTTCCGCTCGGCAACAGGCGTTTGCGATATCCACGGCAGGCAGTTCCTGCCCGACGGCGAGGTGCGCGCCGCCGTTGCGCTCCACCACGGTATGGCGGAGCATATGGAAAGATACGCCGATTTCATATCCTTCCTGAATCAAAGGGGCATAGCCGTTTTTATGCACGATATGGCAAATCACGGCTCCTCAAATCAGGATAAAAACGAGCTTGGCTTTTTCGGCAGGGAAAACGGCTGGCTCGGCCTTATAAAGGATTATAAAACGGTGTTTGAGCTTGCGCAAAAGGAGCTTCCCGATGTGCCGCACATCGTTTTCGGTCATTCTATGGGCTCTTTTATAGTGCGCTGCTTTGACGCGCGTTATCCCGAAAAAAGCAGCCGCTCCGTCTATATGGGCACGGGCGGCGCAAACAGCGCCGCGGGAATGGGCATCAAGGTCGCGTCGCTCATCTCCGCCGTAAAGGGAGATCATCACCGCTCGGCGTTTATGGATAAGCTGGCGTTCGGAAAATATAATGTCAGGTTTGAGGGACGCACTCCTTACGACTGGCTCACAAGGGACCGGGCGGCGGTCGATAAGTATATCGCCGACGAGCTTTGCGGCTTCACTTTCACGATAAACGGTATGCGTGATCTGCTTCATCTCAACACCGCCGCAAACAGCAGCGAATGGTATTCGCATATCAGAAAGGATCTGCCGATCCTGCTGATAAGCGGCGCGCAGGATCCCGTGGGCGATTATTCAAAGGGCATAGAGGGCGTTTGCCAAAGGCTTATCGAAACCGGACATACCCTCGCCGAAAAAAAGCTTTATCCCGATTGCCGCCACGAGGTGCTCAACGAGCTCAACAGGCAAGAGGTTTACGAGGATATATATTCATTTTTGATCAAATAAAACGGAGGTAGTTTTATGGTTTACAAGCCGGATTATGATGAAAACGGCAAAAAGGTGCTCTGCGAAATGAACG
Source organism: uncultured Eubacterium sp. (assembly GCA_944380545.1). Lineage (GTDB taxonomy): Bacteria > Bacillota > Clostridia > Oscillospirales > Acutalibacteraceae > Eubacterium_R. Next base: position 3,837 of record CALWHV010000017.1, on the reverse strand, counting down.
GAGTCAACCCCGAGATGCTTATGGACATCTATGTAAAGCTTCTTAAAAAAGGCGAGGAGCTCGTTATCTGCGAGGAAAAGAACGAATGTGCCGTGCTGCTTCTTGCAGGCAGCGTCAATTTCAAGGTGGGCGGTTCAATAGACGAAAGCTGCAAAAGGGAAAGCCCGTTTGAAAAAAAGCCCTTCGCCGTTCATTTTTCAAAGGGCACAAGGGCTGTTATCACCGCGCTGGAGGACAGTAAGCTCCTCGTCCAGCAAACGGATAACGAAAAAACCTGGGAGCCTGTTTTTTACAATCCCGAAAACTGCCTTTATCAGGAGTTCGGCAAGGGTCAGTGGGGCGGCGCCGGCCACAGGATAGTTTCCACTATGTTTGACCTTGATAACGCGCCCTATTCCAATATGGTGATGGGCGAGGTCTTCGGCCAGCCCGGCAAGTGGACCTCTTATCCGCCGCACCATCATCCCCAGCCGGAGCTTTATTACTACGAATTCAGTCGTCCGGAGGGCTTCGGAGCCGGCTTTGAGGGCGATACGCCGTATAAGGTTATGAGCGGCGACTGCCTTTGCATCCGCGGCGGCAACGCTCACCAGCAGGTGACCGCGCCGGGCTACGAGATGTATTATGTTTGGCTCATAAGGCATCTTGACGGCGATCCGTGGGATAAAACAAGGATCTATCTTAAAGAATACGAGTGGCTTGCAAATGCGGATTAAGGATGTTGTTTTAAGCGATATTTCGGATATTTTAAAGTTCTGCCCGCGCAAAAGGGCGTTCCTTTGCTGCGGCGGCTCGTTTGAAAAAACGGCGGCGTTTGAATTTTTAAAGGCTAATTATCCGCAGCTTGTCGTGTGGGATACGGTTCGCCCGAATCCGCGGTTTGAGGATATGGCTGCCGCGGCGGAGCTTTTTAAAAGCAGCGCCTGCGATTTTATGATAGGCGCGGGCGGCGGCTCTGCGCTTGATTCGGCAAAGATGATAAAGCTGCTTGCAACAAACAGCGCCGAAACCGCGCTCACCGAGCCGATGAGCGATAACGATATCCCGTTTTTTGCCATACCAACCACCTCCGGCACCGGCTCGGAGGCAACGAAGTATTCAATATTTTATGTAAACGAAAATATCAAGCATTCCGTTTCAAACGATGCTTTTCTTCCCGATTTCGTCCTGCTCGACGAGCGCTTTCTGTTCACCGTGCCGCCGTATCAGCGCCGCGCCACCTGCCTTGACGCGCTTTCCCACGCAATAGAGAGCTATTGGAGCGTTAAAAGCAGTGAGCAGAGCAGGGATTATGCCGAAAGGGCGATACGCCTTTTCACGGAAAATAAAAGCGGCTACATCAATAACGAGCCGCGCGCAAACCGCGGTATGCTTATGGCTTCCTATTACGCGGGCAAGGCGATAAATATAACCTCAACCACCTCCGCCCACGCTATGTGCTATAATATCACGATGAACTGCTCCACGGCTCACGGCCATTCGGTCGCCGTCTGCCTTGCACAGATCTGGCGGTATATGAATCTCAACAACAGCAGGGTAAACGATCCGCGCGGCAGGGAATATGTGCTCAAAGCCCTTGACGAGCTCGGCGTACTGCTCGGCGGCAGCGATTCCCAAAGCGGCGCGGAGATATTCGCGTCCCTTATTTCGGAATTCGGTCTTGAGCGCCCGCGGGCATCGGCGCAGCAGGTCGGCGAATTTGTAAAAAGCGTTGCTCCGGCAAAGCTCACGCTGAATCCAACCGTGCTCACCGAAAGCGATGTGCAGATAATATATAACAGAGTGTTTGGTTTAGATGAATGATTCAAGGCTTTCAAAAACCTATATAATGCTTCCTCTTGCGCTGCTCTGCTGCTTTTTGTGGGGCAGCGCTTTCCCGATGGTCAAAACCGGCTATGAAATGTTTTCAATAGCCGAAAGCAACACCGCCTCGCAGATTCTGTTTGCCGGAATCAGATTTGCGCTTGCGGGCGCGCTCGTCATAATATTCGGCTCGCTTATTGCAAAAAAGCCGCTTTATCCGAAAAGTAAGGCGGAGTTCGGGCACTGCCTTGTTTTGAGCCTGTTTCAAACTATCCTGCAATATGTTGCGTTTTATATCGGCCTTGCCCACACAAGCGGAGTAAAATCAAGCGTTCTTGTTGCGCTCAATGTTTTCCTTTCTCTCTTTTTGTGCGCCGTGTTCGGGATGGAAAGGCTCACCGCCCTGAAGCTCGTCGGCGCGGCGGCGGGCTTTGCCGGGGTCGTACTTATCAATTTTGAAGCTGGCGGCTTTTCCGGCTTCGCTGTGAACGGAGAGGGCGCGATAATCATCTCCGCCCTTGCGTATTCGGTTTCAAGCGTTTTGATAAAGCGCTTTTCAAAAACGGATGATCCCGTTATGCTCTCCGGCTGGCAGTTTCTTTTCGGCGGCGCGGCAATGGCCGCGGCTTCGTTTGCCGCCGGCGGCAGGATACATATGCAGGCGGATATAAAAAGCGTGCTCGCGATTTTGTATCTCGCGCTCATCTCAGCCGTGGCGTACACAGTGTGGGGGCTGCTGCTCAAACATAATCCCGTGTCACGCGTGGCGGTCATCGGCTTTATGAATCCCGTTTTCGGCGTGCTGCTCTCCGCGCTCTTTCTCGGCGAAACGGCGCAGGCGTTCAGTGTTAAAAATCTGCTCTCGCTCGTTCTTGTCTGCGTCGGCATCTATATCGTGAACGCCGGCTCGTCTGCCAAAAAGCTCTCAAAAGGAAAATGATTATATGAAGATATGGGACGAAAAGAATTATTCCGAAAATTTCAAATTCGTGCATCAATACGGCGAGAGCCTACTTGATCTTCTCACGGTCAAAAGCGGCAGCTTCGTTGTTGACCTCGGCTGCGGAAACGGCGCGCTTACGCAGAAGCTTGCCGAAAAATACGAAACGCTCGGAATAGACGCCTCTCCCGAAATGGTCGCCAAAGCAAGGGAGCTGCATCCTGATATTGATTTTATGCACGCCGACGCCTGCCCGTTCACGCTCGAAAATAAAGCGGACGCAATCTTTTCAAACGCCGTTTTCCACTGGATAGAAAATCAGGATAAGCTGGCAGAAAATATAGCCGCAAATCTCAAAACCGGCGGCGAGCTCGTGTTTGAATTCGGCGGAAAGGGCTGCGCAGCCACCGTCCACAGCGCGCTCGATAAGGCGTTTGATAAATACGGCTATGAATACAGGATGGATTTCAATTTCCGCACGATAGGGGAATTCGCTCCCCTGCTTGAAAAGCACGGCTTTAAGGTTGAGCTTGCGCGCCTTTACGACCGCCCTACGCCGCAGGAGGGCGAAAACGGGCTTGAAAACTGGATAAGGATGTTTGTAACAACGGCGTTCAACGGCGTTTCCCCAAAGGATAAGGATGGGATAATCGGCTGCGCCGTCGAGCTATGCCGCCCCGCGCTGTTCAAAAACGGAGTGTGGACGGTAGACTATGTGCGCCTTATGATGAAAGCAATAAAGCTGTAACGGCTGCAAAAAAAAACACCCTCGGAGGACTGCTCCAAGGGTGTTTTTTTTTTGCTTATTCGGCTTTTACAACCGGCGAATATTCGCCGCCGATCATCTCGCCGCGGGCGGTTCTTGTGGCGCGCACGCGGATGTAATAATCAGCCGGGTCGCCGTTTACCGTAAAGGTGCAGAAATTGTTGTCGGAGCCGCTTACGCTCTCGCTGCCCTCTATCGTTTTAAAGCTCTGGTCCGTTGACCACTGGATGATATAGCTGTGACCCGGCGTTACCGCCCATATCGCCGTGACCTCGCTGCCGTCTATCGTTGCGGCGGCGTATTCCACGGGCGCGGGCGCGGCTGTTAT
>CALWHV010000016.1 GCA_944380545.1 uncultured Eubacterium sp. | reverse complement strand
GCAAAAGGCTTTTGGTTATAAATAATATGATTACACTATGAGTTAGTAAAACAAATGCCTGACAACATTTGTCGACAGGCTGAAAGGAGATTCAATATGGAAAGTAAATATAAATCATTTGACGAATTACCATTAATGCTTTCAGTTCCTGAAGCGGCAGAAGTGCTTGGAATTTCTGCTGTCAGTCTATACAAACTTATTAGAAATGACAACAGCTTTCCTGTTGTTGTAATGGGCAGAAGAAAATCTGTTCCAAAAGAGCAACTGAGAAGTTGGATTGAAACAAATTCAAAAAGAGAATAATTATCTGGATATTGAAAAACGCTTGTGGTAATGTTGTGTTGCCACAGGCAGAAAGGAGGTTGCAATGGCAAAACGAAATAACGGCGAAGGAACAATAACCAAACGCAAAGATGGTAGGTGGGAAGGTCGCTATTATACAGGTGAGATAGTTAACGGCAAGAGAGTAAGAAAAAATGTTCTTGCAAAAACGAAAGCCGAGTGCAAGGAAAAACTTGAAAAGGCGATAGCCGAGAGCAACAAGCGGCAAAAGATAATTGAAAGATGTGATTTTCTTACAAACCCCGAGCCTACACTTGAAGAGTGGTCAAAAATTTGGTTTGAATCATTTTGTGCAGTGAGTGTAAAAGAATACACAAGAAACAGTTATCAAAACTATTTTGACAGATATATACTACCTAATCTCGGTGGTATGAAAATAAAGGATATATCAACAGTAGCCTGTCAGCAATTTCTAATGAAAATGTACACGAGTGGGAGAATAAGAAATGTTAAAAAGAAAGGCAACGGTTTATCTGCAAAGACAGTAAAGGATATCAAAATAGCCTTGCAAACCTGCCTGCAAAAAGCAGAGGACGAGGGATTGATAGGCAGTAATCCTTGTAAAAAGGTACAACTGCCAAAAGATGCACCAAAGGAAATGCAAACGCTGAAAGCAAATGAACTTGGCAGATTTCTTCAGGAAACAAAGGACTCAGGATGTTATGAATTTTATATTCTTGAGATTACAACAGGCTTGCGACTGGGTGAAATACTTGCACTGACTTGGGCTGACCTTGATATGAAAAACAAAACAATATCAGTGAACAAGCAAGTGCAACGGATAGGCAGTGAACTTAAGGTTACAACACCGAAAACTGCCTCATCCATACGAACGATTGCATTATGTGATGAATGTTTTAATCAACTGATACTGCTAAGGAGTAGGCAAAGGCTTGATAATAAATTAATATTCCCATCACCGATAACGGGCGGACTTCGTGATCCGTCATCGGTTACAAGAAAACTACACAGAATGCAAAAACGAGCAGGAGTACCGCAAATACGCTTTCACGATTTGAGACACAGCTTTGCAACACTATCATTAGAACAGGGGATGGATATAAAGACCATATCTCATATGCTTGGTCACACAGATGCAGGCTTTACAATGAACACATATATGCATGTGACGAACAATATGCAGCAAACGGTGGCAGATGCAATGGGTAATCTGATAACTGAATCAGAAAACGAAAGAAAAAATAAGTTCATACATTTCTCAGCATAACAAAAAAGGCTCAAGGAACAAAAATCCTTGAGCCGAATTCTTTTCAATTTATGTCAGTGGGAGTCAAATGGGCGTCTTTGATAGTTTTTACAATTACAAATGTTAATAAGTTAAAATACCTATTATTATATAAGTTTACCTATGACTACTCGGTTAGTGAGCAGTTTTTAGTGAAGAAATACCAAAAATAAAAAACTCAGGCAACGAAAGTTACCTGAGTTTTTTGGTACGCCGGAAGGGATTCGACGTCTGCTGCGGCTACGCCTTGCATACGGATGGCTCGCCGACCGAAATGCGCGGCATTTCAGTACCCGGCTCACCGCTTTTTGCTGAAAACAGCCCGCCGGGCTGTTTCCTAAACGCAAAAACCCTCACGGGTTCGAATCCCTACAACCCAATAAATAAAAATACCGAAGTAACAAAAGTTACCTCGGTATTTTTGGTACGCCGGAAGGGATTCGAACCCCCGACCTTCTGGTTCGTAGCCAGACACTCTATCCAACTGAGCTACCGGCGCATATTAAACACAGCGGCGAGCCGCTTATGTTTAATGCTCAAATACTATACCACATTGCACTTTAAAATGCAAGAGTTTTTTATTTTCCCGCCTGTTCTTTCTTTGCAATGAAATCGGCAAGTATATCCGCCGCCAGGCGGCAAAGCTCGGGGCAGGGGCGTTTTTTGTAATATTCGGCGGTGCGCGCGTCGGGCGTAGGGGGCGATACGGCGCCTGCGCTGAGCCCCAGCAGCTCGCGGCAGACTATTGAGCCGTTGAGCCTTTTAAATTCGCCCGCAACCTCCTGCACCATTGCGTAGACCGCCGCCTTGCCCTCGTCTGCGTAAAGGTTTGATAAAACATATGTCATTCCGGAAACCGTGCCGCAGACCTCTCTGAGCCTGCCCATTCCCGCGCCGAAGCCGATCGTCTGCCGCTTAACAAGCTCCTCGTCAAGCCCCATTTCATCGGCGAACGCCGCAGCAACAGCCTGCGTGCAGCCGAGACCGGAAAGAAAATTCTGCCTTGCAAGCTCTCCCTTATTCATCCGCTTCACCCGTGGGAGCTTCCTCGTCCTGCTGCGGCAGCGCGGAAAAGCGCGCCGTGAGGTTTCTGTTTGAGTCAACGGTTATCGTGTATCTCGTGCCGGAAGCCGCCTGGGTGCCCGTGTCGTTGTCAAACCAGCCTACAAACTGATAGCCCTCGTCCGCAGTGGCAACAAGAGTCGCCCTTGTGCCGGCTTCAAAGGTCCCGTCGCCGCTCACGGTGCCGTTGCCGTCAATGTCAACGGAAATGGTAAAGCGCGCGGCTGTGGTCGTTGTGGTAGTGGTTGTGGTGATGGTGGTTTCCGGCGCCGCGGTCGTTGTTGTGGTGGTGGTGCGCCTTTCGGTCTCGCGCTCCTCCTCGTCCTCGGTCAGCTCCTCGCTTACTGAAACGGGCGGCTCTGTTTGCGTCTCCTTTTCTTTGCCCGTTACGGCGGCAACTATGATGCCCACAAGCATTGCAACAAGTATAACGGCAAGCACTATTATAATGATTATATTCTTTTTATTATTTTTAACATCGTCCTCGTCCGCGGCGGCGGGTGCTGGCTCGTCATCGTCCTCGTCGTCTATCCTTACGGGGGCGTCGTCGTCCTCCTCCGGCACTATCTCGTTCGTGCCGTCAAACAGGGGAGAGCCGCAGTTTTCGCATATGTACCTGCCCTCCTGGTTGTCAAAGCCGCAGTTTTTGCATCTCATATGTTTAAAATCCTTTCTTAAGAAGAATGTTAAAAATCGCTAAAGCAAGTATAACACACAAAATGTTAAATAACAACCACATAAAAGTTAAAGAATTTATAATTATTTTTGTTATTTCCGCTTTTTGGTATTGACTTTTTGTCGATTTTATAATAAATTAAAGAAGTAGCAAATTGATTATGCTTAGTTCGTACTGAAAGGGGTACAAAAGTAATGAAGAAAACATTTAAGGCAGTTCTTTGTGTTGTTCTTGTTGTTGCTTTCGTGCTTGCGCTTGCAGGCTGCGGTAAGATCAATTACATAACAAACGGAACTATCACGGCAATCAAGGAAGTTCAGGACGGCACCTGGAATCAGAAGGATGAACCCGAAGGGGATGCCGGCGCTTCCGCAATAGAGCCTTTCGTTTCCGGCACTTACGGCGGCATCGAGTTTGCAGACGAGGCTGCTGTTATCAATTATTATGTTCAGTGCTATAACAACACCAAGGCTCAGACCGCCAATTATATTGACGGCGAAGGCAACACCGTTGAGTACTATGCCCTTGTAGGTGAAGAGAAGCTCAACATCGATTCCGTTCTTATCGAGGGCTCGGAGAACGCGGTTATCAACAACCTTGTTCCCACCATCGTAGACGGTCTGTTCAAGCCCAGCGTATACGGCCTTCCGCCCTGCAACAACAGAGATCCGCTGCTTGATAACTCAAACGGCGACGCCGCTAATCCCGGCCAGTTTGATTTCAGAACCTCCTACTTCACTCCCGAGGATTCCCAGGCCTGCAATGTTGTAGACAACGGCGACGGCACTATCACCATCACCATCCAGCCCAAGGCTTCTTCAATGTCTATGCGCGGCGAGGATTCGCAGGGCCGCTTCTTTGAGGTTCTCGGCGATATCGGCGCAACCGTAGATTCCATCAGCCAGCTTTCATGGGCAAGCGGCTCCACAGAGGAGAACTGCCTTGTTGATTACGAGGGCGGCACCGGCGTCATCAAGATCAACACCTCCACCAACACGGTTGTTGAGGCTGATTACCATATGAAAGTCAATGTTGCGGTTAACCACGCCAATGTTCTTGTAATCAAGGATAAGAGCGCCGCTGTTGCAATCAGCTATGATATGCACTATCCCGCGTCGGATGAGTATCTTCTTGACGCAAGGGAACTCACCAGAGCGTAAGCTTGAGCAGCAGGGATAAATCCCGCCGCTTATAGCATAATCAGTTTAAAAAGAGCCGCTGCGGTCTTATCCGCGGCGGCTTTTCCGTTGCGCGCATTTTCCGCGCAGGCGTTTATATATTTTTAAATATATTTGTGTTGAATAATGCGCCCGCGTATGGTATTATAATTTCAATGCCGCCCGGCGGGCGGAAAAAACCGCGCTGTGCCGCGGCTTAAAAGGAGTATTGATTATGAGCGAACATATCCCCAATATGGATTATGACGCCGACGAGGTCATAAACGACTTCAAGTCAAAATTCAAATGGCCCAAAAAGGACGAGGTGGATGTTGTGGTAAAGCCGGATAAGCTCTGGCTCAGGCTGCTTATCTCCGCCCTGCTCACCGTTGTTTCCGGCGGCGTCGTATATTATATGCTGCTGCCCGCGCTGAATTTCAAGGATCCCAACATCTATTTCTTCGTGTTCATCCTTATGGCGCTGTTTATGCTGTTTTTTGCGCTTGTGTGCAAGGCAAACAAAAAGATAGAGCGCCGCGAATATGTAAAAAAATCCTCTCGCGTGCCCATCATAATAGCCGCCGTGCTGCTCGTTGTAATGGGAATCGGCTGGCTCTGCGGCGCAACGCTGTTCAGAGCGTCCTCCTACAGCAAGCTTATGCCGGTTTCAACCAGCGAATTTTCCGCTGATTTTGAAAATATCAGCATAGAAAATGTTCCTCGCGTGGATGAGTCGCGCGCGCTCACTCTTGCGGACCAGCAGCTCGGCACACTCTCCGAATACAAGAGCCAGTATGTTGTTTCGAACACCACCACGATGATAAACTACAAAAACCGCCCCGTGCGCGTGGCTTATCTTGAATACGCCGATGTCTTCAAGTGGTTCAACAACACCAAAGAGGGCGTCCCCGCCTATATGATCATCGACCTTGTAACGCAAAAGGTCACCGTTGTAAACTGCGTTGAGCAGTTCGGCTCCGCAATCCAGTACAGCCCCACGGAGCTGTTCAACGAAAAGCTCATAAGGCACATCCGCTTCCAGTATCCCACTGAGCTGCTTGACACGCCCAATTTTGAGATAGACGACAGCGGCTATCCCTTCTGGATCACGCCCGTTCTTGATAAGACCATCGGCCTTTTCGGCGGCACGGATGTCAAGGGAGCCATAATCACGGACGCGCTCACCGGCGAAAGCGTTTATTACGGCATAGAGCAGATCCGCAGCGACGAATCGCTTCAGTGGATAGATGTTGTTTATTCCGCAAATCTGCTTGTTCAGCAGTATGATTATTACGGAAAGCTGCAAAACGGCTTTTGGAACTCCATAATCTTCCAAAACGATGTGAGCCAGGCGTCGCGCGGCAGCGGCTATATCGCGATGGACGATGATGTTTGGGTATACACAGGCGTAACCTCCTCTGAAACGGACGCCTCCAACTTCGGCTTCATTCTTGCAAATCAGCGCACCAAGGAAACGCGCTATTACGAGTCCGGCGGCGCTATTGAAACGGCGGCGATGGAATCCGCTCAGGACGCTGTTCAGAACTATCAATATGCCGCAACCTTCCCGATACTGCTCGATATAGAGGGGCAGCCCACCTACTTTATGAGCCTTTACGGCTCCAGCAACACCGTTAAGGGCTACGCGCTCGTAAATCTTGCGGATAAAACTATCGTGGGCACGGGCATAGTGGACGAGATGAAGAGCGACGCCAACGCCCTCAACGCAGCCGTTGAAAATTATATCCAGGCGCTTAAGGACAAGAACATCATCGGCTCCGATGTTGATGTAAATGATTATCTTGTTGAGGAGGGCAGCGAGGCAGACGACAGCTCCGCAGCGCAGCCCGCCGGGGATGACGCGCAGCAGGAGCAGCCCGCGCCGCAGGAGCCGCAGACAGGCTCGTCCGTGACCGGCAGCGTCACCGATATAATCACCTCCGTAAATAACGGCAACACCTATTATTACCTTCAGATAAACGGCGTTTACTATTATATCAGCGTTTCGGAGTGTATGGATGTTCTGCTCGTTGAAAACGGCAGCACCGTAACCGTTACGCCGAGCGGCGAGGCAAGCGGCAGCTTCTGCCCCGTTTCGGATGTAACGATAAACTGAAAAACGGTAAACTGAATACAAAAGAAAACCGTTCGGGTCTCCGAACGGTTTTTTTTGTATGCTTTTAAGCGATTTTAGATATTATATGTCAGCACGCTCTGGAAGAACTGCGTGTTGAGATACTGCCTTGAATATCCCGTTGCAAAGCCGTTTTCCTCAAAGATTTTTAAAAATCTTTTGGAAAAGGTTTCATACACCAGCACAAAGCCCTCCGCCTCGGCGCGCTTTTTACATTCGTCTATAACGCGCTGTATGCTTTCCCCGTCCACCTCGGGCGCGGCAAAAACGGTCAGCACGCGCTTTTTCATCTGCTGCGGCACAACTATGTTGACTATGTCCTGCACAATCTCCATATGGTTGAGCACATTGTATGAAAATTTGTTCATCCTCAGCGCCAACCCGTGCCTGCCCGGAAAGCGGAAAACAAACGAATCGGGGTCGCGCAGCACGGCTGCCACGCCGCTGCAGCCCGTTTCTATAAGCTCGCCGGCGGCGCTCCATTTTTCAAGGTAATAATTGAAATACCTGTCAATAAAATCCGCTCTTTTCGCCTTAACGGGGCAGAAAAACATAAAAAGCGGGTCCTTTATGAAAAGATGCGCTTTCTCGCCGATATTCTGTTTTGCAATATCGTTTTCCATTTTTCCCCTCCAGGAGCGTCCTTTGAATATATATTAGCTTATTTTGCGCGTTCTTGCAATATTATCGCTGAAAATTAACAAAATATACAATTTTCCGCGTCAAATAAGCCGTGAAAGCGCCGCGAATTCCTCAAGCGAAAAGGTCTCCGCCCTGTCCGACGGGCTGCGCCCTATCTGCAAAAGCGCGTCTGAAACCGTATCCTTCGGCAGACCGAGCGCGCCGGAAAGGCAGTTGAGCGCCGTTTTCCTGCGCTGGGAAAACGCCGCGCGCACCACTTTGAAAAAGTTTTCCTCGCTGTCCACCCTGACCGGCGGCTCTCTGCGCACCGTAAGGCGTATCACGGCGCTGTCCACCTTGGGCGAGGGCATAAAGCAGTTCCTTGAAACATCAAACAGCTTTTCTGCCTCGGCATAATACTGCGCCGCCACGGTAAGCGCTCCGCACAGCCGCGAGCCCACGGGCGCCGTCAGCCTCTCGGCTGCCTCCTTTTGCACCATAACTGTGATGCTGCTTATCCTCAGCCTGCTCTCAATGAGCCTCATAATGATAGGCGAGGTGATGTAGTACGGCAGATTTGCGCACACCTTAACATCCTTCATACCGGCAAAGCAGCGCTCGATTATCTCGTTCAGGTCAAGCTTCATCGCGTCGCCGCTGATTATCTCAACATTGCCGCAGCCGTCAAGCGTTTCATCAAGTATCGGCAGCAGGCGCGCGTCAGCCTCTATCGCCGCAACCTTTCCCGCGGCGGCGCTCAGCTCCTTTGTAAGCACGCCTATGCCCGGACCTATCTCAAGCACGCCGGTATCGCCGCTTGCGCCAAGGCTTTTTGCCATTGCGGGGCATATTTCGGGGTCGGTGATAAAGTTCTGACCCAGCGCCTTAGAAAAGGTAAAGCCGTGCCTTTTCAGCAGCGCGGTTATTTGCGAATAATCGTAAAGACGCATCGTTTCACTTCCTTTGAAGCGGCTTTCGCCCTTGTCAACAGGGCATATTTTATCACAAAGCCCCGAATTTGACAACTGCAAAATTAACAGGGTGTTAAAATTTTTCAAATCCCTTGATTTTAATTTTTTTCAATGTTAGAATACTGCTTGCCAAGCCGTAAAAGCCGATTGAGCGCCGTTATCGGGGCTCAGCCGGCGCACGGTCAGTTTTGTTAAAAGGGGGAGCGGTTATGCTCAAAAAGCTTGCCGGATATATGAAGGGGCTGTGGCATCTTGCCGCGGCAAGCGCCCTCGGTATGATAATAGAAGCGATCTGCGAGCTTTCCTTGCCGTCCATCGCCAGCAATATCTATAATATGGTAAGCACGGCCCATTCGCCGCAGGAGGTGAAAAAAAGCGTCATCCTTTACGGCGTCGGGATGTTCCTGCTTGCGCTCGTCGGCCTTGCCGGCGGTCTTATAACGATGAAAGCATCCTCCGTTTGCAGCCAGAATTTTGCGTTCAGGCTCAGAAATGATGTTTATAAAAAAATAAGCACCTTTTCCTTCAAAAATATAGACCGCTTTTCAACCGCATCGCTCACAACAAGGCTCACAAACGACATCACCATGCTGCAAATGGTGGTGCTTATGGGCCTTCGCATCCTTGTGCGCGGTCCTGCGCTGCTCGTGGTTTCGGCGGTTTTCGCCGTTTCCATAAACCCCCGGATGAGCGCGCTTTTGCTCTTCATTCTCCCTGTGCTCGTAATAGTAGTTGTCTGCGTTTTGAAATTCGGCTTCCCGATGTTCCAGAAAATGCAGAAGAAGATAGATAATGTAAACCGCGTCGTTCAGGAAAATCTTATCGGCATCAGGGTCGTAAAGGCGTATGTGCGCGAGGAGCACGAAAAGGATAAATTCAAATCCGTTTCCGATGCGCTCGCCGCCCAGGGCGCAAGGGCGTCCGGTCTTGTGGTAACCGTTATGCCGCTTATGATGCTTGTTTTAAACGGCGTTGTCGTTTATGTTTACTACCGCGGCGGCGTGGACGCCAGCACGGGCGTTATGGATGTAAGCGAGATCTCCGTTTTTGCCTCGTATATCATCCAGGTGCTTATGAACCTTATGATGATATCTATGATGCTGCTTCAGCTTGCAAGGGGCAAGGCGTGCGGCGACCGTGTTGTTGAGGTCCTCAATACCGAGGTGGATATAACAAACGGCGAAAAGAATTATTCGCCCTCGCCCGAAAGCGCAAGGGGAATGGTGGAGTTCAGGAATGTTTGCTTTAAATACGACGCTGCAAACAGCGGCGACGATGTGCTTCACAATATTTCCTTCACGGCAAATCCCGGCGAGGTCGTGGGCATCGTCGGCGGCACGGGCTGCGGCAAATCAAGCCTTGTAAATCTTATCCCGCGCCTTTATGATGTCACCGCCGGCAGCGTTTTGGTGGACGGCGTTGATGTGCGCGACTACAATGTGCGCGCCCTGCGCGATATGATAGGCGTTGTGCTTCAGAAAAATGTGCTGTTTTCCGGCACTATCAGGGATAATATCCGCTGGGGCAGGGCGGACGCCACGGACGAGGAGATAGAGCGCGCGTGCCGCTGCGCCCAGGCTCACGATTTTGTGCTTCGCCAGCCAAACGGGTATGATACCGATCTTTCGCAGGGCGGCCTCAATCTCTCCGGCGGTCAAAAGCAGCGCCTTTGCATCGCCCGCGCAATGATAAAGCAGCCCAAGATACTGATTCTTGACGACTCCACCTCCGCTGTGGACACCGCCACGGAGGCGAAGATAAGAACCAGCTTTTACACGGAGCTCAAGGACACCACGGTGTTCATCATCGCGCAGCGCGTATCCTCCGTTAAGGACGCCGATAAGATACTCGTTATCGACGACGGTCAGATAATGGGCGAGGGCACTCACGACGAGCTGCTCAAGTCAAACAGCATTTACCAGGAGATATACAGCACCCAGCAGAAAGGGGTGAGCGAATAATGCCGGGACCTATGGATCAAAAGCACGGCTACGCCAAGCCTAAAAACGCAAAAAAGACCTTCGGCAGGATACTCGGCTATATGGGCAAAAGCAAGATGTTTCTCATCATAGTTTTTGTTTCGCTCGTGCTCAGCACCGTCTGCCAGGTTGCCGCCTCCTATTGGCTGCGCCCCATATTGAACGATATAGAGGCTTCCATCCTCGCAGGGGATTTTATGACGAACGGCATCCGCCAGCTTGTTAAAAATCTTGCGGTTGTCGGCGCGTTTTACTGCGGCACGGCGCTGTTCTCGTTTATACAGAGCCGCGTTATGGTAACCATCGCTTATAAAACCACCAATCTTATAAGAAAAGAGCTTTTCAACCATATGCAGTCGCTGCCGCTTCGGTATTTCGACAGCAAGACCCACGGCGAGATTATGAGCCGCTTTACAAACGATGTGGATAATATCCAGATGATGCTCGAGCAGTCTATGGTGCAGCTCGTGGCGTCGGCGTTTTCGTTTGCCGGCATAATCATAATGATGCTCTATCTCAGTCCGCTTTTGTTCGGCATAGCGCTCATCTTCCTCATTATAATGGTGCTTGCCGTAAGCAAGATAGGCAGCCGCTCCAGAAAGTATTTCCGCGCCCAGCAAAAGGAGCTCGGCATTATGAACGGAAACATAGAGGAATCTGTGGAGGGGCTCAAGGTCGTAAAGGTCTTCAACCACGAGGATAAGATGAACGAGGAGTTCGTTTTGTGCAACGACGAATTCAGAAAAGCCGCAACGAACGCCAATTTTTATGCCGGCGTAATGGGTCCCAGCTCAACGGGCATAAATAACGCCAGCTACGCCACCATCGCCCTTGCGGGCGGGCTGCTTGCGCTTGCCGGCAGCATAGACATAGGCACATATTTCACATTTTTAAGCTATTCAAAGCAGTTCACTCAGCCCATAAACCAGATCGCCAACCAGATGAACACCATCTTCTCGGCGCTTGCCGGCGCGGAGCGCGTGTTCGAGATTATGGATATGGAGCCGGAGGTGGACGAGGGCACCGTTACGCTTGAGGAAAAATACGAAAACGGCGAAAGAAAGCTGTTTTGGAACGATTCGGGCAGCCTTGTTCCCGTTGAGGGCAATGTTGTGTTCACGGATGTTGATTTTTCCTATGTTCCCGAAAAGCCCGTGCTTCACGATATTTCGCTCTACGCGCGCCACGGTCAGAAGATAGCCTTTGTCGGCTCAACCGGCGCGGGCAAAACCACGATAACAAACCTTATAAACAGATTTTACGATATCCACAGCGGCACAATAACCTACGACGGGATAGACATCAAGCGCATCAAAAAGGCGGATCTTCGCAAAACGCTTTCTATCGTGCTTCAGGATACGCACCTTTTCACCGGCACGGTTATGGATAATATACGCTACGGCAGGCTGGACGCAACGGACGAGGAGTGCATTGACGCGGCAAAGCTCGCCTCGGCTCATTCGTTCATAAAAAGGCTCCCGCAGGGGTACGATACGCCGATCTCCGGCGACGGCGATAATCTTTCGCAGGGGCAGCGCCAGCTTCTTGCCATTGCAAGAGCGGCGGTCGCAAGGCCCACCGTGCTTATCCTTGACGAGGCTACCTCCTCTGTTGACACCCGCACGGAAATGCACATAGAGCACGGTATGGACAGACTTATGGCGGGCAGAACGGTGTTCGTCATCGCGCATCGCCTTTCAACCGTCAGAAATTCAAACGCCATTATGGTGCTTGAGCACGGGGTGATAATAGAGCGCGGCGACCACGAGGATCTGCTTAAGGAGCACGGCAGGTATTATGAGCTTTGCACCGGCAAATCGCAGCTCACCTGATAATTCCGCTTGTGAAATTTAGACAAAGTAACGAGCAAATGTAAAGAATTTTTGAAAAAAGCCCTTTACAAACGCGATTTTAAATGCTATAATGCAGTTGTATATTTAATAGATGTAAATTTATATTTTATCTGTTGAGGTGTTGATTATGAAAAAAATTCTTTCTGCTGTTCTTTCCGTTATAGCAGCTGTATCCGTCTGCTTGGCTTTCGCAGCTCCCGCAATGGCTGAAATCCATGTTTACAGCCCGCAGGCAGTTGCGGTTATCCACGAGGCAAACGATCCTCTGCTCAACGGCAAGCCCACAACTCAGGTTACAGGCGCTCAGGTAGAGGCCGGCTCGGATCAGCTCGTATTCACCTACACGGGCGACGGCGAGCTCGCCGGCTGGAATCTTATCGATAAAAACGGCAACGCCGTTGATCTTGACGATGTAGCCGATAAATGCAAGGTAGTCAAGATGGATGGCAACACCCTTATCATCGAGGTTCTTGACTGGGCTGCGTTCGAATCTCCGGACGGCTACACCGTAAACTGCCTTGCCAAGGTAGGCTCCGCCCCCTCAGGTGATGCCGATAAGGATACTTCTTCAACCTCTCCCGACACCGGCGTGTCGGTAGCTGCGGCAGCGGTTTCGGCAGTATGTGCAGGTGCTGCAATCCTTGCCCTTTCCAAGAAGAAGGACGCCGAATAATCCCATAATGGTCTTTTAAAAAACCTGTTCTTTAAGAGCAGGTTTTTTTAATGCAAAGCGTCCGGCGCGCTTTCGCCGGCAAATGCTGTCTTATTAAATTTTGAATTGCGGTGTTTTAATGAAAGACGAAAAAGAGCTCTCCAACGGCGGCGAGCCTAAAGAGGATAAGAAAAAGGATAAAAAGCGCGCGGTGCTGCTTGTTTTGGCAATAATCGTGTTCGTGTGCGCCTGCGTCTATATCGGCTTTTATATCTATAATTCCACTATGGCGCAAAGGGAATCCGAGATCGTAACGACTCCGGATACCACGGCTCAGCAGAGCGGCCCGCTTGCGGATAACCCCGTTGATTTCAAAACGCTTCAGCAGGGCAACGAGGATATCTACGCCTGGATAAAGATAGACGGCACCGAGATCGACTATCCCATCGTTCAAAGCCCTAACGACGATGATTTTTATCTTCGCCACAGCGCTTATGACAAATCGTGGATAGCCAGCGGCGCCATTTACACGCAGGGCGCAAACAGCAAGGATTTTTCAGACCCCGTAACGGTCATTTACGGCCACAACGGCTACAGGGAAACTATGTTTACCGCCCTGCACGAATTTGAGGATAAGGAATTTTTTGATTCCCACGAGTATTTTTACATCTATATGCCGGGCAGAAAGCTCACCTACCAGGTGGTCTCCGCCTTTAAGTATGACGACAGGCATATTATGAATTCCTTTAATTTTGTGATCCCGCAGGATCTTCAGGCGTTTCAGGATACGGTCACAAACCCCGCCTCCGCGCTTAAAAATGTAAGGACTCAGCTCGATACTCAAATAGATTCCCAAAGCAAGATCGTGGTGCTTTCCACCTGCATCACAAACCAGGAAAACAACAGATATCTCGTTTGCGGAGTGTTGGTAAAAGATGAACAAACAAATTGACCCGAACTTAAATTCCCAAAACAGCGACTTTCTTTTTGATGCAAAGCCGCAGGCTGAGCAGGGAGAAACGCAGCAGAGCGCCGCTGCCGAAAGCGGCGGCAGTAAAAATATATTTCTGACGGAAGAGGATTATATGACCGGCACGCACCGTCACCACCATCATCACCATTCATCCGGCCGTCATTCCTCCTCTCACCGTCACTCCTCCCGCCACCGTCACCACCGGCGAAAAAAGAAGAAAATGCCGGTCATTGTGCGCATCCTGCTCGTGCTGCTGGCCGTTATTTTCGCCGCCGCGGCAATAATCGGCGGCACATATCTCTATTTGAGGGAGAGCGGCCACAACACGCTTGTTGTTGAGCCCGCAAACCCCAAGTATGAGGAAACTATCATTTATAACGGCCATACATATGTTTACGACAGAAACAAGGTTGCGTTTGCTTTCCTCGGCGTTGATAAGGAGAATATTTCGCCTCAGGGCGATTCCGTTATCGGCAACGCCGGTCAGGCGGACACCGATATCGTCGGCGTGATAGACACCAACACGGGCGAGGTGAATGTCATCATAATCCCGCGAGACACTATGGTCGATATAGACATCTTTTCCGTCTCCGGCGAATTTGTAAGAACGCAGAATATGCAGCTCTGCCTTGCCTACGCTTACGGCGACGGCGGCGCCTCCTCCTGCGAAAATGTTACAAGCGCCATAAGCAGGATACTCGGCAATGTGCCGATTGAAAAATATTTCGCGCTTGACCTCGGCGGCATCGCCCCGCTCAATGACGCAATCGGCGGAGTGACCGTAACCTCGCTTTACGATTTTCCGGCAGAGGGCGTTTATAAGGGCGACGAGGTGCACATAAAGGGCGATTTTGCCGAGACCTATGTGCGCCAGAGGGATATGGATTCAATAGACGCCTCCCTCAACAGAACACAGCGCCAAAGCCAGTATATCCGCGCGTACGCTCAGCAGCTCTTAAGCGCTGTAAAAAGCGATTTCTCAGTTATTTCACAGCTTTACGAAACCGCTTCGCAGTACAGCCAAACCAATATCACCCTGAACGAGGTTACCTACCTTGCGTCGGTCGCGCTTCAGCACGGCGTTTCGGGCTTTGAGCAGCACACGCTGGACGGCGAGATGCGCCCGTCCGAAAGCGCAACGCAGGATGTTTTCGCCGAATATTATCTTGACGAGGATTCGGTGATGGAGGTTGTTGTAAACTGCTTTTACGAGCAGGTTAATTAAAAGCAAAGGAGCAAGTGATGAACAAGGAAACCAGAAAAGAGCTTCAGATATATGCCGCAAAAATCAGGCTCGGCATTATCGAAAGCACTTACAGCGCAAAGGCGGGTCACCCCGGCGGCAGCCTTTCGGCTGCTGATGCCATCGCCTATCTTTACGGCAGGCAGATGAGATATGATGTTAAGGAGCCCAAAGCCCCGTGGAGAGACAGATTTGTCCTTTCAAAGGGCCACGCCGCTCCCGCGCTTTACAGCGCGCTTGCCTATAAGGGCTTCTTTCCGGTAGAGGATCTTAAAACGCTGCGCCACATAGATTCGTATCTTCAGGGCCATCCCAATATGAACACCGTTCCCGGCGTTGATATGAGCACCGGCTCGCTCGGTCAGGGCGTAAGCGCCGCCTGCGGTATGGCAAAGGGCGCAAAGCTCCTCGGCAGCGATGTAAAAATCTACACCCTGCTCGGCGATGGCGAGATAGAGGAGGGACAGGCTTGGGAGGCGTTTATGTTCGCCGCCCAGTACGGTCTTGATAACCTCTGCGTTATGATAGATGTTAACGGCCTTCAGATAGACGGCAAGTGCGAGGATGTTATGAGCGCCGAGCCGATAGATGAAAAAATGCGCGCGTTCGGCTTTGATGTTGTAACGATAAACGGCAATGATTTCGACGAGCTCGAGGGCGCGTTTGAGGCATTTGAAAAAAGCGGCAAGCCGTTTGCCATAGTGATGAAAACAATAAAGGGCCTCGGCGTATCCTATATGGAAAACGCCGTGGATTGGCACGGCAAGGCGCCGAACAGTGAAGAATATGAGATTGCCGTTAAGGAGCTCAACGATAAGCTCAGCGAGCTGGAGGTGTTATAATGGCGGAAATAAAGAATATTGCAACCCGTGAAAGCTACGGCAACGCTCTTAAGGAGCTTGCACAAAACGGCGCGGATGATCTTGTTGTGCTTGACGCAGACCTCTCCGCCGCCACAAAAACCGCCATATTTAAAAAGGCGTTCCCGAACCGTCATATAAACTGCGGCATCGCCGAATCGAATATGATGAGCGTGGCTGCCGGCCTCAGCACAATGGGCTTTGTTCCGTTTGCCTCAAGCTTTGCGATGTTTGCGGCGGGCAGGGCGTTTGAGCAGATAAGAAACTCGATCGGCTATCCGCACCTCAATGTAAAAATAGGCGCAACCCACGCGGGCATCTCCGTCGGAGAGGACGGAGCCTCCCACCAGTGCTGCGAGGATTTTGCCCTTATGCGCTCCATACCCGGCATGGTGGTCATCTGCCCCGCTGATGATGTTGAGGCACGGCAGGCGGTAAAGGCGGCTTATGCGCACGAAGGTCCCGTTTATCTGCGCTTCGGCAGGCTTGCCGTTCCCGTTTTCCACGGCGGCGATTACCGCTTTGAGATCGGCAAGGGCGAGCTTATCAAGCAGGGGCGCGATATAACGATCATCGCAAACGGCCTTATGGTTGCCGAGGCGATAGAGGCGGGTAGAGAGCTTGAGGCGGACGGCATCGACGCAGAGATCATCAATATCGCCACTATAAAGCCGCTTGATAAGGAGCTTGTTGCAGCCTCAGCGGCAAAAACAGGCAGGGTCATCACCGTTGAGGAGCACAATGTTGTGGGCGGTCTTGGCGAGGCTGTCTGCGCGGCGCTCAGCGAGGAATGTCCCGTTCCAGTAAAGCGTATCGGCATAAATGATGTTTTCGGCCACAGCGGCCCCGCCAAGGAGCTTTTAAAGCAGTTCGGCCTTTCGTCTGAAAATATCGTTAAAACGGCAAAGGACTTTTTAAACAAATAAAGAAATATTGCTTATCAAAAGGCGCCCGTTCAGGGCGTCTTTTTGCATATCCTTAACAAAAGCAACGCGGATTTGACATTGGCGGTTAAATCTTTCATATATTTAACAAGCCGTTGGCAGCTTTTTCAAATGAGCGTTGCATAATATTCGGCAAGGGCGGGCGTCAGCCCGCGGCAAATTCATCTGAAAGGCAAGAATATGAAAGAAAAATTAAAGGCTTTTACCGAAAAACACGCAGAGATCTGGAAATTCGTAAAATTCACCTTCACGGGCGTCAGCACCTCGGTGCTTGAGCTCGGCGTGTTTATGTTTTTGCAGTATGTCGTGTTCCGCTCAATGAACGAAACTCCCGTAACGGACAACCCCGTCCTCTCCTTCCTCGGCATAGAATATATGGGATATATGTATTCCTATTTCATTTCCGCCACCATCGGCTATGCCGCGGCTTATATTATGAACAGAAAGCTCACCTTCAAGGCGGACGCCAATCCCGTCCTCTCCACGGTGCTGTATATCATTATGGTGGTCTGCACCATCGCGTTCAACACCTGGTTCGGCGCGTTCCTCGGCACGCTCATCACAAACAGCGGCCACAACAACGCCTTTGTTGAAATGCTCACAAAAATCGTTGTAATGACCGTCCCCACCCTGTGGACCTATCCGCTCAACCGCTTTGTTATCCACAGAAAAAAGAAGGCGCCCGCCGATGCAGAAAATTAAGAGCTTCACCCGCCGCCACGGCGAGCTTTGGAAATTCGTAAAATTCAACTTCACTGTGATAGTTACCTCTGCGCTTGATATCGGGCTTTATATGCTTCTGCTTTACACCGTGTTCCGCCCGCTGAATTCAAATTCGCTGCCGGATAACGCGCTGCTGTCCTTTCTCGGCATCAGATACGAGGGGTATCTCTATTCCTACCTGATTTCCACAACCGCCGGCTATGTCGCGGCGTATCTTATGAACCGCCGCCTAACATTTCATTCGGATGTCAATCCCGCGTACAGCGGCTCGCTTTATTTCCTGCTCTCGGCGTTCAATATCCTGCTTAGCTCCTGGCTCGGCTCCGCCGCCGGCGCGGTGATGCTTGAACACGGCGTTTCAAGCGCAGGGGCGCAGATGCTGGCAAAATTCATAATTATAAATATACCGACTCTGTGGACCTATCCGCTTGAAAGATATCTGATTCAGATCAAAAGCAAAAGAAAAATTAAAGTTAAAGAGGCAAAGTAAAGCAATGATAATCGCAACAGACCTTGACGGCACGCTGCTTGAAAGCAGCACAAGCGTAAGCTCGGAAAATCTTGAGGCTGTAAAAAGGCTTGCCCAAAGCGGGCATACGCTTGCAATCGCAACGGGGCGCACCTTTAACGAGATCCCGCCTGCGCTCTTGCACAACGCGAACATAAGGTATATAATATATTCAAACGGAGCGGCTGTATATAAAAGGGGAGAGGGCGTTATCCATTCCCGCTGCATTGACCCCAAAACCGCCGCGGGCGTGCTCGGCGTTCTCGGCCTTGCCAAAACCTTTACGGAGGTCTATTCCCGCAAAACGCCGTTTGTTGAAGCGTCAAAATTCAACGAGCGCGCCTTTGCAAGATACCGTATAGACCCCGATTATCTGCCGGAGCTCAGGCGCAGCCGCGTGGGCGTCGACTCGCTTTATGATGTGATTTCGGATGGGGCGGAGATGTTTGATGTCTTCTTCCGCGACCCTGCGGAGCGTGAGGAGTGCAGGCGCAGGATCATCTCCCGCTTTCACAATCTGCGAGTCACCTCGTCTATGAGCAATAATCTTGAGATAACTGCCGCCGGAGCGGACAAGGGCACGGCGCTCATCGCCCTCTGCCGCCTTGCAAACGAGGATATATCCTCCTGCGTTGTCTGCGGCGACAGCGAAAACGATGTTTCAATGTTTCTTGCAGCCGGCCGCGCCTATGCCGTTTCAAACGCCTGCGAACGGCTCAAGAAAATAAGCAGCGGCGTTATCTGCTCCAACACGCAGAATATTATGGAGGATATAGAAAGGCTTGTGCCGCCCGCGCACACTCAGCCGCAAAAGAAGATCCACACCGCGTAAAGAGGCTTTTATGAACTGTATACATTTTTTGAATACCGGCGCGTCAGACTGCATCGTCCTTGAAAGCGCCGGCCGTTTTGCAATGATAGACGCCGCTGAGGACAGCGATTATCCGCCGAGCAAGCCGATGCTCAAATACCGCGGCTATGAAAAAGAGGTGGTTGATTATCTCGTCAGCCGCTGCGCCGGGCAGGACGGAATCGTTCGCCTTGATTTCGTGTTGGGAACTCACGCCCATTCGGACCATATCGGCGGGTTCGACACGGTTATAGACGACCCGCGCATAACCGTTCAAAGGGCGTTTTTAAAGCCGTATGACGAAAGCACAATAAATTACTACGAGCGCACGCAGTGGGATAACCGCGAGGTGTATGAGCAGATGCTCGGCGCGCTCAAGCGCCGCGGCGTTCCCGTAACATCGGAGTTTGACGGGCTTTCGCTCACGCTCGGCGAGATGAAGATAACATTTTTTAACGGCTCGGTTGAAAAGCATTCCAGGAAAACCGGCGAAAATGAAAATTCCGTCGTAACGCTCGTTGAATGTGACGGCTGCCGCGCGCTCCTTTCCGGCGATATGAACAATAAGGTGGGCGGCGAAAAGAAGCTCGCCCCGCTTATCGGAAAGGTGCAGCTCTTAAAGCTCGGCCACCACGGCTATGTGTATTCCTCAAGCCGCCGCTGGCTCAAAACGCTCAACCCGGATATCACCGTCGTCTGCAACAGGGCGGCGGGGGTGCATAAGCCCGTGTTGATGCGCCTTAAGCTGTTTACCCACGCCCGCCTTTACGCCACGGTCGATTCAAATGGCTTAAAGGCTATCTTCAAAAACGGCGCCGTGGAGATGCAGACGGATATAATGTAAAAGCAAAGCAGCCCTTACTTCAACAAGGGCTGCTCTTTTATTCAAGGTATAAAATTATTTTTTTCGCTTCCAGCGTCTTTTTTAAATCTATCACCCGCTGGTTTTCAGAGCCGCGGAATTTGAGCGATATGTTTTTCAGCTCCTTTTCGTATCTCCCGTCAACAAGCACATCAATGTATTTAAGCATCTCCTGCGCCTGCGGCGTTGCCGCGCGGCTCTTCTCGCGCCCCGTTATCTGCTCCAGTGTGAAGCCGCTGTAGCACCAAACGCTCTTTTCGGGATATTCGGCTCGAAACGCCTTTAAAAGCTCAAGCATACCGCTTTGGTTCTCAGGCTCAAACGGCTCGCCGCCCAAAAGCGAAAGCCCCGCTATCCACGGCGGGCGGCAGGAATCAAGTATGTATTTTTCCGTGTCGCCGCCGTAGCTTCTGCCGTATTTAAAATCCCAGGCTATCTCGTTAAAGCAGTCGGGGCAGCGGTGGCGGCAGCCGGAAACGAACACGCTTGTGCGCACTCCCTCGCCGTTTGCAATATCGTTCGTTTTTATCTCTGCAATGTTCATAACAAATCAGGGGCGCCGTCAAGCGCCCCTGCTCCTTTTGTGTATTACAGGTGAAGCACTCTGTCTCTTATCTCCTGAGTCCTGCCCTGGTTCCAATATTGCGTGCCTATGTATCCGCAGGTGCGGCGCGCAACATTCATCTTGCTCTGGTCCTCGTTGCCGCAGTTGGGGCAGCGCCACACAAGCTTGCCGTTTTCCTCAACTATCTTTATCTCGCCGTCGTAGCCGCAAACCTGGCAGTAATCGCTCTTGGTGTTGAGCTCCGCGTACATAATGTGGTTGTATATGTACTGCATAACGGAAAGCACCGCCGGAATATTGTCCTGCATATTCGGCACCTCAACATAGCTTATGGCTCCGCCGGGTGAAAGGTTCTGGAATTCGGATTCAAATTCAAGCTTCTTAAAGGCGTCTATCTCCTCGGTTACATGCACATGGTAGCTGTTCGTGATATAGTTCTTGTCCGTAACGCCGGGGATCTTGCCGAAGCGCTTTTGCAGGCATTTTGCAAATTTATAGGTGGTGGATTCAAGCGGCGTGCCGTAAACGGAAAAGTCCATATTCTCCTTTTCCTTCCAGGTCTTGCACGCGTCGTTCAGCTTTTGCATAACGGAAAGCGCAAAATCCTTTGCCTGCGGGTCGGTATGGCTCTTGCCGGTCATATATTTAACACATTCGTAAAGTCCGGCGTAGCCGAGGGAGATGGTGGAATATCCGCCGAAAAGCAGCTTGTCTATCTTCTCGCCCTTCTTGAGCCTTGCAAGCGCGCCGTACTGCCAAAGGATGGGCGCAACATCGCTCGGCGTGCCGAGCAGCCTGTTGTGGCGGCACATAAGCGCGCGGTAGCAGATGTCAAGCCTTTCGTCAAATATCTTCCAGAATTTATCCGTGTCGCCGCCCGAGGAGCAGGCGATGTCAACAAGGTTTATGGTAACAACGCCCTGGTTGAAGCGGCCGTAGTACTTGGGCTTGTTCGTTTTGGGGTCAACATACGGGGTCAGGAACGAGCGGCAGCCCATGCAGGTGTAAACATTGCCGTTGCCGTTCTTATCCACCTTAAGCTCGCGCATCTTCTTTGCAGAGATGTAGTCGGGCACCATTCTTTTCGCCGTGCATTTTGCGGCAAGGCAGGTAACATCCCAGTATTTTGATTCCGGCGTGATATTGTCCTCGTCAAGCACATAGATAAGCTTGGGAAACGCCGGCGTGATCCAAACGCCGCTTTCGTTCTTAACGCCCTGTATCCTCTGGCGCAGAACCTCCTCGATTATCAGCTTAAGGTCGTCCCTCGTCTGGCCCTCCGGCACCTCGTCAAGATACATAAACACCGTAACGAACGGAGCCTGGCCGTTTGTGGTCATAAGCGTGATAACCTGATACTGTATCGTCTGCACGCCGCGCCTTATCTCGTCCTTAACGCGCATTTCCGTTATCTTGTCAACCTCTTCGTCCGTCGGGTCCAATCCGGCGTCAAGCAGCTCGTTTCTTACATCCCTCTTAAAGCGCTTGCGGCTGAGGTCAACAAACGGCGCCAGATGCGAAAGGCTTATGCTCTGCCCGCCGTACTGGCTTGAAGCTATCTGCGCGATTATCTGCGTTGCGATATTGCAGGCGGTTGAAAAGGTGTGCGGCTTTTCAATCATCGTGCCGCTTATAACGGTGCCGTTTTGCAGCATATCCTCAAGGTTAACAAGGCAGCAGTTGTGCATATGCTGCGCAAAATAATCGGCGTCGTGGAAATGGATAAGCCCGTTTTCGTGCGCCTCAACGATATCATGCGGCAGAAGTATCCTCTTCGTAAGGTCCTTTGAAACCTCGCCCGCCATATAATCGCGCTGAACGCTGTTTACGGTGGGGTTCTTGTTTGAATTCTCCTGCTTAACTTCCTCGTTGTTGCACTCTATAAGGGTCAGTATCTGCTCGTCCGTTGTGTTGGACTTTCTTATGAGCGAGCGGTTGTAGCGGTATTTAACATACCTTTTTGCCACTTCAAACGCGCCCTGCGCCATAATTTGGTTTTCAACGATGTCCTGAATCTCTTCAACGGAAAGGGCGCGCGCCGCCTTTGAAATCTTGAATTCAACAAACTCGGCGATGTCCTGTATCTGGGATGGGGTAAGCTCTTCCTTTTCACACGCGGCGTTTGCCTTCGTTACCGCGGCGATTATCTTGGAAAGGTCAAAATCCACCTCGGAGCCGTTTCTCTTGATGATCTTCATTTCGTTTCACCTCCGAAAAGTTACAAGCTTTATTAAATGGTTACAAATTTGTTACACGAACAGCGGATTGCTTAATAATAATACCAAAATATAGTGCGCTTGTCAATAATAAATTCAAAAAAATCACAATATATTGTGCCTGAATTTTAAATTTTGCCAAAAATAAACGATATGTAGATTTTGCTTTTTTCGTCGCCTATTGCCGGTTTTTGGCTTGCGTACAATCAAAAGCGGTGTTTTAAAGAGTGTTTTTAGGCAAAAAAGTTACAGCGGCAAAGTACAAATCGTATAATATCTTTACGGCATTACCGCGCTTTGCGCTCTGTCTTAACAAACCTCGGCGGCGCGCGCCGATTTTTATTGACAAATGCCCCCGCGCGCATTATAATATGTGTAACTTAATAAGTCAGGGGTGCCGCAAGGCTGAGATCATACCCTTCGACCTGCGCGTTAGTACGGGCAGCGGAGACTGAGAAGGCAATATGTGTTTTCGCCCCGTTATTTTAACGGGGCTTTTCTTTTGGCTTGTTGAGAATCTTGGGCTTTCGCCCGGAAAGGAGAAGAATATGGCAAACTCACAGATAAGCAAAACCCAAAAGCTTACGGAAACGGCTGTTATGATAGCGCTTGCAACGCTGCTTTCATACATAACTATATTCAAAGCCCCGATGGGCGGCTCCATTACGGCTTTCAGCCAGGTGCCGATAGTTATAATCGGCTATCGCTACGGCTTGAAATGGGGCGCCGGCACGGGCGTTGTCCACGGCATTTTGCAGCTGCTGCTCCAGGGCCTCGGCAATTTCGCCTATGTAAAAGGCATAGCCGCGTATCTCATACTTATTTTTGCCGATTATGTTGTTGCCTTCGCCTGCCTCGGCATCGGCGGCGCGCTCTTCAGAAAGGTTGTAAAGAACCAGACTCTTGCCCTCGCGCTCGGCGGAGCATTCGCCTCGCTGTTCAGATTCGTATGCCACTTCATATCCGGCGTCACCATCTGGGGCGAGTATGCGGACGGCTGGAAGTCTGTTTGGGCGTACAGCTTCAGCTACAACGGCTTTTATATGCTGTTTGAGGGAATCATCACCGTTGTGGGCGTTGTTGCGCTCTCGCTTGTGCTTGATTTCAGCACCCAAAAGCTCATAAGAAGCAAAAAAAAGGCGTAAGCCGAAAAGCTCAGCCGCGCAGGTTCTTTCCCGCGCGGCTTTTTTCTTGCGCTTGGCGCAGATTTAAGATATAATGTATATAATATATTATTGCTTTAAACGATTGCTTTAAACGCCGGCGCATTTCACACCGGCGAAACGGAGATAATAATGAGCGGATTTTATACTGACGGCACTTATATAAGAGATAAATACGGCAGGGCGCGCATTTTCCGCGGCATAAACGCCGTGCTGAAATTCCCCGGCGCGGATATATCCGGCGCGCGCAGAGAGCTCAAAAAGGTAAGCCCCGAAAAGCTTGGTAAAATCGGCGTCGACCTTGTTCGGCTCTGCCTTAACTGGGCGTCGCTTGAGCCTGAGCGCGGCTCTTTTTCAGCCGAGTATGCCGCCGTTTTGCGCGGCTATGTAAAGGAATGTGAAAGCCGCGGCATATGCGTTGTGCCGGATATGCACCAGGACCTGTTTTCCGCCCGCTTTCACGGCAACGGCGCGCCCGACTGGGCCGTGAGCCCGTCGCTCAGGGGCGCTCGCCCGCTTGCCGTGTGGGCGGAGGGGTATTTTTATATGAGCGCCGTTCAGCAGGCGTTCTCGGATTTCTGGAGCAATAAAAACGGCGCGCAGGATGAGTTTTTTGCCTGCTGGCGCTTCCTGTGCGGCGCGCTGTCGGGCTGTGAAAATATCCTCGGAAACGATCTGTTCAACGAGCCGTACCCGCACGCCGGCGGCAGAGAGATTTTTACCGGCATTTTAAACAACGCCGTTTCGCTTTCCGGCGGCAGCGCTGATCTTGGCAAATGCTTTGAAAACGGCCGCGAAAAAAGCGCAATGATGCTTGCCCTGCTCAAATTCCTGCGCGCGGCAGGGGGCGTTCGCGGCGTGAAGCAGCTGCTTAAAACGCTTGATGATAAAAAGAGCTTTGCCCGCCTTGTGGATGTGGACTGCTCCATTTTGAACGAATTCGCCGAAAAATATTACGCCCCGTTCGTGAAAAGGGCGGCGTCGCTTCCCGGCGGCGCAGCTGTGCTTTTTGAGCACTGCTATTTCTGCAATCTCGGTCTGCCGTTTCTTATAGACCCGCCCGAAAACAGCATCTACGCCCCTCACGCCTATGACCTGTTTATCGACTCGCCGCTTTACAGCCGCTTTTGCAGCAATGAAAGAATAGATTTTATCCTTGAGGCGATACGCAAAAACCAGCTTGATATGAATGTGCCCGTTCTGCTCGGCGAATGGGGCGGCGACATATCCGGCGCGCGCGGCAGGGCGCATATAGAGCATATCGTTGATATGACGGAAAAATTCTGCTGGAGCAGCGCCTTCTGGCACTCCGGCAGGCTCAAAACGCTCGCCGAGGTAAACAGACCGCGGCCCGCGGCTGTAAACGGAGAGATAAAGCTTATTCGCACGGACCGTGCCGCCAAGACCTTTGTTCTTGAATGGTATCAGCAAAGCCCGTGCAGCGAAAGCGATGAAAACGCCAACCTGCTCTATATCCCCGGCAGGGGCGAGGTGCGCTTCGGCGGCAGCGCGGGGGACAATCGGCTTAAAATCGAGTATGAATAAAATAACGGCTTGAGACGCATCGTTCTCAAGCCGTTTTATAATCGCCTTTATGCCCTTGCAACCATTTCGCCGTATTTGTCCTTGCTCTCCTTGATGAAAAGCTCCACCTGCTTTGCCGTGGGCATCGCGTCAGAGCAGCTGTGCGCCGAGATAAGTATTGACGCGGAGGCGGAGCCGAACTCAAGCGCGTCTATTATCTCTTTTCCCTGAAGCAGGCTGTAAAGGAAGGCGGAGCCGTAGCCGTCGCCGCCGCCGAAGCCCTTGAGCTTAACTGCCGGGAAAGGCTTTATCGTGTAATACCTGCCGTCGTTCGTGTAGGCAGTGGAGCCCTCCTTGCCGTGCTTGATAACGCATATCGACGCGCCGAAGGACTGCCAGTACTGCGCCGATTCCTTGTCGGAGCTCTTGGCGCCGATAATGCCCTCCGTCAGGTCAAATTCCTCGCGCGAGCCCATAATGATGTCGGCGTGCTGCGCCGCAAGGCTGTAGTAGACCGCGATCTCATCCTTTGATTTCCAGGTGTATTCGCGGTAATCTATGTCAAATATGATCCTCGTGCCGTTTTTCTTTGCCAGCATCATCGCCTTGAAGCAGGCCTCTCTGCTGGGGCTTTTTGCAAGCGCCGTGCCGCTTATAACGATAGCCTTTGCGCTCTTTATGTATTCCTCGTCAACATCGGCGGGGTCAAGGCAGAAGTCCGCCACATTGTCGCGGTACATCAAAATGGAGGATTCCTCCTTAGAGAGTATCTCTGTAAAGGTGAGTCCTATCTTTTCGCCGTTCTTGGCGCGCGTAACATGGCTCGTGTCTATGCCCTCGTTTTCAAAATAATCAACCACAAAATCGCCGAACTGATCGTCGGATACGCAGCCGATAAAGCCCACCTTGCAGCCGAGCCTTGCAAGCCCCACCGCAATGTTTGCCGGCGAGCCGCCCACATATTTGTTGAAATTAGAGGATTTTGAAAGCGGCATATACATATCCGTGGGGTTAAAATCTATCGCAATCCTGCCCACGGGAATAAAATCTATCGGCCTTGTCATATCAAATTCAATGTATTTCATAATTTTTACTCCTTAAAGAAAAGCGCCTTCACGCTTTGTTTTCCGTGCCGAATATCAGAATGTGGCGGCGCGCGTTTTGATACGCGCCCTCAACCTCCGCGCCCTGCAAATCGTAATATCCGCTTATTTTTTCTTCATTATAGCAGTCGCGAACGGATTTTTCAACCGCGTCAAAGGTTGCGGTAGCTATATTTATCTTTTTGATGCCCGTTTTCGCGCATCGCCTGAAATCATCGGGGCTTATGCCCGTGCCGCCGTGCAGCACCAGCGGCGCTGCCACTCTTTTTGCACATTCCTCAAGTATGTCGAATCTCAGCTTCGGCTCGGATTTGTAGTTGCCGTGGGCGTTTCCTATCGCTATCGCCAGCGCGTCAACTCCTGTCTCGCCGGCAAAGTAAACGGCGTCGTCCGGCTTCGTGCAGTTTATCGCGATGTCCTCGCTGCCGTCCTCGCTGCCGCCCACGCAGCCAATCTCCGCCTCAACGGCTGCTCCGTATTTTGCAGCCAGGCTCGCTATGGCTTTCGTCTGCTCAATGTTTTCCTCAAGCGGCAGGTGGCTGCCGTCAAACATAACGGAGGTAAAGCCGGCTTCAAGCGCCGTTTTTATCATTTTTTCCGTCTTTCCGTGGTCAAAATGCACGGCAACGGGCGTTTCGGCGCATTTTGCCGCCGCAACCATAAGCGGCCCTATAAGCTCCAGGGGCGACTGCTTGAGCCGCACCTCCGCTATCTGAAGTATAACGGGAGCCGAAAGCTCTTTTGCGGCCTTTAAAACGCCCAGCACCATTTCCATATTCGCAACGGAAAAGGAGCCCACGGCGTAGCCGCCCTTTTGCGCATCCTTTAAAAGCTCGCGCATATTAACAAGCATAATGCTCACTCCTTTTTAGGCGCGGGTCGGTCTGTAAGCCGAGTTCTGTTATCGGCAGCCATCTATCTCGACGCGCCATTGCTGACGCGCTCAAGCCACATTTCGGGATTATGTGTCGAGCAAACAGCCTCCCTGTCTGTGTTGCAGCGGATAGGGTTTACATGGCAGCGGGCGTCTCCGTCCGCTCGGTGAGCTCTTACCTCGCCTTTCCATCCTTACCGTAATGATACGGCGGTTTATTTCTGTTGCACTTTCCCTGGGGTTGCCCCCGGCGGCCGTTAGCCGTTATCCTGCTCTGCGCTGCTCGGACTTTCCTCACATCAAAGATGCGCGGCTGCCCGACCGGCCCGCTTATAATATTGTAAAATATAAATTAAAAAGTGTCAATAATTTTATTAAGGCGGTTGAAAAGAAATCGGAGATATTGTACTATATCTTAAAGGCGAGATTATTGAAAGGCAGTGGTAATATGCCGGCCGGCAGATTTGACGACGACAGAGACAGAACCGTTCCTCCCGAAGAGGATTATTACGGCAGAGCGCCGATAGACCTTGACTTCAATTCAAAGCGCCGCGGCGGCATAAACCCCGTGGATGAATATAATAGATCTCAAAACACAGCCGCGGGGCAGGGAAGAGCGCGCAGAAGCGAACGGCAGGCTAAAAGCTCCGCGCCCCGCCGCACCGCACAGGCGCAGTACGGCAGGGAGGATCTGCGCTCGCCCTCGTCGGCAGGGCGTCAGCCTGCGCCGGCGCGCGCAAAAAAGAAGAGCAGCCCCGCGCCTAAGATAGCCGCGGCAGTGATCGCCGTTATACTTGTGATCGCGCTCATTTGCACCGCGCTTGTCGAGGGCGTGCTCGGCAAGATAAATTACGATGAAAAAAAGACAAACAGCTATGTTTCAGCCTCGGAGCTTCAAAGCTCGCCGAAGGTAAAGAACATACTGCTGCTCGGCGTGGACGCGCGCCCCGATGATGAAAGCGAGGCAAGCCGCGCCGATTCAATGATGCTCATAACGCTGGACAGAGAGCACGGCTGCATAAAGCTCACATCCTTTCTGCGCGATTCCTGGGTCTATATCCCGGTAAAGGACAAAATGCAGCGCCTTAACGCCGCCTGCACCTACGGCGGCTATCCCGGGGTTGTGGACACCATCGAATATAATTTCGGCGTTGAGATAGACGGCTATGTGGTAGCGGATTTCGAGATGTTCAAAATTATGGTGGACAGCATCGGCGGCGTAGAGGTGGAGGTCTCCGAAAAGGAGGCGAAGGAGGTCACGAACCATCCCGGCAGATACGGCAATGTAAAGCTCGACGCCGGCACTTATAAGCTCACGGGCGAACAGGCGCTCGCCTATTGCAGAATAAGGAAGATAGACACGGATTGGAAGCGCACCGAACGGCAGCGCACCGTGATCCAGGCGATAATCAAGGGCGTGCTTGCAAGCGGTCCCGTCGGCGCGTATAAAGCTGCAAGCGGCGTCGCCCCGTATATCCAAACGGATCTTTCAAAGGGCGAGATACGGCAGCTTGCGCTAAGCGCCCTGATGTGCGTGGGCGGCGGGTTCGACCAGCGCTCCTGCCCGTTTGAGGGCACCTGGGAATACGCCACTCACTCCGGCGCGTCCGTTATCGACCTTGATACGGATGAAAACAGCCGCCTGCTTGCCGATTATATCTATAATGCGGACAAGCCCGAGGAACAAACGCAATCGGAAGACGGCGAATAAAGAAATGAAACGCGGCGTTCATCTCGAACGCCGCGTCATACTGTTTATAAAGTCGGCCGGAACGCGCGAAGGTGATTCGTTAAAAAGCATATCTCTTTCAGACAAAACCATTTTGCCGAACAGCTTTGTTTTCAAGTCAGCCAAAAAGAAAGAATGCCGCACAACAGTGCGGCATACCGCGGCTTTACACTTTTGCCGCCTTGGTTTATTTTGCCTTTGATTTTTTCTTTTTGATGACCACCGCGATTATGATGACTGCCGCTAACAGCGCAGCCGCGCCGCACGAGCCGCCTATCACCGCGGGCAGGAACTGGTTTTTGTAAGCAGCCCAGCCGTGGTCCGCCTTAAACGAGTTCTGCACCTCGCCGATAAGCTCGTCGGAATAGATGACCTCGCTTTCAAAATCGGTAAGGTCGTTTTCGTCAAGCGTCACGGTGCGCACGCCGTGAACACCGCCGTAGCTGTAAAATCCCGCCGCGGGGCAGGCAACAAGCTTTATGCCCTTGTATTCGCCGGCAAAGGTGTTTGTGTGGTCGTGCCCGAAAAACGCGCCTATGATGTCGCCGCTTTCAAGCCAGCTGTCAAACTGGCCGCCGTTATATACCGGCGGGCAGGGCCCCTCGTTGAGCTCGCCGTCGTATATGTATTCGCTGTTTATCACAAAATATTTGTCCTCGTGGCCGGAGCTTCCTTTCACAGCGCCCTCATCGCTGGCGGACGCCTCGCTCAGCATATTGTAAGCCTCAGGCACGATTATGTGCTGGAACAGAAGCGACGGCATCGGCTCGCCGCCGTTTTCCGCCTTGAGCTCAGCCGCGGTTTTTTGATACCATTCGGTCTGGTCGGCGTGAACATAGCCGTAGCCGCCGCCCTCCGATTCCTCGGCGTAGGGGTTGGAATCCATAAACCACAGGTTGAAGATGTCTCTTTCACCTGCGCTGTCCTTGATGGTAAGGTTGTAGTTGCCAACGCCGGTCATCTCCTCGCCCTCTGTTGCAAGGCAGCCGGCGTAATTTTGAAAGCGGCTCAGGATGTATTCCTTTGCCTCCTCCTCGGTGTAGCCGTTTTCCTCGTCGCCGAGGCCCTCGTGGTCGTGGTTGCCGAAAACAAGCGCAAACGGTATGCCGCTCGGCTCAATCGCCTTGCCTATCGCGTCTATCGCGGCGTTGGTCTCCTCCTCGTCAACTCCGTTCCACCAGCCGGCAATATTGTCGCCCAGCAGCACTATAAGATCGGGCTGCGTTT
The DNA here is from genome assembly GCA_944380545.1 of uncultured Eubacterium sp. GTDB lineage: Bacteria > Bacillota > Clostridia > Oscillospirales > Acutalibacteraceae > Eubacterium_R. Next base: position 16,789 of record CALWHV010000016.1, on the reverse strand, counting down.
TTCCTATCGCCGCCGTTATCATATCCGTTGTCTCCTGCTGCGGCTCGTTAGTGTCCTGAAGGTCGGATAAAATAAGGATCTTGAATTTCCCGTTTGTGAATTTCAGTCCGCCGTCGTCTGCAGACGCGCAAAACGGCATGCTGCAAACCAGCAGGGCGAATACGGCTATTGCCAAAACGGCTTTTTTAAATGCTTTTTTCATACGGCTCATCCCCTTATTGCGGGTATTTGAGGTCTTCCTTGGTCCAGTCCTTTATGACCTCAAGAAATTCCTTTGCCTCTTCCTTGGCCTGCGCAAGGTTGTGTTCCGTGCAGTTGCCGCACTCCTTCATCGTGGCGCCGGGTATCATTCCCCAGTAATCCGCGATGTATTCAAACGCCTTTTTGATAAGCTCTATCGTGTAGCCGTCGGAGAGCGAGCGCGTCAAAAAGTAAAAGCCCGTGCGGCAGCCCATCGGCCCGAAATAAATTATGTTTTCACCGAATTCGGAATTGCGCACATAAGTTGCAAAAAGATGCTCTATCGTGTGCATCGCCGCGTTCGTCATAACCTGCTCGCGGTTCGGCTCGCGCATCCTGATGTCGTAGGTGGTAATATCGTCGTCTATCCGGCTGATATATATGCCCTTTTTTAGCTTGTTGTGGTCAATCTGAAAGCTCGGTATCAGTTTCATCTGCTTTTTCCCCCGTTAAAAATGAAATGCTGTTTGTGATTTCCTCCCCGCTGTCGCCGTGCAAAAAGCGCCGTATCATCTGCAAAGCGTCGCCCTTTGCCGCTTCAAACAGCTCGCCGAAGCTCTCGCGCCTCAGACCGCCGCCGAAGGGGGATATCCATCCCGCTCTGTTTATATTAACATATTTTTCCGCCTTTTCCAAGTCGTTAGTTCGCAGAAATGCGGATATCATAAAATTTCCCGTCAGCGGGAAAAACGGTCTTTCAGCCGCTCTCAAAAGCCTCCGCTTCCCGCCGCCCTTATCGCACAGCAGGCGCTGCGCCGCGCGGGTGTCCCTTATTGCGGTTTTGCAGTCCTCGGCGGTAACGCAAAAGCCCTTAACGCCTCCCGCCGCCGCAGCCGCGGCGTTCGCCGCGTCTGAAAGCTCGCTGTCGTCAAACTCAAGCGTAAGCTGTGCCTTGAACGCGGCCGGGCGGTCGTACCCGCGCTGCCTGAGCAGCACGGAGTCAATCGCGTGCTCCGCTATGTTGTGGGCGGAGTGCGGATTCATTTTCGGAAATTTCTGCGTTATTCTGTTTTGTATGAAATATATATAAGGGTGGCTTTTCCTGTCAAGCGCATAGTGCATCAGAAAGCCGCAGGCGTAGCTCTTTGCCCCGTCTGACGGATGCTCGCGACAGTGCTGCAAAAGGCGGTCCGCTATCTCGGCGCAGCCGGTTCTGTGCATCGCGGAGCCGAGCGCTCGCAGCGTTTTTCCCCTCTGCCACGGCAGCGCGCGGTGAAAGAAGAATATATCAGGACCCTGCGCGCCGATAAACACATCCTGCTCGTCCACCTCAAAATCGGCGGCGCTTTTAAGCTCAGGCATAAGCTCTTTTGCAAAAATATAATGAGCCGTAAACGCAGGCATCACATCATCTCCTTTAAAAGCAGCGCCATATCCTCCGGCAGCGGGCTTGTGATTGCGATCCTCTCGCCGCTTATCGGATGCTCAAAGCGTATCTCGCCGCAGTGCAGCGCCTGCCTTGCTATGCCGCCGCGGCCGTCGCCGTAAAGCGTGTCGCCTGCAAGCGGAAAGCCAAGGTGTGCCATATGCACCCTTATCTGGTGGGTGCGCCCCGTCTCCAGCCGGAATCTGACGAACGCCGCACCGCCGCCGGAGCGCAGCACCTCGTAATGCGTGATTGCGCGCTCACCGCCCTCGCTTACGCACCGTTTTATTATGCTGCCGTCAAGCCTCGCTATCGGGGCGTCGATTATCCCGCTCTTTTTCGGAACGCCCAGGCAGACGCCGTAGTAATCCTTGTCTACGCGCCCGGCAAGCTTTGCCGCCGCCAGCTCGTTTTTTGCTATCAGCAGCGCGCCGCTCGTATCCCTGTCAAGCCTGTAAACGGCGCGAAACGCTCCGTCCAGCCGGCTTGCCGCTGCGTTTGAAACGGCGTCGCCCCTGTGCCGCCTGCTCTCGTGAACGGGCATGCCGGGCGGCTTGTTGACGCACAGCAGATCCTCGTCCTCAAAAAGCGTTTCAAGCGCGGCGCCGCTGCTTTCGGGCGGCGCGCCGCAGGGCGGGATGTTCACGGTTATCACATCGCCCGGCTCGATCCTGTCTACCGTGCGCGCCGGCTCGCCGTTTTTCAATATGCCGCTCTCGCTTTGCTTAAGCCTTTTTATCAGCGTGCCGGAAAAGCCGAAGCCGCGCAGTATGTCTTTTATCATTTTGCCCGCGTCGCCGCGGTCTGCAATAAAACGAACGGTTCTCATAAATAAAATTATACATTTATAGTGCGTTTAAAGCAATAGGTATTGAAAATATAAACCGCAAGTGTTAAAATATTGTCAATATGTATGCGATTTCGCGGCCTGACGGAAAGCACCACGGTTCTGACCCAAAGCGCGGCGGCTCATAGCCCACTGCGTTTTTCAGGCAGCGGGCGTTTTTGTTTAAAGGAGATCTTTATGGAAACAAGAGTTGCCGTTATCGGCATAATAGTTGAGGATATGAGCAGCGTTTCGCAGCTCAATTCAATGCTCAGCGAGTTCGGGCAGTACATAATCGGCAGAATGGGCCTGCCGTATCAAAAGAGGGGAATACATATCATTTCAATAGCTGTGGACGCTCCCCAGGATGTTATAAGCTCCCTCGGCGGCAGGCTCGGCAGGCTGCCGGGAGTCTCTGCAAAAACGGCTTATGCAAATGTGTGAGGAGCTGATAGATAAGCTCTGCAAAAACGCCTGCCTCAGCGCACAGGAATATCTTTTCCTGATTCAAAACAGGCAAAGCTGCAGCGAAAGCCTTTATGCCGCGGCGCGGCGCGTGAGAGACGGCGTTTACGGCAGAAAGGTCTATATCCGCGGGCTGATAGAGATTTCAAGCTTTTGCAGAAACGACTGCCTTTATTGCGGCATCCGCCGGTCAAACAAAGCCGCGCAGCGCTACCGCCTTGACGAAAACGAGATATTTGCAGCCGCCGAAAAGGGCTATTCCCTCGGCCTGCGTACATTCGTGCTCCAGGGCGGGGAGGACGCTTATTATACCGACGAACGCCTATGCAATATCATCCGCCGCATCAAGGGCGAGTTTCCCGGCTGCGCAGTCACCCTCTCGCTCGGCGAGCGGCAGCGCGAAAGCTACGAAAGGCTCAGAGCCGCCGGGGCGGACAGGTATCTTCTGCGCCACGAAACGGCAAATCCCGCCCATTACTCAAGGCTGCACCCGCCGCGGATGAGCTTTGAAAACAGGCTTCGATGCCTTGAGAGCCTAAAAAGCCTCGGCTATCAGACGGGCGCGGGCTTTATGGTTGGTTCTCCGTTTCAAACAGAGGAGATGCTTGCCCGCGAGCTGCCGTTTTTAAAGCGTCTTGAGCCTCAGATGGTTGGCATCGGGCCGTTTGTGCCGCACTGTGAAACGCCGTTTGCCGCCTACGCGCAGGGCTCGGCGGAGCTCACGCTCTTTATGCTTGCGCTCACAAGGCTGACCCTGCCCGATGTGCTGCTGCCGGCAACTACCGCGCTTTCAACGGTGGACGGCAACGGCCGTATAGACGGGATGAACGCCGGCGCGAATGTGGTTATGCCGAACCTCACTCCGCCGAAGCAGCGGAAAAAATTTTCGCTCTATAACGGCAAGGCGGGCAGCGGAGCCGAGGCGGCTGAAAATCTTGCAGAACTAAAAGCGCAGCTCAAAGCCGCCGGATATGAGGCGGATCTCGGCAGGGGAGACCATATTTTGCGCAATCATCAGGGATAAACGAAAGGAAATGATAAAAATGATAAAATACGACCCGAAATCACTTAAAGCGGAGGAGTTTATAAACGACGCCGAGATACTTGAAACGCTGCGCTTTGCAGACGAGCATAAAAACGATATGGAATACATATCCTCCGTGATAGAAAAGGCAAAGCTCAGAAAAGGCCTTTCCCACCGCGAGGCAAGCGTGCTGCTTGCGTGCGAGGATGAGGAGAAGATAAAGGAGATATACGACCTTGCCGAGCAGATAAAAAAGGATTTTTACGGCAACAGGATAGTTATGTTCGCGCCGCTGTATCTTTCAAACTACTGCGTAAACGGCTGCCTTTACTGCCCGTATCATCTTAAAAACAAGCATATCGCCAGAAAAAAGCTAACGCAGCAGGAGGTGGCAAACGAGGTCGTTGCGCTTCAGGATATGGGGCATAAGCGCCTTGCGATAGAGGCGGGCGAGGACCCCGTGAACAACCCCATCGAATATATTCTTGAATGTATAAAAACAATTTATTCAATAAAGCATAAAAACGGCGCCATACGCAGGGTGAATGTAAATATCGCCGCCACCACGGTGGATAATTACAGAAAGCTCAAGGAGGCCGGCATCGGCACATACATCCTTTTCCAGGAAACCTATCATAAGGAGAGCTACGAATATCTGCACCCCACCGGCCCTAAGCATAATTACGCCTATCATACCGAGGCTATGGACCGCGCCATGCAGGGCGGTATAGACGATGTGGGCCTCGGCGTGCTTTTCGGGCTGGATAAATACCGCTACGAATTTGCCGGCTTGCTTATGCACGCTGAGCATCTTGAGGCGGTGCACGGCGTCGGTCCCCACACGATAAGCCTGCCGCGCGTAAAGCACGCGGATGATATAGACCCCGATGATTTTGACAATTCCATAAGCGACGAGGTCTTCTGCAAGATAGCCGCCTGCATCAGGATCGCCGTGCCCTATACGGGGATGATCATCTCCACCAGGGAAAATCCGCAGGTGCGCGAGCAGATAATCCGCCTCGGCGTAAGCCAGATAAGCGGCGGCTCCAGAACCTCCGTCGGCGGCTACTGCGAGGAAGAGCGCCCGCACGACACGGAGCAGTTCGATGTTTCGGACAACCGCACGCTGGACGAGGTCGTAAACTGGCTTATGAGCGCGGGCTATATCCCGTCCTTCTGCACGGCGTGCTACCGCGAGGGCAGAACGGGCGACCGTTTTATGAGCCTTTGCAAATCCGGGCAGATCCAAAACTGCTGCCACCCCAACGCCCTAATGACGCTCAAGGAATTTCTTATGGACTACGCAAGCGCCGACACGCGTGAAAAGGGCGAGGCTCTGATAGAAAAGGAGCTTGCAAATATCGGCAGCGATAAGGTCAGGGAGATCGTCAAAGAACGCCTTGTTAAAATAGAAAACGGCGAAAGAGATTTCAGATTTTGATACGGAGAAACGCCTATGAGTTTAAACGAAACACCGCTTGCGCAAAGGGTGCATATAGCGTTTTTCGGCTGCCGCAACGCCGGTAAAAGCAGCCTTGTAAACGCCGTAACAAACCAGCAGATGTCCGTTGTCAGCAGCATCGGCGGCACCACAACGGATCCGGTCAAAAAAGCGATGGAGCTTTTGCCGATAGGCCCCGTTGCTATAATAGATACGCCCGGCTTTGACGATTCGGGCGCGCTCGGCGAAAAGCGCGTAGAGGCGGCTAAAAAAATCCTTTCCTCGTGCGATATAGCCGTGCTCGTAACGGATTCAACAAGGGGCGAAAACGGCTGCGAAAAGCAGCTGCTTGAAATTTTTTCACAGCGAGGCATACCGTATCTCATCGCAAAAAATAAATGCGATCTGCTTGATTTCGTTCCGGCGGACGAAGAAAAAACCGTTTATGTCAGCGCCGCCGAGGGGCGGGGGATAAACAATCTCAAGCAGGCGCTCGCATCGCTTTATCGGCCGGAAAAGGAAAAGCATATCGCGGGCGATCTTATCGCGCCGGGCAGCGTCGCGGTGCTCGTTACGCCGATAGATTCCGCCGCGCCGCGCGGCAGGCTCATCCTGCCGCAGCAGCAGACGATAAGAGATATAATAGACTGCGGCTCGTCTGCGCTTGTAACAAGGGAAACGGAGCTTGAAAAAACTCTCGCCTCGCTTAAAGAGCCTCCCGCGATAGTCATAACAGATTCGCAGGCGTTCAAATATGTTGCAAATATCGTGCCGCAGAGCGTTCCGCTCACCTCGTTTTCAATACTTATGGCGCGCTATAAGGGCTTTCTTGCCGCCGCCGTCAAGGGTGCAAGGGCAATAGATTCGCTTCGCACCGGCAGCAAGGTACTGTTAAGCGAGGGCTGCACGCACCACCGCCAGTGCGGCGATATCGGCACGGTAAAGCTGCCCGCGCTGCTCAAAAAGCGCACGGGCGCGGAGCTTGAGCTGAGCTTTACGAGCGGCGGCGATTTTCCGCAGCGCCTCTCGGATTACAGCCTGATCATCCACTGCGGCGGCTGTATGCTCAACGAGCGCGAGATGCGCTCCAGAATGGCGCTCGCCGCCTCTCAGAATGTGCCGTTCACGAATTACGGCACGGCGATAGCATATATGAACGGTATTCTTGAACGCTCCGTTGCGCCGCTTGCTGAAATATCCTTATAATCAAAAAGCGCCGACCCGAAATCGGGTCGGCGCTTTCGCTTATCAATGCCGCTTATTCCTCTTATTGTGCGCTCTGCGTAGCGGGCGGCGCGGTCGTTGTTTCCGGCGGCGCGGTGGTCGTTTCCGTTTCGCCGTAAACCTGTATCATCACGGTTTCGCCCTTCGGCACGGACGAGCCCTCCTCGGGCGCTATCCCGCCGTTGCTCTTTACCTCGCCCTCGGTGTGCGAGCCGTCGTTGTAGGCGTACATAACCTCAACCTTAAAGCCAAGGTCCTCAAGCTGCTTTTTGGCGTCCTCCTCGGCAAGCCCGCCCACATCGGGTATATCCACCATCTGCGTGCCGCGGCTCACGGTCAGCACTATCGCGCTGCCTTGGGGCACCTGCGTGCCCGCCTCAACATCCTGCTTGAAAACAATGCCGGCGTCGTGCTCAGCCGAAAACGCGTATTCAAAGGTTATTCTGAACTGCTCGTTCCACGAGCCGCTGTTTTTGATGTCTGTCTCCGTGTAGCCAACAGTGAAATTCGGCACCGTTACCTGCACAACGGACGGCGCCTCGGTAGGCTCCTCGCGGCTGAAGAGCCCTGAAAAGCCGAAGATATACACGGCTGCCGCCGCAACTGCCGCAACGGTAATAACTATCGCCGCTATCTGCGCCTTGCTCGGCCCTTTTTTCTTTTTGGGCGCGGGCTTTGCGGCGGGAGCGGGCTCCTCATCCTTCGGGGTCACTCTTTCCTCAACGGAATTTATCTGCGCCGCCTTTGCCACTACGGACGGCGCGGCGCTCAGCAGCTCTCTGTAATCGTAAACATTCTGTATCCTGCGTTCGGGATATATCTGAAGCCCCGCGCCCAGCGCTTTTATCACATAGGCGGGGATCGTTTCTGCTATCCTGTTAGGGATCATCAGCCGGTCGTTCGTCTCGCGTGAAAGCGCGCCCGGCGGGTTAGTGCCAACAAGCGCTCTGTATATGCAGGCGGAAAACGCGTAGATATCGGTCGCCGGGCAGATCTTATGGTTGTTGTCGTACTGCTCAAGCGCGGTGTAGCCCTCGTGCTCGTTGAACTCAAGCTCGCCGCCCGCCGAATTGCATTCGCTTATGCAAAAGCCTGCAAGGCGCACCTTGCCGTCGCCGCAAAGCACCAGGTTTTCGGGATTTATACCGCCGTGGATAAGCCCGTTTTCGTGCAGATGCTCAAGCGTTGTAAGCACCGGCATAAACATAAGCCTTGCGCGCTCCCACGGAATATTGTTGTTTTCGTTTCTGATAAGAAAGTCGCGCAGCGAAACGGTTGCCATATGCTCGGAAACGGCGTAGGCGGTGCCGTTTTCCTCAAACACATCGGCAACGGGTATCACCGCGGCAAGCGAGTTAAGGCTCTTAAGCGTGCTCCAAAGCGATAAAAACGATTTTTTGCAGCCCTCAAAGGTCTTTTTGTATTTTTCTCTGATATGCACGGCGGCGTTGCCCTCAAGCCTGTTTGCAATGCCCTTGGGCAGAAGCTCCCTAACGGAAACGGTCGTCTCCTTTTCCGTGTCGTAGCCGATATAGGTAAGGCTGTCGCTCTCCTGCGCCACGCAGCGCCCTATAACATATCTGCCGTGAAGCAGGCTCTTTCTCTGTAAAAACAGCATATCCTCGGGCGAATCGTTGTCAAAGCCGCAGTTTTTGCATACGCTGCCGTCCGTGAGCCGCTCAAAGCAGCCCATACAAAGATTGTCAAAATTCAATTTTATGCCCCCCAAAAAACAGAGAGTTATAATAAAAATCGGTTTTAGCTTATAATAGTTTATCAATCAAACGGCGATTTGTCAAGAACGCCGCGCCATTATCTCTCTTGCTTAAATCGAGCGATTGGTATATAATTGTAACCGAATCATCATTTAAAACAGGCAGAGGTAGGTAAAATGAATTTTACACAGCTTTCAAACGGGCTTTCGGAATGTTTTGCTCTTGTGAAGAAATGCGAGGTCAAAAAAACAAAAAACGGCGCTCCTTATCTTGATATGATCCTCGGCGATAAGGACGGCGATATATCCGCAAAGCTCTGGGATTACAGCGGCAGCGCCCCGCAGGAGGATTCCGTGGTCAAGGTGCGCGGCACGGTGGAGCAGTATAACGGCAGAGAGCAGCTTCGCATCACGCAGATACGCCAGGCCGTCGAGTCGGACGATTACCGCCTTGAAGAGCTCGTGCCGTCAAGCGAGATAGGCGGCAGGCAGGTATACGATATGCTTATGCGCCGCGTTCTTGAGTTTAAGGACAGTGATTTCAAAGCAATAGTAACTGATATTATGGAGTCAAAAAAAGAGGCGCTCGTCACCTGTCCGGCGGCGTTCAGGCTGCACCACGCCATTCTCGGCGGGCTGATGCTGCACACGGCGTCGATAGTTCGTATGGCGGAGGAGATTTGCAAGATATACACTAATGTAAACAGAGAGCTTCTGCTTTCCGGCGCCATTTTGCACGACGCGGCAAAAACAAGCGAGTTCACCTTTTCAAAAACAGGGCTTGTCAGCGGCTATTCGCAGGACGGAGAACTTGTGGGCCATCTTGTGGAGGGCGCGATGTGGGTGCGCGAGGCGGCGCAAAGGCACAATGTTGCGCCCGAAAAGGCGCTGCTGCTTGAGCATATGATCCTGAGCCACCACGGCAACCCCGAATTCGGCTCGCCCGTTATGCCCAAATTCGTTGAGGCGCAGATACTTTCCGCGCTGGACACGCTTGACGCCAATATATACGAATTTCACAGCGCAACGGCAAAGGTGCAGCCCGGCGAATTTACCGACAGGCAGTGGTCGCTTGACAACAGAAAGCTCTTCAACCACGGAATATCGGGCACTCAGCACACCGTGAAGCTTGATTAAAATCGCAGATTCTTAAATCGAAAGGCCGTGAGATTATGGAAAACACCGCTCAGAGGGATTGGACGGAGATATGCGTCACCGTGCCCGCGCAGGCAACGGATACGGCGGCGGATATCGCAAATATGACGGTGCCTTACGGCATCTATATAGAGGATTATTCAGACCTTGAAAACGAGGCTATGCAGATAGCCCATGTGGACCTGATATCGTCAAAGCTGCTGGCAAAGGACCGCACCAAAAGCATAATCCACATCTATATCAGCCCTGAGGAGAATCCGCACGAGGCGGTGTCCTTTTTAAAGGAGCGGCTCGGCGCCGAGGGCATAGAGCACGAAATCTCCACCGCGGGCTGCAAAACAGAGGATTGGATAAATAACTGGAAAAAATACTGGCACCCGGTAAAGATAGGCAGAAAGCTGCTTGTGGAGCCGCTGTGGGAGCACGCCGAAAATCCCGAAGGCAGGGCGGTGCTGCGACTCGAGCCGGGGCTTGCCTTCGGCACGGGCAGCCATCCCACAACGCGCCTTTGTCTTGAAACGCTTGAGGAGCTTGTTTTTCCCGAGGCAAAGATGCTTGATATCGGCTGCGGCAGCGGCATACTTTCTATCGCCGCCCTGCTGCTCGGCGCAGGCAGCGCGCTCGGCGTGGATATTGATAAGCTTGCCGTTAAAACAGCGCTTGAAAACGCGGCGCAAAACGGCTTTGAGCCGCCGGCGTTCGATGCGCGCGCGGGGGATCTTTCCTCCGGCATAGACGGCAGCTTTGATATAGTCGCCGCCAATATAGTTGCGGATGTCGTTATGCAGCTCACGCCGCAGGTGCCGCGCCTTTTGAAAAAAGGCGGCGTTTTCGTGACCGGCGGAATAATAGACCAAAGAGTGCCGGAGGTCAAGCGCTGCTTTGCGGAAAACGGCTTTGAAATCACTCAGCACGAAACCTCAAACGGCTGGAATGTTTTTGTTTGTAAGTTAAAATGAGAATTGCTTTTATTTTGATAGCCGCCGCCGCGGCGGCAGTGCTGCTGCTTTTTGCAGTCTGCGCGGTTGTGCTCAATCAGCTTATATGCCTGAAAACCGTTCGCATACCGGATTTTCTGTTTTCCCTTATCGCGGGAAACGAGCAGCCGCAGCAAAGCGAATATGAAATCGCAGCGCAAAAAGCGCACGAGTATTTTAAAACTCTGCCGGTGGAGGAGCCGGAGCTCAACGCCGAGGGCATACTGCGCGCAAAGCTGCTGCTGCCCGAAAAAAGCAACGGCGTTTTGCTGATAGCCTGCCACGGCGCAAGAAGCTCGGCGGAGGGCGAGTTCGCGCTTGAGGCGGAATATTTTTATAAAAACGGCTTCACCGTGCTTATGCCGGAGCACCGCGGCTGCGGAATAAGCTGCGGCAGTTATATGGGCTACGGCACGCACGAGTCGATAGATACCTACCGTTGGCTCAGATATGCCGAAAGGCGCTTTCCCGATATGGATATTTTTCTGCTGGGCGTTTCAATGGGCGCGGCAACGGTGCTGATGATGAGCGATATGCCGATAGAAAACCGAGTGCGCGGCATCGTTTCCGACTGCGCCTATACAAGCGCGTGGAACGAGTTTGAGTACCAGCTTCGAGTCTCTTTTCATCTCGGCGCGTTTCCCGTGCTGCACATCTGCAATCTGCTGTGCCGGCGCTTTGCGCATTATTCGTTCAGGGCGGCGTCACCGATAGCGCATTTGCGCCGCGCCCGCGTGCCCGTGCTGTTCATCCACGGCACGGCGGATGATTTCGTGCCGTATTATATGCAAAAGGAGCTTTATGATTCCTGCCCGCAGCCGAAGGAGCTGCTCAGCGTGGAGGGCGCGGCTCACGCCCGCAGCTATTTTACCGCCCCGAGGCAGTACGAAAGCGCGTTGAATTCCTTTATAAGTAAATATTCTTCAAAATTTCAGCGGCGCTGAACGCCGCAAACGCGGATTTTGACCGGTTGCGCCGGCTTGAAAACCGCGTTTCTTTTTATTATAATAAAGCTGCCGGGAATCGAACACAATATGGTATTAAGCGGCTGATTCCCGCGCGTGCCGCGTTAAAATACTCGTTAATCCGAAGGGATTAACTGCGTTTTATGCCTTGCCCGCACAAAAATCAGCCAGCTTAAAACTGCCCGCACCGAAAATAACGGCGGCGCGGATGGATTTTTGCCTTTGAGACCGCAGGCGTGCTGACGCCCGACAAGGGCGAAAATGTGAAAAGGCGCCGCGCCGGCGCATTTTCGGCACATCGGGTTCGACTCCCGGCAGCCTACCCCACGAGCGCGAGCAGCTCCTTTTCATCAAGCGCGCGCTGGAGGCAGACATTTATGCCCATACCGATGAGCTTTGCGCCCTGCTCCGTCAGCCTGTCTATCTCGCGCGGGGTGACGAACATCCCGCCGCTGCCGCCTGAAAACGCCGCGGAGCTTATAACGGTGGGTATGCCGACCGACACCACGGGCACGCCGAGCGTTTTGAACGATATTTCGTGGCGGTGGTTGCCAACTCCCGAGCCGGGGATGATGCCCGCCGTGGAGAGCTGGACCGTTGTGCCGAGGCGTTTTTCGCTTGTGGCGGCAAGCGCATCCACGGCGATGACGCAGGCGGGCTTAACAACGCCGGCAACGCCGCGTATCAGCTCCGCGCTCTCTATGCCCGTTTCTCCGAGCACGCCGGTGCGAACGCAGGAGACGCTGCGCAGCCCGCCCAGCCCCATCTTCTGCTTGAGCTCCGGAGTGAGGTGGCGCGTGGCAAGAACATAGGAGGCGGTCTTCGGGCCGAGCGCATCGGCTGTTATCGCCGCGTTTCCGAGGCAGACGACGAGCACGCAGCCGCGCTCCGGCAGCAGCGGCCTGAGCACGCGGGCAAAGCCCTCGAGCCTGCCGTCAAAAATATCGGCGTCGTTAACGAAGGACGGCACCTCCACCGTTATATACTCGCCCGGCGGTTTTCCGAGCGCCTCCGCGCCCTCGTTGCTGAAAACCCGCACGCGCGTTACGCCGTTTTCGCTTTTGACCTCCACGCCGCTCAGCTCTGTTTTGCCGCTTTCCTCAAAGCATTCAAGCGCTATATCCGTTCTGTTTTGCATTTTATCGCCGCCCGTAAAAAGCCGTTTTAATAAAAGTATGCCCAAAAATAAAAAAATACTTGCATTTTTCAGCGACTTGTGATAATATACATAAGCATTTAAGTAGTTTTTACATAGATACATACCCGGTTAAAGGAGTGAAAAGGAATGCCGCAGATCAAATCAGCAAAGAAAAGAGTTAAGGTTGCAGCAAAGAAGGCAGCCAACAACAAGGCAGCTAATTCGGCGCTTAAAACAGCTATCAAAAAGGCAAATATCGCCATAGAGACCGACGCTCAGGATAAAGAGGCGGTTGTTAAGGCAGCAGTTGCTAAGATAGACAAAGCCGCAGCCAAGAACCTGCTTCACAAAAACAACGCAGCAAGGAAAAAGAGCAGTCTTATCACCAAGCTCAACAAGGCGTAAATTCAAACACAGAACAGTCCCTGTAAAAACGGGGGCTGTTTTTTTGCGCCTGTTTTGTAAAGTTTTTATAATCGCCCTTTTTTGCGCTTGACTTTGCGCGCGGCAGCATTTATAATTATAGATAGTTAAAGTTAAGGGGGTTTTTCCGATGAACATAAGCAAAATTTTAAAGGCCATAGGCGCGATAGTTGCCATTGCGGGCGCTGTTGCAGCCGTTTATTTCCTTGTTAAAAAGCTTACGGACAAAAAAGAGCCGGAGTATTTTAACGACGACGATTTCTTTGAGTGCAGCAACGACCTTGAGATAATCGAGGTTGAGGACGACAAGAAGGAAGAGGAAAAGGCAGAGGAGCCCGCAGCCGAAAAGAAAGCGGCGGCTCCCAAAAAGAAGGCTGCAAAGAAAGCGGCTAAATAAGCGGATGAAGAAAAAGGGGGCGGAGCTTTGCGCCCCCTTTATATTTTTACGGAAGTGGGCTTATGAAGGGCAATTATCCAAGCGGCCTTGTGCTTGAGGGCGGCGGCAGCCGCGGCATTTTTACAAGCGGAGTGCTGGACGCTTTTATTGAAAACAAAATTGAATTTCCTTATGTTATCGGCGTTTCGGCAGGCTCGTGCAACGCGGCGTCGTTTATAGGCAAAAACTACCGCCGCCAGCACGATATAACCATCAATTACTGCAACGACAAGCGGTATATGAGCCTGCAAAGCGCGATCAGAAACGGTGAATATCTGAATCTTGAATGGGATTTCGGCGAACTGACATACGATATTATGCCGCTTGATTACGAAACCTACGAGGCGAGCGGAACGCAGCTTTGCGCCGTTGCAACGAACGCTCAAACGGGAAAGGCTGAATATTTTTACCCGAAGGATCTGCGCGAATACGGCTGCCCCTATCTGCGGGCAAGCTGCGCGCTGCCGATTGCCACCAAGGGCGTGGACATTGGCGGCACCAGGTATTTTGACGGCGGCGTTGCCGATTCCATACCGCTTGAACGCTCGTTTGCGGACGGGTGCAAAAAGGCCGTTGTGGTGCTGACCCAGGTGCGCGGCTTTGTTAAGCCCGCCGTTAAGCAGCGCCGAGCCGTGCGTATGATCCTGAAAAAATATCCCGCGCTTGCAAACGCCGTGCTTGAAAGGCACAATATGTATAACCGCCAGCTTGAATATGTTTTTGAGCAGGAAAAGGCCGGCCGCTGCCTTGTTATATCCCCCGCGCGCGACCTTGACTGCAGCTCAGTTGAAAAAAATACGGACAAGCTTGAGCGCATCTATCAGCTCGGCTACGCGCAGGGCAGGATGAAGATAGACGAAGTAAAGGAATTTTTAAAGAGCTGATATGGGAAAGAAAGACGACAAAACAAATGTTATGCGCGTGCTGGACAGCCTTGGGCTTGAATACGGCCACCGCGAATACCGCCAAAGCCCGTCTATGAGCGGAGCGGAGATCGCGCGCTCGCTGGGCGAGGACCCTGCGGCGGTTTTCAAGACGCTTGTAACTGCGGGCAGATCACGGCGGCACTATGTTTTTATGATTCCCGTTGAAAAAGAGCTTGATTTGAAAAAGGCCGCACGCGCTGTGGGCGAAAAAAGCGTGGAGATGATCCCGCAAAAGGAGCTTCTTCCGCTTACGGGCTATGTTCACGGCGGCTGTTCGCCGATAGGGATGAAAAAGCAGTTTTTGACCTGCGCCGACGAAAGCGCGCTTGAGCTTGAGGAGATAATGTTCTCCGCCGGCAAGCTCGGCAGGCAGATAAAAATGCGCGTTTCAGACCTGCAAAAAGCCGTGGAGCTGAACTTTTTTGACCTTTGCAAATAGCGCCGACGGGCAGCCTTTGCCTGCCGGCGACTTTTTTTGGACAGCACGCCGCTTTTCATCGTCTTAATAAGTGAAAGCGCTTTCAAGGCATAATTTGAAAGGAGGACGGCGGCGCGTCAAGCTCCGCCGAAGCAGATTATGGCTCTATTCAGAAAAAAAATCAAAGACTCCGAGGCAAGCGGAGCACGGGTAAACACGCCTATATTAGATTTACGCAAATACACGCCTGAGGCATTAAAGAAAATACAAAAGCTCAACTGCGCGATTTTGATTACGCCGGTTTCTGCAGCGCCGGAGCTTATAGCCGCGTATGCACAAATACCGCAAAAAAATATTGCGGCGGAAATTTCAACGGACAAGGAGCTATGCTCCGTTAACGGAAGCTCCGTTCTTGACGGGAAAACCTGCCGCAGCGACGCCTTTTATATAACGAACGGAATTTGCGTCATCAAAAACGGCGCGGAGTTCGCCGCCGAGATTGTTGTGAACGGCAAGGTCGTTTACGATAACGGCTGCGCCGCCTTTTTCCGCCTTGTGAACGGCAAAAAGGTAGTTGTTGACTTCAATATAGAGCACACGCTCGACCTTGGCAAAAAAGCCGAGCTGAACGCGGATCTGATACGGAACCTGAAAGAAAACACGGTGATAACCGTTGAGGACGAAGCGCAGTTTTCGGCGGATATAACGCCCGATATGCTGCGCGGCAGAAATCTGTTTTTTGTTGCCGCCGAAATAAAATGCCCCGAACAGCTTGTCAGCGTCTTGCAGCTGATGTCCGCCGCCGACAAGATAAAAAAGACGATTTAAGCAAGTAATGATTAACGAGCAATTTAACGCGGCGCGCGAATCAGCCGCTTAAAGCCGTATTGTGTTCTTAAAGAATGAATGATTTTAACAGCGCCGAGCTTTTTGCCGAGGCATACGACAGCTATCACAAAAAAATATTCCGTTTTTTCAGGCGCGATTTCGGCATTGAGGATTCGGAGGATCTTGCGCAGCAGACCTTTATGCGCCTTTGGGCGTATCTGGGGCGCGTTGATTCCGTCAGCAGCTGCGGCGCGCTTATTTACAGCATTGCAAAAAGCGTGCGGGCAGACAGATTTCGCCAAACGCTGAGAACGCTTGAAACGATACCGCTTTACGACCTGCCGGAGCAGAGCGCGCCGGGAGATCCTTTTGCCGCCGCCGAGCTTCGCGCCCAAATAGCCCTGCTTGAGCCGAGGGAGCGGGAGCTTCTGCTGCTCTGCGCGGGCGGCGCGTCAAGCTCCGAAATAGGAAAAGCGTTCGGCATAAGCGCCTCCGCGGCAAGAAGCCGGCTGCAAAAAATCAGAAAGAAATTAAAATAAAAAAACAGCTCAACTAAGGAAGTGAACTGCCCACGAGAGAGAGGCAAAAAGCGCGAACGCCGCACGATTGTGCGGCGTTCTTTTTTCTGATTCGCAAATTGTTTTCTATAAATAATCTTTCGCGCGCCTGCCGGCTTTATCATCCCTTGCTGAGATATTCCTCAAGGCAGACTCCGGATTCGTATATCTCGCGCGCCGCCTGCCTGCCGACATACCTGTAGTGCCACGGCTCGTAATCAATGCCCGTTATATCCGATTTATCCTGCGGATAGCGCTGTATGAAGCCGTATTTATATGCGTTTTTCTCAAGCCAGGCATACACCTCGTCCGCCGTGCTTTTGTCCTTTTGCGCGTTGATATCAACAGCAAGCCCCAGCTCGTGCTCGCTTGTGCCGGGCTTAGGCTGACGGGAGCCGAACCCGATGTGCCGAAAATGCGC
The DNA here is from genome assembly GCA_944380545.1 of uncultured Eubacterium sp. GTDB lineage: Bacteria > Bacillota > Clostridia > Oscillospirales > Acutalibacteraceae > Eubacterium_R. The sequence continues at coordinate 245 of CALWHV010000016.1, read as the reverse complement.
CGGCGCGGCGCCTTTTCACATTTTCGCCCTTGTCGGGCGTCAGCCCGCCTGCGGTCTCAAAGGCAAAAATCCATCCGCGCCGCCGTTATTTTCGGTGCGAGCAGTTTTAAGCGGGCTGATTTTACTGATGTGCGATAAAGAAGTAATAGAAGTGTAAAAAATTTTGCCGTTCCTATCCGGCACTCGCGCGTTGTGTCGGATAGGTCGGGCGTTAGGCTTCGGGCAAGTCAATCTTGCCGACAAAG
>CALWHV010000015.1 GCA_944380545.1 uncultured Eubacterium sp. | reverse complement strand
AAAACGCTCCGTACACCTTCTCCGAGCCGAAGTTCCTCCACGCCCTTGCGCGCACATAATATACCTTGCCGGAGTCAAGCCCCGTTATCGTGTAGCTGTTGTTTGCGCTGCCGTTTATCGTTGCGCTGCCGCTGACCGTGCCGAAGCTCTCGTCCGTTGACCACTGCACAAGATAGCCGTGGCACGGCATCTCGTCCCAGCTCATAGCTATCGCGCCGTTTGAAGCGGCAGCCGTAACGCCCTGAGTCTGCGCAAGCGCGGCGCATACCCTGTATGTTGCGCCTACGGTGCTTACGGAATTATACGAAACCACCTTAACATCGTATTCCCAGCCGGGCGTAAAATCGGTAAAGGTGAAGCGGTTGTTCTCAACCGTGCCCTTATACACATCCCCGCCGCCGGAAACTACATAGACCCTGTAGCCGTCTGCCATTTCGTCGCCCGTCCATTCAAGGTACAGGTCTGTTCCGTTGCCCCCGCGCGCGTAAACATTAAAGCCCGTTGCCGCGGTGAGTGCCATATCGCCCTTTACGGGCTCGGAAAATTCGCCCGTAACGGTGGAGCCGTTATAATTTCTGAACGCCCTTACGCGGAAGTAAAGCTCATCCGTGTTTGACGCGTTGATCGTGCAGCTTGTGTTTGCCGTGCCGTTTATCGTTTTGCTGCCGGCTACGGTCTTAAAGCTCTTATCCGCCGACCACTGAACGATATAGCCGTGGCCGGAGGTCTGCTGCCAGCTGAGATTTACGCCCTTTCCGTAGTTTGAATTGATCTTTACATTAGTAACGGTGGGGCAAGCCGCGCACACTCTGTACGCGCCGTTTTGGGCGATGACCTCTCCGTCTGCAAGCGCCTTTACCCGCACATCATATTCCCAGCCGGGAGTGAGGTCAGTGAACACGAAGCGGCTGTCCTTTGCCGTGCCCTTGAGCGTTTCCTTGCCGCCGCTTACGATATATACCTGATATTCGTCCGCGCCGTGAACGCCCTGCCACTCAAGGTAAAGGTCCGTGCCGCCGTCGCCGCGGGCGTAGACATTAAAGCCCTTTATATCGCGGGGCGCGCCTACCTGCTCGCCCTCGGGCAGATACATAAAATCGCAGTCTGCCGTGCCTGATATGCCGTCCACCGAGCCGCTTTTCGTATACTGCCACATATAGTAGCCGCCGGCGTAGCTCGTTTCCGTGGTGAAGTGGGCGAGCCAGACCTTGTAGTTAACCGCAAGGCCCGCGCCGTCTATCTGCTCCTCCAAAAAGGATTTGTTGGCGTAAACGCCGGCCTCGTAGCCCGCATTCTCAACTGCGGAGCAGAACGCGCGGGTATTCGCCGTCATCTGGCTCTTTGTGATAGTGCCTTCGTTCCAGGCGGAGGTCAATCTGCCGTCGCTGCCTCCGTCGCTGCCTCCGTTAAATTCGTAGTCAAAGAAAACGGGCAGCTCAAGCCTGAAATCCTTGATGACCTCAAGCGTTTTCTGAGCCTCGGCAAGCGCCTCCTGAGTGGTGAGCGCCTGAGAGAACCAGTAAACGCCCACGGGAAGCCCCGCCTCCTGTGCGCCGGCGATGTATTCCGCCGCCTTTGTGTCCGGATTTATTGAATGTGTGCTCTTTGTGTAGCCCGTGACGCCCGCGCGCACTATAACGAACTCCACGCCGTCCGCCTTAACGGCGTTCCAGTCTATGTCGCCGTTCCAGGACGACACATCTATGCCGTTGTGCAGATCGTAGCCGTCAAAACGGGAGGAGTGCGTATAGGTCTTTCCCGTATACGGCGAAACGCTTGACGATGAGGCAAGCGCGGCAAACGGGAAGCTGAACGCCATAACGGCGCACAGCAGCAGCGCCGCTGCCGATTTGAGTGGTTTGGTTTTTTTCATAAAATCATCCTTCCTTCGGTAAAACACCGATATATATATATATATATCAGGCGGAAAACCGCCGGATATCCTTTTTTGCAAAACGGTTCGGGGACCCCGATGGGACCGCTAAGAAGCGTTCTATCGGCGATTGCTCAAGGCTCCCCTGTGTAAGGGGAGCTGTCTGCGAAGCTGACTGAGGGGTTGTGAGCGGGCGGCGAATCGCCGCCCCTACGCGTGGCTAGTGGGACTAACGCTTTTTGGAGATCCCGATTGCCCGCCAACAGCTTCTCTTACAAGTAAAGCCTTGAGGCGTCCGCTCACACGAACCAATAGTTTTTATCAACGCTTTTGCTGTTTACGCCGGGGCAGGAGCCGCTTTTTGTATACTGCCAGATATCGTATGCGCCGAGGTATGTGACGGCGCGGTTGTAATCCGCCACCCAGATATAAATATCGGGAAGCAGCGCAGAGCTTTTTATATGCAGGTTGAGCATTGACGAGGAGGAGTACACGCCGGCGTGCCTGCCGGAAAGCCGGATCTCGCTGCAAAAGGCGTTTATTATCTTTGCGCTCTCCTCAGAGGAGAGCTGCGCCTCGTAGAGCCTGCCGGTCAGCCCGCCGTCCGCCCCGTGAGCGTATTCAAAATCTATGAACACGGGCAGCTCAACGGCGTAGCCCTCTATCGCCTCAAGCACAAACTGCGCTTCAAGACGCGCCTCCTGCACGGTTACCGCCTGGGAATAGAAATAAACTCCTACCTTGAGCCCCGCCGCCTGCGCGCCGGAAAGGTTTTCGTCAAGGCGGTCGTCCTTTTGTATCTCGCCGGTGCCGTAGCCGCGGTAGCCGGCGCGGATGAAGGCAAAATCAACGCTCTCTTTAACAAGCTGCCAGTCTATCTCGCCGTTATGGTCGGAAACATCAATGCCCTCGGCATATTCGCCGTCCGTTTGAATAAGCTGCGGCTTATCGCCGCGCATAAATCTTGACGATGCGGCAAACACGGCAATAAAGATCAGCGCAACGGCAAGCAGCACGACGCTCCACGCAAGGGCGTTCTTCCTCGGCATTTCGCCGCCGAACGCCCGCCTCACAGCGCGCGCACGCTGATTTCGCCGCTTCTGAGCGTTTTTTCAGCGCCTCCCGTCAGCCTCACAACAAGGCCGCCTCGGTCGTCCACAGCCAAGGCGAAAGCCGTGTGCCACTCGCCGTTTTCAAGATATTTTATATTTTTGCCCAAAACTATGCTGCGGCTTCTGTAATAATCCATAGGGCAGCCGCTTTCAAGCACGCAGAGCAGCTCGCGCGCTATTCTGCCGGCAAGGCGCGCCCTGCCCGCAAAAACGCCGAGGCTGCCGCCGTTTTCAACCTCCGGCGGGAAATCCGCCGTGCTTATATTGACGCCGACGCCGATTATCACCGCGCCGAGCCTGCCGCTTTCAAGCTCCGAAACGGACTGGGTCAGGATGCCGCAAACCTTTTTGCCGCCGAGGTAAATATCGTTTACCCATTTAATGCCGCACCGAAGCCCGGTTTCGGCTTCAAGCGCGCGGCAGACCGCGGCCGCGGCGGCGGTGGTGATGAAAACGCCGTCCTCCAGCGGGATATCAAGAGGGGCGGCAAGGCTCATATAAAGCCCCGTTTTATCGGGCGAATAAAAGCTTCTGCCGAGCCTGCCCCTGCCCGCCGTCTGGCTCGCGGCGGCAACAAGGAACGCGCCCTCGCACCCCTCGCCTATCAGCCGCCTTGCCTGCGCGTTTGTGGAATCAACGCCGTCATAGCAGAATATTTTGAGCCCCTTGGGGCAGAAGCGGGAAAGCTCCGCTTCGGAAAGCACATCGCTTTCGCTTTCAAGAATATATCCCATACCGGCGTGCGCCGAAACGGGATAGCCCTCTTTTCTGAGGGCGGCTACCGCCTTCCAAACGGCGGCGCGGCTCTTGCCCAGCTCGCCGGCAAGGCTCTGGCCGCTTACATATCCGCCCGAGCGCAGCCTTTCAAGTATATCGTATTTAAGGCTCAAGGTGTTCATTCCTTTCCGCCGGTTATTTTATCACGAGCGCGCCCCGTTTTTCAATCGGGGGCTTGCGGCAGCGCTGCAAGTATTTTCCTGCGCGCTATTTTAAAATCCGCTAAGATTATATATTAAAAGCATACACAAATCAATAATTCTTACGAAATCTTAAGATTTGAGAGTCCGTATTTTGTCGCTTTCAAAATTCTGTAAAGGAGCAAGGCGAAAAATCCCCGTGTAAGGAGAAACGGCGTTGGGCGCAGACAATCCCTCCGTTTTTGCTTTGCAAATGCAAAGCAAAAACACCTCCCTTTACACAAGGGAGGCGAGAGCGGGGGCGCAAAAAAACAGCCCTGCGGGATGCGGGGCTGTTTGAAGCATACGATATGCTGCGTTTAGCGCTTTGAGAACTGTTGCGGCGGTAAGGAAATATGCCGGCGGCATATTTCCCGCTGCAACCGCAGCGGCTGTGCCGCGAGGACCCGCAGGAGCAAAGCGCAAGCCGCGCGCAAAAAAAACAGCCCTGCGGGATGCGGGGCTGTTTGAAAAGCACGATACAGAGTTAGCGCTTTGAGAACTGCGGCGCGCGGCGGGCTGCCTTGAGGCCGTACTTCTTTCTTTCCTTCATTCTGGGGTCACGCGTGAGAAGACCCGCCTTTTTGAGTGCGGGGCGCAGCGACTCGTCATACTGAAGCAGCGCTCTTGCGATGCCGTGACGGATGGCGCCTGCCTGGCCGGAAACGCCGCCGCCGTTTACACGGCATACAACATCAAACTTTTCCTTTGTGCCGGTGAGCACGAGGGGCTGATTTACGATGAGCTTAAGGGTGTCAAGGCCGAAATAATCGTCTATATCCCTGTCGTTTATCGTTACCTTGCCGGTGCCGGCATAAACGCGCACGCGGGCAACAGATTCTTTTCTTCTGCCGGTGCCGTAGAAATACGGATTTGATTCGTACATAAGCTATTGACCTCCCTTAGAATTCCCAGGCAACGGGCTGCTGAGCCTCGTGCCTGTGCTGCTCGCCTTTGTAGATGCGGCATCTTGTGAGCTGCTTTCTGCCCTGAGTTGTTGAGGGAAGCATACCCTTAACGGCAAGCTTCATTGCAAAATCGCTCTTTTCCTTCATAAGAGTGCCGTACTTAACTTCCTTGAGATTGCCGATATAGCCGGTGTGGTGCTGATAGAGCTTTTTGTTGAGCTTATCGCCGGTGAGAACCGCCTTATCGGTGTTGATGATGATAACGAAATCGCCGCAGTCCACATTGGGTGTGAAGATGGGCTTCTGCTTGCCGCGCAGAAGAACGGCAGCCTCTGCCGCTACTCTGCCGAGGGGCTTGCCGGCGGCGTCAAGAACATACCATTTGCGCTCGATCTCGTCTGCTTTTGGCATAAATGTTGACATCGTTCTTTCCTCCCGATCAAAAATTTTTAAACTTATTCACAAGCTTTTCGATTGCCGCATTATGATAGCACAGGGCGGCGGCGTTGTCAACACCCAAATTAAAATATCGGCGGCTATCTTGCGTTTACTCTGCTTTTCTCGCGTTTTCTTTTGTTTTCTGATTTTTAATTTACAAAAAATCTGCACTGTGCGCCCGCCGCGGAAAGGCGGGAAGCGCGAATTTTGCCCGCGCGCTTGCAAACTGCGGCGCGATTTGTTAAACTTATAAATTGATAATGTACTTATATTAAATCAAACGGTTTTGCGAAATGCGCGGAGGTGCGGCATGAAGATTTCCGACATACTTAAAAACAACGAGGTAACGGTTTCGTTTGAGGTGTTTCCGCCCAAGGAGTGGAGCAAGATAGAGCAGACCTCCGCCGTGGTGCGCCAGATGGCCGAGAGCCGCCCCGCCTTTATGAGCGTTACATACGGCGCGGCGGGCACAAGAACGGGCTTTACAACGGAGATTGCCCGCGCGGCGCTTGAAAGCGGGATAACTCCCCTTTCGCACCTGACCTGCCTGACCTCCACCAAGGGCAAGATAAACAGCGTGCTTGACGAATGGCAGGCGGCGGGCATAGAAAACATCCTTGCCCTGCGCGGCGACATACCCGAGGGCTTTGAGTTTCCGGACGGCGAGCATTTTGAGCACGCCTGCGAGCTTGTGAGCGTTATAAGGGAGCGCGGCGGCTTTTGCGTGGGCGCGGCGTGCTATCCGGAGGTGCACCCCGAAAGCAGGGATCTTGTGGAGGATATTGAATATCTTAAGCAAAAGGTGGACTGCGGCGTTGATTTTCTTACCACGCAGATGTTTTTTGACAACGAGGTGTTTTTCCGCTTTAAGGAGAGCTGCCTTATAAAGGGCATAACCGTGCCGCTGGTGGCGGGCATAATGCCCATAACGAACGCAAACCAGATAAAGCGCAGCGTGGAGCTTTCCGGCTGCCGCTTTCCTAAAAAATTTGAAAAAATAATAGAGCGCTTCGGCTCCGGCCCCGCAAAGATGAAGCAGGCGGGCATAATCTACGCAACGGAGCAGATAATCGACCTTATGGCGAACGGGCAGAATCATATACATATCTACACGATGAACAAGCCCGATGTTGCCGCGGCGATAATGAACGGGCTCTCTGCGATAATAAACGGATAATATGGACAAAAAAGAGATACTTAGATATATGCGCACCAAAAGCACGGTGGACGACGAGCGGCTTTTACGGCTGATAGACTCGGCAGAGGCGCAGATAAACGCCGTGTGCCGCCCGAAGAGCCTTTACAGGATATTTGACTGCGAGGCGCGCGGCGGCGTTTGCGTGATAGGCGGCTTTGAATTTGAGAGCGAGCGGCTTGCCGAAAATCTGAGCGGCTGCAAAAGGGCGGCGCTGATTGCGGCAACGCTGGGCGTTGAGGGCGATATGCTGCTGCGCAGGAGCGAGCCGAGCGGCGCGGAGCTTTTGGTGATGCAGGCGGCGCTTGCCGCAAAAATAGAAGAGGTGTGCGACTCTGTGCAGAGGCTTATAGAGGAGCGCGAGGGCGTTAAAACGCGGCGCAGATATTCGCCGGGGTATTTTGACCTTGACATAACGCAGCAGAAAAAGCTGTTTAAAATGGCGGATATAACGAAGCGCTGCGGCATAACGCTTTCCGATTCCTGCCAGATGATACCCACAAAATCCGTTACGGCTTTTGCGGGCATAGAGGAGCCTACGGAGGAATTGCTTTGAACATAAGATTTTTTGACGGCAGTATGGGCACGATGCTGCAAAGCGCGGGTCTTGGCGCGGGCGAGCAGCCGGAGCTTTGGAACCTGACCCACCCAGAAAAGGTGCTTGAGATACACCGCGCCTACGCGGCGGCGGGCAGCGAATTTATAACGGCCAACACCTTCGGCGCGAACGAGCTTAAGATTGCCGAGCCGGAGGAGGTCATCAGAGCCGGAGTGCGCCTTGCGAAAAGCGCGGGCAAAAAGGTGGCGCTTGACATAGGCCCCACCGGCAAGCTGCTCAAGCCGATGGGCGAGCTTGATTTTGAAAGAGCCGTTGAGATCTTCGCCCGTATGATAAGGGCGGGGCGCGATGGCAGCGACATAGTGCTGATAGAGACGATGAGCGACGCCTACGAGCTAAAGGCAGCCGTGCTTGCGGCAAAGGAGAACTGCAGCCTGCCGGTTTTTGCCACGATGATATTTGACGAAAAGGGCCGCCTGCTGACCGGCGCGGATGTTAAAACGGCAGCCGCGCTGCTTGAGGGGCTGGACGTTGACGCGATAGGCTTCAACTGCGGGCTCGGTCCTGCGGAGACCCTGCCGCTGATAGAGGAGCTGCGGCGCTGCACGGGCCTGCCTATAATAGTTCAGCCGAACGCGGGCCTGCCGGAGAGCGTGAACGGAAAGACCGTGTTTAATGTTGCGCCGGACGAATTTGCCGGATATATGAAAAAGGCGGCGCAGCTGGGCGTTTCGTACCTGGGCGGCTGCTGCGGCACAACGCCGGAGCATATCAAAGAGATGATAAGCGCGTGCGCCGGAATACCGGCAGCCGTGCCGGAAAAGAAGAGCGCAACCGTGGTCACCTCCTACAGCCGCGCCGTTGAGATAGGAAAAACGCCCGTTATAATAGGCGAGCGCATAAACCCGACGGGCAAAAAGCTGTTTAAGGAAGCGCTGCGCCGAAACGACATAGAGCATATAATCAAGGAGGGGCTGCGCCAGACGGACGCCGGCGCGCACATACTTGATGTGAATGTGGGGCTGCCGGAGATAGACGAGGCGGCGATGATGGTGCAGGCGGTCAAAAGCCTGCAAAGCGTAACGCCCGCCCCGCTGCAGATAGACACCTCCGACCCTGCCGTGCTTGAGCGCGCGCTCAGAATCTACAACGGCAAGCCGCTGATAAATTCCGTAAACGGCAGCGAAAAGAGTATGCAAGCGGTGTTTCCGCTTGCAAAGAAATACGGCGGCGCCGTGGTGTGCCTGTGCCTTGACGACAGCGGCATACCCGAGACCGCCGAGGGCAGGATAGAGATTGCAAAGCGGATAATAAAAACCGCCGCGGAATACGGGATAGACAAAAGAGAGCTGATTTTCGACGCGCTTACGATGACCGTGAGCACAAACGCGAACGCCGCCGCGGAAACGCTGCGCGCCGTTAAGCTGCTGCGCGGGCTCGGCGTGCGCACCGTGCTGGGCGTTTCAAACATCTCGTTCGGCCTGCCGAACAGGGATATAATAAACGCATCGTTCTTTACGATGGCGCTGCAAAGCGGGCTTTCAGCGGGCATAATCAACCCGCTCTCGCAGGCTATGACGGACGCCTACCGCGCGTTCTGCGCGCTGAGCGGCAGCGATGAAAACTGCGCCGGATACATAGCCTACGCCTCCGCCGCCGGACAAAAGAGCGAAAAAGCCGAGCAGGGAGAAACGACTCTGCACGCGGCGATAGTCAGCGGCGTTAAGGAGGACGCGGCGCGCTGCGCCGGTCAGCTTTTAAAAGAGCTTTCGCCGATGGAGGTAATAGACGCCCATATCATCCCCGCGCTGGACGAGGTGGGCGCGGGCTTTGAGAGCGGCAGGCTCTTCCTGCCACAGCTTCTTATGAGCGCGGACAGCGCCGGCGCGGCTTTTGATGTGATACGCGCCGAGATGGAAAAGAGCGGCGTTGAGCGCGAGCGCGGCGGAAAGGTTATCCTTGCCACCGTTCACGGCGACATACACGACATCGGCAAAAACATAGTTAAGGCGCTGCTTGTGAACTACGGCTTTGAAGTGACCGACCTCGGACGGGATGTGCCCGAGGAGGAGGTTGTGCGCGCCGTAAAGGAAAGCGGCGCAGGATTCGTGGGGCTCTCCGCGCTGATGACCACCACCGTGCCGGCAATGGAGCGCACGATAAAGCTGCTGCGCGAAAGCACGAACGCCTATATCGTTGTGGGCGGCGCGGTGCTTACAAAGGCGTACGCCGATATGATAGGGGCGGACCTTTACTGCAGGGACGCGATGGACACGGTGCGCGCGGCGCAGGCGTTTTACGGCTCCGAAAATCAGGCTTAATACAGCGCACAAAAAAGACACGGCTTCAAGCCGTGTCTTTTGTTTTTTTTGTAACGCTCCTTGCCAACGATTGAAAATTTTATTGTTTCACCAAACGCCCCCTGCGCGTGGGCGCCGGCGCTGCCGCTTTTCCTGCGGGTTACTCGCTGAGCGTGCCGGAGGCGCGGCGGCGCTCTTCAAGCTCGCGCGTGATCTTTTCCTTCTTTTTGCCCACGATATCGTAAAAATACATCGGGATCGTGCAGATGACGAGGCTTACAGCCGGCACAATGGAAATAAGGCTGAACATACCCTGGCGCACGGCGTGCGTCATCTCAAGCGGATTTGCCGTTACATTCGCGCTTATGGAGGCTACATCAAGATCAACTATCATATACATAACAACGATGAAGCCCGTTGCAAGCGCGTTTGCAAAGCCTGTCACGAAGCTCATTATGGCCTGGCCGGTGCCGGCAAGGCGAACGCCGGTTTTCCATTCCATATAATCAAGGCAGTCGCCTATCATTGCAAAGGCGCACACATTTATTGCGCCGAGCGGTATACAGGAGATAACGAAGAACGGCACGCACGCCCAGAAATGCTCGTAGCCGATAAAATAGATGATAAGGCTTGAGGCCGCGCCGAGCATACAGGTGCTGATGATTATCTGCTTGTAGTTGAATTTTTTGAAAACGAGCGGCATAACGAGCATCGTTATAAACATACCCGCCGCGGCGGCAACCTGAAACACCGTTGAAACAAGGCTGATGTTGGATTGAAGCGCCGCCTCGCGCTCAGCGCCGGAGAGGCCGGCGGGGTCCTTGCCGATATAAAACGCATATCTTGCAACATGCACGGCGCCCGCCTGATAAAGATACCTTGCGGCGGAGAGGATGCCCATAAGCGCCGTGAGGATGAGCGGCTTGCAGGTGAAGATGATTCTGAAAACGCCCTTTTCGCCCTTTTTCTTTTTGGGCGGGGGCGGTATCTGCACGCGCTCCTTTGTTTTGAAATATACGGGAACAAACAGGATGTTGCCCACTATCGCGCAAAACAGCGTGATTGTCATATACTTCGTTTCCTCAAGCTGCGTGCCGCTGAGGCCGAACGCCGGCAGGATGAAGCCGAGGAGCATAAAAAACGCCATCGGTATCGCCGAGCCTACGCCGTTTGAAGTACGCGCCTTGCTGACTATCGCGCCGCGCTCGTCCGGATTCGGGGTCATAAGATTAGGCAGGCTCCAAAACGGAACATCGCTTACGGAATAGACCGTGCTCCACAGAAGATATGTTATAACGGCGTACGCCATCAGCGCCGCGCCGGAGAGATCCGGCGAATAAAAGAGCAAAACGGTGAGCACCGCTATCGGTATGGGCGTATAGATTATGTATGATTTAAGCTTGCCGTGCTTCGGGTTCGCGCGGTCCATATAATATCCGAGGATCGGGTCTATGGCGGCGTCCCAGATTCTGGCAAGCAGCACCAAAAGCAGCACGAAAAGCGGCGCGAGCTTCATTACATTCAAATAGAAATCCGAGATGTAGGAGCTCATTATGGCGTACACCATTCCCTGCCCCAGCGCGCCTATCGCGTAAACCATCCATTCCTTTGTGGGCACATAGTTTTTCACTGTTTTTCCCCCTTTTCGGTAGTAAGAATTTTTTGCGTATCTATTTTGCGCCGTTTCCCGCGGCTATCTCAGCACGGCGTTGTTGCTGTCTATGCCGTTTGAGTTAAACAGTATGTCGCAGACGATTTCCCGCAGCTCGCCGCTGTATTTTTCGCGCAGCCCCTTGCTCGGCAAAACGGCGAACAGCCTGTCCGCTATCGCCATAAAGGAATCGTATTCCGCGCTGCCGGGGGCGTAATTGCGCGTGCCGCCGTAAACATTGTTTACAAGCGTTATCATAAAATCGCACAGGCGCACATCGTACATCCTGGGGGCGACGCGGCTTTTCACGCCGAGCAGCGCGCCCGCTTTTTTAAAGGTGAGCGTATCGAGCAGCCGCCCCGCCGCGTTTATCGGCAGGCGCAGCTTCTCGGCCGTTTCCTTTTTGAGCGAAAAGCTTTCGCAGATGCTGCAAAAGCGGTCCATATCGTGCGCGGCGGAATCGAATATATCGCGCAGCATAAAATCAAAATGCTCTTTAAGATAGGTCATATACGGCTTGCACTGCATATCGTGCGCCATTGTTTTGATATGCTCCGTTTTGACCGTCAGCGCGCCGGAATCGTCAAGCTCCAGCCTGCGTATCGGGCTGGGGTACGCCGTAAGGCAGCCGGTGTTGATCTCATAAAGGCGGTTGCCGCAGGGGCTGTCGTAATAATTTATGCTCTGCATATGCGTGTGGCCGGTAAAAAGGTAGCGCACGCCGCTGTCCGCAAGCAGCTCGGCGACGCGGTCGCAGTCCTCTATCATCTCGTGCGGGCTGAACGCGCGGTAAAATTTAACGGGCGAGAGCAGCGGGTGGTGGCAGACGCAGAGCATAGTGCAGCCCGCCCTTTTACATTCCTCTATCTGCGCCTTTGCCCATTCGAGCTGGTCGGGGTAAAAGCCGTAGCTGTCCGCTCCCCAGCCCTTTTTATCATCGTTGAGCATCAGGATACGGTAGCCGTCGCCCATATCCGCGCAGTAGGAATTGGTGGCGAGGTGAACGCTCAGCGCATCGGAAAGGCCGAAATCATAATAGATGTCGTAAAGCAGTTTTTTATCGGCGCCGCTCACGATATATTCGCCCTTTTCCTCGCTGTAGCCCTTAGGCTCCGTATGTATATCGTGCGAGGCGGTTATCAGCAGTATCCTTTTGCCGCTTTCTTTTTTGAGCCGCGCAAGCTTCTGCGCAAGCGAGCGGTGGCCGGCAAGCTCGCCGTCGCACACAACATCGCCCGTGATAAGCACGGTGTCCGTTTCACGGTCCCGCGCGATATAATCAAATACGGAGTCGATTATCGCCTCGCTCTCGGCAATACAGCGCTGGTCGTAAAGGCAGCGCTTTTCCCACTCCTTTCCGCACGCGCCGAGCACGCGAGCGGCGTAATAATGCAGGTCTGTTATCTGGAAAAATCGTTTCAGGGTAAAGCACCTCCTATTCTATTATAATTACTTTTTTCAAATTTACAACAGATTTCTGCACACAGCGCGTAAAATTTATACACTGCGCTCACTTTGGCAGATTGACCTTTCCGGTTTGCGGGATTATAATATTGTTTATAAATCAAAATTCGGAAAGCCGATGAAAAATATGAGCAAAACAAAGCCGGATAATTCCGCAATGCTTGCCGAAGCCCCCGTAGGCAGGCTCCTGTTCAGGCTTGCCGTGCCCACGGTTGCGGCGCAGCTTATCAATATGCTTTACAATATAGTGGACCGGATCTATATAGGCCACATCCCCGATATAGGCGCAAACGCGCTTACCGGAGTTGGGGTGTGTATGCCGCTGATTATGATAGTTTCCGCCTTTGCGGCGCTCGTGGGCTACGGCGGCGCGCCGCGCGCGTCCATCTTTATGGGCAAGGGGGATACGCACAGCGCGCAGAAAACGCTGGGCAACTGCTTTTCGGCGCAACTCATAATCTCCGCCGTGCTGACCGCCGTGCTGCTGATTTTCAACAGGCCTCTTCTGCTTATGTTCGGCGCAAGTGAAAACACGATAGGCTATGCCGAGGATTATATGAATATCTACGCCACAGGCACGCTCTTCGTGCAGCTTACGCTTGGGATGAATATGTTTATAACGGCGCAGGGCTTTGCCAAAACGGGTATGCTTTCCGTGCTTATCGGCGCGGCGGCGAATATAATTCTGGACCCCGTTTTCATCTTTCTTTTTGATATGGGCGTCAGGGGCGCGGCGATAGCCACGGTCATCTCGCAGGCGATGTCCTGCGCGTGGGTAACGGCGTTTCTGTGCGGCAAAAAAACGCTGCTGCGCCTCAGGCCGAGGTATATGCGCCTTGAGAGCGGCATAATACTGCCCGCGCTGGCGCTGGGGCTTTCCAGCTTTGTTATGCAGGCAAGCGAAAGCGCGATCTCCGTTTGCTTCAACGCGTCGCTGCTCAAATACGGCGGCGACATCGCCGTGGGCGCGATGACGATTCTTACAAGCGTTATGCAGTTTGCCTTTCTGCCGCTGCAGGGGCTCGGTCAGGGCGCGCAGCCGATAATCAGCTTCAACTACGGCGCAAAAAACGCCGAGCGTGTGAAAAAGGCGTTTTTCCTGCTGCTTGTGACCGACCTTTGCTACACCGCCGCGCTGTGGCTGCTTGTGATGCTCTTTCCCGGTGCGTTCGCCTCTATGTTCACCTCGGAAAAGGAGCTTATTGATTTCACCCGCGGCGCGCTCAGAATCTATATGGCGGGCTCGCTTATCTTCGGCATACAGATGGCGTGCCAGAGCGCGTTTACGGCAATAGGCAGCGCAAAGGCCTCCATAGCGGTTGCCGTGGTAAGAAAATTCGTGCTGCTGGTGCCGCTGATATTCATTATGCCGCATATCTTTCCGGCGGATAAAACAACGGCGGTCTATATGGCTGAGCCTGTTGCGGACATTGCCGCCGTAGCCTTTACTGCGATACTGTTTTCCGTGCTGTTCAGGCGCGCGCTGCGCGGGCTTAAAGCGGCGGAAAGCGCTCCGGCAAACGGCGGCGGGAGCAAAAGATGAGCGAAAAGCACATTTTTCTTGACATAAAATATTTTCTTTGCTATAATACCAACGCTGTCTGTTAAGCTGACGGCGACTTAAGGGGCGGCTATCCTTGCCCGCGCGCAAGGCACGGGCCAAAAGTCCAGAAGGAGGTGCTGTGATATGGCATTAAAAAAGTATGAGCTTGTATTGGTTTTCTCCCTTTCAAAGGGCGAGGAAGCGGTAGAATCGCTCAAAAACAAATTCTTTGAGCTTATCAAGGCAAACGGCACTCTCGGCGAGGTTGAGGAGTGGGGCAAGCGCAAGCTTGCGTATCCCATCAATTACGAAACCGAGGGATACTATGTTGTGGCTCAGTTTGAATGCGGCGAGGAATTCCCCGCAGAGCTTGACCGCGTTATCAACATAACGGACGGCGTGCTGCGCTCACTCATCGTTGCCAAGGCTGAGGATGAAGAGCCGAAGAAGCCCGCGAAGGCTGCGGCCGATGCAAACGCAGAGGTGGCGGAATGATAAATTCGGTTGTTCTGATGGGCAGGCTCACCTTTGAGCCGGAGCTGCGCACAACGCCCAGCGGCGTTTCCGTGGTTCGCTTCCAGGTTGCCTGCGACAGAAATTATCAAAAGTCCGGCGAAGACAGGAAGGCTGATTTCATTGATGTCACCGCCTGGCGCCAGACTGCGGAATTTGTTTCGCGCTATTTCCACAAAGGCTCTATGATAGCCGTTGAGGGCTCCATTCAAACGGAGAATTACACGGATAGAGACGGGAACAAAAGAAAATCCTTCCAGGTCGTTGCAGACCGGGTCTCCTTCTGCGGTTCAAAGAACGAGAGCGGCTCAACCAATCCGGTTTTCAATCAGCAGCCGGCGCCGAGCTATCAATCCGCGGATAACAGCGATTTTGAAGAAATTGTTGATGATGACGACGATCTACCGTTTTAAGGAGGAAAACTGATAATGGCATTTAACAGAGGCGGCGCCAGAAAGGGCCGCAGAAAGGTTTGCCAGTTTTGCGTAGACAGATGCGAGCATATTGATTACAAGGATGCCGCAAAGCTCAGGAAGTTCACTTCCGAAAGAGCAAAGATACTTCCCCGCCGCGTGACGGGCACCTGCGCAAAGCACCAGAGGGAGCTTACCATCGCAATCAAGCGTGCGCGCCAGATAGCGATTCTTCCCTACAGTGCAGACTGATTAAATCAAAGCACAACAAAAAGCAGAGGCAAAACGCCTCTGCTTTTTTATTTGCATCTGTTATCGTCGAAATTCATACCATTCCGTTCGCAACCGCCGATTGAAAACGGTGTTGTTTTACTAAACACCGCGTAGGGGCTGCTTCGTCGAAATTCATACCATTCCGTTCGCAACCGCCGAATAAAAAATAATGTTGTTTTACTAAACGCCGCGTAAGGGCTGCTTCGTCGAAATTCATATCATTCCGCTCACAACCGCCGAATAAAAAATAATGTTGTTTTACTAAACGCCGCGTAAGGGCTGCTATCAGCAGCCCGCCTAAACAGTGCTCTTTCGGCGATTGCTCACTCCAAGTATGAATTTCTCCTCTCCCCAAAAAGCTGTCGCTTTTCGGGGACCCCGATTGCCCGCTTAAACAGCGCTC
>CALWHV010000014.1 GCA_944380545.1 uncultured Eubacterium sp. | reverse complement strand
AAGAAATAATGCCGCACAACCGTGCGGCATTCGCGCTTTCCGCCTTTCGCTCGGGGGCAGTACCGTTGTACGGCACCCCTCGCGAAAAACGAAATCCGGCTCGATTTCTCGGCAGTCTGTCAGCGTGTCGGGGAGCGCTTTTCTTTGAAATTTCACCTTTTTCGACACGCTGAAGCCGGCAGCCAGTGCTGCCGGCTTTTCAATTTTGCTCTATTGCCAAATATGATTTCTTGTAGTATCATAATCTAAAGTAATTTTGCGGGTGGTATTATGAACGCTCAAATACTTGTTGTTGAGGATGACGAGCTTTTAAGAGACGGCTTGTCCGAGCTGCTTTCGGGCGAGGGCTATTACGCAGACTCCTGCTCAGGCTGCGAGGAGGCGGAAAAGGCTCTTGAAGAAAAAAGGTATGATCTGATAATCCTTGATGTTATGCTGCCGGACGGCAGCGGCTACGACATGTGCCGCAAGCTCAGAGAAGCCGGCGTAGGCTCGCCGGTGCTGTTTCTTACGGCGTGCGATGATGAGATACAGATCGTGCGCGGACTCGACTGCGGCGCAGACGATTATGTAACAAAGCCTTTTCGGCTACTTGAGCTGCTCTCGCGCGTCAGGGCGCTGCTCAGGCGCTCAGAGCCTGAGCGCTGCCTTTCACACGGCGGCGTAACGCTGCTCGACGGCAGCCTTTCTGCGCAGATAGACGGAAATAAGGTCGATCTGACGCCTACGGAATATCATATCCTGCGCATTTTTCTTCTGAACCGCTCGTCCATCGTTACTCGCGGCGCGATAATCAAGGGCATATGGGAAAACGGCGGCGAGTATATTGACGACAATACTCTCTCCGTTCACATCAGCCGCCTGCGTGATAAGATCGGCGCCGGCAGGATCAAAACCGTGCGCGGCGTCGGCTACCGTTGGGAGGAGCAGTAATGAACGCTGATTTTGCAATTATCATCGGCGTTTTTGCGGCTTTATGCGCCGGCGCCGCTCTTGTTCTTTCCCTGCTACTCATAAGAGAGAAAAAATGCCAAAGGAAGCTAACGCGCGATATTGAAAACTATCTTGAAAACGGCGCGGCGATCGATTTCAGCACAAAAGAGGGGAGCAGCGCAACGCTCAGAAACGCCGTTTCGGAGCTTCAGTCGGCTGCGGAAAATCAAAAGCGTCTTACCGCTGAGGCAAACAGGAAAAATTCGCAGTTTATTTCCGATATTTCGCATCAGCTGAAAACACCGCTTGCGGGGCTGCGGCTCTATTGCGAAATGGCGCAGAATTCACAAGGCTGCGCTTATGCAGATAAGGAGCTTGTGCTGATAGAGCGTATGGAGCAGCTTGTGGCGCGCCTCATAACGCTTGAAAAGATAAGCTCGGATACTTACCGTATGGATTTTGAGGATTGCTCGCTCAGTGAGCTCGGCGAGCCGCTGGCTGCTGATTTTCGCCGCCTTTTCCCGAAAAAGAGCATATCTTTGAGCGCGTCCGGCTCATTGAGATGTAGCCGGGAATGGCTTTCCCAGGCGATAGGCAATGTCATAAAAAATGCCTGCGAGCACACGCCGGAAGACGGTCGCGTCTGTATAAGTTTTAAGGCTGATGATTCATCGGCTTTGATATCCGTAAGCGATAACGGCGGCGGAATTGCCGAGGAGGAGCTGCCGCTTATTTTCGAGCGTTTTCACAGAGCGCAGAACGCCCTGCCCTCAAGCGCAGGGATAGGACTTGCCGTTACAAAGGCCGTTGTAGAAAAGCACCACGGCACGGTTTCGGCTGAAAACATACCCGGCGGGCTTCAAATCAACATCTGCATACCGAAAATTGATTGTAATATTTCATTTTAGGGCGCTCGGCAGAGCGCCTTTTCTTACGATTTCTTAAGAATGATTTGACAGGATTGAAAGAATCGCGGTCTATAATATGCTTAAGAACACAATACGGCTTTGCTGTGCTTTGAGTCAGCTTAAGCCGTAGTTATAAGGAGGAAGCTTGATGGATACTGTGCTGCAATGCAAAAATCTTACCAAAGAGTATATCACGGGTGAAAATGTTGTAAAAGCCGTAAACGACATCACTGTTTCATTTAAAAAAGGCGAGTTTTGCGCCGTTACGGGCGCAAGCGGCTCCGGCAAATCCACTTTTCTGCATCTGCTCAGCTCGCTCGACACGCCCACATCGGGCGAGGTGTTTTACGACGGCAAATCGCTTTCCCGTTACAACGATAATCAGCTTTCGATTTTGCGCCGCCGCAGGTTCGGCTTTGTTTTTCAGTCGTATAATCTTGTGCAGGAGCTTACGGGGTATGAAAATATACTGCTGCCCGTAATGCTCGATAAAAAGAAGCCGGACGACGACTATATCTCAAAAATCATCAGGGTGTTAAAAATAGAGGACAGGCTCGATCATCTGCCGAGCGCGCTTTCGGGCGGCCAGCAGCAGAGGATAGCGATAGCCCGCGCGCTTGCAAACAAGCCCTCCGTCCTCTTTGCGGACGAGCCCACGGGAAATCTTGACGCCGCAAGCGGGCGCGAGGTGGTGTCGCTGCTCAAATATGCGGCGCGCGAGCTCGGAATAACGCTTATCCTTATTACCCACGACCTTCATGTTGCCGAGCAGGCTGAAAGGCTCATTAGGCTGGAGGACGGAAAAATAGTTTCCGATTCTTCGGCGCCGGAGGTGTGATTATGGGAAAGAGGCTTACTTACACGCGCCTTGCCGCCGGCAACCTGCGCCGCAGAAAACGGCAGTATGTTCCGCTTGTAATAGGCATAGTGCTTTCGATCTTCTTTGTGTCCTGCGGCATACTGACAGCGTCAAGCGTCGTTGCCTCCACGGCAAAAACACAGCGCGATGATTTCGGAAACCAGGCGGGTATCTGCCTAAACGCCTCGCGTTCGGTTTTTGCCGAGGCGGAATCAGCCGGTCTTGTTTCAAAAAGAGCTTTTGCACGCGTCATCGGCGCTGTTAAAAGCGGCGACGGCAAATATTATACCGCCGGCGTTTACGACGAGGCTGCGAGCGAGCTCTCAAATATGCAGTTTATCGAGGGCAGCTACCCGCAGTATGAAGATGAAATTGCAATGGAGCGTTCAACGCTGAATAAATTTGACCTGAACGCCGAAGTCGGAGATTTAGTAACGCTTGATCTTGCGCCTGTCGGCAAATCGGGTGTTATCGGCGCAGGCACGGAAAAAACATATGTTTTATGCGGGATAGTTGAGGATAAGGTTTCAAATATGGAGCTTCTGTTCACTCAAACTATTGAGATCCCCTCCGTTTTTCTATGCGCGTCGGCTCAGCCGCCTCAGGGCGGCGGGGAATCGCTCGTGTGCTATTTTACCTATCCGGAGCAAAATGTCTTTAATTGCGATAAGCATTATCTGGAACTTTATGATTATTTCTATGAAACCGGCCTTGATACGGGTAATCTGCTGAATTACGGCAGGTTCGGATATGTTATAAACGACACAGGCAACGGCGTTTATTCTGCCGGCTTGTTCGTTATGTTCTTTATGCTGATACTTTTGTGCGCGTCCTGCCTCGGCATAATCAATTCATTTATAACGCTGATAGGCGAGCGGCGCCGCCAGATAGGCCTTTTGAGGACGGTAGGCGCAACAAAGCGGCAGATAATCATAATATTCGCGCGCGAGGCGCTGATTATAGCGCTTATCTGCACTCCTGTAGGAATAGCGCCGTCATTTGCGGCGGTTAAGCTCGCTACGGTTGTGTTGAACACCAACCTGCAGTTTTACCCAAGCATTGCCGCCGTTGCGTTCAGCGCGCTCATCGGTGTCGGCTGCGTTATGCTCGCCGCGCTGGCGCCGCTTTCGGGCGCGGCAAAAACAGCTCCGCTTCAGGCTGTCAGAAATATCAGATCTCTGCGCAAGGCGGCAAGAAAAAAGGTAAAAAGCAAAAAGGCTTTCAACCCGTCGCGCCTCATTGCTCGCCGCAGCCTGTTCTTCAACGCCAAAACGCGCGCCGCCGTATGCGCCATACTTATTTTATCCGTGCTTTTCTGCGGCTACGGCTTTTCCTTTTACAGCGGCGTCAGCCGTGAAAAGTATTCTATGAGCTATGACTACACGCTCAATTACGAACAGCCGAATCCGTTTGACTGCATCAATTATTCGTCAGTAAGAACCGGCTTTACGCAGGCTGAGCTTGATGCCGTCACCGCTCTGCCGTATGTAGGCGAGATAGATTCCGCGCTCTCTTGCAAGGCTCTTATTCCGTTTGACTCCTCAAGCGATTATTGGAAAACAGTGCTCTATACAAACGGATATTCGTCCATTTATGAAGAGCCTGTAAGCTTCGTTTCCACTCTTACGCCGGATAATATAGATTCCGAAATGGCTTTGCATATAGCCGCCGAAATGAAAGCGCTGAGAAATTATGCAGGCTTTGATTTTGTTCCCGTTCAGATCATTGCTTTAAACGAAAATGCCTTTAATAAGCTTGCTTCCTGCGCCTCTCAGGGAAGCGCGGATATCGCCGCCGTAAATTCCGGCTCTGAGGTTGCCGTCATAGCTCCGCGCGAGATTGCCTTTGAGCTTGAATTTGTGGACGACGACCCTTATAACGGCTACAGCTGGGGTTCTGTTCAAAACAGTGATGTAGACGATTCAAAGGAATATTTAAAGAAAGGCAGCCGCAGCCTGATGCCGGGCGACGAGCTGGATGTAACTGTTGTTTCAACCTCGCAAGAGCCTGAGGACAGCGGCGTTTATGATCCGCAAAGCGAGATTGAGGCGGACAGCGTTTACGCTGATCCCTCGTCTTTTTCAAGAACTGATGCAAAGGTGCGTGTGGGCTGTATCCTTGATGAGCTGCCTGAGGAGCTTATAGACAATATGGCTGCTTTGCGCTATGAAACCGTAACGCTTGTAACAACTTTGAGCGGTATGCAGCGCTTTTATCAAAGCGGCTATTACGGCTGCGTTTGCTTTGATCTTGCCGGGGAATGTGACGCAAAAACAGATAAAGAGGTCTATTCCGTACTTCAAAATATAGTTGATTCGATAGACGGCGTAAGCGACACCTTTTCGTCAAACTACGAGATAGAGCAGCAGCAGCTTCGCCAAAACGCCAAAATTTTAACCGTGGTGCTTTCAATAGTCATCCTTATGCTTGCCGTATGCGCCTGTCTTGTAAACAATTCCGTAACCGCCCAGATTCGCGAGGGCAGGCGTGAGATAGGCACGCTCAGGGCTGTCGGCGCATCTGTAAGGGAGCTGTTTTCCGCATATACATTCCAGGTGGTTTCAGTGCTGCTTGCAGGCTGCGCGGCAGGGCTTTCGCTGTTTTCGGTTTCGTATTTCATTGCAAAGCACGCTGTGCTTGCATATTCAAACGGTATTTATTCGTGGCAGCCCGTGTTCAGCATCTGGCAGGCTTTTGCGGCGTGCGCCGTGCTTGTTGCCGTCTGCGTGGTCAATGTGCGGCTTAAGATCAGAAAAGAGATGCGCAACAGCGTTATTGATAATATCAGGGAGCTGTAAATAATGAAAAAAATCATTGCTTTTTTAACAGCGGCTGTGATATTTCTTCTGCCTTTTTCGGCGTTCGCGCAGGGTGAGGACGGGCAGATGCCGGAGCAGGAGACCGTGAACGCCTCGCAGCCGAGGCTGATGGTCGTTTCATATGAGTGCGATACTCTTTCGCCGGATAAAAACAGCGAAGTCACCGTTAAGCTGAAAAATAACAGCAGAAATAAGAATGTATATAATATAAAGCTTTCTCTAACCGAGGAAAGCGGAGATATCCGCCCCGCGGAAATAGGAACTGAGTATGTGCAGGAGATAAAGGCGGGCAAAACATACGAGTGGCAGGTGCAGCTCACAGTTGCCAAAACAGCCGCCTCCGGCGAGCATAAGCTGAATATCGCCGCCGAATATGAGGATGAATATTATTCCCAGTTCTCCTCATCGGATGTGCTGCCCGTAACGGTCGTTCAAAGCGTGTCGCTCGATCACAGCGGCTTTGTGCTGCCCAAAAAGGCATATAACGGCAGAACGGTCTCTCTTTCCGTCACCTTTATGAACACGGGAAAAAGCGTTGTCAGAAACTGCCGCGCCGATATCGAGGTCGAGGGGCTGAAATCTCCGGGCACCTTGTTTGTCGGCGAGATATCGGCGGGGGAGAGCGCTGCAGCCTCCGCCAACCTCACGGTAGATGAAAAGTATACCGGCGCCGCAGCCGGTGAAGCCGTAATACATTATGAGGACGAGCAGGGGAACGAGTATTCGGAAACGATCGAGCTTTCAACAGAGATAACCGCCCCGCCGCAGGAGGAGGGAGAGAGCGGTGAAGACGCAGAAAAATATCCGCTTTGGTGGCTGTTTCTGATTGTCGGTGCGGCAGCAGGCGCAGGCGCTGCTTCAGCCGTGATACTCGCCGTTCGCGCAAGAAAATCCCGACTTGAAGATGAAAAACGGCTGTGATACGCACATAAAAAACGCGCTCCTTTCGGGAACGCGTTTTTGGTTATGGTTTATCTTTTAAGATCATCCCAGGCTACGCCGTCAATGTGGAACAGCTCGTCAAAGTCGTACTTGTTGTTCTCGTCCTTCTTGTGGCTGGGATACCAAACCTGCGCAAAGAACGGATTTGTTTTTGCGATGGCGTCGTAATCCCACGCCTTCTGCGGGATGTAGCATTCGGGGCACCAGTGGCCGCCGAGGAGTATAAGCGCGGGGCTGGCTTCAAATTCTGCGCCGCAGTGGCCGCATTTCCACTTGAGCTTTGTTGCCATATCGCCCTTCTTCATCGTTTCGCTCAGGCACTCGCCGCCTCTGAACTTAGCGGCCTGCTTCATATCCTCGATGTCAAGCTCTGATTCGGGCTTGCTCTCGTCATAGCCGTGGTCAAGCTTGAACTGCTCGGCTGCGCTGTTGTCCTTATCAAACTTCATGATCTTGAAGTCTTCCCATTTTGTGGGGATCTTCTCCCACTCTTCCTTGGAGCCGTAGTAAGCGGTCATACGATTGTGATCGTTTGTCTTAACCCAGTCAAGAGTGCCGAAGCCGGGAGTTTCGGCGATCTTCTTCATAAACGGCTTTGCGCAGGCTGCAACAAGGTTTTTCGGGAGATATCTCGGAATCTTGAAGTAAAATTCAACATGATCCGCAAGGCGGTTGAAATAATCCTTGATAGGAAGATTTTCTCTGAAATGAAGGAAATTCTCAAGCTTGTCGCCGTCGGCATAGAACTGGCCGTGGAAGTTTTTGGTTATGAACCAGTTGGGCTCAAACAGCTTTTCGGGGCCTGCAAGACCGAGCGTGCCGAGAAGCAGGCACTCAAACTCGTAGTTGGAGATCCTGTATTCCTTACCGGAGCCGATGTTGAAGAAGTGGTTCCAGAAATCCTTGCCGAGGTGGCCGGCTGCATCCTCTGTAACAAGATTGCACATAAGTCTGCCGGAATCCTCAACCGTGCACCATTCAAGTACGCCGTTGATGGGAACATGGAACATGATCGGGTCCATATTCTTAAGGATGTTAGGATAAAGAATACCGCTCTGGCGCATTACGACCCAGTTTTTAAGTCCGCTCTCAACAAAGGTGCGCTCCGCAACCGTCTTTGAAACGGCGTAGTGGTCGTAGATGGAGATCTTGATCGGGTCTCCGCAGCGTCCCCAGTGGATGGGGTAGTTGCGTCCGCCGGTTTCGGCAACGGTGCCTATGTAGCAAACTTTAACGGCGTCCGGGTCGGGCTGTGCAAGCACTGCCTTAACTATGTTCTGAGCCGCACCGATATTGGTTTTCTGAGTTCTGTACGGCTTCCAGTCCGCCGTGGGAGAAACCATACCGCCAACATGAAGCACATAATCTGAGCCGGTAACGCCCTCAAGAATCGAATCATAATCAAGCAGGTCGCCCCAAACGATCTTGATGTTCGGCTTTGCCATTATCGGGGCAAGCAGCTCTTCGTTTTTCTTGCTCTTTCTTGCAAGCATTTTGATGTTGATCTCATCGGGCTTTTTAAGCATCTCCTGGATGGCTGCCCAGCCCATATTACCGGTACCGCCGGTAATAAATACGGTTTTCTTTGCCATTATATTTCCTCCTTAAAGAAAATCCTAAATTGTTATTTATCATTATAAACTATTTCTAAACAAATTACAACTGCAAACGCAAAAATTTATTTAGAAATTGTTTATATTTCCAATTTTTAAAGCTGCCAAAAATTTGTTGACTTTTGGCGCCTCTTGCGTTATCATATACAGCGTGATAAATATAAATATGTTCCTTATCAAGAGTGGGGGAGGGACGGGCCCGCTGATCCCACAGCAACCTGCAGGCGCAAGGTGCTAATTCCCGCGGATTTTCCGGGTGATGAGTTTATTCGGCGTATTCATTCGGATGCGCTGTTTTTGTTTTTTGGAGGTATTGTTATGTCTAAATCATTATTTACAAGCGAATCGGTAACAAAGGGCCATCCCGATAAGATATGCGACCGTATTTCGGACGCCGTGCTTGACGCTATGCTTGCGCAGGACCCCGAGAGCCGCGTTGCGTGCGAGACCTTCTGCACAACGGGTCAGGTCCATGTTATGGGCGAGATAACCTCAAAGGCGCAGGTTGATATCCCCGCGCTTATCAGAAAAACCGTTTGCGAGATAGGGTACGACAGCGGCGAAAAAGGCTTTGACGGAAACACCTGCGGCGTTTGCGTTTCGCTCGATAAGCAGAGTCCCGACATCGCTCTCGGCGTTGATAAATCGCTTGAGCTTAAAAATGATGACGATGATAAATATAATCTTAACGGCGCGGGAGATCAGGGTATGATGTTCGGCTACGCCTGCAATGAAACCAAGGAGCTTATGCCGCTTCCCATCAGCCTTGCACATAAGCTTGCCGTTAAGCTTACCGAGGTGCGCGAAAGCGGCGAGCTTTCATATCTTTATCCGGACGGCAAAACTCAGGTCACCGTTGAATACGATGATGCAAAACCCGTTCGCGTTACGGCGGTCGTTGTATCAAGCCAGCACAGCGCCGATGTTTCGCTCGATACTTTAAGAAAAGATATAATAGAAAAGGTTATCAAAACCACCGTTCCCGCCGAGCTTATGGATGATGACACCGTGTTTTTCGTTAACCCCACCGGCAGGTTCGTAGTCGGCGGTCCGCAGGGCGACAGCGGCCTCACCGGCAGAAAGATAATAGTTGACACCTACGGCGGTTATGCCCGCCACGGCGGCGGAGCTTTCAGCGGAAAGGATCCCACAAAGGTGGACCGCAGCGCTGCATACGCCGCAAGATGGGTTGCCAAAAACATCGTTGCAGCAGGCCTTGCCGACAAGTGCGAGATACAGCTTGCTTACGCCATCGGCGTTGCAAAGCCAGTTTCCGTTATGGTGGATACCTTCGGCACGGGCAAAAAATCCGATGAAGAGATCGCCGCAATAGTAAACAAGGTGTTCGACCTTCGCCCCTCCGCCATAATTGACAGGCTCTGCCTGAGAAGACCAATATACACCCCGCTTTCTGCCTACGGCCATATGGGCAGGGAAGACCTCGGCGTTTCCTGGGAAAAGACGGATATGACCGACGAAATCAAAAAATATATGTAATAAATAAGTCAAAACGCACCGCCTGCCGCGGTGCGTTTTTTTCAGCCCTTATCGTAATTTTCCAAAAACGAGTGTTCCTCGCCGTGCGTTTTCCATCCCGGCATCGTGTCAAGGCAAACCGAGTGTATGCTTTTAAAAATGCTTTTTTCTATTATCGGGTTCGTCTTTTTCAGCTCGGCTATAAGATCCTTCATCTCCTGCCGCTTGCTCAGCAGTTCGGCGTTGCCGTTTCCCTTGTATTCCTCCGTAAAGCGGCAGGCGCAACGGATGAATTCAAGGCTGTTGTATCTGCACCAGGATAAAATTGCGTCCTCGTGTACGCAGTACAGCGGGCGTATAAGCTCCATACCCTCAAAATTCGTGCTGTGCAGCTTCGGCAGCATCGCCTGAAGCTGAGAGCCGTAGAACATACCGAGCAGCGTTGTTTCAATAACATCGTTAAAATGGTGGCCGAGCGCGATTTTGTTGCATCCAAGCTCACGCGCTTTCGCGTACAGATGCCCGCGCCTCATCCTTGCGCATAAGTAGCAGGGCGACTCTCCGGCGCTGTTAGCCACATCAAAAATATTGCTCTCAAAAAATACTGCGGGTATGTTGAGCAGTCTTGCGTTTTCTTCGATCCTCGCCCTGTTTTCGGCATTGTAGCCGGGGTCCATAACAAGATACACAAGCTCAAACGGCTCATCGCTGTGACGCTGAAGCTGCTGCAGCAGCTTTGCCATCAGCATTGAATCCTTGCCGCCGGATATGCACACGGCTATCTTGTCGCCCCTTGAAATCAGCTCATACTGCTTTACGGCGCGTATAAAGGGGTTCCAAATCTCTTTTCTGAAGCGCTTCGTCAGGCTTCTTTCTATCAGCTGATAAGGCTCAAGCTCTCTTGCCATCGTAAACTTCCTTTTTTATGCTTAAAAGCTCCTCCTCGCTTACCCAGGCGCTCAGCGCGCCCACCGCGGTAACCGCCTTGCCGCCGGTTATGTTTCCGAACTCGATGCAGTCTTTAAGCGGGTAATCGTAAAAAAGACCGTAGCAAAGCCCCGCAAGAAAAGCGTCTCCCGCGCCGGTGCTGTCCTTGTTTTTAAACATTTCAACGCTTTCAACAAAAAATTCTATGCCGTTTTCAATGCCTATGCAGCCGTCTTTGTCAACCTTAACAACAACTCTGTCAAAATATTTACGAAGCGCGCGCGCAGCCTCGTATTCGTCGCTCTTTCCCGTGATTCTCAAAGCCTCAAGCCTGTTTGGCGTATATATGTCGGCGGTTTCAAGCAGCTCGGAATATTTTTCCTCGCTCATCTCCTCGTCCCAGCCCATATCAAGCACCATCAGCGTGCCCTCGCTTTTCAGCTTTTTGTATACATCAATAAATCCGCCCGGCTGCATAAGGCATATTTTTGCTCCGCGCGCCATCTCGTAAAAGCTGTTTTTGGCTTCGTCGTCGGGCTCTATGCTTCCCTTGCCATAGGTGATGAAGCTTCTGTCGTTTTTCAGGATTATTGCCGAGGTTATATTCAGCGGTATCGCGCTGCCGCGGTAGAGGTTCATCGGCTCAACGCAGTTTGCCCTGAACTGACCGGCGGCAAAGGAGGAAAACATATCGCTCCCGAGCTCCGTAGCTATTCTCGCTTCTATTCCTAGCCTGCCGAGGTTTATCAGCGTTGCCGGCAGCCCTCCGCCGAGCTGGCACGAAAAGCTGTTTGTATATATCTCCTCGCCAACTCCGGGTATCCTCGGCATATCCTCGTAAAGCAGGTCAACATTTGTTGCGCCCGCGCCGGCAATAAAAGCCATTATTTCCACTCCCCAAAATAATCTTTGTTAAGCTCCGTGTATTTTTTTACAAGCTCTTTTGCAATGCTGTAGCTGTTGACAAGCGGGTGCAGCGTCAGCGCGTCAACAGCCTTGTCCGCCGAGCGCTCGCGTATTGCCTCGCTTGCAAGCCTTTCGTAATTTTTTACTCTGCGTATAAGCTCAAGATTTTGCGCGTCCACCGCGCCGAAGCTGTGCGGCACGGCGCCGTTTCCGTCAATGTCGCAGGTGATTTCAACAACATCGCCGTCTTCAAGCCCTTTTATCGCGCCGTCGTTCGGAACGCAGAGTATCATGCTGCTCTTTTTGCCGCTCAGCGCAGTTTCAATGTATTTCAGCGCAACTCCCGCGTAGCCGCCGTCGTCCTTTTCGTATATGTCAAAATGCCACGGCTGCGCTCTTTTTACTCCGGTCTCGCTCGCCATATAGTTGTTTTCGCGTTCGCCGTACCACTTTTCAAATATCTCAAGAGCTCTGTCAAACTCCTTTTCGGCGTCAACTCCTCTCAGCTCCTCGGTCATAGCCTCGTTGATGCGCGCTATCTGCTCGCCGCGCGTTTCGCTCGCGGCAAGTATGTTTTGAAGCGCCTTTTCCCTGTAATAAAAATAATACAGATATTCGTTGAGCACGCCGCCCCTGCGCCTTAAAAGATCCTTTTCAAAATATCGCAGGTCTGTTTTTTCGTACGCTTTGTCGTTTTCGATTATGTCCGGCATAACCTCTTTACCGCACATTTTTATCGAGGCAAAGTAAGAAAGATGATTGAGCCCGTAAACCTCGCCCTCGGCGCTGCCCTCGGGCATACCGTAAAGCTTTTCAAAGCTTCTCAACATTCCGCTCGGAGCGTCGCAGATGCCGTATGTAAAATCATGTCCCATATCGCGCAGCGTCTGCGAAACCACACCCGCGGGGTTTGTGAAATTGAACACCTTGCACTCCGGCTTTGCAAGCCTTTTAACAAGCTCGCAGTATTCGGCAAGCGCGGGAACGCTTCGCATCGCAAACGAAAAGCCCGCAGCGCCTGTCGTTTCCTGGCCGAGCACGCCGAGATCGAGCGCCGCGCGTTCGTCCGCAACGCGCATTTTGTCGCCGCCTACGCGGATAGTCGTAATAACATAGTCGGCGTCACGAATCGCCTCCTCGCCGCTCGCGGTAAGGCGCATATCAAGAGCCGGACATATCCTTTTTGCCGTCTGCCGCGCCATTTCGCCGTATATTTTAAGCTTCATTTCATTATTGTCCATAAAATAGAGCTTGTCTATCCCAAGCTGCTCTGCGCGTGAAGCTATGCTTTTTGCCAAAAACATACTGCGCACGCCGCCTCCGCCTATAACTGCGATTTTCAATTCATCAACGCCCCTTTACCTGTGTTTTAGCTAAGTTTAATATAATACATATCCTCTTTCAATAATATTATTATCTTTGTAACAATTTTGTAATTGACTTGACGCCTTGCATAATATATAATGTTTAAAACGAAAGGTGCGGTTATATGAGAACTCTTATAAAAAACGCCGTCGTTTATTCCGGCGGGAATTTCATAAGATCAGATGTTTATATCGTTGATTCCGTTATCCACAGCCTCGGTATTTCTCTTTCTCATTTTAAGGCGGAGCGCGTTTTTGATTTTAAAAATAGGTATTATCTTTTTCCGGGTCTGGTAGATGTTCATGTCCATCTTCGTCAGCCCGGTTTTTCTTATAAGGAAACGATCCTCACCGGCACCCGTGCCGCGGCAAGGGCTGGGTATACGGCTGTCTGCCCGATGCCTAACCTCAATCCCGTTCCCGATTCTCCCGAAAATCTCAAGGCTGAGCTTGATATTATCAGGAAAGACGCTGTTATAGATGTTCTGCCCTTCGCTTCCATCACAAAGGGGAGAAGGGGCTGCGGCGAATGTGTTGATTTTTCTTCCCTTGCCGGCTTGGCTGTCGGCTTTTCGGACGACGGCACAGGCGTGCAGGAGGAAAGCGTTATGCGCGCCGCAATGAAGAGCTGCGCCGCCGCGGGCGGTATAATCTCTGCGCATTGCGAGGTAAACGAGCTGCTTTCCGGCGGTTATATCCATGATGGCGAATATTGTAAAAATCACGGCCATAAGGGCATATCAAGCGAAAGCGAGTGGCGCCAGATAGAGCGCGACTGCCGCCTTGCGCTCGAAACGGGCTGCCGCTACCATGTCTGCCATATCTCAACCAAGGAAAGCGTAGAGATAATAAGGCGGGCAAAGGCGCAGGGCGCGCCCGTGACCTGTGAGACCGCGCCGCATTACCTAACGCTGTGCGACGATGATTTGCAGGAGAACGGCCGCTTTAAAATGAATCCTCCGCTTCGCTCTGCGCAGGACAGGGAAGCGCTTATAGAGGGCGTTAAGGACGGCACCGTTGATGTTATAGCAACTGACCACGCCCCCCACAGTGCAGAAGAGAAATCAAAAGGGCTTAAAGACAGCCTTATGGGCGTCGTGGGGCTTGAAACCGCCTTTCCCGTGCTTTACACAAGGCTTGTTAAGCCCGGAGTGATAACCCTTGAAAGGCTTGTGAATATGATGGCTGTGCGCCCCAGAGAGATATTTAATATCGAGGGCGGCGCGATAGAGCCGGGAGCGCCCGCCGATCTGTGCGCCTATGATCTTGATTATCAATATACGGTAGATCCCAATGAATTTTTGAGTATGGGCAGGTCCACTCCGTTTGAGGGCTGGCAGCTAAGCTCAACAAATGTGTTTACTATGCTGAGAGGAGAGTGCGTTTATGAGAGCGTTTGACAAAAAAATCGTGCTTGAAAACGGATGCGAGTTTTACGGCTACGGCTTCGGCGCAGATAAGGAGGCTGTAAACGAGCTTGTTTTCAATACCTCTATGGTGGGTTATCAGGAGATAGTCAGCGACCCTTCGTATACCGACCAGATGGTGTGTATGACCTATCCGCTAATCGGAAATTACGGTATGACGGACGAGGATTACGAAACAAAGGTGCCCACGATGGGTGGCCTTATCGTCAGGGAATATAACGACCTGCCCTCGAATTTCAGATACACGAAAACGCTTTCAGAGGTGCTTGACGAGTATTCTATCCCCGGCATAAGCGGTGTGGATACAAGAAAGATAACGCGCATCATCCGCGACGAGGGCAGCCAAAAGGTGCTGATTACTAACGCCTCTACGCCGCACGAGGAATGTATGCGCATAATAGGCGAGTACGACATCCCCCACGATATGGTCTCGCGCGTGTCCTGCAAAAAGCGCTGGTATTCACGCACTCCCAACCATAAATACGATGTTGTTGCCGTTGACTGCGGCATCAAGCTCAATATTGTCAGAAAGCTCAACGAAAAGGGCTGCAATGTAACCGTTGTGCCGTATAATACCTCCGCCGAGGATATTATGAAGCTCCATCCGGACGGCTTGTTCCTTTCAAACGGCCCCGGAGATCCCGAGGATGTTAAGCCCGTCATAAATGTTGTAAAAGAGCTCAAGGGCAGGCTGCCGATATTCGGCATATGCCTCGGTCACCAGATGATATCGCTTGCTCTCGGCGCAAAAACCTTTAAAATGAAATTCGGCCACCGCGGCGGCAACCATCCGGTTATGAATCTCAAAACGGGAAAGATAGAGATAACCTCTCAGAACCATTCCTATGCCGTTGACAGCGAGTCCCTTGCCGGCACCGAGCTTAAGCTTACCCACAAAAACCTGCTTGATAACACGGCGGAGGGTGTTGAAAGTCCCGAAAACAAGCTCTTCTCGGTTCAGTACCATCCCGAGAGCGCGCCCGGTCCGCAGGACAGCGAATATCTGTTTGACGAATTTATCTCTTTGATGAAAAAGGAGGCGGAGTAATATGCCGAAGCGCACTGATATACATAAAATTCTCGTCATAGGCTCCGGCCCCATAGTTATAGGTCAGGCAGCCGAGTTTGACTATTCCGGCACGCAGGCATGCCTTTCTCTTAAGGAGGAGGGCTACGAGGTGGTGCTCATCAATTCAAACCCCGCAACCATTATGACCGATACCCAGATTGCGGACAAGGTCTATATGGAGCCGCTTACCCTTGAATATGTGGCAAGGATAATCCGCCACGAGCGCCCCGACGCCATCCTGCCGTCGCTCGGCGGGCAGACGGGTCTTAACCTTGCCGTTCAGCTTGCAAAAAAAGGCGTGCTCAAGGAATGTGATGTAGAGATCCTCGGCACACGCTTTGAAGCCATTGAAAGGGCGGAGGACCGCGAGCTTTTCAAGGAGCTTTGCGAAAGCCTCGGCGAGCCTGTGCTTCCCTCCGACATCTGTGATAATCTTGAGGACGGCCTTCGCATAGCTTCTGAGATCGGCTATCCCGTCGTGCTGCGTCCGGCTTTCACGCTCGGCGGCACCGGCGGCGGCTTTGCCGATGATGAAGAGGAATGTCGCCTGATGCTGAAAAACGCGCTTGCGCTTTCTCCCGTTCATCAGGTGCTTGTTGAAAAGAGCATCAAGGGCTATAAGGAGATAGAATACGAGGTAATGCGCGATGCTAACGACACCGCCATTACCATCTGTAATATGGAAAATATCGACCCCGTGGGCATCCACACCGGCGATTCCATAGTCGTCTGCCCGTCGCAGACCCTTACAAACAAGGAATATCAGATGCTGCGCGATTCCGCGCTTCGCATAATCCGCGAGCTTAAAATAGAGGGCGGCTGCAATGTTCAGTTCGCGCTCGACCCACATTCGTTCAGCTATTATCTGATAGAGGTCAATCCCCGCGTTTCGCGCTCTTCCGCGCTTGCCTCCAAGGCGTCGGGCTATCCCATCGCACGCGTTTCCGCCAAGATCGCCGTCGGGCTGCACCTTGACGAAATACCGATTGCCAACACACCGGCATCCTTTGAGCCTACGCTCGACTATGTGGTAACGAAGATAGCCCGCTTCCCGTTTGATAAATTT
The DNA here is from genome assembly GCA_944380545.1 of uncultured Eubacterium sp. GTDB lineage: Bacteria > Bacillota > Clostridia > Oscillospirales > Acutalibacteraceae > Eubacterium_R. The sequence goes on along the minus strand of CALWHV010000014.1, from coordinate 285,620 downwards.
GCAGACGCCAACAACAGCCTCAATACGCAGATGAAAGCAACGGGCGAGGTTATGGCTATCGGCAGAACGCTTGAAGAGAGCATCCTTAAGGCGGTGCGCTCGCTTGAAACGGGCGTCTGCCATATCTATCTTGCTAAGTTTGACGGTTGGTCTTCCGAAAAGCTGCTCGAATATATTAAGATCGGCACGGACGACCGTATTTACGCCATCGCGCAGCTCATCAGGCTCGGCGTTGACCCGATCCTTATCTATAACGCCACAAAAATAGATATGCTCTTTATCGAAAAAATAAAGAATATCGTTGAATTTGAAGCTGTTTTAAAGCAAAATAAAAACAGCACAGAAACGCTTAGGGATGCCAAAAAGCTCGGCTTCTCCGATAAGTATATCGGTATGTGCTGGGGCCTCGGCGAGGGCGATGTGTTCAGGCTTCGCAGGAAAAACGGCATTTTCCCCGTCTATAAGATGATCGATACCTGCGCCTCGGAATTTGACTCGTATGTTCCGTATTTCTATTCAACTTACGAGGAAGAGAACGAAAGCATTGTTTCGGACAAAAAGAAGATCATCGTGCTCGGCTCAGGCCCCATAAGAATAGGGCAGGGCGTTGAATTTGATTATTCCACCGTTCACGCCATCTGGTCTATCAGAGAGGCGGGCTACGAGGCGATAATAATCAATAATAACCCCGAAACGGTCTCAACCGATTACACCACATCGGACAAGCTCTATTTTGAGCCGCTCACCGTAGAGGATGTTATGAATGTCATAGAGCTTGAAAAGCCGCTGGGCATCGTCGTTTCCCTCGGCGGGCAGACAGCCATCAACCTCGCCCCGCCGCTTGACGCCCTCGGCGTGCCGATCATCGGCACCGATGTTCAGGCGATAGACAGGGCGGAGAACCGCGATTCGTTTGAAAAGGTTATGAACGACCTCGGCATCCCGCAGCCCAAGGGGCTTGCCGTGACCGATATAGAAGAGGGCGTTCGCGTTGCGCAAAAAATAGGCTATCCCGTGCTTGTGCGCCCGTCCTTCGTTTTGGGCGGCAGAGCCATGCAGATAGTCGCAAACGAAGAGAGCCTGCGCCACTATCTCCAGACCGCCGTTGAGATAAATACCGAGCAGCCCGTGCTTGTTGATAAGTATATTATGGGGCGCGAGCTTGAGGTGGACGCTATCTGCGACGGCAAGGATGTATTCATCCCCGGAATAATGGAGCATGTTGAAAAGACGGGCGTTCACAGCGGCGATTCGATATCTATTTATCCCACCTTCTCCGTTTCTCAGGCGGTCAAGGATAAAATAATAGATTATACAGTTCGTCTCGGCAGAGCCATAAACATAATCGGGCTTTTCAATATCCAGTTTATCGCCGATTCAAACGACGATGTTTATGTTATAGAGGTCAATCCGCGTTCTTCAAGGACCGTGCCCTTCCTCTCAAAGGCAACCTCTATCCCGATGGCGGATATAGCCACCCGCGTTATCCTCGGCCACAGCCTTAAGGAGCAGGGAATAGAGGAGGTCTACCCGCAGGAGAAAAAGCGCTGGTATGTTAAAGCTCCCGCGTTTTCTTTCTCTAAGCTCAAGGGGATGGATACCTATCTTTCCCCGGAAATGAAGTCCACCGGCGAGGCGATTGGCTACGACCGCTCGCTCACACGCGCGCTGTTCAAGGCTATCCAGGCAAGCGGTATGAATGTTTCAAACTACGGCACCGTGCTTGTAACCATAGCCGATAACGATAAGGAATCGGCGCTGCCGCTCATCAAGCGCTTTTATGACCTCGGCTTTAATATAGAAGCTACCGAGGGCACCGCCAAATTCCTCAAAAAGCACGGCATACGCACGCGCGTTCGCGCCAAGCTCACCGAGGACGACAGCGATGAAATCTTAAAGGCGCTCAGGCAAGGGCATATCTCGTATGTTATCAATACCATAGATATCAGCCACGGCGACAGCCATTCGGACGGCTCCGAGATCCGCCGCGCCGCCGTTGAAAACAATGTAACAATGTTTACCTCGCTCGACACGGTCAAGGTGCTTCTTGATGTGCTTGAGGAGATAACACTCGGCGTTTCCACCATTGATGCGGAGTAATGAGATGTATAAAAACGATGTTTACAAAGTGATGTCAAACCGCCGTCTTGCGCCCGGCGTCTACGAGATGCGGCTATCGGGCAGCACGGAATATATTACCGCGCCCGGGCAGTTTATCAATATCAGGCTTGACGGCCGCTTCCTGCGCCGCCCCATATCGGTCTGTGATGTCTTTTCGGGCGGCATAGTTATAATCTATAAGGTCGTTGGCGAGGGCACCGAATATATGTCTGCTCTCGGCAGGGGAGCGGAGCTTGATTGCTTAACGGGACTTGGCAACGGCTACGATATTTCAAAATCAAAAAAGCCGCTCGTTATCGGCGGCGGCGTCGGCGTTCCGCCGATGTATTATCTCACAAAGCAGCTTATAGCCGCCGATCAGCAGCCCACCGTAATACTCGGCTTCAATAAAAAAGAAGAGATTTTTTACGAAGATGAATTTAAAGCGCTCGGCGTGCCGGTAATTATCGCAACTGCTGACGGCTCATACGGTGTCAAGGGCTTTGTTACGGACGCTATGCCGGATGATTACGACTATTTTTATACCTGCGGCCCAATGCCGATGTTCAGGGCTGTCGAGCAAAAGGCGCGCACCTCAGGGCAGTACAGCTTTGAGGAGCGTATGGGCTGCGGCTTCGGCGCCTGTATGGGCTGCTCGTGCAAAACGAAGTACGGCAGCAAGCGAATCTGCAAGGACGGACCCGTGCTTGAAAGGGAGGAGATAATATGGTAGATCTCAGCGTTGACCTTTGCTCCCTTCATATGGATAATCCGGTCGTCCCCGCAAGCGGCACCTTCGGCTTCGGGTATGAATTCAAGGATTTTTACGATATAAATATCCTCGGCTCATTTTCGTTCAAGGGAACCACCAAAGAGCCGCGCTTCGGCAATCCTACGCCCAGAATAGCGGAATGTACTGCTGGAATGATAAATTCCGTCGGGCTTCAGAATCCGGGAGTAGAGCATGTTGTAAATCACGAGCTGCCCGAAATGAAAAAGTATTTTCATAAAAAGGTCATCGCCAATGTCAGCGGCTTTTCGGTAGAGGATTACGCCTACACCTGCGCCCTGCTTGACAAAGAGGAGCAGGTCGGGCTGCTCGAGGTCAATGTAAGCTGCCCCAATGTCCACGGCGGCGGTATGTCATTCGGCACAGACGCTAAGAGCGCGGCTCAGGTAACAAGGGCTGTCAAGGCGGTTACGAAAAAGCCGGTGTTTATCAAGCTTTCACCCAATGTTACGGATATTGCCGAAATCGCGCTTGCGTGCGAGGAGGCGGGAGCGGACGGCGTCTGCCTTATAAACACTCTTCTCGGTATGCGTATAGACATCAAAAGCAGAAAGCCCGTTGTAGCAAATAAAATGGGCGGCTTTTCCGGCGCCGCGGTATTTCCCGTCGCCGTAAGGATGGTATATCAGGTTGCAAAGGCGTGCAGCATCCCCGTTATGGGCTGCGGCGGCGTTCAGTCGGCTCGAGATGTAATAGAAATGATGATGGCGGGCGCAACGGCTGTTCAGGTGGGCGCGGCAAATCTTGTTGACCCGTTTGCCTGCAAAAAAATAATTGAAGCGCTTCCCGCTGAGTGCGAAAAGCTCGGCATAACCGCAATTAAAGATATAATAGGAGTGGTAGACTGATGGGCAAGGATGTTATTATCGCCTGCGATTTCAGCAGCAGGGCGCAGGCGCTCGATTTTCTCGGCGGCTTCACACAGGAAAAGCCTTTTGTGAAAATCGGTATGGAGCTTTTTTATGCCGAGGGGCCGGATATCGTCCGCGAAATAAAGGCAAGGGGTCATAAGATATTTCTTGACCTTAAGCTTCACGATATACCGAACACCGTCAAAAAGTCGATGAGCGTTCTGCGCGATATCGGCGTTGATATGACAAATCTTCACGCCGCAGGCACCGTTGATATGATGAGGGCGGCGGTTGAAGGCCTCACAAGGGCGGACGGAACGCGCCCGCTTTTGATAGCGGTAACTCAGCTCACCTCCACAAGCGAGGAGAGGATGCAAAAAGAGCTGCTGATAAACGCTTCAATTAACGATACGATAGTCAAGTATGCCCAAAACGCCAAAGAGGCTGGGCTGGACGGCGTTGTCTGCTCGCCGCTTGAGGCGGGGCTCGTTAAGGATGCCTGCGGCGCAGGCTTTCTGACCGTTACGCCCGGAGTAAGATTTGCAGACGGCGATAAGGGCGACCAGGTTCGCGTCACAACGCCCGAAAGGGCAAGGGAAATAGGCTCGGATTATATCGTTGTGGGCAGACCTATAACACAGGCGGCTGACCCCGTTGCGGCATACAGACGCTGCGTTGAGGAATTTGTTGGTTAAAGGAGAGGCTTATGCAGGAGTATAAAAGGGAATTTATTAAATTTCTTGAGAGCGCCGGAGTTCTCAGATTCGGCGATTTCACGGCAAAAAGCGGCAGAAAGATACCGTATTTCATCAATGCCGGCGATATAAAGACCGGCGCCCAGATGAAAAAGCTCGGCGAATTTTACGCAAAGGCGTACACAGAAAGGCTCGGCAATCGGAAAAATGTGCTTTTCGGTCCGGCTTATAAGGGCATCCCGATTGCTGTTTCCGTTGCCGTAGCCCTTGAGGAGCACGGCATAGATGTGCCATATTTCTTCAACAGAAAAGAGGCGAAGGACCACGGCGAGGGCGGCGTTTTTGTTGGCTACACTCCCAAGGACGGCGAAAATATCGTTATAACCGAAGATGTCATAACCGCCGGCACGGCTATCAGAGAAAGTATGGATATACTCTCGCCGCTTAAGGGCTCAAAGGTGGTTGCCGCCTTTGTTATGGTAGACAGAAAGGAGAAAGGCAGGGGAGAGCTCTCCGCTATCGACGAGGTAGAAAAGCAGTACGGCTTTCCCGTCTATTCCATCGTTGATGTATACGATATTATCGAATACCTTGAGCTTGAGGGTGGCAATGAGCAGAATGTGCGCCGCATAAGGGATTATCTTGAGGTATACGGTGCTTCTGGAAAGGAATCGTAATATTATGCGCCATCTTCTTGACACAACAGATCTCTCCGTTTCGGAGATAGACGATATCATCGCTCTTGCCGATGATATTATTGAAAACAAAAAGGCATATTCAAAGATTTGCGAGGGCAAGCAGCTTGCAACGCTCTTTTTTGAGCCGAGCACCAGAACGCGCCTCTCGTTTGAATCCGCAATGCTTTCGCTCGGCGGCAGCGTGCTCGGCTTTTCAGAGGCGAACACCTCCTCCGCTTCAAAGGGTGAAACAGTTGAGGATACGGTAAGAGTCGTTTCCGGCTACGCGGACATAATCGCGATGCGCCATCCCGTTGAGGGCGCGCCCAAGGTTGCCTCGTCGGCTTCTCTCGTGCCGGTCATCAACGCGGGAGACGGCGGTCACAGCCATCCTACTCAGACCATGACCGACCTGCTGACCATCCACCGCGAAAAGGGCAGGCTTTCAAATCTTACTATTGGTCTTTGCGGCGACCTTAAATTTGGCAGAACGGTGCACAGCCTTGTAAAGGCGATGTGCCGCTATCCGGATATCAGCTTCGTGCTGATATCCCCCAAGGAGCTTTCCGTGCCTGATTATATCAAAACGGATTATCTTGAGGCAAACGGCATCCCTTACTTTGAAACGGAAAAGATGGAGGATGTTATGCCGCAGCTCGATATTCTTTATATGACGCGCGTTCAGCGTGAGCGCTTCTTTTCCGAGGACGAGTATCTTAAGCATAAGGACGCTTTTATCCTTGATAATTCAAAGCTTAAAAACGCCAAGAGCGACTTGACCGTTATGCACCCGCTGCCGAGGGTTAACGAGATTGCAAAAGAGGTCGATTCCGATTCCCGCGCCAGGTATTTCGAGCAGGCAAGAAACGGAAAGTTTATCAGAATGGCGCTTATAATAACGCTTTTAAGATGGGCTGGTGAGCTTGACTGATGAAGGTAGATAAGATAGAAAACGGCTATGTGCTCGATCATATACCCGCAGGCTGCGGAATGAAGGTCTACGACGCGCTCGGACTGGCGTCTTGTAAATGCCAGGTCGCGCTTATCCAAAACGCGAAAAGTCAAAAGATAGGCGTTAAGGACATCATCAAGGTCAATGAGCTTATTGAGCTTGATTTTGATGTCATCGCGTTTATAGACGAAAAAATAACGGTCAATATAATCAAAAACGGCAAGGCTTCCAAGGTGTCGCTCTCGCGTCCGCAGCATATCGTAAATGTGGGCAAATGCCCGAATCCGCGCTGCATCTCAAATGTTGAGGATGGCGTAGATTATGAATTCGTGCTAACGGACGATAAAGGCACCTACCGCTGCGCCTACTGCGAAACAAAAATCAAATAAGCGCAAAAAAACCGCCTTGGCAGATGCCAAAGCGGTATTTTTTTCTTTGTATTTCGGATGCGCCTTTTTAATCTGATTTAAAGCCGGTTTTTAAAGCGTGCCGTTTTCCTGAAGCTTTGCATAGCATTCGCTGCAATATACGGGGCGGTCGTCTCTCGGCTCAAAGGGAACCTTGCATTCGGCGCCGCAGCTTGCGCAAACAGCGTCGTGCATAACTCTTGAAGCCTTGATTGCGGCTTTCTTCGCACTCCTGCATTCCTTGCATCTTACGGGCTCGTTTTCAAAGCCCTTTTCCGCGTAGAACTCCTGCTCGCCGGCGGTAAAAACAAATTCCTTACCGCAGTCCTTGCAGACTAAAGTTTTGTCTTCATACATAGCTTTTTACCTCTCTTAAAACTGTTTTGGTTGTTCGGGAATTTTCAGAAGGATACATCCCGCAGCTTCTTTCTTATTCGCTGCAAAGCGTTATCTATCGCCTTTGGGCTTTTGCCCAGCCTTTTTGCGATTTCGTTGTAGCTGCAACCGAACAAAAACAATCTTAACACACTGTTTTCCAGCTCAGAAAGGCTCTTATTAAGCTGCTGCAATAACAAAGATACGCTTTCCCCGGCAAGGAAAGAATCCTCGGCGCTTAAGGAACTTATTTTCCCGTCAACAAATTCCTTTTCAAACGGAACAATACTGTTTTTCGGCACATCCCTTTGCCTGCTCACTTTTCGCAGCGCCGATTGTATGGAATTGAACACACAGGTATACGCGTATGAAAGAAAGCTGCCGCCCCTGCTGCCGTCAAACGATTTAACGGCGGCAAGCAGCCCGATAAGACCCTCCTGAGCCAGATCCTCCGGCTCAACGGAAGCGTTCGTCCACTTTGCGGCTTCCTTTACGGCGATATACTTGTATTTTGTGATAATGAAGTTCATCGCCTCATTATCTCCTTCTTTGGCAAGCGCCAGAATCTCGGATTCATCCGTGTCGGCAAATCTGTCCATACTTTCCTCCGGCTTACCGTAGCGGCATACGCCGCCTTAATTTTATAATATAACAAAATGCAAAAAATGTCAAGGAGCAGTTAAATTTGAGAAGAACACCAGTTTTTTTGATGCGTTACACATTGAATCTGAATTCAACGATATCGCCGTCCTGCATAACATATTCCTTGCCCTCGCTGCGGATAAGGCCCTTTTCGCGGCAAGCTGCCATAGAGCCGTTTTTCATAAGCTCGTCAAAGGAAACAACCTCGGCGCGGATAAAGCCTCGCTCAAAATCGCTGTGTATCTTGCCGGCTGCCTGCGGAGCTTTCGTGCCCTTTTTGATCGTCCAGGCGCGAACCTCCTTTTTGCCGGCGGTAAGAAACGAGATTAGCCCCAGCAGGGAATAGCTTTTTTGTATAAGCCTGTCAAGGCCGCTTTTTTCAAGTCCGAGGTCAGCAAGAAACATACGCTTATCCTCGTCGTCAAGCGTCGCGATCTCCGCCTCCGTTTCGGCGCATATCGGAAAGGTCTCCGCGCCCTCGGCCTGCGCTATCTCCTTTACCTTGGCGTAATTTGCGTTGCTTTCTATGCCGGCGGCAAAGTCCGCGTCGCTCATATTGCAGGCGTAGATGACGGGCTTGAGCGTCAGCAGAGAAACCTCTTTAAGATATTCGCGCTCATCATCGCTTATGTCACAGCTGCGCGCCGTGCGCCCCTGCTCCATTTCAGCAGAGAGCCTTTCAAGAAATTCAACCTCGCCGGCAAGCGTTTTGTCGCCCTTCAGCGCCTTGCGCCTTCCCTCAAGCCTGCGGCTGAGAATATCAAGGTCGGAAAGGATAAGCTCAAGATTTATCGTGTCTATGTCTCTTACTGGGTCTATACTGCCGTCAACATGCGTTATATCGTCGTTTTCAAAGCATCTGACAACATGTATGACCGCGTCTACCTCTCTTATATGGCTCAAAAATTTGTTGCCGAGGCCCTCGCCCTTGCTTGCGCCCTTAACGAGTCCTGCTATGTCAACAAATTCTATCGAAGCGGGCGTGAATTTATCCGGCTCGTACATCTCGGCAAGCCTGTCGAGCCTTTCGTCGGGCACGCTCACCATACCCACATTTGGCTCTATCGTGCAGAAAGGGTAATTCGCGCTCTGCGCGCCCGCGTTTGTTATGGCGTTGAATAATGTGCTTTTTCCAACATTCGGAAGTCCAACTATTCCGAGCTTCATATCAAGTCTCCCATCGCGTTGTTTTTATATAGTATATATCACCTGCCTTGATTTGGCAAGTGATAATTGCCCGCGCCGGCCTTGTACATCAAATTATTCCTTGACTTTATGTGATAAAAATACTAAAATATCTATAAATATTTTATTAACTCTATAAACGGAGGGATTGCAATGAAATTAAACGGCTCTCAGATCGTTCTTGAGGTTCTCAAGGAGCAGGGGGTGGATACGGTGTTCGGCTACCCCGGCGGCACGATACTTAATATTTTTGACGAGCTGTATAAATACGGCGATACATTCAAGCATATCCTCACGGCTCACGAGCAGGGCGCCTCTCACGCCGCCGACGGCTATGCAAGGGCAACCGGCAAGGTGGGCGTTTGCTTTGCCACCTCCGGCCCGGGCTCAACAAATCTTGTAACGGGTATTGCAACCGCTTATATGGATTCTATTCCGATCGTTGCAATAACCTGCAATGTAGGCACCTCTATGATAGGCAGGGATTCCTTTCAGGAGGTAGACATCAAGGGCATAACTATGCCGATAACTAAGCATAATTTTATGGTTCGCAGCGTAGAAGAGCTTGCGGATACCTTAAGAAGCGCCTTCAGGATCGCTATAAGCGGCAGAAAGGGTCCTGTGCTTGTGGATATTCCCAAGGACATCACCTCTGCTAAATGCGAGTATTACCCCGCGCCGAAGCAGCAGCCGGACGAGCCCGTCCATCCCAAAACCAGGTCTGTTGAAAAGGCGGCAGAGCTTCTCAAAAACAGCAAGCGTCCGCTCATATATCTCGGCGGCGGCGCCATTTCTTCGGATTGCAGCCGTCAGATCAGAAAGTTTGCCGAAAAGCTCGACTGCCCCGTAGTTTCCTCGCTTATGGGTCTCGGCGCTTTCGATCACGACAGCCCTCTTTATGTCGGCTTGATAGGTATGCACGGCAGATTTGAGTCCAATAAGGCAGCCTCGCAGTGCGACCTTCTTATAGCCTGCGGCGCCAGGTTTTCGGACAGAGTTGCCGGAAACCGTCTTAAATTCGCTCCTAAGGCGGATGTTATACATATTGATATCGACCCTGCCGAAATGGATAAGAATGTTTATTCCGACTGCCATATAAGGGGCGACCTCAAGGAGGTTCTTCCGCTTCTGACCGACAGCATCGATAAGACCGACCATTCCGAGTGGAGGGCTGAGATCGACGGCTGGAAGCGTCCGTTCGTTCAAAATCAGATAGACGATTATGTAAATCCTCAGAAGCTTATCGAATTTGTTGACGAAAACACGCCCAAGGATTCCATTGTTGTAACCGATGTAGGCCAGCACCAGCTCTGGGCCGCTCAGTTTTATAAGTTCCACACGCCGCGCACCTTGCTTACAAGCGGCGGTCTCGGCACGATGGGCTATTCAATGGGCGCTTCAATCGGAGCAGCGTTCGGCTGCCCCGATAAAAAGATAGTGCTTTTCGCCGGCGACGGCGGCTTCCATATGAATTTGAACGAGCTTGCAACTATGGCGTCGTATAATGTGCCCGTTGTTATGTTCGTTATGAACAATATGGTGCTCGGAATGGTTCGCCAATGGCAAAAGCTGTTTTACGGCAACAGATTTTCCGATACCGACCCCGGCAGGAAGACCGATTTTGTTAAGGTTGCCGAGGCGTTCGGCGTTAAAGGTATGCGCCTTGAGAATAACGAGCAGATTGAAACCGTTGTAAAGGAAGCGCTTGAATATAACGGTCCCGTGCTTGTGGACTGCCGCATTTCTCCGGATTCAAATGTGCTTCCGATGATACCGCCGGGCGGCTCGTCAGACGATATTATTATGAAATTCAACTGATGAAAGGGAGTGCCTGAGATGACCGAAAAATACATATTCTCCGTTCTTGTTGATAACCAAAGCGGCGTTTTGCAGCGCGTTGCAAGCCTTTTCAGCCGCAGGGGATATAACATCAATTCCCTTACCGTAAGCGAAACGGAAGACCCCGCCTTTTCCAGAATGACCATCGTTTCCGAGGCGGAGAGCGGTATGTCCCGCCAGATAGAGATGCAGCTCCTAAAGCTTGAGATAGTTAAAAAGGTAGAGCTTTTAACGGCTGATAATTCCGTTTCCTCGGAGCTTCTTCTTATCAAGGTGCGCGCAAAGGGGATAGAGACCAAGAACGCAGTTCTTGCCACCAACAGAAAGTTCGGCGCCAGAGTGCTCGATGTAACGCTTGAGAGCTTTACGCTTGAGCTTACCGGCACTCCGGACACGATCGACGATTTCATCGGCGCAGTTTCCGATTTCGGCATTATTGAAATGGCAAGAACAGGTGCAACCGCCCTTGAAAGAGGCTCGGAATCCTTTTCGGAGGACCTTTGATTTTAAGCATATTACAGGTGATTTTTTATGGGAATGACAATGACTCAGAAGATCCTTGCCGATCACGCGGGGCTTCAAAGCGTCACAGCCGGGCAGCTCATCAACGCAAGGCTCGATATGGTGCTCGGCAATGATGTAACCTCGCCCGTCGCCATAAATGTTATGGCGAAATACGGCAAGGATAAGATATTTGATAAAAACAGGATCTCTCTTGTTATGGACCATTTCACTCCGAACAAGGATATCCAGTCGGCTCAAAACTGCAAGCAGGTGCGTGAATTCGCATCCCGCCACGGCATACGCCATTATTACGATGTCGGCAAAATGGGCATCGAACACGCGCTTTTGCCGGAGCAGGGCATCGTTACCTGCGGCGACTGCATTATCGGCGCGGACAGCCATACCTGTACCTACGGCGCGCTCGGCGCGTTTTCAACAGGCGTCGGCTCAACCGATATGGCTGCCGGTATGATGACTGGAATGGCGTGGTTCAAGGTGCCGTCCGCCATCAAGGTGGTTATAACGGGCAAAAAACCGCAATATATCTGCGGCAAGGATGTTGTGCTTGAGCTTATCGGCAGGATAGGAGTTGACGGCGCGCTTTACAAGAGCCTTGAGTTCACGGGCGAAGGCGTTTCCGAGCTCTCTATGGACGACAGGCTTACCATTTCAAATATGGCGATTGAATGCGGCGCTAAAAACGGCATTTTCCCCGTAGACGATATAACGCTCGCCTATGTAAACGGCAGGTCCGAGCGCGAGTATAAGATTTACGAAGCAGATGAAGACGCCGAATATGAAAGCACCGTAACGATAGACCTCTCTTCCTTGAGGCCTACCGTTGCTTTCCCGCATCTTCCTGAAAACACAAAAACAATAGACGAGGCGGAAAAGGAGCATATCAAGATAGACCAGGTGGTCATCGGCTCCTGCACAAACGGCAGAATGGAGGATATGCGCACCGCCGCTCAGATCCTCAAGGGCAGAAAGGTTGCAAACGGCGTTCGCGCTATCATAATTCCCGCCACCCAGCAGATCTATCTTGACTGCATCAAAGAGGGGCTTACGGAGATATTCATTGAAGCGGGAGCAGTTGTTTCAACACCCACCTGCGGACCCTGCCTCGGCGGACATATGGGCATCCTTGCAAAGCGCGAACGAGCCGTTTCCACCTCAAACAGAAATTTTGTCGGCAGAATGGGCCACACGGAATCAGAAATATATCTTGCTTCTCCCGCCGTTGCGGCGGCGTCTGCGGTTGCCGGATATGTCTGCGGCCCCGAATCCGTTTAAGGAGGCATCGTTATGGATAAAGTAAAAGGCACTGTTCATAAATTCGGAGATAATGTTGACACGGATGTCATCATCCCCGCGCGTTATCTTAATAAAAGCGACGACGCTTGGCTTGCCTCTCACTGTATGGAGGATATAGACGCCGATTTTGTTAAAAAGGTAAAGCCCGGCGATATTATGGTTGCCGGCGCCAATTTCGGCTGCGGCTCTTCAAGAGAGCACGCGCCCATCGCCATCAAGGCAAGCGGGGTGTCCTGCGTTATCGCCTCTACCTTTGCTCGTATTTTTTACAGAAACGCAATCAATATCGGCCTTGCCATTCTTGAGTGCGATGAAGCCGCGCGGGAGATTCAGGAGGGCGATGTTGTTGAGGTTGATTTCAACACCGGCGTCATAACGGACATCACGCTTTCAAAAAGCTTCAAGGCTCAGCCGTTTCCGGATTTCATCCAGAATATCATAGCAAAGGGCGGCCTTATAAATTCCATCGGCTGATAGGGGTCTTTCAGAAAATGACACTTGTTATAAATAACGAGCTGCTGCAAAAGCTGGGCGGCGGCTCATCCGAATATTGGTTTTCTTACAGGGATTATACCGTTAAAAGCATATCGGAGCTTCAGGACCTTGATAAGCCGGACGATGTGGGTCAAACGGCATATCTCGTTTCTCTCGGTCTTATACCGATGCTGTCCGTCAGCAATGAAGAGGTTATGCGCGCCTTTATAAAGCAGCGCGGCTCCGCCAAGCTTCGCGGTGTGCTTTCAAAGGTGCATCCCGATGATTTTATTGAAACCTTCTGGAAATATTTCAACGCGTACCCCGAGCTAAAGGACGGGCTTGTTGATTTCGGCGACAGGTATATTGTCAATAAGCTTATCGAATGGTGCGCGGAAAACAATATTACATACAGCGTTGATAAAGAGCTTCAAAAGCTGCTTTGAACGCTATGACCGCCGCCGTTGCTCTGCTTCGGCGGCGCTTTTCTGCTTGCTTATGATTCCTTATTATGATATACTTTATATGAATTTCATTGTTGGGGTGTTTTATTTTTGAGCAAAACGGAGCATCTTGTCAGCATCAAAGAGGCGCTTGAAAAAAACGGCGTGTATACGGGGCTGACAAGCGGCACATCAATGGAGCCGCTCATTCATCATCAAAAGGATAATATCATCGTAGTGCGCCCGGCGGGCAGGCTCAAAAAATACGATATTCCCGTCTATGTTTCGCCTTCGGGCAAATATATTATGCACCGCATAGTTGCCGTAAAGCCCGATCATTACATCATCATAGGCGATAATCTTTTGAGAAAAGAATATGTAACGGACGATATGATAATCGGCGTTTTGCGCGGCTTTTACAAAAACGGCAGGCGTTATGTAGATCTCGATAAAAACAGGCTTTACAAGCTCTATTCAAGGCTTTGGGTAGCGCTTTATCCTCTGCGCCCCCTGTATGTTTACGGCAAGCGCGCCGTGCGTAAGCTGATAAGAATCTTAAAACGGAGTTTATCAAGTGAGTGAGAATATTCAAAAGCGAAAACTGACTAAAAATGATTTCAAAACGCTCGGCTGGCTTTTCAGGATCGGCAGAAAGCAGCTCTGGCGAATGGCGCTTATCATTGCCGCCAATATCGTTTGGGCAACGCTTTCCGTTGTTTTTGCCGATTTTTCAAAAAATGTAATAGACGGCGCCGTCGTTTACCACGACCATATTTATGTGCTTAAATATGCCGCGGCTCTTTTCGGAATTATTATGCTTCAGCTTTCGCTCAACCTGTTTTCAAACAGCTTTTCTGAGCGGCTTCGCGGCAGGCTCGATATAGAATACCGCTCGTATATGCTCTCGCAGATATTAAAAAAGGATTACTGCAGCATAACCTCATACCACACGGGCGAGCTTCAAAACCGGCTTTTTAACGACATAACCGTGGTCACGGACGGGATTACAACAATAATCCCGAATTCCGTGTTTTATGTTGTGCGCCTTGTCTGCGCGTTCGTGTATCTTGTTGTGATAAGCCGCGTTTTTGCTCTTGTTTTTGTTGCCGGCGGTCTTTTCGTGTTCATCTGTCTGCGCATTTTCAGGAATCCGATGAAAAAGCTCCACCGCCGCGTGCAGGAAACGGAGGGCGCAACGCGCTCGTTTTTCCAGGAATCGGTCTTGAATCTGCTTGTAGTTAAATCCTTTGCCGCGGAAAAAAAGATAGACGATAAGGCAAACGAGCTTCAGGAGGAAAATTTCAAGGCAAGAATGAAGCGGCGCTTCTTCAATATTCTTTCAAACGCCGGTATATCCTCTGTGTTCAATCTCGGCTATGTCTTTGCGCTTGCATACGGCGCGCTCGGTCTTCTCGGCTTCGGCGGAATCAGCATAACCTACGGCACGGTAACGGCGATGCTCCAGCTCGTAAACCAGGTGCAGGGGCCGTTTGCCAACCTGTCCGCAACCCTGCCTAAATATTACAGCGTTTTGGCGTCCGCTGAGCGTCTTATGGAGATCGAAGCGCTGCCGGATGAAAAAGAGAGCAACAGCAGCGACGCGGATGTTGACGCCACCTATAATGCACTAAAGCGGATAAAATTTGACGATATCACATTCGGCTACGGCAGGGAGCTTGTGCTCGACCACACCTCGCTGACGGTCGATAAGGGCGATTTTATCGCCATAACCGGAATTTCCGGAATCGGTAAAAGCACGCTTTTAAAGCTGCTGCTCGGCGTGCTGAATGTTCAAAGCGGCAGCGTTTCGCTTGAGCTTGAAAACGAGAGTCTGCCCGTGGACAGGCATACACGCCGCCTGTTTTCATATGTGCCGCAGGGGAATATGCTGCTCTCCGGCACCATAAGGGATAACATTACCTTTATTCATCCCGATGTTACCGACGAGGAGGTAGAAAACGCCGTTCATATCGCCTGCGCGGATAAATTCATATCGGAGCTGCCGCAGGGAATGTATACCGTTATCGGTGAAAACGGCCTCGGCTTGTCCGAGGGGCAGCTTCAGCGGCTTGCGATTGCCCGCTCGATGCTCAGCAAATCTCCGATACTTCTGCTTGACGAGGCTACCTCCGCGCTTGATGAAGAGACCGAACGCGAATTCCTTGAAAATCTGAAAAACCTTAATAATGTTACCTGCATAATCGTCAGCCATAAAAGAGCTGCGCTTGAGATATGCAATAAGCATGTAAGAATAGAAAATGCAAAAATTATCAGCGAGGTGAATGAAAATGCTGACTGAATACGGCGAAAAGCTTGACAAGACCTGTCCGCTCGGCGAATATCCGCGCCCGCAGTTCAAGCGCGACAGTTATCTCAGCTTAAACGGCGAGTGGCGGTGCGCATTCACAAAATCCGAAAAGCTTCCGCACGAATTCCCGCAAAAAATATTGGTTCCGTTTTCACCCGAAACTCCGCTCTCAGGCGTCGGGCGCGTTCTTGCCCCTGATGAGTGGCTGCATTACGCTCGCAGCTTCAGCCTTCCCGCCGGCTTCAACCGCGGCAGGGTATTCATCAATTTCGGCGCGGTGGATCAAACCTGCAAGGTCTATATCAATTCATCCTTTGCCGGAGGTCACACCGGCGGATATACTCCGTTTTCCCTTGAGATAACGGATTTTATCAAAGATGGTGATAATACTATCGAGGTCACCGTTCGCGATATTTCCGATACGGGCGAATATTCGCGCGGAAAGCAGAAATTCAAGCGCGGGCAGATATGGTACAGCCCGCAGAGCGGTATCTGGCAGAGCGTTTGGATTGAGAGCACGCCTCGGGAATACCTTCACGGCGTTAAGATCACGCCCGATTTTGATAACGAACAGGTGCGCTTTGATTATGATGCGGACTGCACCGTTACGGCAAGCGTGTATGATTCAGAGCAGCTTATCGCCCAAACAAGCGATAATGTTATCAAGCTTCCCGATTTCAAGCCGTGGTCGCCGGAAAGTCCGTTCCTCTATAAGGTGGTTTTCCGCTGCGGGGAGGACAGGGTCGATTCCTATTTCGGAATGAGGAAATTCTCCACCGGCAAGGACGGCAGCGGCGTTTGGAGGCTCTTCCTAAATAATAAGCCTTATTTTCATAACGGGCTTCTTGACCAGGGTTATTATCCGGACGGCTTTTTGACCCCGCCGTCAAACGAAGCGCTGAAAAACGATGTTGAATCAGTAAAGAAAATGGGCTTTAATATGCTCAGAAAGCATATCAAGATAGAGCCGATGCTCTGGTACCATTACTGCGATGTAAACGGAATACTCGTTTGGCAGGATATGATAAACGGCGGCGGCAGCTACGGACTTGAGATAAGCGTGCTTCCGTTTATCGGTATAAATCTTGACGACACGAATTATAAAACCTTTAAGCGCACGGACCCCGAACAGAGAAAAAGCTATTATAACGAACTAAAAGAGATGATAAACGCTCTTTACAACTGCCCTTGCATCGCGCTCTGGGTGCCGTTTAACGAGGGCTGGGGCCAGTTTGACAGCGCCGCGGCTTATGAGCTTATCAAAAAGCTTGACCCGACAAGAACGGTAGATACCGCCTCCGGCTGGCACGACAGGGGAGTGACCGATGTTATTTCAAAGCATATTTATTTCACGCCCATCAAGGTAAAGGCGGGCGGCAGACCGTATGTGCTTTCCGAGTTCGGCGGCTTTTCACATCGCGTTAAGGGGCACACCTTTAATAACAAGATGTTCGGCTATAAGATCTACGGCTCGCCGCAAAGCCTTGCAAACGCTTACAGGAAATGCTATGAGCGCACAATAATCCCGCAGATCAAAAGGGGCCTGAGCGCAACGGTCTATACGCAGCTAACAGATGTTGAAGATGAGCTCAACGGCATTTTGACTTACGACAGAAAGGTGCAGAAGATACCCGTATCTCTGCTTAAAGCTATCAACGAAAGGGTGCATTTGTAATGGATAATTATTCAAGCGGCGTTAGAGCCGTTATCAAAACAAATATGGGTGATATGAGCTTTGAGCTTTTCCCGCAGGCGGCGCCCAAGGCGGTTGAGAATTTCGTTCGCCACAGTGAAAACGGCTATTATAACGGCCTTATCTTTCACCGCGTCATAAAAGATTTTATGATTCAGGGCGGCGACCCAACCGGAACGGGTATGGGCGGCGAATCTGTTTTCGGTGGCTCCTTTGAGGATGAGTTCAGTATTGACGCGCGCAATTATTACGGCGCGCTTTCAATGGCGAACGCCGGCCCCAACACAAACGGCAGCCAGTTTTTTATCGTTCAGGCAAAGGATGTGCCGGATTCGCTCCTTTCGCAGATGGAGCAGTTAAAGGACAACGGCTTTCCGCAGCAGGTGATTGATACATATAAAGAGGCGGGCGGCACGCCTTGGCTCGATTTTCACCACACCGTGTTCGGACGCCTGATTTCCGGAGCGGATGTGCTCGATTCCATTGCCGCCGTTGAATGCGACGCTAACGACAAACCACTCAGCGATGTCGTTATCAGCACGATAGAAATACTAAAATAATTTTTACATCAAGCTTATCAAAGCGGTTGATTTTCAGCTGCTTTCAGCGTGTCGAAAAAAGGCAAAATTTCAATGAAAGGCGTTTCGCGACACGCTGAAAGGCTGCCGAGAAACCGAGCCGGATTTTACATTTGACGGGCGAAGTCGTATATCAATACTACGAGTCCGGCAAAGGCGAAAAGCGCGAATGCCGCACAGCTGTGCGGCATTCTTTCTTTTTATGTGATAAAAAAACAAGGCGGCTGTTCAACAAAATAGTTTTTGACGGAAAATGAAATTTTTTTAAAATCATCTTCGCGCGTTCCGGCCGGCTTTATCGACAGCCTAAAAGCGGTTGATTTTCAGCCGCTTATATTTTTTGCTCCTTAGGAAGCGACATTTTATTCGCCCTTTTGTTAATATAATAAAACGGGTGGTGCGATTGACGGTAATTTATGTAGATGTGTTGCTCGTTGTGAATTTCTTTATCACTTTTTTGCTGCTGCTCGTAACGCAGAAGCTTGCAAAGCAGAATTTCAAGCTCGTCAGGCTTGTTGCCGCTTCCTTTGCCGGCGCGGCTTATTCGCTGATAATCCTTGCCGACCGACTGCCCGCCGCCGTCAATATTCTCGGCAGGCTGATTGCCGCGTGTGTGATAGTGCTGATAGCTTTTAAGCTAAGCACTTTCAGGTGCTTTGTCAAGGATACGGCGCTGTTTTTCCTTTCTAATTTCATTTTCGTTGGTATTATCGCCGGTATGTGGATGATATTCAAGCCGAGCGGGATAGCCGTCAGAAACGGCGCGGTATATTTTGATATATCCGCGCCCGTGCTCCTTTTATCGGCTCTTTTTGCCTATTTGATAAGCATAGCGGCGGTAAGGATATATAACGGCAAAACGGCAAAAAACGAGCTTTACCGGCTCAGTGTCAGCTATAACGGTGAGGAAACCGTTTTCTTTGCTTTTGCCGACAGCGGTAATAATTTGCGCGAACCGTTTTCAAACAGCCCGGTCATAGTTGCCGATTCTTCGCTGTTCAAGGGAGCGCAGTGCAGCAGGCTTATTCCCGTTTCAACGGTCAGCGGAGAGGGGGTGCTTGCGGCCTTTAAGCCCGATTCGGTAGTTGTTTCAACCTCGCGCGCAACGGCGCAGCTAAAGGATGTTTATATCGCGTTGAGCGACAATATGAAAAAAGGGGAGTACCGTGGTATTATCAATCCCAAATCTATTTCAGAGGTGCTTTATGCTGCTAAAAATTAAACTGTTTTTAGAAAGAATTTTAAACAGTCTGTTCAAAAAAGAATGTCACTACATAAACGGGCCGGAAACTCTGCCTCCTCCGCTTACCGCCGAGGAGGAGGAAACGATTATGAACCAGCTGAGAAACGGCGATGATTCAAACAGAGAGCTACTGATAACGCATAATCTTCGTCTTGTGGTATACATAGCCAAAAAATTCGACGGCTGCGCCACTTCGCCGGAGGATCTTGTTTCGATAGGCACCATAGGCCTTATGAAGGCGGTCAAGACCTTTGACCCGTGTAAAAACATAAAGCTTGCAACATATGCCTCGCGCTGCATAGAAAACGAGATTTTGATGCACCTTCGCAAGATATCGGGCGCAAAGCTTGAAATGAGCTTTGACGAGCCGCTCAGTATTGACTGGGACGGCAACGAGCTTACACTTCGCGATGTTCTCGGCAGCGACGAAAACGAGGTGTCAAGCGACATTGAGTACAGAGACGAAAAAGAGCTTTTGCTTAAAATAATACTCGCGCTGCCGGAAAGGGAGCGCGAGCTGATGAAAAAGCGCTTCGGGATTTTGGGCGATAAGGAGCATACTCAAAAGGAGCTTGCGGATATGATGGGCATATCCCAAAGCTATATCTCTCGCCTTGAGAAAAGGATAATCGCCAAAATCCGCGAGCAGATGAAAAGGGAATATGCCTGAGCCTATTCCTCAATAACGCTGCGTCTGAAAAGCAGGCTGATGCACCAGATTGCCGCAAGGCCGACTATGCAGTAGATGATTCTTGCAAAAACGCTGTCCTGTCCGCCGCATATCCAGGCAACAAGGTCGAATTTAAACAGACCCACAAGACCCCAGTTCAGTCCGCCGATTATGTTCAGTATCAGCGCGATTCTGTTTATAACCGTCATAATTTCATCTCCAAATAAAAAAGTCGTTAGTATGTTTCCCATACCAACGGCTTTTTATTCGTTATGAAATATTTGTCAGATTTTTGTTACTATAATCTCGGCTTTTCCGCTAATTGTGTATATTCCGAAGCCTGCAGGCACTAAAAAGCTGTCGCCCTTTTTAAAAGCTCTGCCGTTTATGCGCCCGCTGCCGCCGGTCACAAGTATATGCTCAAAGCTGTCCTCGTCAGCGAAAAGCTCAAGCTCTCCGTCGGCTTCATAGCGGTAAACGGTAAAGAGCGGGCAGCTCGTCAGCAGTGTCCTGGCGCCGCCGGCAACCGCCTCTTTGCCGCCCTGCGGCTTCGTGCCGTATTTCGGCGGCTTTGTAACTGTAACATCAACAGCTTTTTTTATGTGCAGCTCGCGCGGTTTTCCGTCCTTTCCGAGCCTGCCGTAGTCGTAAACCCTGTAGGTGGAATTGCTGTTTTGCTGTATCTCCGCAATCAAGGTGCCTTTTCCTATGGCGTGAACCGTGCCCGCCTCAATGAAGAAAAGATCGCCCTTTTTAACCTCAACGCTGTTTAGCACATCAAGCAGAGTGTTGCTTTCAATGGCGTTTTTGAATTCTTCTTTGCTTATTTCCTTTTTAAATCCGTAAATAAGCCTTGCGCCCTCATCAGCGTCAAGCACATACCATATCTCCGTTTTGCCGGATTCGTGTTCAACGCGCTTTGCGTATTCGTCATCGGGATGCACCTGTATTGAAAGGTCGTTTTTTGCATCTATTAGCTTTATCAGCAGCGGAAAATCTGAAAAGGCGCAGCTCTTTTTGCCCAGCAGAGTCTCGCTTCCCGTCTGCTCAATTACCTCCTCAAGCGTTTTTCCGTCGTATGCTCCGCCGTCAACCGTGTTCATTCCGTCTCTGTGGCAGGCAAGCATCCAGCCCTCCGCAACGGGGTCCATATCGGTTTCAAAGCCGAATTCATCCCTTAGCCTTGTGCCGCCCCAGATATAATCCTTAAAAACGGGCTTTAATTTCAATATTTCCATCTGCTTATCCTCTTTTTTGTTTAATATCATTCGTTCAACAGCTTTTCAAGGTATCTTGAAACCTTGTAAACATCCCCGCAGCCGAGCGTGATAACAAGGTCTCCGTCTGTGCAGTTTTCTGCAAGGTATTTTGCAATGTCTTCAAGCTCGGGTATCAGCACCGCACCGGGTATTTTAGACGAAAGATCGCTTGCCTTGATGCCGATGGTGTTCACCTCGCGGCTTCCCATAATATCTGAAATCACGCATTTATCAGCGATCGTCAGCACGCGCGCGAATTCATCAAGGAATTTAGCTGTTCTCGTATAGGTAAACGGCTGGTGCACCGCCCAAACGCGCTTGTAGTTCATTTTTTTAGCGGCGTTAAGGGTTACCTCTATCTCCTTTGGATGGTGGGCGTAATCGTCCGCTAAGGTTATGCCTTTAAATGTTCCCCTAAGCTCAAAGCGCCTGCCCGCTCCGTGAAATTCAAAAAGAGAGTCGCGAACCTTTGCGCTCTCGGCGCCGCTTTCGATGCAGGCGATATACGCGGCAAGGGAATTCAGCACATTATGCTCGCCGGGAACGGAAAGAGTTATATGCTCTAAAAATTCTTTGCCTTTATATATGTCGTATTCGATTCTGAAGCCGCCGGGTATCTGAATGTTCACGGCGGTGTAATCGTTTTCCGGCTTCGTTCCGAAGGAGATAAGCTTTTTCCCCGTTATGCCCTTAAGCATATCAACGGTGTTTTCGTCATCGCCGTTATATATGATCGTGCGAGTCGTGCTTTCGCAGAATTTTCTGAAGGATTCCTTTATATGCTCAAGGTCGCCGAAAAAGTCAAGGTGATCCTCGTCTATGTTCAGCACTACCGCCATATCCGGATTCATATGAAGGAATGTGTTGTTGAATTCGCAGGATTCGCAAACAAAATTCTGGCTCTTTCCCACGCGCCCGTAGGCGTCTATCCTCGGCAGCTTGCCGCCTATAACGGCGCTCGGATCAAGGCCGCTGTCAAGCAGTGCCTCCGTAATCATACTTGTGGCGGTCGTTTTTCCGTGAGTGCCGCAGACTCCTATGCAGTTTGAATATACGCGGCTTACCGCTCCGAGCAGCTCTGCGCGCTCAAAGCAGGGGAAGCTTGCCTTTGCGTATTCAAGCTCCTCGTTTCCGGCAAGCACGGCGTTTGTGTATATAACAAGCTGCGTGTCAGGAGAGATATTTTCCTTCTTTTGACCGAGAAAGACCTTCGCGCCCTCTTTTTCAACACGGCGAAAGGTTTCCGTGTCGTTATTGTCAGAGCCGGTCACTCTGTATCCCAGCGAAAGCAGGATCTCGGCAAGCGGGCACATGCCTGCTCCGCCGATGCCGATGAAATGCACATTTTTAACCTTTTTCAGTATATCGTCTATACGCTCCAAAACAGGACCCCCGTAATTGTTTTTTATTATTATACAATATTTTATTGGAAAAATAAACACCTATCTGCGTTCACAACGCAATATTTAAAGCATAATATGGTTTGACGGGAGTGATTATATGAAGCTCACATATTTCGCCGTGCCTTATGCGGAGGATAAAAGGCTTGCTTACGCAGCCGACAGGCTGGAGGCTCTCGGCTTTTTGCGCTGCGAAAGCAGCAATAATGCGGATTTTGTTTTGCTTCCACCGCAGACAAAGGCAAATATGCTCAAAGGACTTGACGGTAAAACGGTCTTTTACGGCGGAGATATTTCCGTTTATAACGGATATAATTATTTGGCAAACGAATCTTTTGCGCTCAGAAACGCCTTTCTGACCGCGGAGGGAGCCGTTGCCTGCCTTAAGGAAAACACGGATTTTTCAATTCTGGGCAGTAAAATACTGATCATCGGCTACGGCAGGATCGGAAAAGCGCTGCGTCATATCCTAAGCGGCTACGGCTGTGAGCTCACGGTCTGCTCGCGAAGTGCCGTGTCAAAGGAACAGGCACTGTTTGACGGCTGCCGACATATCGTATTTGAGCAGCTGCGCACGCCTTGCGGCTTTGATGTGGTGATAAACACGGTGCCGCATACAGTGCTTACTGAAAAAGAGCTCAAGGCGCTTGACCACAAAGCCGTAATACTTGACTTGGCGTCTTTCCCCGGCGGCGTGGACACTCTCGTGGCGCAAAGCCTCGGCTTAAGGCTTATCATCGGCAGGGGGATGCCGGGCAGGTATTCGCCCAAGGCCGCAGGAGAGCTCATAGCCGATACGGTTGCGCAGATAATTAAGGAGGAAAAGCTTTGAAGCTCGGTTATGCGCTGACCGGCTCGTTCTGCACTTTCAGCAAATCCCTTGAAGCGCTGAAAACGCTCGCCGCAGAGGGGTATGATATTTATCCGATTATGAGCGAGACGGCTTATAATACTGACACGCGCTTCGGCGATGCTCAGTTTTTCAGAGACGAAATAACAAAAATTACAGGCAGGGAAATAATCCATAAGATCGAACAGGCTGAGCCTATCGGACCCAAAAAGCTGCTTGATGTTTTGTGCATCGTTCCGTGCACGGGAAACACGCTCGCCAAGCTTGCAAACGGCATAGCAGACACCGCCGTTACTATGGCGGCAAAAAGCCATTTAAGAAATTCAAGGCCTGTTTTGATTGGCGTTTCAACCAACGACGCGCTCGGCGGCGCGGCAAAGAATATAGGGCATTTAATGAATTATAAAAATTACTATTTTGTTCCGTTCGGTATGGACGACTGCGTTCATAAAACCAAATCAATGGTGTGCGATTTTTCTCTTGTTTCCGATTCCCTTAAAAAGGTTTTGGCGGGAGAGGAAATACAGAAAAAAATATTTTAAAAAAATGTTGACATTTCCTCGTAATTTGATATATTTAGATTTATGGCGGCAAGCCAAATCGGGTTATAAAGAGGAAGTGCATAATTGGAAAAGATAATCGATCTTAAAAATATTACCGTTAAATACGGCGACAATACTATTCTTGACAGGCTCAATCTGTCTATTAACGAAAAAGAGTTCATAACGCTGCTCGGTCCCTCCGGCTGCGGCAAGACCACAACGCTTCGCTGCATAGCGGGCTTTGTTGAGCCGAACGAGGGCGAAATCGTGTTTGAGGGCAAGGTGATAAACAATATCCCGCCCCATAAGCGCAGGGTAAACACGATTTTTCAGCGTTATGCTCTTTTTTCGCATCTTAATGTGTTTGAAAATGTGGCTTTCGGTCCCGAAATACAGAAAATGAGCCGCGCCGAGATAAGGAAAACCGTTGCCGAAATGCTTGAACTCGTCAATCTCAAGGGCTTTGAAAAACGCTCTATAGACAGCTTGTCCGGCGGTCAGCAGCAGCGCGTTGCCATTGCAAGGGCGCTTGCAAACAAGCCCCATGTGCTGCTTTTGGACGAGCCGCTCGGTGCGCTTGATTTAAAGCTTCGCAAGGATATGCAAAAGGAGCTTAAGGCTATCCAAAAACGCCTCGGCATCACATTTATCTATGTAACGCACGATCAGGAAGAGGCGCTTTCTATGAGCGACAGGGTCGTTGTTATGGACAAGGGCAAAATACAGCAGATAGGCACGCCGGAAGATATCTATAACGAGCCCGTAAACGCGTTCGTTGCCGATTTCATAGGCGAGTCAAATATTGTTGACGCGGTTATGATAAAGGACTATTTTGTTCAGATTTCGGGAATCACCTTTGATTGCGTGGATAAGGGCTTCAAGCCGAACGAGCGTGTTGAGGCGGTCATCAGGCCGGAGGATATCACGATCAAAAAGCCCGGTGAAAAGGACACCTTGCCCGGCGTTGTGACCGATGTTGTTTTCAAGGGCACTTTTTTTGAAACCTTTGTTGATGTAGGCGGCTTTATCTGGCTTGTTCAAACAACGGAGTACCACAAGGTGGGCGAAACAATAGGTATGTATATAGACGCCGACTGCATCCATGTTATGAAGCGCAGCGAATACAGCGGTGAATTCGGAGATTATTCCTTCTTCTCCGATGAGTTCGACCATATAAACGACGCGGAGTATGACTGGGAGGAAGCGGATGAATAAAAGCATTTCGCGCCGCCTTGTTGATAAGCCGTATATTTTGTGGGCGGCGCTGTTCATAATCGCTCCCTTGCTGATGGTCGTCTATTATGCGTTTACAGACAGCACCGGGGCTTTCACCCTCGCCAATATTCAAGCGCTTCCGGAATACACTTCCACGATTCTGCTTTCCATTCTTTACGGCATCGCAGCCACGGCTATCTGCCTTGTTATCGCTTATCCCTTTGCGTATTTTCTTTCGCGCCTTAAGGTGAGCACGCAGGGGATGATGGTGCTGCTCGTTATGCTGCCTATGTGGATGAATTTCCTTATCAGAACCTATTCCTGGATGACTATTCTCGGCGATACGGGCATTATCAACACTGTTTTGAACGCTCTCGGCTTAAACAGCGTTCAGCTCATAAATACGGGCGGCGCAGTTATTCTCGGTATGGTTTATAATTTCCTGCCGTATATGATACTGCCGATCTATTCCGTTCTTTCAAAAATGGACTCCTCTCTTATAGAAGCGGCGCAGGATCTCGGCTCAAACAGGCTTCAGATCCTGAAAAAGGTTATAATGCCTCTTTCGCTTCCCGGCGTTCTCAGCGGAATCACTATGGTATTCGTGCCCTGTGTTTCAACATTTTACATCACTCAGAAGCTCGGCGGCGGTCAGATAGTTTTGATAGGCGATATTATCGAAACGCAGTTTCAATCAGCAAATAATTACCATCTCGGCGCAAGCCTTTCGCTTGTTTTGATGGTGCTTATTCTCATCTGCCTCGGCGTTATGAATTATCTCGGGGCGGACAGCGAAACGGAAGGGGGCGTTATGGTATGAAAAGCAAAAAGCTTGCGTTACCTGCAAAAGCCTATATGACGCTTGTTTTCATATTCCTTTACGCGCCCATTGCCGTTATGGCTGTGTTCTCATTCAACGAGAGCGCCAGCACCTATGAGTTTACGCGCTTTTCCGTTAAATGGTGGCAGGAGATGTTCGGCAATTCCGCCGCTATGGATGCTCTTAAAAATACGCTGCTGCTTGCCGTTGCCTCCTGCGTGTGCGCAACCGTTATAGGCACTATGGCGGCAGTCGGCATTTATAATTACAGAAGCAAGCGCGTCAGAAGCGTAATAATGACCGTAACAAATGTGCCGATGATGAATCCGGAGATCGTAACCGGTATCTCGATGATGCTCCTTTTCGTGTTTGTGGGCGCGTTTTTAAACAAGACTCAAACGCTCAATTTCTGGTCTTTGCTCATAGCGCATGTAACCTTCTGCCTGCCGTATGTCATTCTTAATGTGCTTCCGAAGCTAAGGCAGTTTGACATCAATATCTATGAGGCGGCGGTCGATCTCGGCTGCAAGCCGTTAAAGGCATTTTTCAAGGTGGTTCTGCCGAATATAATGAGCGGCATCATAACGGGGCTCGTTATGAGCTTCACACTTTCCCTTGATGATTTCATCATATCCTATTTCACGAACGGCCCCAGCTTTCAAACACTACCGATATATATCTTTTCACTTACCAAAAAGAGGGTCAAGCCCGATATGTACGCTCTTTCCATGCTTATGTTCATCCTTATACTTGTTTTGCTTGTTCTGCTCAATATCGCGCAGAGCAGGGCTGAAAAGGGTAAGAGTGAGCGCAGATGAAAAAAACGATTGTAATGCTTCTCTGCCTCGTTATGACTGCATCTTTCTTTCCTCTGAGCGCTTTTGCAAACGACGGCGAAGATGTTTTCACAAAGGAGCAAAAGGATTATTACGCCTCTCTCGGCTTGCAGGGCACTACCGTCAATGTCTATAACTGGGGCGAGTATATCTCCGACGGGCTTGAGGGCTCCATGGATGTAGTAGGCGAGTTTGAAAGACTTACCGGCGCAAAGGTCAACTACACCAATTTTGAATCAAATGAAAATATGTATTCAAAGCTTGTGGGCGGCGGAGTTTCGTATGATGTCATCGTGCCGAGCGACTATATGATAGAGCGCCTCATCGACGAGGGTATGCTCCTTGAGCTTGACTGGAGCAATATCCCGAATCTTTCTCTTATTGACAAGCAGTTTCAAAACCTGTTTTACGACCCCGAGCAGAAATATTCGCTCTGCTATAATGTGGGCACCACCGCGCTGATATATAACACAACGCTTGTTTCCGAAGCTCCGGACAGCTGGGAGGTGCTTTGGGACGAGCAGTATAAAGGCAAGGTGCTGATGTTCAACAATTCACGAGACGCCTTTGCCATTGCACAGGCTGTCCTCGGCCAGGATTTCAACACCTCAAACGAGAGCGACTGGCAGGAAGCCGCAGAGCTTTTGTCGCAGCAAAGGGATCTTGTAAGCCCCGTTTATGTTATGGACGAGGTCTTTAATCTTATGGAAAGCGGCGAGTACGCTTTTGCAACTTATTACGCCGGCGACTATGTGCTTATGAGCGAAAACAACCCGGATCTTGCTTACGCTTTCCCAAAAGAGGGCGTTAATATCTTTTACGACGCCTTTTGTATCCCGACCTGCTGCCAAAACAAAAAAGGCGCGGAGGCATTTATCAATTTTATGCACGAGCCGCAGGTCGCGCTTGAAAATGCAGAGTATATATACTATGCTTCCCCGAATATCACCGTAAGGAATAATGAGGAGCATTCGCTTTACGGCAATGAGGCGGTTTATCCCTCCGAAATGCCGAGCGGTCAGTATTTCGGCAATCTTCCGCAGAATATACTTGAGCTTCAGGCGGATTTATGGACCAAGGTCAAAAGCGGCAGGCTATCCGCAGGCAGCGAGGAAGAGGAAAAAAAGATATATTACGCTTTTGCCGCCGTTATCGGCCTTGCCGTTCTCAGTATAGGAGCAAAGCTGGTTTACGATATTAAAAAGAAGAAGTTTGAGGATCTGAGTGACCTTTATGAGCAAAACGATTGATGCGCGCTCTGATTCCGGCGCCGATGCGGCTAATCTCATTTTAAGCAACGCAAAGTGCGTTATATTTGATTTGGACGGCACTCTTGTCAACACTATCGACGATCTTGCGCTCGCCTGCGAAATCCTTATAAAAAAACACGGCTTCGGTTTTTCCTGGAGCATTGAGGATTACAAGAATTTTGTGGGAAACGGCGCTTTGCTGCTTGTTAAAAGGGCTTTCGCCGATTCGCTTGGCGAGCGCGAGCTTCAAGAGATTTACGCTGAATTCAAAACAGTCTATAACAGGATCAAATTAGACCACGCGCATATTTATAAAAATATGGATATTGTTTTAAATGCGCTCAGGCAAAACGGCTTTAAGCTTGCGGTTTGCACAAACAAGCCGGATGCTGCGGCAGCAGGAATGGTCAAAAGCCTTTTCGGAGCCGGCGTTTTTGACATCGTTCGCGGCGCGGTCGATTCAAAGCCCAAAAAGCCGGACCCGACCGTTGCCGGTGAAATTTTGTCTGATTTAAGCATTCCTCCAGAAAAAGCCGTGTGGATAGGGGACAGCGATGTGGATGTGCGCACCGCGCAGAATGTCGGCTGCAAAAGCATCGGCGCTTCGTGGGGCTTCAGACCCGCCGAAAGCCTTGTGAATGCCGGAGCTGATGTCCTTATCGGAGAGCCGCTCGATATTTTAAAAATTTTTAAAATTGATATTGACATTATATGATTAATTTGCTATAATCTCTATCGTTGCAAGCGAGAGTGGCGGAATCGGCAGACGCGCACGTTTGAGGGGCGTGTGGGGCGACTCGTACGGGTTCAAGTCCCGTCTCTCGCACCAAAAAAGGAAATACCGCATTTGCGGTGTTTCCTTTTTTAATATTTTTCTGGGGCTTTGCTATGAAAATCGTAACACCCGCGTTTTATAAGGATTTTAAATGTATCGCCGGCGATTGCCCGGATTCCTGCTGCCAGGGCTGGGAGGTGGATGCGGATTCCGATTCGCTCAAATACTACGAATCGCTCACCGGCGGCATTAAGAACAGGATTGATTCCGTTCTCAGCAGCGATGAATACGGCAACACTGTCTTTCGGCTCACTTCAAATAAACGATGCCCGTTTTTAAACGACGATAATCTCTGCGATATGCATATAGCGCTCGGTCAGGAGCATACTCCTTACACCTGCCGCACTTTCCCGCGCTTTATAAACGATTTTGGTTCCCTGCGTGAAATAGGCCTTTCCTTTTCCTGCCCCGTAGCGGCGGATATGATGTTTGGCCTTAAAGACGGCTTCGCTTTTTCTCAGGAAATAAATTCCGACCTGCCGGTGTTAAACGATATAGACGCAGGTCTTTACTACCGGCTTTTGACTGCAAGGAATGATATTTATAACCTTTTAGACTCTTCGTCAACACCGCTAAATGAAAGACTTTCAGAGCTGCTTGATTTTTGCGCCCGTCTTCAGCGCGAAATCGGAGAAGTGCCAAATGAGAGCGAAGCCGTCACCGTTTATGAGGTGCTTGACAACCCCGAGCGCATCAATCCGCAGTACGGCGAAAAGCTTGAAAACGCCGATTTTTCCGCGCTGCTTTTAAATAATGTCTTTTCGCAAACCGTAGCAAAGTATCTTGTTTTCAGATATTTTCTAAACGCAGTATATGACCGAGATGTGCTTTCAAGAGCCAAGCTTGCCGTTTTAGGAGCGTTTTTGCCGTCCTGGCTCGGAAACGACGCCTGGTCCGTTCACCTCTGGAGCAAGGAGACGGAGCACAGCGATCTCAATATGGAGCGGCTTTGGCACAATCTTAAACATGCCGAATGTTTAAGCGTTGACTCGCTCAAGGAAATGCTGAAAAAATAAACCCGGCAGCCGCCGGGTTTTAATTATAAATAAATCATAGCTTTGAAGCCTTATAAGCCACTCCCAAAAGTCCTGCGTTGTTGCCGAGCTCGGTGTTTACAATCTTTACATTCCTGAAATTTTCCATAAGCTCTTTATAGATTTTTCTGTCTATAAGGTCTATGATGTATTCCTCGCTCATAATCCCGCCGCTGAGCACTATCAAAGAGGGGTTAAAAACGCATATCAGGCTTTTGAGCCCTATTATTATTTCATCTATCCATATGTCAACGATATGGCGTATCTCGGCATTTTCAATATTTTCCTTTTGAAAGATCTGAAAGCCGTTGAGCTCCTTGCCTGCCGCCTTTTCAACCGCCTGCGTAAGCGCCTTGGCGGAAGCGTACTGCTCAAAGCAGCCCTCGCCGCCGCAGGTGCAGGGCCGTCCGCCTGCGTGGGTGATGATGTGGCCGAATTCGCCGGCAGAGGAGCGCGAGCCCTTGTAAAGCTCGTTGTCTATATATATCGCGCCGCCGATTCCCGTGCCGAAGGTGAGGCATATGAAATCGCTGCAATCCTTAGCCGCGCCGAATTTTGCTTCGCCGAGAGCCGCCGCGTTAACATCGTTTTCCACATAAGTGGGGATGCCGGTCTTGCTCTCAACCATTTTCTTGACCATCATACCGGTGTAGTATGGGATATTGTCGGTTGCATAAACAACGATGCCGTTTTCCGAATCCACCTGACCCGCCGTGCTGATGGCGATCCTGTCTATATCGTCAAAGCCGTCTATTATTTCAAGCACCTTGTTTATGATATACTGGCCGCCCTTTGAAGCCTCGGTCGGAACGGATTTTATCTCCGTCAGCTTATACTTTTCGTTGCACACGGCGTATTTGATATTTGTTCCGCCGATGTCAAAAGCAAGTATTCTCATCTGAAACACCCCGCATTTTCTAATTGAATTATAACAGCGCGCAATTTTAAATGCAATAATTTTATTGAAAAAAACATTAAATTATGATATTATAATAATGCATAAATTTTGAATATATCACACAGGGATTTATTTATGGATAATGAAAAGAGAGAAGAGCGCCTTGACAGCCCGCTTGTTGTTCATAAGGTGACGGACGCTTCATATCACGAAACCGAAAATATAATAGATGTCAATGCAACGCACGAGGAGGAGCCTGCGGCAACGCTTGAAAGGCACCGATTCAGAAAAGAGAAAAAAAGCAGCAAATGGCCGATCGTGCTCACATTTCTTGTTGTTATGGTTGCCGTTTTCTGCTATCTTTATTTCAGCGGCTCGCTTCCCGGCATCGGTCTCGGTACCAACGAAAACACTACCGAGACCCCAACGGAGGAATTCACTCTGCCTGCCAATCCTTACGACGGTCTTATCACCGTAAAGGGCACCTATATCTTTTTCGAGGGCGAGGAGGTAGACGGTATAGAGGGCCTGCAAAGGGAGATAAAATACCTCGACCCCGGCACTCAGATGGTAGTGCAGGATGAGGATGCGGATTCCACCTTCCTTTATGAAGAGGTGCTTCCTCTGCTTGCCGATTACGGCATAGAGGTGGGAACGCCGAGATATGTTGTTTCAAGCGGCCTTATAAGCAAGTATGAGACCACAACGCAGCAGCAAGCCGCAAGCGGCGCACAGCAGTAAAACAGCTATGGATTTTGAATTTATAAACGATATCGGATTGTCGGACAGCCTTAAACACGCAATAAGTGACCTTGACTGCACTGCCAAGGTCTCTTTTTTGCGCAACAGCCGCCTTTATGCTTCGGGTGATTGCAGCCGACTGCGCTTTAAAAACGATGTTTACAGGCTTGCCTGCGCCGTGAAGGCGTGCGAATACACAAAAAAACGCTATGAGGAAAAGGGGATATCAAACGATATTTTCCTTGCCACGATGCGCGATATTTCGCTTTGGTGCAGGGAAAATGATAACAAAGGGCTTAAAAACTACGGCTGGATAAAATATCATATTGCCTTTGAGCTTTTCAGGCTCGGCAGGCTTCAGTTTCAGATATGCAAAACACTTGTTCCGTTTGACAAAAGATTTCCGACCCCTCCCGGCGAGTATTACATAAATGTTCATATCCCTAAGGACGGAAAGCTAAAAACGGAGGAATGTGTTAAATCCTTTAAAGCCGCGGTAAATTTTTTTGAAAGCTATTTTCCCGAAATCAAGTGGAATTATTTTCTTTGCGAAAGCTGGCTTGTTTACCCTAAAAACCGCGAGTTTATGGATGAAAACAGCAATATAATTAAATTTTCATCTCTTTTTGAGTCCTCGTATTGTGTGTTTTACGAGGGGCAGACCTACGAAAGGCTCTTCGGATGCAAAACTGCGCCGGTATTAAAATCCCAAATTAAAAAGCTGCCCGAAAGCAGCTCGCTTCAAAAAAGAGCAAAGGCGTACCGGCTTTCCGGCGGCAGGTTCGGTATCGGCGTTGCGGCGGTAAAAAAACAGGCCTTCACCGAAAGCCTGTAGAACAGATTATTAAATTTATTCAAGCTTTAGGTATTCGCCTACGGCAAGCTTGTCGCACCTTTCGTTATACGGATGGCCGATATGCCCCCTTACCCAGTTAAAGCTTACCTCGTGTTTTTCAAGCAGCGGCAGAAGCTGTTCCCACAAGTCAACATTCAGCGCGGGCTTTTTGTCGCCCTTTTTCCAGCCGTTCTTTTTCCATGAATACACCCAGCCCTTTGTTACGGAATCGCACACATAGCGCGAATCGGTCGTTAAGGTGACCTCGCACGGCTCCTTTAGCGCTTCAAGCGCCTTTATCGCCGCAGTCAGCTCCATTCTGTTGTTCGTCGTCTCGGCGGCGGAGCCGGAAAGCTCTTTTTCTCTTTTGTTATAAACAAGGATAGCAGCCCAGCCGCCCTTTCCGGGGTTGCCGCTGCACGCACCGTCGGTATATATATCAACCTTTTTCATAAAATCACCGATAAAAATATTCTTTGGAATATTTTATCAGTAATTCAGGTAATAATCAATATATAAGGCAAAGCTTTTTGACAGAGCGGCGCCTTTATTGTCTTGACAAGCGTGCGTTAATAATTTATTATATATCTAACTTTTTTGTTCGGAAAAATATTATTTTTAAAGGAGAATCAATTTTTATATGGCAAAATCAAATACCGGCTCTGCCGCAGCCGCCGCAGGAAAACGGAATTCCGCAAGGCGCGCATTTGCTTACGGCAAGGTTACCAAAAAGCCGGCAGCCGGCTCAAAACGCACACAAAAGGCGAAAAAGGATAATATCCGCATAGCCTTTTTGGGTGGTATGAACGAGATCGGCAAAAATATGACTCTTTTTGAGTACGCGGGCGATATGTTTCTTGTTGACTGCGGACTTGCCTTTCCCGGGGTCGAGCTGCTCGGTGTGGATTCGGTCATACCCGATTTCACATTCGTGGAGCAAAACGCAGATAAAATAAAGGGAATCGTTGTAACTCACGGCCACGAGGATCACATCGGCGGCATCCCTTATCTTTTAAAGGTGCTGAACATCCCCGTGTATTCAACAAGGCTCACGATAGGTCTTATCAAGGGCAAGCTTCAGGAGCACGGGATATTAAACAGGGCAAAGCTGCGCGAGGTAAAGCCAGGCGATAAAGTAAAGCTCGGCAAATTCACGGTTGAGTTTATCCATGTTAATCACTCGATACCCGATGCCGTTGGGCTTGCAATTTCATGCGCCGGCGGAACGGTTATACACACCGGCGATTTTAAGATAGACACAACGCCTGTTGACGGCGATATGATAAATCTCAGCCGCTTTTCCGAATACGGCTCAAAGGGCGTGCTCGCTCTTTTGCAGGATTCAACCAATGCTGAGCGACCCGGCTATTCTATGAGTGAAAGAAAAGTAGGCGAGTCCTTCTTAAATCTTTTCAGAAAGGCGGGCAAGCGCAGGATAGTTGTTGCAACCTTTGCGTCAAATATCCACCGCGTTCAGCAGATCATTGATGTGGCTAAGCATCTGCGCCGCAAGGTTGCCGTTGTAGGCAGAAGCCTTGAAAACCTTGTTCAGGTCGGCGAGGAGCTCGGCTATCTCAATGTGCCGGATAATATCCTTATCAGCATAGACGAGATAAGAAACCATTCGGACGAAAAGCTTGTTATCATCACAACAGGCTCGCAGGGCGAGCCGATGAGCGCGCTTACCAAGATTGCAAACGGCGAGCATAAAAAGGTCACCGCTTCACCTAACGACTATGTTATTATTTCAGCCACGCCGATTCCCGGCAACGAAAAAATGGTGGGCAATGTAGTCAATGAGCTGATGAAGCGCAGTGTAGAAGTAATTTACGAAAAAATGTACGAGGTGCATGTTTCGGGCCACGCCTGCCAGGAAGAGCAAAAGCTGATGATGGGCCTTATAAAGCCCAAGTTCTTTATTCCCGTTCACGGCGAGCAAAAGCATCTCAGAAAGCACGCCTCGCTTGCAGAAACGATGGGCATAGGCAAAAAGAATATTTTTGTGGGCGATATCGGAAATTATATTGAAATTTCCGACAAGGGCATAAAGCAGCTTGAGGATGTTCCGAGCGGCGAGGTCTATGTTGACGGCTACGGCGTGGGCGATGTTGGCAATATTGTTTTGAAAGACAGAAAACGCCTTGCCGCAGACGGAATCATAATCATCGTTGCCACGATAGATTCCGAAACCGGCGATGTGATAAGCGGGCCCGATATCGTGAGCAGGGGCTTCGTCTATGTTCGCGAGAGCGAGGAGCTTATAAATTCCGTAAGAGACAGAGCGCTTCATATAATCGACGAGACCTATAACAGCCGCTATCGCGACTGGAACAGCATCAAAACGGCGCTCAGAGATGAAATTTCCCATATGCTTTATGAAAAAACAAAGCGCAGCCCCATGATTCTTCCCATAATTATGGAGGTATAGCGAAAAAAGGTGAGTCAGATGAAGGTTATACTTAAGCAAGATGTAAAAAATCTCGGCAAAAAAGGGGAGCTTGTCAACGCTTCGGACGGCTACGCGAGGAATTTCCTTTTCCCGCGCGGCCTTGCCGTTGAAGCAAACGCAAGCGCTATGAATGATTTCAACAACAGGGAAAGCGCAAAAAAATATCATAAGGAGCAGGAGCTCAGCGCCGCAAAGGCGGACGCTGCAAAGCTTGACGGCAAAACCTTTAAGCTTTCGGCAAAAGCCGGCACAAACGGCAGGCTTTTCGGCTCGGTTACTTCAAAGGATGTTTCCGCGCAGATCAAAGCCGACCTCGGCGTTGATGTGGACAAGCGCAAGATAGAGGTTGAGGATATCAAGCAGTTCGGCACATACGAGGCAATCGTTAAGGTTTATCCCGGCGTTACGGCAAAAATCTATGTTCAGGTCAGCGAGGCCTGATGAAAGGCAGTGATCCGTATGGCGGATAATATTCAGTCGGCAGCTGAGCCGTATAATTTAGACGCGGAGCAGTCCGTTTTAGGCTCTATCCTCGTTGACCCCTCATGTATGGAAACCGTTGTTGCCATCGTTAAGCAGGATTATTTCTATCTGCCTCAGCACAGAACGATATTCGGCGTGATGATGCAGATGTATACCGGCTCGAATACTCATATCGACCCGGTTGTTATTGCGGACGCGCTTGCAAAGGACGGTCATTATGACGAGGCGGGCGGCAGGGAATACCTGCTTTCTTTAAAAGACAGCGTTTATTCAACCGCGAATGTTAAATCCTATTGCAGAATCATTGAAGAGCAGTTCTATTTAAGAACCATCATCAATCTTTCCCGCGATCTGATAGGGCAGGCAACCTCCGGCAACGCCGATGCAAGGGCGCTGCTTGAATTTGCTGAGCAGAGGATTTACGATATACGCAAGGGAAGCGACGATACAGATCCCAAAAAGCTTTCATATGTCATTATAAACGGCGTTTACGACAGGCTACATAAGATCACAGGCGACGAAAAAGAAAAATACGCCGCCATCCCGTCGGGCTTCGATCTGCTCGACAGGTATATCGCGGGTCTTAATAAGTCGGATCTTATCATCATCGGCGCAAGGCCGGGTATGGGTAAAACCAGCTTTGCGCTCAACATCGCTCAGAATGTTACGATGGGCACAAGAAAAAAATGCGTTTTCTTCAGCCTTGAGATGTCTAAGGAGCAGCTTGCCGAAAGGCTGCTTTCGGCGCGCGCCGGAATACCGAGCAACAAGCTGCGCCGCGGTGAATTGACTAATGACGAGTGGGTAAGGCTCGGCAATGCCGCCGGCGAGTTTTCGGACTGCGAGCTGTATCTTGACGATACTGCAGGCATCAGCGTTCCTGAAATCAAGGCAAAGATACGCCGTATGAAAGACGTTGATGTGGTTATAATCGACTATCTCGGCCTGCTGCGCTCCGCCGTCAGAAAAGAGAACCGCGTGCAGGAGGTGGCTGAGATCACCCGCAACCTTAAAATGCTTGCAAAGGATCTAAACATTCCCGTTATCTGCTGCGCCCAGCTTTCGCGAGCCGGAACAGAGGGAAGAGGCAAGAGCCACAAGCCTCAGCTTTCCGATCTTCGTGAATCCGGCACCATCGAACAGGACGCCGATATCGTTCTCTTTGTTTACAGGGAGAAGTATTACGAAAATGACAAGGATTCAAACGAGCCGCCCCCGCCGGACGGTGCAACGGAGCTGATAGTTGCCAAAAACCGGCACGGCGCGGTAGGCTCTGTTGAGATGACCTTTGATGAAGAGTTCACAAGATTCAGATGCGTTCAGAAAAATATAGAAGATGTTCAGTAAAATCCTAAAAACCGTAAAAAAATATAATATGCTGCAAGAAGGTGAATCGGTGCTTATCGCTCTATCGGGCGGCGCCGATTCCGTTTTGCTTGCTTATTTTCTGCTGTCTGTAAAAGAGCAGTATGACCTAACTTTGAAAGCAGCGCATATCGAGCACGGCATCAGAGGCGCACAAAGCATTGCCGACGCCGAATTTTGCAGAAGATTTTGCAAGGAAAAGAATATCGAATTTCATCTCCTTTCAATAGACGCACCAGCGCTTGCAAGGCAGAACGGATGCGGTGTTGAGGAGATTTCCAGAATAAAGCGCTATGATTTTTTTAACTCGCTCGGCTGTGATAAGATTGCAACTGCTCATAGTCTTACTGACAGTATTGAAACCGTGCTCTTTCGCCTTGCAAGGGGCACCTCGCTGAAGGGGCTTTGCGGCATCCCGCCGGTAAGAGATAATATAATCAGACCCTTGATAGAGCTCAAGTCTGAGGAGATCAGAGATTTTCTTGATTCAGATAATATTGAATACAGAACAGACAGCACAAATGAAGACATAAAATATTCAAGAAATTTTGTGCGCCACCGCGTCATCCCGCTTATGAAGCAGCTCAACCCCTCTTTTGAGACCGCCGCAGCACATATGCTTGATTCGCTGAATAACGATAACAGCTTTCTTGAAAGCGTTTCTTTAAGAGCGCTTGAAGATGTGTCGGACGGCGGCTGCCTGTCGCTTGAAAAGCTGCGCGCGCTTTCCCCGTCCGTTCTCAATCGTGTTCTGGCAGAATGGCTTGAAAACAACGGCTTCAAGGTCAACGCAACGCTGTTAAGCGCGTGCCGCGGTCTTGTGTTTCAAAACGGAAGATACCAGATAAGCGGCTGCACATACGCCGTCTCGGCTGCGGGCAGTCTCAGAATTGCCGATTTTTCCGACTGTGAAAGCTGCGGATTTGTCGCGGATATTCATAAATATCCCGTAAAAGAATTTTTAAATATATGTGAATTTAATAATAAAAAGTTTGATTTTTACTGCGACTGTGATAAAATAGTCGGTAAAGTTGCCGTTCGTTCCAGAAAAGAGGGCGACAGCATAGCGCTTGAGTCAAGGGGCTGCACAAAATCCCTGAAAAAGCTTTTTAACGAGCTTCATATCCCGCCGGAGAAACGGGGCAGGGTCGCGGTCGTTGCGGACGAGCTCGGCGTTATAGGCGTTTGCGGCGTGGGCTCGGCTCAGCGCGTCAGCGTAGACGGCGGCACAAAATCAATTCTTGCAATCAATTTAGTTTCGGAGGATAAGGACTGATGAACAATATGTCCAAAAACTGGAAATCGGCGATATTTTATATCCTGATACCCGTTTTGCTGGTTGTGCTTGCCGTGGTAATTGCAAATCAGCAGAAGACCACGGATGTAAAATACAGCCAGATCGTTAACCTGTTTAAAACGAATCAGGTCTGCAATTTCGAGCTTGACCTCACTTCCGGCCAGCTTACCTATTATACCTTTGATAAGCCCAAGGAGGAAAAGGAATATAAGGTTCCCAGCGTAACTTATTTTATAGAGGACATCAGAGAGAGCATCAACGAATATAACGATGCAAACCCAAACGCTCAGATAGAATATAATTACAAGCAGAGCAGCTCAAGAAACTGGGTGTTCAACCTGCTGCCTTATCTTGTTATCCTCGTAGGCGGATCGCTTCTTGTATGGTTTATGATGAAGCGTATGGGCGACACTATGAATAACGAGACCAACCGCACGCTGAGCTTCGGCAGGGTGCGCACCAAGAATATAGAGGATAAAAACAAAAAGACCTTTGCCGATGTTGCCGGCTGCGAGGAGGAAAAGGCCGAGCTTGAAGAGCTTGTGGAATTTCTTAAGGACCCGCAGAAATTTACTGACCTCGGCGCAAGGATACCTAAGGGAGTTTTGCTTGTAGGCCCACCGGGAACGGGTAAAACCCTGCTTGCAAAGGCTGTCGCCGGCGAGGCTGACGCGCCGTTTCTTTCCATATCGGGCTCCGATTTTGTTGAAATGTATGTCGGCGTGGGTGCAAGCCGCGTGCGCGACCTGTTTTCTCAGGCTATCAAGAAAGCTCCCGCTATTGTGTTTATCGATGAGATCGACGCCGTGGGCAGGCACAGAGGCGCAGGCACCGGCGGCGGAAACGACGAAAGAGAGCAGACGCTCAACCAGCTGCTTGTTGAGATGGACGGCTTCGGCACAAACAGCGGCGTAATCGTTATCGCCGCAACCAACAGGCCGGATGTCCTTGACCCCGCGCTTTTAAGACCCGGCAGATTTGACAGGCAGATAACCGTCAACAGACCCGATACGCAGGGCAGGGAGGATATTCTTAAGGTCCACTCTAAGAATAAGCCCCTTGCTCCCGATGTTGATCTTCACGAGATTGCTCAGCTCACTATCGGCTTTACCGGCGCCGATCTTGAAAATCTCCTTAACGAGGCCGCTCTTCTCGCTGCTCGCCGCCGTAAGAAGGCAATCACCTCTCAGGAGATTCAGGACGCTACCACAAGAGTTGAGATGGGCACCGAAAAGAAGTCGCACAAATATTCCGAAAAGGCAAAGAAGCTTACCGCATATCACGAGGCGGGCCACGCCGTGGTTTCGTTCTATCTTGAAAATCACGACCCCGTCAAGGAAGTCAGCATAATACCGAGAGGTATGGGCGCAGGCGGCTATACTATGTATCAGCCGCAGGAGGAGAATTACACCTCAAAAAACGAAATGCTCGATTCTCTTGTTTCAATGCTCGGAGGCAGAGTTGCCGAAGCGCTTGCGCTTGACGATATCTCAACGGGCGCGTCAAACGATCTGCAAAGAGCAACTCAGATTTGCCGCGATATGGTTGCAAAATACGGTATGAACGACGAGATCGGTCCCGTTGTTTACAGCGATGAAAACAACGAGGTGTTCCTCGGCAAGGATTTCGGCCATGTCAATAATTACAGCGAGCAGACCTCGGCGCGCATCGATTCTCAGATAGAAAAGATGATGCGCGAGGCGTACGCACGAACCGTTTCTATTCTCAAGGAGCATTTTGACAGGCTCAAGCTTGTTGCCGAGGAGCTTCTTGCAAAGGAAAAGATCAACGGCGAACAGTTTGAAGCGCTGATGAAAAACGGAAAGCCGGAAGAAAGCAGCGAGTCTCCGAGCGATTCTGATGATGACGCTGATAAGTCTGCTGATACACAGACAGCCGGCACAGTTCCGTCAGACATGCAAAGCAATGATGAAGAGCAAAACGACTCTTCTAATCATCTTCAAGACGAATAATACGATGCGCCGAGCTTCGGCGCATCTTTTTTTGCGACTGTATTCGACAAAAGAATTTGATATATTGTTGAATAAATTTATTATCCTTGACAATTCCACAATATCTTGTATAATATATTTCTGTATAAATCGTGCGGAGGTTGTGCTATGCCTGCAAAAAACGAATACACTAACGAGAGCATTCGTTCTTTAAAGGACGAGGACAGGGTCAGAAAAAGACCCGCCGTAATATTCGGCTCAAACGGCATCGAGGGCTGCGAACATTCAATTTTTGAAATTATGAGCAACTCTATTGACGAGGCGCGCGAAGGCCGCGGCAACAAGATCGTGATAACCCGCTTTGCCGATTGCTCGGTAGAGGTGCAGGATTTCGGCGCCGGTATACCGGTGGATTATAATAAGGCTGAAAAGGAAGAAAACTGGAGGCTTCTTTTCTGCGAGCTCTATGCCGGCGGAAAATACGGCGACGGCTCCGATAACTATGAATTCTCTCTCGGCCTTAACGGACTCGGACTTTGCGCAACTCAATACGCTTCCGAATATATGGATGCCGAAATACACCGCGACGGCTTTTGCTATACGCTTCATTTTGAACGCGGAAAAAATATCGGCGGGCTTCAAAAAACGCCGTATTCAAAAAAGGATACCGGCACAAGAATAAGATGGAAGCCGGATTTAAAGGTGTTTACCGATATCGATGTGCCGCTTTCGTACTATCAGGATGTTTTAAAGCGCCAGGCTATCGTTAACGACGGCATCACCTTTATCCTCAAAAACGAAACGGATAAGGGCTTTGAAACCTTTGAATACCGCTATGATAACGGCATAAAGGATTATGTTGCCGAGCTTGCCGGCGCAGACGCGCTTACCACTCCTCAGTATTGGGAATGCGAGCGCTTCGGTAAGGACAGAGAGGATTTGAGCGAATACAAGCTCGTCATCAAAGCGGCGCTTTGCTTTTCTCTTAAAACGCAGTGCAAGGAATATTACCATAATTCAAGCTATCTTGAGCACGGCGGCTCGCCGGACAAGGCTTTTAAAAGCGCGTTCCTCAGCCAGATAAACGCTTATCTTAAGGCAAACAACAAGTATTCAAAAACGGACGCGCAGATAAATATTCAGGATATTGAGGATATCGTCATATTCGTTGTATCCTCGTTTTCCACGCAGACCTCGTATGAAAACCAAACGAAAAAAGCAATCACAAATAAGTTCATACAGGAGGCAATGACGGACTTTTTCCGCAAGCAGCTTGAGGTCTATTTTATAGAAAACAAAATAGATGCCGAGAAGATAGCTGAGCAGGTGCTTATAAATATGCGAAGCCGCGTGCGCGCCGAGCATACAAGAAAGAGCCTCAAAAGCACGCTTCAGTCAAAGATGGATTTGACTAACCGCGTTCAGAAATTCGTTGACTGCCGTTCCAAGAATGTTGACGAGCGTGAGCTTTTCATCGTGGAGGGCGATTCCGCGCTCGGAGCCTGTAAGCAGGCTCGAAACGCCGATTTTCAGGCGATTATGCCTATCCGCGGCAAGATACTCAACTGCCTTAAAAGCGATTACGGCAAAATATTTAAAAACGAGATAATCACCGACCTCATCAAGGTGCTCGGCTGCGGCGTAGAGGTTCGCTCAAAGGTTGCGAAAGACCTTTCCGCATTTGATATAAATAATCTTCGCTGGAGCAAGATACTCATCTGCACCGATGCCGATGTTGACGGCTTTCAGATCAGAACCCTTGTTCTAACGATGATTTACAGGCTGATGCCGCAGCTGATAGAGCAGGGCAAGGTCTATATCGACGAATCTCCGCTTTATGAGGTCACCTGCAAGGATCAAACCTATTTTGCCTACGACGAGCTTGAGATGAACGAGATACGCAAAGAGCTTGAGGGCAAAAAATATACCGTTCAGCGCTCAAAAGGTCTCGGTGAAAACGAGGCTGATATGATGTCGCTCACAACGATGAATCCCGAAACAAGGCGGCTCATACTTGTTACTCCTGACGACGCCGAAAAAACCTCAAAAATATTCGATCTGCTGCTCGGAGACGATCTTGAGGGCAGAAAGCAGTATATCAGCGATTACGGCTATATGTATCTTGATACGGCCGATGTAAGCTGATAAGGGTGTGATATTATGCCGAAAAAAAGAAAAAATTCAGATGAAGCAAAATCAGCGCAGCTCTCTCAGAATGTGCATATAGAAAACGCCGGCACCGTTCAAAGCGAGCTGATAACGGAAACGCTCAAGTCAAACTATATGCCTTATGCGATGAGCGTTATCCTTTCGCGCGCCATTCCGGAGATAGACGGGCTTAAGCCGTCGCACAGAAAGCTGCTGTACACAATGTATAATATGGGGCTTTTAAACGGCGGCACAATCAAAAGCGCGAATATAGTAGGCCGCACGATGCAGCTTAATCCGCACGGCGACGCATCCATATATGAAACTCTTGTGCGCCTTTCACGCGGAAACGAATCGCTGCTGTACCCCTATGTTGAGTCAAAGGGCAATTTCGGCAAGGCTTATTCTAAAAATATGATGTACGCCGCCTCGCGTTATACCGAAGCAAAGCTCGCGCCGATATGCGCCGAGCTTTTTGCCGATATAGATAAGAACACGGTCGATTTCGTTGACAATTACGACAACACTATGAAAGAGCCGCGCCTTCTGCCTGTCACCTTCCCGTCCGTGCTGTGCAATGTAACCACCGGCATCGCCGTGGGTATGGCTTCTTCCATTGCCTCGTTCAATATCAAAGAGGTGTGCGAGACCGTTATCGCCTTGATGAAAAACAGGCAGCATATTATTTCGGATACGCTTATAGCTCCTGATTTTGTTGGTGGCGGATATATTATCTACGACAGGGACGAGCTTGAAAAGATTTATGAAACCGGCAAGGGCTCCGTTAAGGTGCGCGCCAGATATTCTTATGACCGCTCTTATAACTGCATAGATATAACCGAAATTCCTCCCACAACAACATCGGAAGCCATCATTGATAAAATCATAGAGCTGGTCAAGAACAATAAAATCAAAGAAATTTCCGATATCAGAGATGAAACCGATCTTAAGGGTCTTAAGATTACCATTGATCTCAAGCGCGGCACAGACGCTGATAAGCTTATGCAAAAGCTTTACAGGCTCACGCCTCTTGAGGATTCCTTTTCCTGCAATTTCAATATTCTTATCGACGGGCGCCCCGGTGTGCGCGGCGTAAGGGAGATTCTCAACGAATGGCTTGCTTTCAGGCTTGGCTGCATAACAAGGCGTATCGAATTCAATCTTGCAAAAAAAAGAAAGCAGCTCCATCTTTTAAAGGGGCTTTCCAAGATATTGCTTGACATCGATAAGGCTATCAAAATCGTTCGCGAAACGGAAAACGAGGCGGATGTTGTTCCCAACCTTATGATCGGCTTCGGAATAGACGAGGTTCAGGCGGAATATGTAGCCGAGATCAAGCTGCGCCATTTGAACCGCGAATATATCTTAAAGCGTATCAACGATATAGAAGAGCTTGAAAACGATATAGCAGAGCTTGAGGATACTCTTTCAAGCGAAAACAAAAAGAAGAAAATCATAATTGCCGAGCTGCAAAATGTTATCAAAAAATATGACAGCGGCAGAAAATCGGAGATACTTTATAATGTGCCCGTTGAAGAAGATGAGGAAGAACAGGAGATTGCCGATTATCCCGTAACGGTGTTTATAACCAAAGAGGGCTATGTTAAAAAGATAAAAACCGCAAATCTCAGAATGAGCGGCGAGCAGAAGGTCAAGGAGGGCGACGAAATCGAAAGAAGCGTCGAGTGCTCAAACCGTGACGAGCTTCTTGTTTTCACAACCGCTCATCAGGTCTATAAGGCAAAGCTTGATGATCTGACCGACACCAAGGCTTCAGTGCTCGGCGAATTTCTTCCCTCAAAGCTTGAGATGGACGAGGGCGAGGCTGTTGCCTATACTGCCGTTGTTAAGGAATACAAGGGCTATATGATTTTTGTTTTTGAAAACGGAAAGCTTGCCAAGGTAGATATTTCCGCATATGAAACGAAAACAAACAGAAAAAAGCTTATAAACGCTTATTCCGACCGCTCTCAGCTTGCCGCGGCGGTATACCTTGAGGAGGATACCGATATCGTGCTCGTTTCTCAATCGGGGCGCCGTCTTCTGCTCAACACCGCCGTCGTGCTGCCGAA
This sequence comes from uncultured Eubacterium sp., assembly GCA_944380545.1. GTDB lineage: Bacteria > Bacillota > Clostridia > Oscillospirales > Acutalibacteraceae > Eubacterium_R. Next base: position 241,599 of record CALWHV010000014.1, on the reverse strand, counting down.
AACCACCAAAAACACTCAGGGCGTTCAGGCGATGACCATCAAAAAGAAGAATGATAAGGTCGTAGGCCTCCATATTTACAAACAAGGCGAGTTTGAAAAGGAATGGCGCTTCAGGCCGAAGAACCTGCCAGCGGCAGGCGCGCTTCTCAGTGCAGGGGATGTAGGCGAGCAACTTACGCTTTGATATGATTTTATGTAAGGTGCCGTTTAGCGATAAACGGCAGGCGGCAAAAGCAAACGCGTTCATCCTGCCGCCTGTAATATTTTCAGCTAAAGCGCCGCTTAAATGCAAGTAAATTAATGGCAAAAAAACTCTTGCATATTGCTCAACTATATGATATAATCCTTTAGTATCAATTACCACGGAGGAATTATAAATGCTTTGGTATCATTACGTTTTCGGCGTTATACTTATAATTGTTTCGATAATCATAATTGCTGTTGTCCTTTTGCAGGAGGGCCGTTCTCAGAACCTTTCCGGCGCCATTGCAGGCGGCGCGGAAACCTTCCTCGGCAAAACAAAGGGGCGCACGATTGAGGCAAAGCTTGAAAAAATAACAAAGTGGCTTATCGTTGCTTTCTTTGTTTTGGTTCTTGCAGCGTTTCTTATTTTCCTGTTTATCGGCTGATAAATCAAATTATTTAATAACCTTGCATAAGCAGGGTTATTTTTTTTAGGTAGCTATGGATTATGTTATTTTTGACCTTGAATGGAACAACGCCTACGATTACAAGCAGAAAAAGGGCGTAAACGAGATAATCGAGGTGGGCGCCGTCCGCCTTGATTCATCGCTGAATATCTGCTCTGCATACACACAGCTCATTAAGCCGAAGCTCTCAAAAAAGCTTTCGCACCGCTTTGTTGATCTTACTGGCATATCAAAAGAAGAGATTGCCGAAAGCGGAATGGATTTTGAAAGGGCAATGGATGAGTTTGCACGCTGGGCAGGTGAAGACGCTGTTTTTATGAGCTGGTCAAACAGCGATCTTTATGTGTTGGTTGCAAATTTCAAGCGTTTTATCGGAAAAACAACCGTTTCATTTATGAAAAAATATATGGACGCGCAGCGCTACTGCCAGTCTTTTTTGGAGGATTGTCACGATCAGATCAGCCTTGCGCACTGTGCAGAGCGGCTCGATATCAGCGTTCAGGAGGAGGAGCTTCACAGAGCGCTTGAGGACTGCTATGTGGCAGCCGAGTGCTTCAAAAAGGTTTTTGATGAACGGCGCGTTGACGAAATGGTGAGCGATTGCGACGATGATTTCTTCGGCAGGCTTGCGTTTAAGCCTTATCTGATAACAAATCCCGTTTCCCGCGAGTATAATTTCAATAACGAGTCCTTTAATTGCCCCGTGTGCTCGTCCTTGCTTAACAGAACTGGTGATTTACAGGTAGTTAACAGCTCCTTTAAAACGGTTTTGAGCTGCCCTCGGTGCGGCAAAAAGTTTTGGGGCTTTGTTCGCGTAAAGATGCTTTATGACGGAATCAGCGTTTCAAAACGCATCACTCAGATGAGCAAGAGCAAGTCAAAAAAATATTCATAAAAAATTCTTTATTTATAAATATTTTTATTGTATAATAGTTAGCGGTGTAAATTAAAAGCGCTTGCAGCCAGTCGAGGCTCAGATGAGCAGGGGAGGTCAGTTATGGCAGGCAAATACGATGATCTTCTTGAATCTTTTATGAACAATTCCGCCAAGGTGTATGACGAGGATAAAAAGATTCAGGAAAAGCAGGCGGAAAAAAAGCCGGCCGCTTATGCAAAAAGCGAGGGCTCTTCCAAGCAGCGCGTTCAAAGAACAAGGGGCGGCGCAAAAGCGGTTACAAAAAAGAGGCAAAACGGTAAAAAAAGCGGCGCTCCCGCTTCTCTTGCTATACGCATTTTTGTGGGCATTTTGCTTATTATCGCCGTTGTGTGCATCGTCTGCTTTTCAGTTATCGCTATTTACGGCTACAGCTTTGTTCACGGCGACCCCGTGTTCAATCTCACCGAGGAAAAATATTCGCAAAATCAGACCTCGTTTATCTACGGATATGATGAAGACGGCAATCAGGTAGAACTCACAAGGCTCCACGGCGAGGAAAACCGTATCTGGGTCGATCTTGAGAATATGAGCCCTTATCTTAAGGACGCTTTTATTGCTATCGAGGATGAAAGGTTTGAAAAGCATAACGGTGTTGACTGGATAAGAACCATCGGCGTAATCGTCAAGCCCTCAAATTACGGCCAGGGCGGTTCAACCATCACTCAGCAGCTCATAAAGAACCTTACGGACGAAAAGGATGTTACGATAGTAAGAAAATTCAACGAGATTCTCTCCGCCCTCAACCTTGAAAAAAATTATTCTAAGGACGATATAATCGAGGCATATCTCAACACGATTTATCTTTCAGAGGGCTGCTACGGCGTTAAGACCGCGTCGGAGGAGTATTTCGGCAAGGATGTTGCTGACCTCAATATAGCCGAATGTGCCAGCATCGCTGCAATCACACAGTATCCGAACCGTTACGACCCGCTCAGAAATCCTGATAAAAACCGTGAAAGGCAACTTCGAGTACTTAAAAATATGCTTACGAACGGCTTTATCTCTCAGCAGGAGTATAATGAAGCCGTTGATTATGAGATGATCTTCACAAACAGCGAAAACTACGAGGGCAGCCAGATAGACGATGCGAGCGGCTCCGGCAACGAGAATGTTATCGATTCTTATTATGTTGACTATGTTATAAAGACCGTTCAGGACGATCTTCAGAAAATGGGCTATACGGAGCGCAAGGCGCGTTCGCTTCTGTACGGCGGCGGTCTTAAGATATACACAGCTGTTGATTTTGAGGTGCAGGCGGCTCTTGAGGATGTTTATGAAAATTACCGCCGCATGCCCGATGAAACTGTACAGGGCGCAATGGTGGTTATGGATTATTCCGGCAGAGTGCTCGGCCTTGTTGGCGGCACGGGCGAATATTCCGGCTCGCTTGAGCTCAACAGAGCCTTCCAGTCATACAGACAGCCCGGTTCGTCAATCAAGCCGCTTTCGGTTTACGGCCCCGCGTTTGAAAAGAGCCTAAACGACGACAGCGTTGAGATTTACTGGTCCCGTCTGATTCAGGACAGACCGCTTATGGAGATAGACGGCGATCCCTGGCCCACCAATGAAGGCGGCGGATATTCAGGCTCGCGTCTTACCATCCAGCGCGGTATCGCAAACTCGCTCAACACCATATCGGCGCGAACACTTGATGAGGTAGGCGTTGATTACGCATACGATTTCATCACAAACAGGTTCCATGTTTCATCGCTTACCGCTGCCGACTGCGATTATGCGCCGCTTGCCACGGGCTCGCTTACAAACGGCATTTCCGTGCTTGAAATGACGGCGGCCTACGCTGCGTTCGGAAACGGCGGGGCGTACTATCAGCCCTACTGCTATTATAAGATCGAAGACAGCCAGGGTAATGTTCTTATCGAGACCGACCCCGAATCCACCAAAGAGCAGGCTCTGAGCGAAAGCACGGGCTGGCTTATGAATAAGATACTGCAAACCGTTATGACCTCGGGAACAGGCCGTTATTATAAGATTTCCGGCGTTGAATGTTTCGGTAAAACGGGTACAACAACCGACTCAAAGGACCGCTGGTTTGCCGGCGGAACTCCCGAATATGTTGCTGCGGTATGGTACGGCTACGATATGCCCAAGGAGATAGTTTACAGGCTCTCGTATAATCCGGCGGGAACGATTTGGGAAACCGTTATGAACGAGATTTATGAATCAAAGGGCAAGAACGAAACGGAATTTCCCGAATACGACGGAATTGTCCGTCATTCCTACGATCCCGGCACGGGCTTGCTGACGAGCTATTCAAGCGGCAGCTACGGCTGGTACGACAAGAATAATATGCCCGGCTATACTTCAAGAAGAAGCAGCTCCTCAAGCAGTTCAAGCAGCAGCTCCGATGATTCTGATTCATCCGAATCATCACAGACTGAAGCTTCTGCCGACGAGGACAGCGGCGATTCAGGAGAAGAATAAAATTATTTAACGGCGTCCTTGCGATGCCGTTAAATTTTCGGAGGATCTATGATAATAATGTCCGTTGATTACGGTGATAAGCGCACGGGCGTTGCTTTTTGCGACCCGGGCGGCACGCTGGCGTCGCCGCACTGCGTCGTTACAGAAAGCTACTTGCCGAAGCTTGTTGACAAGCTGTCTGTTATCGCCGCTCAAAAAAGCGCTGAAAAAATCGTTGTAGGTATGCCCGTAAATATGGACGGCTCACGCGGCTTCAGATGCGATGAGTGTTTAGAGCTCGGCCGCCTGCTCGGAGAAAAGACAGGCTTGGAGATAGCGTATGAGGACGAACGCTTAACCACGGTTATAGCCCACGATGTGCTCAGCGCAAACAATGTTCGCGGCAAAAAGAGAAAGCAGTCGGTAGACGCCGTTGCCGCGGTTTTGATTCTTCAATCTTATCTTGATAAGAATAAAAAGTAGCTAAGCGCCGTAATTTATTACGGTGATATTTTGGAATTCAGGCTGCGCGGTTTAAAAATCAAAATAGAATATTCTTTCGTATTGATCCTGTCGTTTGCCGCTTTGTTTGATTACGAACGGCTGCCGATGCTGCTTTTGTTTTCGCTTCTGCACGAAGCGGGGCATTTTGCCGCGCTTTTCGCCGTGGGCGGGCGAGCGAAAGCGTTTACTCTTTCTTTTTACGGAGCTGCGCTTACTTATGATAGCTTTCTGAGCCGAGCACAAGAATGTATCGTTGCAGCCGCGGGCCCGGCGGTAAATTTTGCTCTTTATATAGTTTTAAAAGACGAGGTCAATCTTTTTCTTTTTGTTTTAAACCTTATCCCCGTTTTCCCGCTTGACGGCGGCAGGATATGCGCTTTGCTGCTGCCAAAGCTATATGTATATATCGGCTTGGCGGTTACGGCTGCGGTTCTTGCGCTTTCCGTTTATATGCTGCTTTCATACGGCAGCTTTTCGCCTCTGCTTATAAGCGCTTATCTTTTAATTTCAAATTTGAGGTCGTTATGAGAAAAGATATAGAAAAAATACTTCAATATGTTCAAAAGCCCGCCAGATACTGCGGCGGCGAGCTTAACAGCGTTATCAAAGACGCCGATAAGGTAGATATAAGATACGCCTTCTGCTTTCCCGATCTCTATGAGATAGGGATGAGCCATCTGGGTATGAAGATACTTTATTCCCTTGTAAACAGCCTTGATTATGCCTGGTGCGAGCGCGTTTTTGCACCTGACAGTGATATGGAAGCTGAGATGCGCGAAAACGGCGTAAAGCTCTTTGCGCTTGAAAGCGAAGATGATATAAAGGATTTTGATATTATCGGCTTTACTCTGATGTATGAGCTTTCATACACTAATGTGCTGAATATGCTTGATCTTGCAGGCATTCCGCTTCTTTCAAGCGAAAGAGATTCGCTTCAGCCTATAATATGCTGCGGCGGTCCGTGCGCCTGCAATCCGGAGCCGCTTGCTGATTTTGTTGATCTCGTTTTCCTCGGAGACGGGGAGGAGAGCACCGTTGAAGTGCTTGAGCTTCTTCGCGAATGTAAGAAAAGCGGCGCCTCAAAGCAGGAATTTCTTTTAAAGGCAATGAATGTACGCGGAGTATATGTTCCGGCTTTTTATAAAGACAGCTATAATCCCGACGGCACTTTAAAAGAGCTGCTTGCTCTTAACGGTGCGCCGCAAAAAATCAAAAAATCGGTCGTTGCCGATATGAACAAATGCTTTTATCCCGATAATTTTGTAGTTCCGTTCATAAATATCGTCCACGACAGAGCCGTAGAAGAGATTTTCAGGGGCTGTATCCGCGGCTGCCGCTTTTGCCAGGCAGGCTTTACATACAGGCCCATCCGCGAAAAAAGCGTTGAAACCATTAACGCGCAGGCTCGGCAGCTGATAAAATCCACCGGATATGACGAGCTTTCGCTCTGCTCGCTCTCAACCTCGGATCATTCCTGCGTAAACGAGATGCTCAGCTCGCTTATAGACTGGACCGTTAAAGACCGCGTCAGCCTTTCGCTTCCTTCTCTTCGCGTCGATAATTTTTCGGACGAGCTCGTTGAAAAGCTCAACAAGGTGCGCAGAAGCGGCCTTACATTCGCGCCGGAAGCCGGCACCCAGCGCTTGAGGGATGTTATAAACAAAAATGTTACCGAGGAAGAGGTGCTTTCCACCTGCCTTAAGGCGTTTGATAACGGCTGGACCTCCGTTAAGCTATATTTTATGATGGGTCTTCCAACGGAAACGATGGAGGATATAGAGGGTATCGCCGACCTTGCTATGCAGGTCGTTCACGCCTTTTATAAAAACCCGAACAGGCAAAAGGGCACCGGCGTGCAGGTTTCCGTAAGCTGCGCTTCATTTATACCAAAGCCGTTCACCCCGTTTCAATGGGAGGCTGAGGATTCTATGGAAAGCCTTAAGTCAAAGCAAAAGCATCTGCTTGAATCTATACCAAGCAAAAAGGTGCGTGTTTCTTACCACGAAACCCCTACCTCCTTGCTTGAGGGCGTGCTTGCAAGAGGCGACAGGAGGCTGGGCAAAGTTCTGCTCGATGCCTATAAGCTCGGCTGCAAATTTGATTCCTGGGACGACAGATTTGATTTCGACGCTTGGATGCGCGCTTTTGAGATAAATAACATCGACCCGTATTTCTACACAAGGCGGCAGAGAGATTACGACGAGCTTTTGCCCTGGGATCACCTTGATTTAGGCGTTACAAAGCAGTTTCTTAAGCGCGAGAGCGAAAAGGCGCGGCAGGGGAAAACAACGCCGCACTGCCGCATAAAATGTGCCGGCTGCGGCGCAAATATGATAAACGGAGGTAACTGCGATGCGCGAGGTTAGGCTTCTGTTTTCAAAAACAGACAGGTGCAAATATATCAGCCACCTTGATATCAACAGGTGCTTTTCTCGCGCCGTTACAAGGGCTTCTATCCCGCTTTGGTATACGGAGGGCTTTAATCCGCATCCGTATATGAGCTTTTCGCTTCCGCTGCCGCTCGGCGTTGAAAGTATGTGCGAAAGCGTAGATCTGAGAATTACTGGCGATATTTCAAATTCTCAAATAAGGGACAGGCTCAATGCCGTGCTGCCGGACGGTATTCGCATTATCGATGTATACGATGATTTTTCTTCGCAAAGCAGCATAGCGTATTCAGATTACATCTTTAAATATGATTTTGACGATAATAAAGAAGCGATGTCAAGGCTCAAGTCTGTTCTTGAAAGCGATGTGATTACGGCTGAAAAAAGCGGCAAGCAGGGCAGGCGAAAGGTCGTCAAGGAAATAGACATCAAGCCGCTTATCAAAAGCTTTGAGCTTTTTGAAGAAGACGGCAGCGTAGTTATAAACGCAAGGCTTGCAGCTGGTCAGAACAAAAATTTAAGCCCGGAACTTTTTTCAAGTGCTGTTCTTGCCGCGGCGGGTCTTACATTTGAGTGGAAAAGCATTAAGAGATTTGACTTGCTTGACGAAAATATGCAGATTTTCAGATAAAAAGCTTGCATTTTAAATAGTTTTGTGATATAGTATCTAAGCATTTGCTCCGTTGCTTTCCCGCAACGCGTTAAATGCTCGCAAAAAAAGCATTTAAGCGGGTGGTCCTCTTTCGCTCGGCGTTATGAACATCCGAAAATAATCAGGAGGATTTTATTTATGGATGCACTTAAGATCATTGCTGAAAGCAGCATCAAAAAGGAAGTTCCCTCATTCTCTATCGGCGACACCGTAAGAGTCGGCGTTCGTATCCGCGAGGGCAAGAATGAAAGAGTTCAGATGTTTGAGGGCACGGTTATTGCAATCAAAGGCTCTGGCGTTTCAAAAACATTTACTGTTCGCCGCGTTTCATACGGCGTCGGCGTTGAGCGCGTGTTCCCGCTTCATTCCGCTAATGTAGACAGCATTGCCGTAGTTCGCAAGGGTAAGGTTCGCAGAGCTAAGCTCTATTATCTTCGTGATCGTGTCGGCAAGGCCGCTAAGGTTAAGGAAGATATCTAACCTCGCAAACCGCCTTTACGGCGGTTTGTTTTTTATATTTGTAAGGAGGATAGGCTATGCCCGATTTTCAAAAGCAGAGAGTGCAGTGGTTTCCGGGTCATATGGCAAAGACCCGCCGCCAAATAAAGGAAAATCTGCGCCTTGTTGACGGCGTTGTGGAAATAGTTGACGCGCGTATTCCTCGCTCCAGCTCAAATCCGGAGCTGGACTCCATAATCAGCCGTAAGCCAAAGCTTGTTCTTCTCAATAAAAGCGATAAGGCGGACGAAAATGCAACGGCTATGTGGATAAGGCATTACCGTGGCAAGGGCGTTACTGCAATCGCGGTCGACTGCAAAACGGGTAAGGGCCTCTCTAAATTTTCTTCTGCCTGTGAAGAAGCGTTCGGCAGCGTGCTTGATAAAAACAGGCAGCGAGGTATGTCTGGCAGACCGCTTCGGCTAATGGTTGTCGGTATTCCCAACACGGGTAAGTCTTCGTTTATCAATCGTATGGCAGGTAAATACAAGGCTGTTGTGGCGGACAGGGCCGGCGTTACAAAAAGCAACCAGTGGTTCACCTGCTCCGGCGGAATCGAGCTTCTTGACACCCCCGGCGTGCTTTGGCCTAAATTTGAAGACAGAGAAGTGGGCGATAAGCTTGCTTTTATAGGCTCCGTAAAGGACGAGATCACCGATATTGAAACTATTGCCTGCCGATTGCTTGAAACACTTAAAGCTTCAAGACCGCAGATGATTTCCGAGCGCTACGGTATCACTGATTTTGAGGATGCGGACGGATGGTCAATCCTTGAAAGGATAGGCAGAAAAAGAGGCTTTCTCATTAAAGGCGGAGAAATAGACACATTAAGAGCGGCAACTGCCGTTTGCGATGAATTCAGAGGAGGAAGGCTCGGCAGAATAAGCCTTGAGCTGCCTGAATAATGGACTGGCTTTTGTATGAAAACGATATGTATTCGCGCGGCTTTAAAGCCGTTTGCGGAGTTGACGAAGCGGGCAGGGGACCTCTTGCTGGTCCTGTGTGCGCCGCTGCCGTTATTTTGAAAAAAGGGCAGATTATCGAGGGCGTTAACGACTCCAAAAAACTTTCGGAAAAAAAGCGCGAGGCTCTTTATGATAAGATAATTAACGAAGCGCAGGCTTATTCGATAGCCTATGCAAGTGAGAGGGAGATCGACGAGCTCAATATTTTGCAAGCCACCTTTCTTGCTATGAAGCGCGCCGTTGAGGGGCTTACCGTTAAGCCTGATTGTGCGCTTGTTGACGGAAATCAAAAGCCTCCGCTCGAGTGCAGCGCATTTACGATAGTTAAGGGCGATTCGCTCAGCGCATCCATAGCTGCGGCGTCCGTGCTTGCCAAGGTAACGAGGGACAGGTATATGCTTGAAATGGCTGATAAATATCCTCAATATCATTTTGAAAAGCATAAAGGCTACGGAACCGCGCTTCACTATGAAATGATAAAAGAATACGGCGTTTGCGATATTCACAGAAGGTCGTTTCTCAAAAAGGTGCTGGGTAAATGAATTCAAACGGCAAGCTGGCTGAAATGAAGGCGTGCGAATATCTTGAAAAAAAGCGTTATAAGCTTGTGGATTTCAACTATTCGTGCAGATTCGGCGAGATAGATTTGATAGTCAAAAACAAAAAGTACATATGCTTTGTGGAAGTTAAGATGCGCGATGAAAATTCCATTGCTCAGCCGCTTGAGTTTGTGGATAAGGCTAAGCAAAATAAGCTTGCGGCGTGCGCAAAGCTGTATCTGATGTCGCATAAAACCTATTTGCAGCCGCGTTTTGATGTGGTTGAGGTGTTTTGCTCAAATAAAAAAATTAAATCCTTTAAACACCTTGAAAATGCTTTTGAATTATATTAAAATACTTTCATAATAAATGAGCCAGGAGGTTCAAATATGCTTTATACTTCAACAAGGGATAATTCAATCAAGGTAACGGCTTCTCAAGCGATAGCCCGCGGAATCAGCGAAGAGGGCGGCCTTTTCGTGCCCTGCGAGCTGCCTTTTTTCTCTCTTGATAAAATCAAGGATATGGCGTCTCAGTCCTATATCGGTCGCGCCAAAACCATCCTTTGCGAGTTTCTTGACGATTTCACCGAGGAAGAGCTCGATTACTGCGTTAACGGAGCGTATGCAGAGGGAAAATTCTCCTCAAAGGATATAGCGCCCGTTGTAAAAATCAACGAAAAGGAAAACATACTTGAGCTTTGGCACGGACCTACCTGCGCTTTTAAGGATATGGCGCTTCAGCTTTTGCCGTATTTGATGACCGTTTCAGCCAAAAAAACTGCTGACGGCAAAACTATCGTTATCCTCGTTGCCACCTCTGGAGACACCGGCAAGGCTGCGCTTGAGGGCTTCAAGGATGTTGAGCACACTAAAATACTTGTGTTCTATCCCGAAAACGGCGTTTCTCCTATGCAGAAGCTTCAAATGGTAACGCAGGAGGGCGAAAATGTTGCCGTATGCGCCATTAAGGGCAATTTTGACGATGCTCAAAGCGCTGTTAAAGCGATTTTCACCGATGAAGCAATCAAAGAAAAGCTTGCGCAAAGGAATATGATGTTTTCTTCCGCAAATTCAATAAACTGGGGGCGTCTCGTTCCTCAGATCGTCTATTATTTTTCCGCGTATTGCGACCTTATGAATAAAGGCTCAATAAGAGCAGGGGATGAGATAAATGTTGTTGTTCCCACGGGGAATTTCGGCAATATCCTTGCCTGCTATTACGCTAAGAAAATGGGCCTGCCGGTCAAAAAGCTCATCTGCGCTTCAAATTCAAACAATGTTCTCACCGATTTCCTGCACAGCGGCACTTACGATAAGAACCGCGATTTCTACACAACCACCTCTCCCAGTATGGATATACTTATTTCCTCAAATCTTGAGAGGCTGCTTTACCATGTGAGCGGCTGCGACGACAAATTTGTAAGCAAGCTGATGAGCGAGCTTTCAAGCGGCGGCGTTTATTCCGTTTCGGATAATATCCTGTGCGAAATTCAGCGCAGCTTTGCCGCGGGCTTCGCAGCTGAAGAGGATGTGCGCAAAACCATCAAGAAGTATTTTGATGAAAACGGCTATCTTTGCGACACTCATACGGCAGTTGCTTTAAAGGTCTATGAGGATTATATCAGAGAAACCGGCGACGATATAGTTACCGTTATTGATTCCACCGCTTCGCCCTATAAGTTCTCAAAGAGCGTGCTCAGCGCGGTAAACGGCTTTGACAGCGACTCTTCGGATGAATTTCAAACAGTTGAAGAGCTGCATAATAAAACAGGCGCAGATATTCCGGCGCCGCTTGCAAAGCTCAAAGACAAGAAAATCCGCTTCAGCAATTCCTGCACCAGGCAGGATATGGCGGATATGGTGTTCGGACTTCTCGGAATATAAAAAAACGGCTCTATTGAGCCGTTTTTTCTTAAGAATCGCTTAATGCCGCGCTGCGCGCTTCTTATTTTGCCGTGCAGCCGTCGCAGCATTCAAAGGTTTCGCATTTTGTTTCGGTTGTGGTCGTTGCCATACTGCTTCCTACGGTGATGTGGCCGGCGGAGCAGCTGTTGTCCTTGTTGTGATGAACGCAGTTTTTTACTTCACAGCAAATACCCTTGATTTCGTTCATATTTTCACACTCCCTTCGGTATTATTTTCCCCGAATTTCTTGATATATTCATTAAATTCAAATAATTTGAAAGGCTTTATATGTCTCTTTTTGCTATTGCTGATACGCATCTGTCTTTCGGCACGGATAAGCCGATGGATTCCTTCACCGGCTGGCAGGATTATACGCAGCGGCTTGAAAAAAACTGGAACAGCGTTGTTGATAAAAACGACGATGTTGTTATCGCAGGCGACATCAGCTGGGCTATGGACCTGGCGCAGTTAAAGGCGGATTTCAGCTTTCTTGAAAATCTCAACGGACACAAGATAATTCTCAAAGGCAATCACGATTACTGGTGGAACACAGTTTCAAAAATGACGGCATTTCTTGCCGAAAACGATTTTCAAACCATAGATTTCCTTTATAACAATTCAATCAAATGCGGCCCCGTATCTGTGTGCGGCTCGCGCGGCTGGGTTTTTGACAGCGACGACGAACAGGATGTCAAGATGCTCTCGCGTGAGGTTATGCGCATAGAGAGAAGTCTGCAAAGCGCCGAATGTGAGGAGCGTATTCTTTTTCTTCATTATCCTCCCGTATCACAGGGCGGCTGCTGCCGGCAGATTACAGAACTTATAGAAAAATATTCGGTTAAACGCTGCTTTTTCGGTCATCTTCACGGCGACGCGGCAAGGTTCGCCTTTGAGGGCAGGGTTGATGGAGTTGATTATAAGCTTATATCCTGCGACCGTCTTAAATTCACACCTTATTTAGTCTTAAAATACTGATTTTTCTTGAAAATGGCTCTGCGATATGCTATAATGCCTATTCAGTGATTAAATATATTTAATATAAATTGACAGGAGAGTTTATTATGGCACTCAAATCATCAAACAAGGTGGATACCAATATCTATGAAATTGAGGTCACCGTAGACAGCGAGGCGTTTAAGAAGGCCTGCACTCAGGCATATCTTAAGCAGAGAAACAAGATTCAGCTTCCCGGCTTTCGCAAGGGCAAGGCTCCTCAGGCCATGATCGAAAAAATGTACGGCGAAGAGATGTTCTATGAGGACGCTCTTGATATCGTTTATCCAGCCGCAGTTTCCGCGGCAATAGACGAGGCCGGCCTTGAGGCTGTTGACGCCCCGTTTGATCTTGATGTTTCCGTTATCGGCAAGGAGACCGGCGTTGAGATGAAAATGAAGGTCACCGTATATCCCGAAGTAAAGCTCGGCGATTATAAAGGCCTTAAGGTCAAGAAGAATGACACCGAGGTAACCGATGAAGAGGTTGAAAACGAGCTTCATTCACTTCAGGAAAGAAATTCGCGCCTTGTTGTTGCAGACGACCGCGCCGCGCAGAACGGAGATACCGTTTCGCTTGATTTTGAAGGCTTTGTGGACGGAGTTGCATTTGACGGCGGCAAGGGCGAAAATTATCCCCTTGAGCTCGGCACCGGCTCCTTTATTCCCGGCTTTGAGGATCAGGTATGCGGCCATAAAATCGAAGAGGATTTTGATGTTAATGTAACCTTCCCGGAGGATTATGCCGAAGAGCTTGCCGGAAAGGAAGCTGTTTTCAAGTGCAAGATCCACGAGATAAAGGCAAAGGAGCTGCCGGAGCTTGACGACGACTTTGCACAGTCCGTTTCAGAGGATCTCAACACCATAGACGAGCTTAAGGCAGACATCAAAAAGCAGCTTGCCGAAAAGAAAGAAAAGGACTCAAAGGAAAAGCTTGAAAACGATCTGCTTGAGCAGGTATGCACAAATATGCAGGTTGAAATCCCCGATTGTATGATCGAAAGCAGGCAGAACGATATGCTGCGCGATTATGAATACAGGCTTCAGGCGCAGGGCCTTGACCTTGACACATATCTCAAATATATGGGTCAGGACAGAGATTCCTTTAAGGAGACCTTTAAGGAAGCCGCAGAAAAGCAGGTCAAGGTTTCAATAGCCCTCAGAGCTGTAATCGAGGCTGAAAAGATCGAGGCAACGGACGAGGAGATAGATTCCGAGGCCGAAAAGATCGGAAAGCAGTATTCAATGGACGCCGAGCAGGTCAAGAAGATACTTTCCGCAGATCAGCTTTCACAGGATGTTAAAAGAAATAAGGCGGTGGATCTCATCGTAAGCTCGGCCGTTATAGAATAATTTTCAAAAAATCTATTATACTTAATTTAAGGAAAGTGATTTTTTATGGCATTGGTACCTTATGTTATAGAGCAGACCGGCAACGGCGAACGCTCAATGGATATCTTTTCAAGACTTCTCAACGACAGAATCATTGTTCTTTCCGATGAAGTCAATTCGCAAACCGCCTCTCTCGTGGTAGCGCAGCTTCTGTTTTTAGAAGGTCAGGATAAGGAAAAGGATATCAACCTTTACATCAATTCCCCGGGCGGGTCTGTAACTGACGGTATGGCTATATATGACACGATGCAGTATATTAAATGCGATGTTTCAACCATCTGCATCGGTATGGCGGCTTCAATGGGCGCGTTTCTTCTTTCGAGCGGCGCCAAGGGCAAAAGAATTTGCCTGCCCAATGCCGAGGTTATGATTCATCAGCCGCTCGGCCAGACTAAGGGTCAGGCAACGGAAATAGAGATCGCTGCAAATCATATTCTTAAAACAAAGAAAAAGCTTAACACCATTCTTGCAGCAAACTGCGGCAAAACGGTTGAAGAGGTCACCAGAGACACTGAAAGAGACAACTGGCTCTCAGCTCAGGAGGCTCTTGAATACGGCCTTGTTGATAAGGTTTTTGATAAAAGATAAATCTGATTTTTCGGAGCGGTAAAGCTGCTGCGCCGAATCTAAAATGATGCGAATATCCATATTATGAGGTTGATCAGATGACCGGTGATAAGAATAACAACACCCGAATGGAAAGGTGCTCCTTCTGCGGAAAATCCGAGGCGGTGGTTCACCGCCTTATAGAAGGTCCCGGCGTATATATCTGCGATGAATGTGTCAGCCTTTGCAACGAGCTTCTTGACGACTCCGAAAAGAAGCTCAGGAAAAAGGCTGCCGTCAGAGAAAACGATATAGTGCTGCCGACTCCCGCCCAAATCAAGGAAAAGCTTGATGAATATGTAATCGGGCAGGACGACGCTAAAAAAACGCTTGCCGTTGCGGTTTATAATCATTATAAAAGGATTTTTTCACAGTCGGACAGCGATGATGTTGAAATTCAAAAGAGTAATATTCTTTTGCTCGGTCCCACCGGCGTAGGCAAGACTATGCTTGCGCAGACGCTGGCAAAGATACTGAATGTGCCGTTTGCCATTGCGGACGCCACAACGCTTACCGAAGCCGGCTATGTGGGAGAGGATGTTGAAAATATCCTGCTGCGCCTTATCCAGGCGGCTGATTTTGATATCGAAAAGGCCCAGCGCGGCATCATATATGTTGATGAGATAGATAAGATCTCAAGAAAATCCGAAAACCGCTCTATAACGCGCGATGTCAGCGGCGAGGGAGTTCAGCAGGCACTGCTCAAGATCCTTGAGGGCACCGTTTCCAATGTTCCGCCGGGAGGCGGCAGAAAGCATCCGCAGCAGGAATTTATACAGATTGATACAACCAATATCCTCTTTATCTGCGGCGGCGCTTTTGACGGTATTGATAAGATAATCGAAAAACGCATAGGCTCCAAGGTTATGGGCTTCGGCGCCGATATAGACCGCGAAAAGTATGAGAAAAACGAGCTTTTGCATAAGGTTATACAGCATGATCTTGTTAAATACGGCCTTATACCGGAGCTTATCGGCAGAATACCCGTTATAACTGTTCTTGATGAGCTTGACAGAGATGCGCTTGTCAGAATAATGACCGAGCCGAAAAACTCCATAATTAAGCAATACACCAAAATGTTTGCTTTCGACGGGGTTGAGATCGAGTTTAAAAAAGAGGCGCTTTACGCCGTTGCCGATATAACGCTTGAAAGAAAAACAGGCGCAAGAGGGCTCAGAAGCGCGCTTGAAAGCGTGCTGATGGAGCTTATGTTCAGCGTTCCGAGCGACGCCACCGTTGAGAAGATCATCATCACGGAGGATTGCGTAAGAAACGGAAAAGAGCCGATAATCAAGCGAAACAGCGCAAAAGCCCCTAAGCAGCTTCACGCCTCGGATCTTAAAAACGCATAATCTTAAAAGGCAGGTAAAACACTTGCCTTTTATTTATTTATATTATATAATACTAACTGCTTTATTGATTTTAAATCAGGTGGATATATGGAAAATACAGATTATAATGTTAAAATAGACGATATGGAAATGCCTGTCGTGCCGCTTCGCGGTCTTGTAGTGTTCCCGAATATGGCGTTGCATTTTGATGTGGGCAGAAGGCGAAGCGTCAACGCAATCAAAGCCGCTATGAAAGGGAAAAACAGAGTTTTCCTTGTTGCGCAGCGCGACGCCGGCGTTGACGAACCCGGCATAGACGATCTTTATGAGACCGGCGTTATTTGCAGCATCAAGCAAACCGTAAGAAAGCCGGATTCCGATAATATGCGCGTAATAGTGCAGGGGATATCAAGGGCTCATCTGTTTGCCTTAACTCAAACGCGCCCGTTTCTTGCCGGCTCGCTTATTCCGGCGACGGAGGAAGAGCCGCAGAGCAGCGCCGAGCTTGAGGCATATGCAAGGGCTGTTAAGGATGAATTTAGATTATACGCTTCGTATATTTCTAAAATCCCGTCGGAGGTAGGCGTAAAGCTTCTTTCGATAACCGATTACGGTTATCTTTGCGACTATATCTGCTCAAACTGCTTTCTTGACTATTATAAAAAGCAGTCCGTTCTTGAAACGCTGCCTGTTGCAGACCGCCTTTCAAAGCTGTTTTTCCTGCTTAAAACCGAGAATGAAACGCTTCAAATCGAAAGCGATATTCACGAAAAGGTGCAGGAAAACCTTGAAAGAAATCAGCGCGAATATTATCTGCGCGAGGAAATGCGCGTTATTTCCGAAGCCCTCGGAGATGCCGACGATCCCGTTGAGGAAGCAGACGAATACAGAGCCAAGATAGAAAAGCTCAAATGCTCCGACGATATACGGGAAAAGCTGCTTTCCGAGTGCAGTAAGCTGATGAAAATGCCTCAGGGCTCGCACGAGGGAACGGTTGTCAGAAATTATCTTGATAAGTGCCTTGAGCTTCCGTTTTCTAAATTTACAAAGGATAACATAGACCTCAAGGCTGCCGAAAAGCTGCTGAATAAAGAGCATTACGGCCTTGAAGATGTTAAAAAGCGTATTTTAGAATCGCTTGCCGTGTTCAAGCGAAATCCCGATTTTTCCGGTCAGATCCTCTGCCTTGCAGGCCCTCCCGGAGTCGGCAAGACCTCGGTCGTTAAGAGCCTTGCAAAAAGTATGGGCAGAAAATATACGCGAATAGCTCTCGGCGGTATCCACGATGAGGCTGAAATAAGAGGCCACAGGCGTACTTACATAGGCGCGATGCCCGGACGAATTATCGATTCGGTAATCAAAAGCGGCGTTATGAATCCCGTTATCCTGCTTGATGAAATAGATAAGGTTGGAAACGACTACAAGGGCGATCCCGCTTCCGCACTGCTTGAGGCGCTCGACCCGGAGCAGAATTTCAGCTTTACCGATCATTACATAGATTTTCCTGTAGATTTAAGCAAGGTGCTTTTCATCACCACCGCAAACGATACTTCAACCATTCCCGCTCCGCTGCTTGACAGAATGGAGATAATCGAGCTCAGCTCTTATACCGCGCTCGAAAAATTCCATATTGCAAAAGAGCATCTTATCAAAAAAGAGATGAAAAAGCACGAGCTTAAAGCGCGTGAATTTAAGATTACAGACGACGGCATATATTCTCTCATCGAGTGCTATACGCTTGAAGCCGGCGTCAGAGGGCTTGAAAAAAGCATAGCCTCGCTCTGCCGAAAGGCGGCGGTTGCTCTTGAAAGCGGCGCTAAATCTTTCAAAGTAAGCTCTAAAAATATAGAAGAGATTTTGGGGCCGGCCAAATTCAGGCAGGATAAGATCTCGGATAAAGACCTTGTAGGCACGATCAACGGGCTGGCGTGGACCTCCGCCGGAGGAACACTTTTGCCCATTGAGGTTTCCGCTGTTGAGGGCACCGGCAAGATCGTTTTAACGGGAAATCTCGGCGATGTGATGCAGGAGAGCGCTAAGACCGCCGTATCGTTTGTGCGAGCAAATTGCGAGAGATACGGTATAGACGAAGAGTTCTACAAAACTAAGGATATCCATATCCACGCTCCGGAGGCCGCCGTTCCGAAGGACGGACCCTCCGCCGGCCTCGCTATCACCACCGCGCTTGTTTCCGAGCTTACCGGAATTCCCGTTAAGCGCGATATTGCTATGACGGGGGAGATCAGCCTTAAGGGCAAGGCTCTTGCCATCGGCGGTTTAAAAGAAAAGAGTATGGCAGCTTATAAAGCCGGCTGCTCAACCGTGATTATCCCTGCCGATAACGAAAAGGATCTCTCGCGTATCAGCGAGGAGGTCAAAAGCGCCGTCACATTCAAATGCGTTGAAACATTTTATGAAGCGGCGAACGAAGCCCTTAAGTTTGTTGCCGCTAAAGCGCAGACGACCGATATCGGGAAAATAATCAAAAAGGCAAAGCCCAACCGTGATTCGGTGGCTCAGTAAAATCATATGAATTTTAATAACGCAAAATTTGACTGCGCCTACGGCGTATCTGCTCAGCTGCCTGAATCGACCGCCAAAGAGATAGTTTTTGCCGGAAGGTCTAATGTCGGCAAAAGCTCTCTTCTAAACAGGCTTTTCGGTCGCAAGGGGCTTGCAAGGGTCAGCTCGGTTCCGGGCAAGACGATTACCATCAATTTTTATGATGTTGACGGCTTTCGCTTTGTTGACCTGCCCGGATACGGATATGCTAAGATATCCAGGTCCGAAAAGGAACGCTTTGCCGAGCTGATGGAAGGATATTTTGCACAGAGCAGGAATATTTCGCTTGTGCTGCTTCTTATAGATATGCGCCGGCCGCCCTCCGCCGACGATATGCAGATGATTGAATTTTTAAAAAGCAAGGGGCTTGATTTTGCAGCCGTTTTAACAAAATCCGATAAGCTGAATAAAACTCAGTTTGCCGAAAGGCTCAAAAAAGCGGCTCTTGAGCTCGGAGGGGATTGCGCAGCTATTCCTTTTTCTGCGCTCAACTCAAACGGCGTCGAGGAGATCAGGCGCCTGATAGAAAATAAATTAAGTGACAATCGGGAGGATATGTAATGAGTAAAAAGCCGTTTTTAACCCTTGAAAAGGCAAGGGAGATAATAGAAAAATATCCCACTCCGTTTCATATTTATGATGAAGCGGGCATAAGAAAAAATGCGCAGCAGCTTAAGGACGCTTTTTCCTGGAACAAGGGTTATAAGGAATATTTCGCCGTTAAGGCAACGCCAAATCCGTTTCTTGTAAAGATACTGCGCGAATACGGCTGCGGCTGCGACTGCTCCTCAAAAACGGAGCTTATGCTTGCAAAAACCGTCGGCGCGCTCGGCGACGATATTATGTTTTCCTCTAACGACACACCGTCCGATGAATTTGCTTACTGCGCCAAGCTCGGAGGCATTATAAATCTTGACGACATCTCGCATATAGAGCTTGTTGAAAAGGCGTGCGGCAGATTGCCGGAAAAGATGAGCTGCCGCTATAATCCCGGCGGTGTATTTAAGCTCAGCAACGGTATTATGGATAATCCCGGCGACGCTAAATACGGTATGACTCATGATCAGATTTTAAAAGCGTTCGCCATTTTAAAGGATAAGGGCGTCAAAAAATTCGGTCTGCACGCGTTCCTTTGCTCAAACACCGTTTCGGATGAGTATTACCCAATGCTTGCAAAGGTCCTGTTTGAGCTGGCAGCCGAGATAAAAGAAAAAGTCGGCGTTTCCATATCCTTCATAAACCTTTCGGGAGGAGTCGGCATACCGTATCTGCCTGACCAAGAGCCAAACGATATCTCCAAGATAGGTATTGGCGTGCACAAGGTGTTCAACGAGGTGCTTGTGCCTGCCGGACTGGGCGATGTTTCTATCTATACGGAGCTCGGCAGATATATGACCGGCCCTTACGGAGCGCTGATTACGACCGCAATAAATCATAAGCATATATACAAAGAGTATATCGGCGTTGACGCCTGCGCCGCAAACCTTATGAGACCGGCAATGTACGGGGCGTATCACCACATTACGGTGCTCGGCAAGGAAAACGCCGAGTGCAGCCGTAAATACGATATAACGGGCTCGCTTTGCGAAAACAACGATAAATTTGCTATAGACAGAATGATGCCTGAAATCGAAAAAGGGGATATACTCTTTATTCACGATACCGGCGCGCACGGCTTTTCAATGGGCTACAACTATAACGGAAAGCTGCGCTCCGCCGAGCTCCTGCTCAGGAGCGACTCAAGCGTTCAAATGATCAGAAGAGCGGAAACCGCCGCCGATTATTTCGCCACATTTGACTGCTTTGATTTTTACGAAAGCCTGATAACCGAATAATCAAAAAGATTTAACAATCGCCAAAAATATTAATAAATTTTTTATATTTTACAGATTATTCATATTTTTAATAACCAATTTTAATTTTTTAGTTGAAATTTTATTTTAATAATGTTATACTACCTTTAGACTTTGTAAGGAGGGTACTGCCTTGAGTAAGGAATCAAAGCTTGAAAAGAAAGAAGCCAAGGCTGCAAAAAAATCTGCCAAGGCTGAAAAGGCTGCTCAAAAAGCCGCTGTTAAAGCGGATAAAAAGCACGAAAAGGAATATAACAAATTCGTTAAATCCGCTAACAAAAAGAACGAAAAGGGCGCTTCAAAGGAAGGCTTCGTTCCCATCGTTATCCCGCCTATCGATGAATATCAGTCCAAGCGCGAGATAAAGCTTGAAAAGGCTACGGATAAGGCCTATGCGGCTTATTGCAATAAGATTGAAAAGAAAAATGCCAAGCTTGAGGCTAAATGCGCCAAAAAGGGCACTCCCTTTGTTCCGCTTGCCGTTCCTACAAGGGAAGAATTTATGATTCAGGACAGCAAGGGCAAAAAGATTTTCGGAATGATAATCCTTCTTCTTTTGATTGCTCTTGTAATCTATTTCCTCGTTATGTGGCTGCTTTACACACCGCTTACGCTTCCCACGGAAAAGGAAACGGAAGCCACAACCGGCGAAAAGGTTTACGATTACGATCCGTATCAGAATATGCACGAGATCACAACCACTCCGGATTACTCCGTTGCCGATGCAACTGATTTCCTTCGCCAGGTTATCCACGACAACTACAAAACCATCGGCTATTCGTCCGATGTCAGCAACGGCACGATTTCCTACACCGGCAAAAAGCAGGTAGTTAACAACGCCAACAGCTACATATTCACTTGCAGCGGCAAAACCTTCGCCGTTCCGGTAAAGCTTTCAGGCTGCTATGTGCTTGAAGACGGAAAGTATGTTCCGCTCACTTTCAACAACACCGATTATCTTTGGTAAAAAATAAAGCCCGGATCTTCCGGGCTTGTTTTTTTGCGCATTTAAAACGCCGGCAGGAAAATTCCGCCGGCGCTTTTCAGTTTTTAAGGCTGTGAAGCGGGGCGGGTATTCTTCCGCCTCTGTTAATAAACGCGGTAGGTGACTTGGTGTTGACCTTCATTACGGGGCCTGATCCGAGCAGACCGCCGAACTCAAGCTCCTCTCCCATATCGCGCCCTACGGCGGGTATCACTCTTACTGCGGTGGTTTTTGAATTGACCATACCGATTGCAGCTTCGTCTGCAATTATGCCGCTGATGGTCTCTGCGCTCGTATCTCCGGGGATAACTATCATATCAAGACCGACTGAGCATACAGCCGTCATCGCCTCAAGCTTTTCGATTGTGAGCGCGCCTGATCTTGCCGCGTCTATCATACCGCTGTCCTCTGAAACGGGAATAAACGCGCCGGAAAGGCCTCCCACGCTTGAGGACGCCATAACGCCGCCTTTCTTAACGGCGTCATTGAGCATTGCAAGGCACGCGGTCGTGCCGGGGGCGCCGCATTGCTCAAGTCCGATCTCCTCAAGAATATGAGCTACCGAATCGCCGACCGCGGGCGTGGGTGCAAGAGAGAGGTCTACGATTCCGAACGGAACGCCGAGCCTTTTTGAAGCTTCAACGCCGACGAGCTGACCCATTCTCGTTACCTTGAATGCGGTTTTTTTGATCAGCTCGGCAACTTCGTCGATGCTGTATTCAGGGTGCTTAGAAACAGCCGCCCTTACAACGCCTGGTCCGGAAACGCCTACATTGATAACGCAGTCCGGCTCGGAAACGCCGTGGAATGCGCCTGCCATAAACGGATTATCTTCTGGTGCGTTGCAGAATACAACAAGCTTTCCGGGGCCTATGCAGTTGTCGTCTTTTGTAAGCTCGGCGGCTTCCTTGATTTTTTGCCCCATAAGCTTTACGGCGTCCATATTGATGCCGGCTTTTGTGCTTCCGATATTTACGGAAGAGCAAAGATGCTGCGTTTCGGCAAGCGCGCGGGGAATCGAGTTTATAAGCTCTATATCTCCGGCAGAAAAGCCCTTTTGAACAAGCGCCGAATAGCCGCCTATAAAGTTGACGCCTATCGTGCGTGCTGCTCTCTCAAGCGTATGGGCATATTTTACGGGGTCATTGCCGCTGACGCCAGCAAGCATAGCTATCGGAGTTACGGAAACACGCTTGTTAATAATCGGAATTCCGTAATGCTTTTCGATATCTTCGCCTGTCATAACAAGCTTTTCTGCTTTTTTGCATATCTTATCATATATTTTAGCGCAGGATCTGTCTATATCAGAATCGGCGCAGTCTATCAGAGAAATGCCCATAGTGATGGTTCTTATATCAAGACATTCCTCCTGAATCATATGTATTGTTTCAAGAATATCAGAGGTGTTTATCATTTGAGCTCATCCTCCTATATCCTGTGCATCGAATTGAAGATATCTTCGTTCATAATATGGATAACAAGCGCGTTCTTCTGCCCGTAGTCGGAAAGCATATCCGAAAAATCCGAAAATGATATATCACAGCCGCTTATATCCGCCATCATTATCATACAGAACATATCGTCAAGGATAGACTGAGTGACCTCGGTTATATTGACGCCGTGATCTGCGCATATTGACGATACGCCGGCAAGAATACCTACGGTGTCCTTGCCTACAACTGTTATTACCGCTTTCATTGAAAGAATCCTCCTTTGTTGTTAAGCAGCCAAGCACTGCTTTTTTGCACCGATTTGACTGCTTCAAGCTTAAAAAGATTATAGCAAAGTATAATTTTTTTTTCAATAAAAAGAATAATATTATTTGATTTTGGCGCATTATGTGTTAAAATAACTTGACCGAGAAAGGAAAGGCATATGAAGTATAAAAATTTCTACGATTTGCACACACATTCCGAACATTCGTTTGACGGCAATCATCCCGTATCGCTTATGTGCGAAAGCGCCGCGTCAAAAGGCCTTCTTGGCATTGCCATCACAGACCACTGCGAGATTGATTCCAAGGATTGTGATTTTTCAAAGCTGTGCAACAATCAATATTTTGATGTTGTTAAATGCAAAAGCGTTTTTAACGGCACAATAGAGGTATTTAAAGGAATAGAGCTTGGCCAGGCGATTTACAATATGCCTCTTGCCGAAAGCATATTGGATAAATACGATTATGATTTCGTGCTCGGCTCGGTTCATAACCTTGAAAACACAGAGGATTTTTTCTTTCTGGATTACACCGGCGTGGATGTGTATCCGCTGCTTGAAAAATATTTTGAAAATATTTACCGCCTTGTGCAGTGGAACCGTTTTGATTCGTTGGCGCACCTGACTTATCCTTTGAGGTATATCACGGGTAAATACAAGATAGCCGTTGATTTAAGCCGCTTTTCTGCCGTTATAGACGAAATACTTTCACTGCTTATAAAAAACGAAAAAGCGCTTGAGATCAACACCTCCGGCTATTTTAACGAAATGCAGGATATTCTGCCCTCCGCCGGCATTGTGAGAAGATTTAAAGAGCTCGGCGGAAAATATATTACAATAGGCAGCGATTCGCACCATCACAACAGAATCGGTATGGGAATCGAGCAGGGGATGGACGCCGCCAAAAGCTGCGGCTTTGATTATATAACCGTTTACAGGGGCAGGGAACCGCACCTTGTCGAAATCAAATAAAGGGGCTGAAATTATGACACAGGAGCTTCTCAAAATCCTTGAGGAAAACGCAAGGCTGTCAAATAAGGAAATCGCCGTGATGCTCGGCGTTAGCGAAGAAGAGGTAAAAAACGAGATAGCGCTGCTTGAAGACAGCGGAGTTATAAAGGGCTATAAGGCTTTTGTGGACAGGGATAAAACAGACAATCAGACCGTTACGGCGCTGATAGAGCTTAAGATCCAGCCTAAATACGGCCACGGGTTCGACGATGTTGCCGAAAGGATCTCAAGGCTCGAAGAGGTTGAATCAATTTATCTGATGAGCGGAGCGTTTGACCTTACTGTGCTTGTTACCGATAAGTCGTTTCACGAGGTAGCTATGTTTGTAGCGCAGCGCCTTTCTCCGCTTGAGGGCGTTGTTTCCACCGCAACGCATTTCATCCTGAAAAAATATAAGGAAAACGGAATATTCCTGACAGACGAGCCGAAGGACGACAGGGGGAATATCTCCCTGTGATAAATTATGAAAGGTTTCTCAACAGCAGCGTAACAGGTCTTGAGCCGAGCGGAATCAGACGGTTTTTCTCGATTGCCGAGGAAATGGATAATGTTATTTCTCTCGGTGTGGGAGAGCCGGATTTTTTGACACCGTGGCATATAAGAAGCGCAGCCATAGATTATCTTGACAAGGGCTCTACAAGATATACAGCAAACGCCGGATTGCTTGAGCTCAGAAAAGAGATCTCAAGATTTTATGAAAGAAAATATGAAATCCAATATAATCCGGAAAACGAGGTGCTTGTAACGGTCGGCGGGTCAGAGGGCATCGATATGGCGCTCAGAGCGCTTATAGAACCGGGCGACGATGTTTTGCTTACCGAGCCCTCCTTTGTTTGCTACAGACCGATAGCTCAGACCTGCGGCGCAAATGTTATTTCAATTGAAACCAAGGCGCAAAACGGCTTCAGGCTCACCGCCGAAGAGCTTGAAAAAGCTATAACGCCCAAAACGAAGCTGCTGATACTGCCGTTTCCGAATAATCCCACGGGCGCCGTGATGAGGAAAAGCGATCTTGAAAGCATTGCCCGCGTAATAATCAAGCACGATCTGCTTGTTTTATCAGACGAGATTTACAGCGAGCTAACCTATGGCGAGGAGAGGCACTGCTCCATAGCGTCTGTTAACGGTATGAAAGAAAGATGCGTCGTAATAAACGGCTTTTCAAAAACATATTCAATGACCGGCTGGCGGCTCGGCTATGCGCTCGGTCCCGCTCCGATAATCGAGCAGATGACAAAATTGCATCAATTTGCAATTATGAGCGCTCCAACGAATTCACAATATGCGGCTATCGACGCTCTGAAGCACGGGGATGCCGATATTGAAAAGATGAAGCGCGACTATGATATGCGCCGCCGGTTCACAGTAAACGCTTTTAACGAAATGGGGCTTTCCTGCTTTGACCCGCAGGGCGCGTTTTATGTTTTTCCAAGCATAAAATCAACAGGGCTTACAAGCAGCGAATTTTGCGAAAAGCTGATTTATTCAAAAAGAGTTGCCGTGGTGCCGGGAAACGCTTTCGGAAGCTGCGGCGAGGGCTTTATTCGCGTTTCTTATTGCTATTCGGTGGATAATATCAAAAAAGCTGCAAACAGGATTTCAGAATTTATAAAGGAATTATAATAAACGGTATTTTTTATGGAAGTAAAAATCAACGCTTATGCTAAAATCAACCTGATGCTCGACATTATCAATAAAAGAACGGACGGCTATCACGACCTGTTTATGATAATGCAGAGCGTCAGCGCCCACGATGTTATAACTGTCAGCGAGGATCGCTCAAGGAGTATTTCGATAACCTGCTCAAAGCCGGGTATTCCTCTTGACGAAAGAAATATCTGCTGGAAGAGCGCAGCGGAATTTTTCAAATACACAAAAAAAAAGAATAAAGGAATAAAAATAGACATCAAAAAAAATATCCCTCACGCTGCGGGGCTTGCGGGCGGAAGCGCGGACGGCGCCGCTGTAATAAAAGCGCTTAATGAGATATATAAGACAGGTCTTAGTGACAACGAGCTTTGCAAAATAGGCGTCAAGGTGGGAGCCGACCTTCCTTTTTGCATCACCGGCGGCACACTGCTGGCGCAGGGCATCGGCGATAAGCTAAGCAGGGTAAAGCCGCTTAAAAAATGCTTTATAGTGCTTGCAAAGCCTGATTTTGATGTTAATACCGGCGCTGCTTATTCTCAGTTTGACAAGTTCGGAAAAACACGCACTCCCGATAAATTCGGTATGCTCTGCGCCATTCAGTCCGGCAGCCTTACGGCTGTTTGCTCAAAGCTGGAAAATGTATTTGAGCAGTTTATCGAAGTCCCGCGCCGTGTTGATATCAAAGAAATTATGAAGCAAAACGGCGCGCTCGGAGTGTGTATGAGCGGCAGCGGGCCCACTGTTTTCGGCATTTATGAAGAAAAGCAAGCCGCAGAGAACGCTTGCCGAGAGCTTTTGCCGATAACGAGCGACATTTCGCTCTGCACCCCGGTAAGGCATGGCTGCAAGATCGTTAAAATAACGGAATAATAATTTGAAAACCTGCCCATAATCATTTTGAAAGGCAGGTTTTTTTATGCTGAAAAATGAATCAAAGTCATTGTTTTTCAAATTTTTTGTACCGGTTTTTCTGGTGCTTGCGGTAACGCTTTCTTATGTTGTCTCGATAGTGAGCGTAAGCGAGGATATATCACAAAGCGTGTTCAGGCTTCATATTCTTGCTAATTCCGACAGCGAGCAGGATCAGGCGCTTAAGCTCAAAGTGCGCGACAGTATTATAGAGGCGAGCGGCAGCCTTTTTGAAGATTGCACAACACTTGAAGAAACCATAGAGGTCTGCGGCAATAATCTTGATGTTTTCAAAACGGCCGCGGAAAATTGCCTTAAAGAAAACAACAGCAATCAAAGCGTAAAGCTCTATATTGACAAAGAGCTGTTCGATACGCGCACTTACGGAGAGTTAACGCTTCCCGCGGGCACATATAATGCGCTTAAAATCGAACTCGGCGAGGGCAGGGGACACAACTGGTGGTGCGTGATGTTTCCGGCTCTCTGCCTTCCGGGAGCAACGCAGGAAGCCGACGGCTATTTTTCTGAAGATGAAAAAGGATTTATGACCTCCGGCGGTAAATACGAGATAAAATTCAAGATAGTTGAGCTGTACGAAAAGCTTAAATATAAATTAGAGGGCGTTTGATACGCCCTCTTACTATTTACAGAAACGCTCTGAGCTCACCGGCAAGCGCGCTTTCGCTTTCGATTATCTTCTTTGCAAGCTCCTTTGATTTTTCATCCGCAGCCTTGTATTCATTCAAATATCTGCTGAGAGATTTAACACCCATATTGCAGCCGTCGGTCATCAGATCTGCAATGACCGCATCAGACTCATTAACGCTCAACATAACATTAGTCTTAAGCCAGCTCATACCCTTAGCTATCGGATTCGGCTCCTTGCCGCTGTCTGAATAGCTGCTGAGCAGTTTTTCCGTTTGTTCGGCAAAATCATTGTGTTGATTCCTGCAGCGGCTTACGCAGCCTTTCAGACGGTCTGAGCTGATATGCTTCATCACCTCGTCAAAAGAGGATAGACCCATTTTGATTCCGGCGTCACATTCCCTTAGAAGTCTTATAGTATCGTTTTCAATCATAGTTATCACCCTTAATAGCATTATCATTATTCTGCTGATTATAAAAAAATACCGCCCGAAAACGGGCGGCAAGATCGTTCATATTCCTTTTTTGACCTCGTCAAATTCCTGCTCTATCTGTTTTGACGGAGCGGGTGTAAGCAGGGATACCACAACTATGCAGATGCAAGAGAAGATGAAGGCGGGAAGCAGCTCGTATATATCCCATATTCCGCCGAGAGGGCGAACGGCAAGATTCCAAACGAACACCATAACTCCGCCGCCGATCATTCCGGCAAGAGCGCCCCATCGGTTTATACGCTTCCAGAAAAGGCTGAGCAGCATCAGCGGCCCGAAGGTTGCACCGAAGCCGGCCCAGGCAAAGCTTACTATATTGAAAATAACGCTGTTTTCGTCAAGCGCAATGATAATTGCCACGGCTGTTATTGCAAGCAGAGTGATCCTCGATATAACGAGCACCTGCTTGTCGGACGCTTTTTTGTGAAGAAGCCCCTGGAAGATATTTTTTGAAAAGGCGGAAGCCGCTATAAGCAGATATGAATCAGACGAGCTGATCGTTGCTGCAAGAATACCCGCCATTACAAGTCCGGCAAGAATTGGCGGCAAAAGGTTGGTTGAAAGAAGTATAAACACATTTTCCGCTTCAGACGATGTGGTCAGAGCGGTGGGGTAGAGCGTTCTGCCGATAAGACCGATAAATACTGCAACAACAAGTGAGATAACGCACCAAACTGTTGCGATGCGGCGGCTGCTCTTGAGCTGCTTTTCTGAGCGGATAGCCATAAATCTCAAAAGCACCTGGGGCATACCGAAGTAACCGAGACCCCATGCAAGGCAGGAAACTACGCTTAAAATACCGTATGTGCCGGCCTCGCCGAACTGCGGCTGACCGTTTACGACCTGCTGAACGCCGTTATCATCGGTAACGGGAGTAGCTATTCCGAAAAATTCAAAAAATCCGGGAATTGATTTTGCGTTGTCAACAACGGCGTCAAGACCTCCGGCGGCAACCGTTCCGGTTACAACGATAACCACAAGCGCAACTATCATAACGATAGCCTGCATAAAATCCGAAGCGCTCTCAGCAAGAAAGCCGCCGATAATCGTGTAGATAAGCACGAAAACAGCGCCCACTATCATCATGGGAACATAGTCAAAGCCGAATAGTGTTGAGAAAAGCTTTCCGCAGGTAACAAGACAGCTTGCAGCATAAACCGTAAAGAAAATAAGAATAAACAGCGCCGCTACCGTCATTATTATCTTGCTTTTTTCGTGAAATCTGTTTGAAAAAAACTCAGGCAGGGTGATGGCGTTAGCTTTTTCGCTGTATCGGCGAAGCCTTTTTGAAGTTATGAGCCAGTTTATGTAGGTTCCAACCGCAAGACCTATCGCCGTCCAGGCTGCGTCAGAAATGCCGCACCAGTAAGCAACACCGGGAAGCCCCATAAGAAGCCAGCCGCTCATATCAGAGGCCTCCGCGCTCATAGCCGTGACCCAGGGGCCGAGAGTGCGCCCGCCGAGGAAATACGAATCCGTGTTTTTGTTTGCTTTTTTTGCAAATGCGATGCCGATTATGATAACAACAGCCATATATGCTATCATCGTTATCATTATCTGAATCTGTGAAGAATCCTGCATAAAGCACCTCCGAAAAAATATATGCTTATTATATATTATAAAAAGTGTCAAATCAAGGAAAATAATTCATAAATTTAACAAAAGCGAAACACAATTTTAACAAAGATGATAATTCAAACAAAAAACCGCCGCAAGCAAATACTCGCAGCGGCCTGGTGCCGGCGGCGGGGGTCGAACCCGCACCCTGTTGCCAGGACCGGATTTTGAGTCCGGCACGTCTGCCAATTCCATCACGCCGGCAGACCTTTATAATTATACAAAAGCAAACGGATAAAGTCAATATAAACATTCATAATGAGGGGTAAAGAAACAGAACCGTTACAAAATATTTGTGCAAAAAAGCCGCCGTGAATGATATTTCATCAGCGGCGGCTTGGTGCTGGTGACCGGACTTGAACCGGTACGGTATTGCTACCGAGGGATTTTAAGTCCCTTGCGTCTGCCGATTTCGCCACACCAGCGAACACAAAATATAATACATTAATTAATTATCTATGTCAATAATCAATTAACTTTATTCTGTGGATTTCCGTTTAAATAGCTTTTGATGTTCTCATCAAGTATCTTGATGAGCCTTGCGCGCGTTTCCTTTGCCGCCCAGGCAATGTGCGGGGTTATAACGCAGTTTTTAGCAGTCAAAATCGGGTTCCCGTCTTCGGGCGGCTCCTTGCACAGCACATCAAGCGCCGCTCCGGCTATTCTGCCGCTGTTGAGCGCCTTTGCAAGGGCGGCTTCGTCTACAACGGGTCCGCGTGAAGTGTTTATCAAAACCGCAGAGGGCTTCATTTTTGATATAGCGTCTTCGTTTATCATATTATTTGTTTTATCAGTAAGAGGGCAGTGGCAGGTTATAAAATCGCTCAACGATAGCACCTCTTCAAATTCCGCCTGCCTTGCGCTTTTATATGCGGAAAGCTCTTTTTTTGAACGCGAGCAAACAAGGATATTCATATTAAAAGCATCCGCTATCTGAGCAACTCTGCTGCCGATCGAGCCGAGCCCAATAATGCCGAGCGTTTTGCCGGAGAGCTCCTCAAGAGGGGAGAGCGTATAGCAAAAGTCCGGGCAGCGGCTCCAGTCCCCGTTTCTTACCGAGAGGGAATGAGCGTCCACCTGATTTGTAAAATGCAAAATCATTGCAAACACATGCTGAGCCACAGCATCTGTCGAATAGGAGGGAATGTTGCATACCGTTATTCCCAGCTGTGTTGCGGCTTCAAGATCCACAACATTATATCCGGTTGACTGCAATCCGATGTATTCAAGCTCCGGAGACAGAGCCTTGAGGATATCTTTATCTAAAACCGTTTTATTTATCAGAAGCAGCTGCGCGCCCTTTGCCCTTTGAACTATCTGTTCCGGCTTAGTGCGGTCGTAAACGGTTACATCATAGGTATACTTTTTAAGAAAATCCCAGCTCAGATCGCCGGGATTAGTGGTATAGCCGTCCAAATTAACTATTTTCATAATAATACCGCCGTTCAAGTAATTATAATATGTTTAAATTATAATATCTACACGCCGGTTTTGCAATAATTTATTGAAAGTAAGTTTTAAATAATATATAATATAGCATAGAAATTAACGGTGATAAAATGAAACGCTCACTGTTGATATTGATCGTTGCGGCTGCAACCGTCTTTTCCTGCACCGCCCTTAGCTTTGTGCTTTACGGGATAAAAAGCGTTGACAGCGGCGCCGCTATGAACGGCCCTTGCATTGTTATTGACGCGGGTCACGGCGGTGCTGATGCCGGCACTTCTTCTGCAAACGGCACGCCTGAAAAGGATATCAATCTTGCAATAGCGCTTGATTTATATGATTTTCTGAATTCAAGCGGTATCAAATGCCGCCTGATTCGCAACGATGACAGCGAATTTTACCGCGAAGGAGAAAGCCGCGAACGCTCCGATCTGTATAACCGACTCGATTTTGTTAACAGCATTGATAATGCCGTGCTTGTTTCAATTCATCAGAATTATTTTGACGATATAAGCCAATCGGGTATGCAGGTCTGGTATTCTAAGAACACACCCGAAAGCAAAAGGCTTGCAGATTTGATACTCGGTAACACAAAGCGTTTTTTACAGCCGGATAACAACAGAAGCAACAAGGCGTCTGATGACAGCTATTACATATTGTATAATGCATCAGTTCCGTCCGTTATGGTTGAATGCGGGTTTATGAGCAATCCGCAGGAGGCTGAGCTTTTATGTGACGAAAGCTACAGAAAGAGCATCGCCGCCGTGATCGCCTTAGGAATAACACAATTTATAAACGAAGAATATTAAGGAGAGCTATATGCCGAAGTCAAAATCTTTATTCGTTTGCTCCGAGTGCGGATATGAAAGCGCAAAGTGGTATGGAAAATGTCCGGGCTGCGGCGAATGGAACACTATGAACGAGCAGCAGGTGAGCGCCGTGTCAAAAAAGACCGGCTCAGGCTCATCTTATTCTGCGCGCGTAATGAAGCTCACGGAGATAGACGGCAGCATAGAAAAAAGGATAAAAACCGGCTCGGCTGAATTTGATCGGGTTCTCGGAGGCGGCATAGTGGAGGGAAGCCTTGTTTTGCTGAGCGGCGATCCGGGAATAGGAAAATCCACGATTCTGCTTCAAATCTGCGAATATCTCGGAAAGAGCCAAAGCATATTATATGTCAGCGGCGAGGAGTCGGCAAGCCAGATAAAGCTTCGTTCCGGGCGTCTCGGCGTTAGTACGGAAAATCTCGGTATCCTTGCTCAAACCGATATCGGAACTATAGTAGAGACAGTTAAAACGAACAAGCCGAACATCGTTATAATCGATTCGATTCAAACAATGGTCTATGATGAAATATCTTCAACGGCGGGCTCTGTAACGCAGGTAAGAGAATGTACAAATATATTGATGCATCTTGCAAAATCACTCGGTATTCCCATATTAGTCGTAGGCCATGTTAACAAGGACGGCGCAATCGCAGGTCCCAAGGTGCTTGAACATATAGTTGACACGGTTTTGTATTTCGAGGGCGAAAGGAATTATTCTTACAGAATACTAAGGAGTGTAAAAAACAGATTTGGCTCAACCAACGAGATAGGCGTGTTCGAGATGAGGCAGGACGGCCTTTGCGAGGTTGAAAATCCGTCCTTGCTTATGCTTTCCGGCAGGCCGAAAAATGTCAGCGGAACCTGCGTTGCCTGCGTTATGGAGGGGTCAAGGCCCATACTCGCCGAAGTTCAGGGGCTTGTCAGCTCCACCGGCTTCGGAACGCCGCGCAGGATGTGTACTGGCTTTGACTATAACCGTATGGCTATGCTGATAGCCGTGCTTGAAAAGCGATGCGGTTATTACTTCGGCTCGTCCGACGCTTATATAAATGTTGTTGGTGGCTTGAAGCTTGACGAACCCGCTGCGGATTTAACGGTTGCGCTTGCGCTCGTTTCATCTCTTCAGGACATTCCCGTAAAAGAAAATATAATCGCGTTCGGCGAAATAGGCCTGGCAGGGGAGATCAGAGCTGTGAATAACTGCGAGCAGAGGATCAGTGAAGCCGTAAGACTCGGGTTCAACAGATGCATAATACCGTTTTATAATTATAAGGGTCTTTCTAAATCAGCAAAGCTTTCCGCAGACATCATACCGGCGCGCAATATAAGAGATGCGTTTAAAGCCGTGCAGGAGGCGGACTAATAATTCAATATGCCGTAAACAGCCCGAATGTTTATCAAGCAAAAGGGCTGTTTTTTATTTGTTGCGCTCAAAAAGGGAATATAATTCTCTATTGACAAGTAATATTTAAAATGTTACAATTATACAAAATAAATGTTTTATATAATTAAGGGGAGTAAAAAACGAATAAAGCATTGAATAGAGCGCTTCACGGTTTTCTGCACTGTATGCAGGCATTTTGTGTTATTTGCAGTCAATCAGCGCACGATTGCACAATCGTGTATTGAATAATATTGTAATACAATAATATTGTTGTATTGTTTTCGATTGTATCTGTTGCGTTCCAATATTTACTTTGCTAAAGAAATTTAGCATATTGTATTTTATTGTGGCGCTTATTAGCCGTTCTCTGCTATAATGGCGACTATGGCTGCGCGTGAGCTTTCAAAGCGCTCGCCTTGATTTGTTTTGTGTTACACTATGCTCGCTTCCCTTTAAAATAAAAATGCACCGTCATCGTGAAACTGTTTCACAAATAAGGAGATAAATATGAAACGAGAAGATATTGAAGCCCTGCCGGAGCTTGTGCAGCAGTATCTGCTTTATCTTGAAGCAATCAAAGGCCATTCGGAGCTTTCCGTGCTGGAATACGGCTCCGACTTGCGTACTTTTTTCAGGTTTATGGCAAAAAGAAAAGGCTTGGCGCCGAAAAATGCAGAGGATGATGAGATCGATATCTCCCCTATCGGACTGGATGATATTAAAAAAATCAATCTTAACGATGCGTACGCCTATCTGATATACCTTAAAAACGAGCGCAAAAATAACGAGGCAACGAGAGCGCGACGCGTTATCTCCATCAGAAGATTTTACATATATATCACGGATAATTTGGGCCTGCTTGAAAGCAACCCGATGAAAAATCTTGACATACCAAAGGCTAAGCGCTCGCTTCCGAAATATTTGACTCTTGAGGAGGCTGAGCGGCTTTTAAGCGTTGTGGACGGCCCTTATAAAGAGCGGGATTATGCGATTTTAACACTGTTTTTAAACTGCGGAATGAGGCTTTCAGAGTTGGTTTCAATAGATTATAACGATATAAGAGACGATGGCAGCCTTGTTATCACCGGAAAAGGCAACAAGGAGCGTGTTGTTTACCTTAACAGCGCCTGCATTAAAGCCATTGCCGATTATATGCGTAAAAGAAGGAACGACGGCGTTAAGGACCGCGCTTTGTTTTTAAGCAGCAGAGGAAAAAGAATAAGCCCGAAAACAGTGCAGCATATCGTTTATAACTACCTTAACAAAGCAGGTCTCGGAAACAGGGGCCTGTCCGTTCACAAGCTCAGGCACACCGCAGCAACGCTGATGTACCAATACGGAAAGGTTGATCTTTTGCTGCTTAAAGAAATACTAGGTCACGAAAATTTGGGCACAACGGAGATATATACCCACACCACAGCCGAGGCGGCAAAAAAAGCTATAGAATCAAATCCGCTTAATAAGGGTGCGGGTAACTGATGATGCTATAACGAAATTATACCGCGAAGGGCTGCAGTTATGCCGGCGTTTATAACTGCAGCAAGCACTGTCATAAGAGCGTAAAGGATATATTTTTTCATATAATCCCTATACTCTATTCCGTCGCCTTTATCTTTACCGCGCGTTATTTCATATATCTTTTTGCTGAGCTGAGAGCTTAAGGAAGCCGTATTTATTATGATGGTGAGAAAGGCTGCGGTAAAAGGAGCTATCATCAAAAGACTGAAGCCGAAGCCCTTAATGCCGTATTCAAGATAATAAAACGCAACCTGAGCGCCCGTTTGAAACCCTATAATTAGCGGCACGGCGTTTATTATAGGAAACCCGATAAGACATATGCCTAAAAATAATGTGAGAGAAAACACGAGGAAATAAAAGCCGAGATTATTTACAAGCAGCCTTGAAAAATCGCCCTGCGACAGGCTCAATATTATTTGAGCGGAGGAATCAGTGCCTGTTTTTTTCAGAAGCAACGCGCCGAGCAGAAGACCCGCCGCATAAAATAAGCAGCAGTAAAAAGCGCTTTTGTTCTGCTTAAATACTTCGTAAGCGCTTTGCTTTTCCTGCGGCTTTATCTTTTCATATTTATCCTTTTTGTCTTTGAGCTTTTCTGTTTTTTGCTCTGCTTTTTGCCCGATGATTTCTTCCTTTATAATCATTTTTTAACCCTTATCTTTTTTGAATTTTTAACTGCGGCTGCGCCGCACAGCCCTGCGCAAGCGATGCATAATACAAGCTTTATTGCAAATATGTAAAATTCTGTTGAGCTTATAATCATATTTATAAGTGAAAAAATCAACATCGGAGCGACGGAAACGGCGCCTATCAAAAAGCCGCTGTTTTTAAAGCCTTTCGCGCAGACATAGCCGCAGGCGCAGGCTGCTGCCGCGCATATTGCTATAGATATGTATTTTGAATACTCAAAGCTTATATCCGTTTTAAAAATTATAAATGCGCACAGCGCCGACAGCAAAGCCGAAACAGCGGCGCCGGTAACGACCGATTTGAATAAAAACATAGCTATGAGCCGTGCGTTTAAAGATGATTTTATTTTGTGCATAAAAAAACTCCTTTGCTTATCCATTAAAGGATATTCAAAGGAGTTTTTGATTATTACGGATCTAAAGCTTATTTATCTTCTTTTTTATCTTCTTTATCGGCTTTATTGTCTGCTTTTTCATCGCTCTTAGCTTTCAGACCCTTGCCCTTTGCGGCGGCTTTCTCTTCCTTTTTCTTTTTAGCGGCTTCCTTGGCTGCTTCAACCTCTTTTCTGTGCTGCTCCATCTTAGTTTTATTGGTGTTAACAGCCCAGCGCTGTATTCTCATCTTGGTTCTGTCTGCGCCGGTTTCGATAACGATCTCGTCTTCCTTGATCGTTACCACTCTGCCCACTATGCCGCCGATCGTGATGATCTCATCGCCTATTTCAAGAGAGTTTCTCATCTCCTGCTCTTCCTTTTGGCGCTTCTTTTGCGGGCGGATGGTAAAGAAATACATTACTACAACCAGTACCACCATAACTATTATCATAGAATAAGAGCTTCCCATACCCGTTCCGGTAGCAGAAGTGCCGGCAGCGTTTGAAAAAAGCTGCGAAAGAACTGTTTCTAACATTTTTGTACCTCCAAAATATTACAGTGCATCTATTATATAAAGAAAACATTAAAAAAGCAAGAGCTTTTTTAAATCCGCGTATCAAGTTTTACAGTATATTCGTTTTTGTAATCCTCAAAGCAGCCGTTTTCAATAGCACAGCGGATCTCGCACATCAAATTATTGTAAAAATACAGATTGTGCATAACAGCAAGTCGCATACCGAGCATTTCGGAAGCTTTAAATAAATGCCTTATATATGAGCGGCTGTATCTGCTGCACACAGGGCAGCTGCATTCGGGATCTATCGGGCTTTCATCAAGCGCATATTTTGAATTATTGATATTGATTATACCGCTTTTTGTAAAAAGATGCCCGTGACGGGCATTTCTGCTCGGCATCACGCAGTCAAACAGATCCACTCCCCTGCTCACGCTTTCAATTATATTGCCCGGCGTTCCCACTCCCATAAGGTAGCGCGGCTTATTTTCTGGCATATACGGAGCTACGGCGCTTATTATTCTGTACATATCCTCTTTAGGCTCGCCTACCGCAAGCCCGCCTATCGCATATCCGTCAAGCTCAAGCGCGGCAATTTCCTTCATATGCTTTATTCTTAGATCATCATAGGTGCAGCCTTGATTTATTCCGAATAAAAGCTGCTGCTTATTTACGGTCTCGTCAAGTGAATTCAGGCGTTCCATCTCCGCCTTGCAGCGCTTTAACCATCTCAGAGTGCGCTCGCAGGAGGCGGCGGAATAGCTGTAATCCGCAGGGTTTTCAACACATTCGTCAAACGCCATCGCAATTGTTGAACCGAGTTTGCTTTGTATCCTCATAGATTCCTCGGGTCCCATAAAAATGCGGCTTCCGTCTATATGCGAGCGAAAGGTTACGCCCTCTTCTTTGATTTTGTTGAGCTTTGCAAGCGAAAACACCTGAAAGCCGCCGCTGTCGGTAAGAATGGGCTTTTTCCAGGTCGTTAGCTTATGCAGGCCGCCCAAGGAAAAGACCTTGTCTTCACCGGGGCGCACATGCAGATGATAGGTGTTGCAGAGCATCACCTGAGTTCCGATATTTTCAAGGTCTTGAGCGGAAAGCCCTCCTTTTATCGCCGCAACCGTGGCAACATTCATAAAGGCGGGCGTTTCGATCGTTCCGTGAACGGTTTCGAAGCTGCATCTTCTTGCAGCGCCTTCTTTTTTCAGAACGGTAAATTTCATTTTAATCCTCAATAAACATAGCGTCTCCGAAGCTGAAGAATCTGTATTTTTCGTTAACTGCTGTTTTATAAGCGTTCATAACATTGTCGTAACCGGCAAATGCGGAAACAAGCATGATCAATGTGCTTTCCGGAAGATGGAAATTAGTGATTAACGCATCCATGCATTTAAACTCAAAGCCGGGGTAAATGAATATGGATGTATCGTCCTCATCTGCGCAGATACAGCCGTTTTTTGCGGCTACGGATTCTATCGTTCGGCAGGAGGTGGTGCCGACGGCGATAACTCTTCCGCCTCTTTTCTTTGTTTCGTTTATTATCTCGGCAGCCCTTGCCGGCATAATATAATGCTCAGTGTGCATCTTGTGCTTGGTAACATCGTCCACCTTAACCGGCCTGAAAGTACCGAGACCGACATGGAGCGTAAGCTCTGCAATGCCAACGCCCATAGCCTTTGCCTTTTCAAGCATTTGGGGTGTAAAATGAAGGCCTGCCGTGGGCGCTGCAGCTGAGCCGAGCTCCCTGCTGTAAACCGTTTGGTATCGCTCTTTATCATTCAGCTTTTCAGTTATATACGGCGGAAGCGGCATTGAGCCGATTTCATCCAGAACTGCATAAATGCTTCCTTCACACGAAAAACGGACAAATCGGCTGCCCTGCTCCTCGTTTATTCCTATAACACTGCCGCAAAGCTTTCCGTTTCCGAATATAAATTCCGTACCTATTTTCGCCCTTTTGCCCGGCTTACAGAGACATTCCCAAACATCGTTTTCCTGCTGCCTGAGCAGCAGGAATTCAACCGCTGCGCCCGTTTCACGCTTAATGCCGTATATCCTTGCCGGTATAACGCGCGTGTCGTTGAGCACAAGGCAGTCGCCGGGCTTTAAAAAGTCTGTGAGCTCCCTGAATACCGCGTGCTGTATTTTTCCCGTTTTCCTGTGCAGCACCATCAGCCTTGAGGAATCCCTCGGTTCTGCCGGCGTTTGCGCTATAAGCTCCTGCGGCAGGTCGTAATAAAAATCAGAAGTTTTCATACTGTTTCCCTAATTTATGTTTGACATATATATATAATAAGTGATATTATATCATAAAGATACGGCAAAGCCGTCTAATATTATATTCTATTGTAATTTATTTTACAAGAATTTTTTACAGAATAGGAGCTATTAACTATGAACAGAACTTACAAAGTCGGCGTTGTGGGCGCTACCGGTATGGTAGGTCAGCGCTTCATCACGCTGCTAAGCAATCATCCGTGGTTCAAAATAACGAGCCTTGCGGCGTCGGCAAGATCTGCCGGAAAGCGTTATGAGGACGCCGTCGGCAAAAAATGGTGTATGGATACCGAGATACCTGAAGATGTTAAAGATATGATCGTGCGCGACGCAACTGCGGATATAGACAGGATCACGGCGGAAGTTGATTTTGTTTTCTGCGCCGTAGATATGAAAAAAGACGAGATTAAAAAGCTTGAGGAGGAATACGCAAAGCACGAATGTCCTGTTGTTTCCAACAACAGCGCAAACCGCTTTACTCCCGATGTTCCGATGGTTGTGCCGGAGCTTAATGCCGAGCATATCAACATTATCCCCGCGCAGAGAAAACGCCTCGGCACTAAACGCGGCTTTACAGCCGTAAAATCAAACTGCTCGCTTCAGTCCTATGTTCCGGCGCTTTTCCCGCTGCACGAAAAATTCGGCGTCAAGGATGTGCTTGTCTGCACTTATCAGGCGATAAGCGGAGCAGGGAAAACCTTTGAAACCTGGCCCGATATGATAGATAATGTTATCCCATATATCGGCGGCGAAGAGGAAAAGAGCGAGAAAGAGCCGCTTAAGCTCTGGGGCAGCATCGAGGGCGACGAGATAAAGCTCGCCGATAAGCCCAATTTCACGGCGCAGTGCATAAGAGTTCCCGTTTCTAACGGTCACCTCGGCGCTGTTTTCGTAAATTTTGAAAAGAAGCCCTCTAAGGAAGAGATGAAAGAGATCTGGAAAAACTTTAAGGGGCGCGCACAGGAGCTTGAGCTCCCCTCCGCTCCAAAGCAGTTTCTCAACTATTTTGAAGAGGACGACCGCCCGCAGATAAAGAGTGAAAGAATGCTTGAAAACGGTATGGCTATCTCTATCGGCAGACTCAGAGAGGACACACAGTATCAGTATAAATTCGTTTGCCTTTCCCATAACACTCTGCGCGGCGCCGCCGGCGGCGGAGTTCTGCTTGCAGAGCTGCTGTGCGCAGAAGGATATATGGACTGATTTTTTTGAATAAGGAGAGTTTTTGATATGAAAAAGCCAATCTTTACCGGCGCGGCCGTTGCAATCATCACCCCGATGAAAGCGGACGGCAGTGTTGATTACGAAGAATTCGGAAGATTTATCGACTGGCAGATAGAAAACGGAACAGACGCCATTGTTGTTTGCGGAACAACCGGCGAAAGCTCTACTCTTGAGGTCGACGAACATTCAGAGTGCATCAAGTGGTGCGTTGATTATGTTGCCGGCAGATGCGCTGTTATCGCTGGCACGGGCTCTAACTCCACAAGAACGGCTATTGAGCTGAGCCAGGAGGCGTGCAAGGACGGAGCTGACGCGCTGCTGCTTGTAACTCCATACTACAACAAAACGAGCCAGAGAGGTCTTATAGCCCACTACAAAGCCATCCACGATGCAACCGATAAGCCCATTATCCTTTATAATGTTCCCTCAAGGACAGGTATGAACATCCAGCCGCAGACAGCTCTTGAGCTTTCAAAGCTGCCGAGGATAAACGGCGTTAAGGAAGCGAGCGGCAATCTTGAGCAAATCGCTGAGATTCACGAGCTTTGCGGCGACGAGCTCAATATCTGGAGCGGCAACGACGATCAGATATACGATATTCTTGAAAGAGGCGGTCTCGGCGTAATAAGCGTTCTTTCAAATGTCTGCCCTGCGGAAACGCACGAAATAGTTGCAAAATACCTTGACGGAGATAAGGCCGGCTCAAAGACTATGATGGATAAATATATGAAGCTTGCCAAGGCTCTTTTCTGCGATGTGAACCCGATTCCCGTCAAGGAAGCGGTTAATATGATGGGATATTCCGCCGGAAAGTGCAGGCTTCCTCTGATTGATCTCAGTGAGGAAAACAGAGCTTATCTTGAATCAGTTATGCAGGAATACGGACTTATAAAATAAAATTAGTTAAGAGGTAGTTTAATGACAAGGATAATCCTGTGCGGCGCAAACGGCAAGATGGGCCGTGTTATCCAAAGCGTTGTAAACGCTCGCGACGATTGCGAAATCGTTGCCGGAGTTGATTTGAACACAAATTCGAGTGATTTTCCGATCTACGCAGATTTTAAGGAGGTTAAGGAGAACGGCGATGTTATAATCGACTTCTCAAACCCTGCCCTGCTTGACAGCATTCTTGAATTTTCAACTGAGAAGAATATTCCCGCGGTTATAGCGACCACGGGGTACGACGACAAGCAGAAAAAGCAGATCGAGGCAGCGGCGCAAAATACGGCAGTGTTTTTCACCTACAATATGAGTATGGGCATCAATCTGCTTGCAAATCTTGCTAAAAAGGCTGCACAGGTGCTCGGAGACGATTTTGATATAGAAATAGTTGAAAAGCATCATAATCAAAAAATAGACGCTCCGAGCGGCACCGCCCTAATGCTTGCCGACGCTGTGAGCGAAGAATTCGACAAGCCGATGAAGTATGAGTACGACCGTCACAGCAAGCGCGAAAAGCGCTCCAAAAACGAGATCGGTATGCACTCTGTCAGAGGTGGCACGATAGTCGGCGAGCACGAAATTATCTTTGCCGGCCGTGACGAAATCATCACCCTCTCCCATTCGGCAAGAAGCAAGGAGATATTTGCCGTAGGCGCTGTGAACGCCGCAGTGTTTATGAACGGAAAAACAAAAGGCGTTTATTCCATGAAGGATATGATTGAATAATCGGTAATTTAAGGCTGCCTTAAACGACAGCCTTTTATTTTAAATAAGATGAAAAAGGAGAAAACATTATGAAAAAATTGTTTGAGGAGTTCAAACAATTTGCGCTTAAAGGCAATATGTTTGATATGGCAATCGGTATCATCATCGGCGGCGCGTTCACAAGCGTTGTTACTGCGCTGACGGACAACCTTATCCGTCCGCTGCTCGACCTATTTACAGGCACGGTCCACAGCCTTAACGAGGTTGGCGGCTTCGCAATGAATTTCCTGTCTGCCTTCATCAATTTCCTGATTACGGCCGTTATTCTCTTCTTCCTGATGAAGCTCATCAACAAGCTGATGACCATCGGCAAGAAAAAGCAGGCTGAGGAGGAGGCAGAGGCTGCTCCGCCCACTAAAAAATGCCCCTATTGTATGAGCGATATCGATATCAACGCAACGCGCTGCCCGCACTGCACCTCCGTAATCGAAGAGGCCGAAGAAAAGGCAGAATAAATATAAAGGAATACATATAATTCAAAAGGAGGCCGCCAATGCCTTTTGAAATAGTGAGAAACGATATTACTAATATGCAGGCCGACGCGATTGTAAATACCGCAAATCCACGACCGGCAGTCGGTTCCGGCGTAGATACCGGAATACATAAAAAAGCCGGTCCGCTGCTTTTGGAGGCGCGTAAAAGAGTCGGCAGTATCGGCGTGGGTAAGGCGGCAATCACCCCCGCTTTTGATCTGGACGCAAAATATGTTATCCATACGGTCGGCCCTGTTTGGCAGGGCGGCTCAAGCAATGAGGAAGCGTTGTTGAAAAGCTGCTATAAGGAGTGCCTTGCGCTTGCAAAGCAATACGGCTGCGAGTCCATCGCCTTTCCGTTGATCTCTACCGGCAATTACGGCTTTCCGAAGCCGCTGGCAATTAAAATTGCCGTTAATGAAATCAGCAGCTTTTTGATGAATAGCGATATGATGATATATCTTGTTGTGTTCAGCCGCGATGCTTTTGAGCTGTCTGAGAAGCTGTTCAGCTCCGTTTCAAGCTATATCGATGAAAACTATATCCGCGATAAAACGATCGATGAATACGGCTCAGACGGCGCACCTGCGCTTAATACAACACAAGCGTTGCCGTTCAAGAATATCACCGAACGCAGCAAGCGCATCCGCGATGATATAGAATTTTTTGAAAGCACCGCCGTATATTCAGATCAGATCGGATTACCCGCAGTTAATGCTGCCGAAGCGGAAGATTGGGAATCCGTATTAGACAATATAGACGCGGGATTTTCCGAAACTCTGCTTCATTTGATAGACAGAACCGGCAAAAAGGATTCTGAAATATACAAAAGGGCAAATATAGACCGGAAGCTGTTTTCAAAAATCCGCAACAACGCGGATTACAAGCCGTCTAAAGCAACGGCGCTTGCGTTTGCGATCGCTCTTGAGCTTGATTTGCGGGAGACAAAGGATTTTATTGCACGCGCGGGCTTTGCTTTGTCGCACAGCAGCAAATTTGATATTATCGTTGAATATTTCATCGTCCATAAAAATTATGATATTTTTGAGCTCAATGAGGTGCTGTTTGCTTTTGACCAGCCTCTGATAGGCTCATAAAATGTCGCCCGACAGGCGACCGAAGCCTCCTTCGTTTATGCTATAATCAATGCGTAATCAAACGAAGGAGGTTTTTTATATGACAGAATTGGTATTTATTTTAGACAGGAGCGGTTCTATGGCCGGCCTTGAGAAAGACACGATTGGGGGCTTCAATTCCCTTATTGATAAGCAGCTCAATGAGCCTGGCGAAGCGTTGGTATCAACGGTGCTGTTCGACAATTATTCCGAGGTCATACACGACCGCATCCCGCTTAAGGATGTGCCGCATCTTACAGAAAAGGAGTACTATGTGCGCGGCTGCACGGCTCTGCTTGACGCCGTCTGCGGAGCGATCCACCACATAGGAAACATCCACAAGTACGCGCGCAAAGAGGATGTTCCGGAAAAAACGCTTTTTATAATCACTACCGACGGTCTGGAGAACGCGAGCAATATGTATACCTATGATAAGGTTCAAGCTATGATAAAGCGACAGCAGGAAAAATACGGCTGGGAGTTTCTGTTCCTCGGCGCAAATATAGACGCAGCAGCAGAGGCAAGGCGCTTCGGCATTGATGAATCAAGAGCGGCAAATTTCAACTGCGACCGTGAAGGAACGGCCCTGAACTACGAGGTTATCGGCGAAACGATTACCTGCGTTCGCTGCGGTAACGCTATCAAAGACAACTGGAAAGAACGCATAGATCAGGATTTTAAAAAGAGAGGCGGCAAAAGATAAGCCGAATTGATAAATCGATTAAAAAAGAGCAGGTCTGTTGACCTGCTCTTTTTGGTGCGGAAGAAGGGACTTGAACCCTCATGAATTTGCATTCACTAGAACCTGAATCTAGCGCGTCTGCCGATTCCGCCACTTCCGCATGTGATTGTTGTTTTATAAAATAAGGCTGCAAGAAATGATCAATACCGCCGAACTTTGCAGCCGCGCTGCGCAAAACACTTTAACATGCCTAAATATGCAACAACGGTATATTAACATATGCGCCTTGAAAAGTCAATCAAATTATTATATAATTATTGCGATATTTTAAAAGAGGTCAATATGAAAACAGCTATTTATTACATATTGAGCGCCGCGACAATAATACTCACGGTATATATTATGAGCCTCAATGAGCTGACTACAAACAGCGGTGCAATATCTAAAACAGGGCTTGAGCATCCCCTGCTCTTCGTATTTTGGGGCGTTTCTGTATACGCCGCGCTTTATGCAGATGTGTTTTCGCTCGCCGCCCTGTTCGGCGCTAAAAAGCATTTTCTTTATGTGCTCTCGCTTTCGTCTTTTATAGGAATGGCGCTTACCCTTGTATTCAAATTTGACAGCGCGCTGAAGCTTCAATACTATCTGCACTGCACGGGCTCGCTCGTTTTTTCCGTTTGTACGGGACTGGCGGTCTTTTTAACATTTTTAAGCGGAGCAAAAAAGAAGCTTTATAATTTAATATCAACCGTTATAATAGCAGCAGCGCTTGTTGCTGATCTTGTATTACTGCTGATTTTCAAGCAAAACGCGCTTATTGAAGGGCTGCCTGTCATTTTTGCTTTATTGATTATGCCTATAACTATCAGTATAAACGGTTCTAATAAGTCCGAAAGGAAAACAGCCGATGCTTCACGATGATTTGAAAAAGCTAAACAGATATCCTTTTCATATGCCGGGCCACAAAAGGGCTTTTTATCCCGATATTGCCGGCAGCGAGATTGATATTACTGAGATTGACGGATTTGACGATCTGCACGACCCCTCCTCAAGCATCAAAGAGCTTGAGGAAAAGCTTGCTGCGCTGTATTCAAGCAAAAGAAGCTTTTTGCTTGTAAACGGCTCCACAGTCGGTATTCTTGCCGCTGTATTTGCTATGACCGATGAGGGCGACACCGTGATAGCTGCCGCCAACTGCCACAAGAGCGTGTTTAACGCCTGTGAGCTCAGAAAGCTCAAGGTGATCACGGCTTACCCAGAATACGACTGTGAAAACGGAATATATAAATCGCTTGGGCAGGATGAAATAGACAGGCTGATTTCAAACAACGGCGATGTTAAGCTGATCATCGTTACAAGCCCTACTTATGAGGGCTGTATCAGCGAAATAAGCAGCTTTGTTCCCGTACTTATTGATGCGGCTCACGGCGCGCACATGCCGTTTATGGGCGCAAAAAAGCAAATCCGCGGAAGCATTGCCGTAACAAGCCTTCATAAAACTCTGCCCGCGCTCTCTCAGACG
Source organism: uncultured Eubacterium sp. (assembly GCA_944380545.1). Classification (GTDB taxonomy): domain Bacteria; phylum Bacillota; class Clostridia; order Oscillospirales; family Acutalibacteraceae; genus Eubacterium_R. The sequence goes on along the minus strand of CALWHV010000014.1, from coordinate 196,632 downwards.
GCGGCGGCAAATATTTATGATATGCGTTTTGCAGAGCGCTTTAAGCATTATATAGATATTTTTGAAACGAGCTCGCCGAGCTATGTGCTTATGAACAGCGCAAGTGTTTGTATAAAATTCATTGAAGAGCACAAAGAGGCTTTTTCGGAGTATGAAAAAAGGCTCGACGATTTTTATGCAGACACCAAATTAAATCATTTTAAATTTATAAAAACCGACGACATCGGCAAAATCAACCTTTCCCTGAGCGATTGCAGCATTTCCCCCACCTTGCTTGCAGAAAGGCTGAGAAATATTTACGGCATAGAGTGCGAAACGGCGCAGCTTCGCCATCTCATATTTATGACGAGCGTCTGCGACGGCAAGGAAGCTTTTGACCTTTTGAGCAGCGCTTTGACAGCAGAGGACAAAATCGCAGAGCCGACCTGCCGCCCTCCCCTGCCTCAGCCGGAAAAGCATTATGAAATCAGGCAGTTCAATATTGATTTTAACAACACTGAAAAAACGCGTCTTGAGGACTGTGCAGGCAGGGTCTGCGCCGAATTTGTTTACGCATATCCTCCGGGCATCCCTATTTTGGCGCCTAATGATATAATAACGCAGCGCGATATTGATTTAATAAAACAATACTTATCCTCAGGCGTAAATATCAAAAGCGGCGGTAAATTACTTTGCGGCACTATATTGACAAAACCTTAATCTTAATATAAAATATAATAAATCCATACGAAATGAGGTTTTAATATGAAAAGGATAAACACTTTAAGCTCTCGCAATCTTTGCGAATCTGCTAAAAAGGGCGGCTGCGGCGAGTGCCAGACCTCCTGCCAGTCTGCAAGCAAAACTTCCTGCTCCGTAGCTAATCAGAAGTGTGAACAGTTAAAGAAATAAGAATAGCTGTTTGAGTCGGGCGGCGGTAGTTTTACCGCCGCTTTGCTATAAGGAGACAAGATGATTCACGCATACAAAATGAACGGCTACAACATCATTATAGACCAAAACAGCGGCTGCGTTCACAGCGTCGATGATGTTGCCTATGATATAATTACAAAATACGAATCTGAGAGCAAAAATAACATAAAATCTTATATTTTAGATAAATATAAGGATAGAAGCGATGTAACAGAGGAAGATATTGAAAATTGCTTTGAGGATATAGACGCTCTTAAGGCGCAGGGAAGGCTGTTTTCAGACGACCCCTTTGAAAAGGAAGCGGCGAATTTTAAAAGAAAACAGGGCGTTTTGAAAGCTATCTGCCTTCATGTTGCGCACGACTGCAATCTTGCTTGCAAATATTGCTTTGCAGGAAAGGGCGAATATGACGGCCCTAAGGGCATAATGAGCTTTGAGACAGGCAAAAGAGCGCTTGATTTTCTGATTGAAAACAGTAAATCAAGGCACAATCTTGAGGTTGACTTTTTCGGCGGAGAGCCCCTGCTGAATTGGGAGGTCTGCAAGCGGCTCGTGGAATACGGAAGATCGCGCGAAAAGGACACGGGCAAGCGTTTCAGATTCACCTTAACCACCAACGGGCTTTTGCTCAATGATGAGATAATGGATTTTTGCAACAAAGAGATGGGAAATGTAGTCCTCTCTCTTGACGGGCGCAGAGAAACTCACGACCGCCTGCGAATATCGAGAAACAAAACCGGCTCATATGATTTGATAATTGATAAATTCAAAAAGTTTGCCGATTCAAGAAATCAAAAGGACTATTATATGCGCGGCACATACACGCATTTTAACACCGATTTTTCAAAAGATGTGCTGCATATGGCGGACCTCGGCTTCAAGGAGCTTTCGATAGAGCCTGTTGTTTGCTCGCCGGATGAAGAATATGCCCTTCGCGAAAGCGACCTTGACACGCTTAAAGAGCAGTATGAGATACTTGCGGCAGAGATGCTGAAAAGATACAGAAATAACAAGGGCTTTACCTTTTATCACTTTATGATAGATCTTGATTCCGGCCCTTGCATTATAAAAAGAATATCGGGCTGCGGAGTCGGCACTGAATATATGGCTGTAACGCCGAGCGGCGAGCTGTATCCCTGCCATCAATTCGTGGGGGATGAAAAATTCCTGCTTGGAGATATTTACGGCGGCGTTAAAAACTATGATGTTTTAAATCAGTTTGAAAACTGCAATGTATATTCACACGAGCAATGCAGAAATTGCTTTGCAAAGCTTTACTGCAGCGGCGGCTGCGCGGCAAACGCTTATCATTCAACCGGCAAGGTTGACGGAGTTTATGAGTTCGGCTGCGAGCTGCACAGGAAAAGGATTGAATGTGCAATAATGCTTAAGGTTGCCGAAGCTGAGGAAAGCCTTAAGGTTGAGTATTGATATTACCCGGCAGGAGCCGGAAAACAGCTGTAAAGGAGAAAAATTATGAGCTGGCAGGAAATATATAAAAGCAAATTAGTAAGCGCCGAAGAGGCGATAAAAGCCATAAAAGACGGCGACAGAGTTGTTACGGGCTTTGCGTGCGGAGAGCCTTTTGCTATTGAGAGAGCTATGATAGAGCACTACACCGATTTTCACGATGTTCAGGTAACCAATATGCTTTCGCTCGGTGATTCGCCCTGGTGCCGTCCTGAAATGAAGGGCCACTTCAGGCTCAACTGCCTGTTTGCATCTAAAAGCAACAGAAAAGCCATCCTTGAAGGCGATGCTGATTTTACACCCGTTAATTTCAGCGAGATACCTTTTGTATTGAAAAATATTATAAAGCCGCGCGTAGCTGTTTGCACCGTCTCTCCTCCCGACGAGCACGGTAATGTGTCTTTCGGAACAACAGTCGATTACACTAAAGGTGCAACGGACCACACGGAAATAGTTATCGCGCAGGTTAATAAATATATGCCGCGCACTTTTGGAAACAGTACGAAAAATGTTCGAGATTTCACTTATTTTGTTGAGCACGACGAGCCTTTGCCCGGTGTGAAATCTCTTGAGTTAAGCGAAGTTGAGATAGCGATAGGTAAAAACTGCGCTTCTCTTATAAATGACGGCGACTGCCTTCAGCTCGGTATAGGCGGAATACCCGACGCCATATGCAAGGAGCTTTTTGATAAAAAAGATTTAGGACTGCACAGCGAATTAGTCGGCGACGGCGTTGTTCCCCTGCTTGAGGCAGGAATCATCAATAATAAAAAGAAGCAGATTCACACGGGAAGAACGGTGCTTGGCGCAGCGTTCGGTTCCGAGATACTGTGCAACTATATAAATAATAATCCTGCCGTTGAAATGTACCCTATCAATTATGTTAACGATGCTTATGTCATTTCGCAAAACGATAATGTTGTGTCTATAAACTCCTGCCTGCAGATTGATCTGATGGGCCAGGTCGTAGCCGATACTATGGGGCTTTCTCAAATCTCCGCCGTAGGCGGTCAGGTCGATTTCGTGCGCGGAGCTGCATTGAGCAAAAACGGTCGCTCAATAATTGCGATGACTTCTACTGCCAAAAATGACACAATTTCAAAAATAGTTCCCGTAATTACCGACCGCTCTGCAATAACTACAACAAGAAATGATGTTAATATGGTGGTTACCGAATTCGGAGTAGCCCATCTAAAGGGCAGAACAATGCGTGAACGGGCAAAGGAGCTTATAAAAATAGCTCATCCCAAATTCAGAAAAATGCTTTGCGATGAATATGAAGCAAGATATAAAGAAAAAATCAATATAGAATAATATAATTGTTGCAGTGAACTAAGTTTTAACAAATTTTAAATTTTGTAATTATTTTCTTGTAAAATCCACAGCCTTATAGTATAATCATTTCGTTATTTGATAACAAATAATTTTAAGTGGTTGGAGATTTTTATGGGAATTTACAAAACAGAGCATTTCGGAATTGCAAGAAAGATTGTTGCAAATATGACCTCGCAGAGCTGGGAGGAGATTCCTCACGCGGCTATGGGTTACGAAGCCGATGTAACCGATATGATGAAGGTCATAAAGCAGCTCAACGAAGGCGTAACAGATAAAACGAAGAAGATTTCTATCAACACAGTTATGCTTAAAATCATCTGCGAGGGTCTTAAGGCCGCGCCGAAGATGAACACAACGATTAAATTTAACAGGAAGCTTGTTCGCGGCACCGTTTATTATCACGACGAGATAAATATCAGTATGCCGATGATCCTGCACACAGGCGAAATGATGACGGTAAATATGCGCGATATGGGTAATAAATCGCTCAGCGAAATGACCGCAGCCATTCACGACACTATCAGAAGAGCCAACAACAGCGATATGAACGAGGTTATGTTTGAGGTTTCGCTTGATAATACGCTCAAGGGCCTTAAGGAAGGCAAGGTGCTTCAGACCTTAAGAAGGCTTTACGGCTCAAAGATGCCCGGCAAGCATAAGGTGCATACCCTGAGCGGGAGCGAGAAAAAGAAGTATTACTCCATTCCAAAAAGCGAAAGGCTCACAAAGCTTGATATCGAACAGGGCACCACAACTATTTCAAATATCGGCTCAGTTTGCAGAGATTTTATGGGAACCACTTTCCTGCTCGAGATCATTCCGCCGCAGACTACTGCTTTTTGCATAGGACCGATTCAGAAAAAGTCCTGGGTGGTCAAGGATGAAAACGGTAATGATAAGGTTGAGGTTCGCCAGATAATAACAATAACAAGCGCGATAGACCACAGAGCGCTCGATTTCGGCGACTGCGTGCCTATGATTGAAAAATTCAACGAAATTTTCCGCAATCCCGAAATACTGCTCAGCTGGAAATAAGCATAAAATAAGCGTTCATCCGTATATCGGACGAACGCTTTTACTTTACCTTTTTTTAATTTTATTAAGCATTGAATTGATTTTGATTATATCCTCTTTAGTAAACTTGCCGCCCATCATCATAAGCGCGCGCTTCAGGGTAAAGCCCTTGGCGATATCAAGCATCGTTTTGTTGACCTTGAAGCCGGCAATGCTTGTGCCGCCCTTTTTCTTTTTACCGTCTGAGCCTGATGAAAACGCCTTTGAAATCATAAGGAGTATCTTAACGGCAAAAAGCTTGCCCTTGAAGGTAGATATTATATCGCCGATGGTGTCGTTTACGGAATATCTTCCGGGAGGGGTGGAGATCTCAAACCAGTTGATTACCGCGCCCTCTTCCTTCATTCTGTATTTTTCGTTGAATTCGTCAACCTTAACGATTCGGCTCTGATCGCTGTAATCGCCGCATTTGGCAAGAAGCTCTGTTTCACCGCTGTTTTTGACTTTGAATTTAAAGAACGGGAACTTTCCCCTGCTCTGCTTTTCAACAAGCTCTCCGTTGGCGTACAGCTCTATATAATCAAGATTTGAATATACCGTAACGCTTGTAACATCCTCAACTCGCTCAACATAACGCTTTGAGCATATATGAACGAACAGCTCATCCGAAAGCCAGGCCTTATATGCGTAAAAAGAGTCTTTTTTATACTTTCTGTCAAAGGATACAAGACCTTTATGGTTCATACCGTTTTCGCCGCCCTCGGCTCTGGCATCGGCTGCAAAATCAAACATATTCCAAACATGCGTTGCCCAAAGATACGGCCTTGCGGAGATCTGCTTTATCATTTCCTCGTGGTAATATGCTTGGTATTCCTCCGTATAATCGCCTTGAGCAGGCTCTGAGGTATGCCAGTCGAGCGCCTCGCAGCCATATTCGCTGATTCCTATAACCCTGTTTGGATATTTTTTGCGAAAATCATCGAACCAGGGGCCGTACATCTCAACATTGCCGCCGTACCAGCCGAAATAGTGATTATAAGAAAGGATATCGGAAACGGAGGTTATCTCGGACGCAGGGTCGCACATCGTAACAACTGCCATTGTGGTTGGGCGTGTTTTGTCCATCTTATGAACAAGGTCGTTTAAGATACGATGATTTTCTATCATATCCTTATCAGCGGCGCCGCCCATCGTTATTTCATTTGAAAGCCCCCAGGTTACGATGCACGGGTGGTTATAGTTTTGCGCGATAAGCTCCGTCATCTGCGTGATCGTATTTTCACGCGCGGTGCGCATATGGCGTGAAATATACGGTATCTCGGCCCACACAACAAGCCCGCGCTCATCGCACAAATCGTAAAATTCCTGGGCGTGCTGATAATGCGCAAGGCGAACGGTATTGGCGCCCATCTCGCAAATAAGGTCTATATCTTCCTTGTGATGCTCTAATTTGAGGGCGTTGCCTATTTTAGGTCTGTCCTGATGGCGGGAAACGCCGCGAAGCGGGTATTCCCTGCCGTTTAATATAAAGCCCCTGCTTGCATCAAACTTAAAGGAGCGTATTCCGAAGCGGGTTTTGATTTCGTCGCCGCTGCTTTTCATAACGGCGCGAGCCGAATAAAGATACGGATCTTCAACAGCGTTCCAAAGGTGCGCCGTTTCAAGATGGAATTTATATTCAGGCGAAGCGCCGACTACGCTGTTTGACTCCAAAAGCTTGCCTTCGGCATCGTATATTTCAAAAAGCACCTCGGCTTCTTTATCTGTATATGCCTTAACGGAAATATCGGCGCCTTTTTCAACGGGCTGCGCAGTAACGCTTATTCCCGGCGCGCCGTAGTAATCAAGCGAAAAATGCTCCGCCGGTACGCCTATAAGCTTTACGCTGCGGTAAATACCGCCGTAAAATGTGAAATCTGCCTGCTGCGGATAGACGGTCTCATTTGGGCTGTTATCCGCGGCGACAACCAAAAGATTTTCGTCCTTTATATCGGTAAGCTCCATGCGGAAGGCGGAATACCCGCCGTGATGCTCGGCAAGCTTTTTGCCGTTAAAATAGACCTCTGCGCTTGAATTTACGGCGTCAAGCTGAAGATATATGCAATCGCCATCCGGCAGCTCGGAGCGGCTCAGGCTGCGCGCATAAAGGCATTTCCCGCGGTAATAATCGTTACCGCCGTCCTGCCCGTCCTCCCCGTTCCAGGTGTGCGGAAGCTCAACGCTTTCCCAGCCCTGCGGGAGCGACTTCGGAACATCTCTGCTTTCCTTGCTGAAAAGCCATGCGCCGTTAATTTCTTTTATATTTCGCATAACAAACTCCTTTACTTTGTGAAAATATAAGTATTAACCGAATTTTCCGAGCAGGTATACTTTTCAGCGGCAGCGCCGCTGTATGTCTCCTCGCATTTAAGCTCGCTGTCGGTAGTATATACGGTAACATTATTATAACCGTCCGCCGGTATTTTTATATCTCTTTCCGCGCCCTCGTTAACTACTACAACAACAAGCTCGCCGTTCGGAGTCAGATATGCCGTTTCGTTTACAAGCTCTCTGAAATGGATGCCATCGTCGTCTTTATATGCAGCTACGGTAAACACACCGTCCGAGCACTTGAGTATCTGAGAGCCGGCGGGAATAAAGCGGCTGTAATGCATATAACCGTAATATCTTGCGGCTATATAATAATCGCTCGGATTTTCGGGGTCTGCAACAAGCAGTCCGTCCGAATAATCCTTGCCGTCATCGGGATTAACACCTTTTTCATTGACCGCTACCCAGTTGCTCCAGCCGTTTACATTCAGGCAGCCTATATCGTTTGAAATAACACGCGCCATTATGACTGCGCTCAGCGGATCTGATGCGTCGTGCATCGAGGGAAGCTCGCACCATTCGGTCATATCGCTGCGAACGGATACGCTTTCTTCTATCCAGGAGCCGAAACGGTCTTTTTTGATCTTATCGTTATCATTAAAATAGGAATGGAAGCTGTACATCCCCAGCACCTTGCTGATATCCTCGTCCGCCATCATAAGGTTGTAATAATTTTTGGCTGTATCCCCTATATTACCGCTTTCAAGCGCGCAGAGCTTAACATCAATCCCTCTTGAAATTATTTCCTTTGCAAATATCTTTAAAAGCGCGACCGCTTCCTCTGCCTCATAATGGCAGCCCTCCTGCGCGGGCGACTCGCCGCCCCAGCCCCACTGCGGCTCGTTTATTGGCGAAATATATTTAACCGGCACTCCCTGTGAGATGAAATGCTCCGTTATATCAAGGAAATAGTCGGCGTAATCCTGGTATCTGTCCGGCTCTATATTAGTTTCCGTTCCGCTCTCGTGACCGCTTGAACGGCCGTTTCTGCACATTGAATAGTGCGGCGAATTGGCAAAAAGCACAACTGTGCTGACGCCTCTGTCAAGCGCTGCTTGAAGCATTGCCTGTGATGCCGCGTCACGCGACCAGTCGTATTCATATTCGCCGCTATCCTCGTTATATACAAGAAAGCTTTCGCCGAGGCGCCATTGATTAGTAACTACCTCCGTATCGGGATCGTAGCCGCCGTAAAGGCAGTAGCGGTATGTAGCGAGATCAAGACCGGATTCTGAAAACAGAAGGTCCGCCATTTCATTTCTGGTCTTTTCATCGGTAATGTCATCGCTCCACCAACAGTCGGAGGTTCCCCAGCCTGACATTTCTCTTAAGGGCTGCGAGGTGTCTGCATTAACGGTAAGCGTGCAGCTTTTAGAAGCTGCATAGTAAATGCCTGCAGTTGCAGCCAGCAAAACTATGACGGCAACAAGCGCGCAGATTACTTTTAAAAAGATTTTGAGTGATTTTTTCATAAATTTCCCCTTTTATATATTGATTTCATTATGAAATAATGATAAAATAATTGCAATGCGGGTATGGTGGAATTGGCAGACACGCAAGATTTAGGATCTTGTGGGCAACCGTGCAGGTTCAAGTCCTGTTACCCGCACCATATTTATCCATACGCGGCTGTAGTTCATCGGTAGAATGCAAGCTTCCCAAGCTTGACAGGTGGGTTCGACTCCCATCAGCCGCTCCACACCCACGGCTTGCCGTGGGTTTTTATTTTACTATGGCAAATACAGCGCAGTAAACGGCTTTTGCGCCGTATGCCTTAAGCGTGAGCGCCGCTGAAGAAAGTGTTGCGCCTGTAGTTTTAACATCATCAATCAAAAGAATATTTTTGCCGTCAGCGTCGGCATCCTCCAAAAGATCAAACGCGTTATACATATTGACATATCTGTTTGACGCCTTTTGCCGCTTTTGAATCTTTGTTCGCCTCTTCTTATAAAGCATCGGCTTTAACGGTATGCCGCATATTTCCGAAACACGCGCCGCAAGCAGCTCGGATTGGTTATATCCTCTGTATCGCTCGTCATACCGGCGCATCGGGATATAAGTAACGCAATCAAATTGTATAGGGCCGTAGTATTTCTTAACGGTTTGCGCGATGCAAGCTCCCTGCGTCTTTGTAAGATCCGGCAGATCGTTCATTTTGCAGGAAAGCACTCCGCGCGCAATCGAATCCTCGTAATAATAAGGAGCTACAACAGACCTGTATTCCGGCTTATGACGCTCGCGCTTACATATACATTCGCTCTTCTTGCAGCCGCATTTCAGGCAGAGCGGCGGCTCGATTCGGCGAGCCGAAAGACATTCATCGCAGATTATTTTATTGTAGTCGATGATTTCGGAGCATAATCTGCATCTGTTCGGAAAAAGCGATCTTTTAAGGATATGGATAATCTCGTTTAATATACTCATACGGTAACATACGGAGCGATTTTTGCAAAGGTTGCCTCGCCTATTCCCTTGATGTTTTTGAGCTGTTCAACGGAAGTATAGCCGCCGAGCTCGTTTCTGTATGCTATAATCGCGCTTGCTCTTACCTCGCCTATCCCGTCTATCTGCATAAGCTGGGCAGCCGTGCAGGTGTTGAGATCAAGCGGGAAGCTGACGGACGATTCGCTGCCTTTATTATCTCCGGCTGCCTGCGCGCTTTGAGTGTATGAAGCACCGGCATCGGCGCTTTCTGTGTTTTCAGTGAAAACGGGCGACTGCTCGGTAAGCTCTTCCTGTGAAGAAATGATATAATTGTTTGAAATTTTGGGCTGGGAAAAGCCGAGATATGCAAAAACGGCCGCAAGAAGCAGCAGCGCTACCCCGACAAGGATATCGCTGTGCCTGCTGCCGTTTGTTGCTTTAGACTTTTTCTCCATAGAACGCCCCGTTACTGTTCGCTGTTTTCGTTTATATCATCGGAAAAATCATCCGTGCCGCTGTTCGAGTCAAATGTTATCTGCTCCATATTTTCATCCGTAATCGGCACAGTGCCGTCATAAGCGCGCTTTTCAAGCCACATCTGCATATTCATAAGCACCTTACGCGGCTTAGAGCCGTCGGGAGGACCTATAACGCCGTATTCCTGAAGCTGATCTATTATTTTTGCGCCTCGCGCATAGCCGACGGATAATTTTCTTTGAAGGAACGAGGTTGACGCGGTGCCCGTTTCAATAACGACCTCCGCTGCCTTTTCAAATAAAGGATCATAGCTGCCGTCTGATTCCTCATCGCCCTCAAACGGACTCTTTTTATCCTTAACGGCTTTTTCCTCTATCTCTTTTTGGATGTTTTCGTCGTATTCAGACTCGCCCTGCTTCTTGATGTAATCGCAAAGAGATTCGATCTCTTCATCGCTTATAAAGCAGCCCTGAACGCGTATCGGCTTGCTTGCGCCGATCGGAGCGTAAAGCATATCGCCGTGACCCAAAAGCTTTTCTGCGCCGCTTGAATCAAGGATGGTGCGCGAATCTACTTGTGAAGAAACCGTAAGCGCGATCCTTGAGGAAATATTTGCCTTGATGAGGCCTGTGATAACATCGACGGAAGGTCTTTGAGTGGCGATAACAAGGTGCATACCGGCAGCTCTCGCCATCTGCGCAAGGCGGCATATGGAATCCTCAACCTCCTTGGGCGCAGCCATCATAAGGTCTGCAAGCTCGTCGATAAAAATACATATCTTCGGCATCGGTTCCATATCGTCGTGCTTTGAAACATATTTATTGTATCCGTCAATATCGCGAACGCCTGTTTCGGAAAACTTATTGTATCTCTGAAGCATTTCCGAAACAGCCCAGCCGAGCGCGCCCGAGGCTTTCTTTGCGTCGGTTACAACGGGAACAAGCAGGTGCGGGATACCGGCATATTTTGAAAATTCAACCTGCTTGGGGTCAACCATAAGGAATTTGACCTCGTCGGGCTTGGCTCTGTAAAGTATGGAAACGATTATGGAATTAAGGCACACGGATTTACCAGAGCCCGTTGTGCCGGCAATAAGAAGATGCGGCATCTTTGCGATATCGCAGTAAACACAGTTTCCTGCGATATCCTTGCCGAGACCTGCCGAAAGCTTAGAGCGCTGCTGAGTAAATTCGGGAGTATCTATAAGCTCGCGCATATAGACCATATTTTTTACGGAATTGGGGATTTCGATGCCCACTGCGGCTTTGCCGGGAATCGGCGCCTCTATCCTTACATTTGTTGCTGCAAGGTTGAGGGCAATATCGTCTGAAAGATTTGTTATCTTAGCGATTCGTATTCCCGCGGCAGGCTTCAGCTCGTATCTTGTTACCGTAGGGCCGCGGCTTATATCGGTTATTGAAGCCTCAACATTAAAGGAGCGAAGTGTTTCAACAAGCCGCTGAGCGTTTGCCTTGAGCTCGCCGCTTACATCCTTAACGGATGCGTGCGCGCCCATTTCAAGAATATCGGCGGGCGGAAGAATATAGTCCTCAACTGACGCCTTCATCTGCTCAGAGGTGACCTCAAAAGACTTGCCGTCTTCATTTTCCGCCGCCTTTTCGGGCGCTGAGGCATCCTCTACTATCTCGTCTATCGAGCGCTGCTTTTTTGCCGCTCTTGCGCTCTTGTTTTTGGCGTTTGCTGCGTTGATCTCGTCGATTATCTGCTGCGTGTCCTCAAGCTCTTTCATAGGCTGTTGTGCGCCGCTTTTATCGGCGCTTTTTTTCGGCTTTTCGTTTAGCGCCGTATTTTCGCCGTCAAGCGGAATATCAATGCTTTCCTTAGTCATACGCTTTTGGCGCACGCGCTCGTCCACTTTCTCATAAGTAGCCTTGGCCGGCTTTGCCGCGCCTTTGAGGAACTGAATGATGGTGATTCCGCTGAGCAGCATAAAATCCACAAAAAGGAAAATCACGCAAAGTATAACTGCGGGCGCTTTGCCGAGAGTGAGCATAAGCCAGCCGATTAGAGCGCCGAATAAGCCGCCGTTGAATTCGCTGACGGCAAGCGAATATGAATCCTTGACGCTTTGAGCAAATTCCGCACCCGGCTGATTCAAAACAATATGTATAAACGCCGAAAGAAGCAGAACCATTACCACACATTCCGCGCTTTTGACCGCAAGCAGCTTCGGCTCGGGGTCTTTGAGCGAATAGAGCACGGTTATCACCATAGTCAGAAGCGGGAAAACGCATGCTGCAAACAATCCGAACAGCCCTACATAAAGATTGTGTACGAAAAGCCAGGCGCCCTGCCCTTTTACGACGGCAATGAAAAAGAATATTATGGAAACGGCAAACAGCAGAATTCCCACGATTCTATTTATCTCATTGCTTCTGCGCTGCTCTGCCTGAGCTGCTTTTTTAGTTTTAGACTTTTTATTGACTGATTTTTTGTTAGACGCCATAAACTCCTCTTACCTGCTTATAATTATTTCTACGATGCCTATTATCAGGCAAAGCGCGCCGAGCGCAAAGCCGTAATAAGCAAAATATATGAATTTGTTATTCTTGAATAAGCTCAGCGACAGCTTTGATACAAAATATGCGAGAGCTCCGGCTATAACTACGCCGATTATTCCCGTTAATATATCAACATATGTAACGCAGCCGGCAATTTCCGAAATACCTCGCACTATCAATATGGGCGCGCTGAGGCTTACAAAATACCTGAACGCTATGCTTCTGTTTACACCGAAAAGCGCCAAAACCGAAAGCACTACTGCGCACAGAGATAATCCCGATACCGGCACGGTGAAGAATACAAGCACGCTTGTAACAAGCACAGCGGGAGCAGACAGCTGAATCCCCTTTTCATTTTTTGAAAGCCTGATGCACGCAAATAAAAGCAAGAGAGAATCAAAAATAAAGCATATTCCCTCGGAGAGCAGATTGCCGTCGTAGGAGTAGGAGTGCAGCAGCTTATAAATATTGCCGCCGTCGCCCACAGGTATCAGATAAACGAGCATAAATATGTACGGAATAAATGTGTAGTACATAAATTTTCTTGAATTGCCCGTCTTTTTTATATCAAGCTGCTTTTTAAAAAGCTGAGTTATTGTTGATACGAATTCAAGTATCAGCTTTAAAAACACCTTATAAAAGGCTGCGATAAGTCCGATAGCCATTGCTATATGTATCAGGCCGGTAAGCTCGGAGCCGCCGCCCGAAAGCCTGCCGGCAAAATCGTGAAATATAGCCGAATGTCCGTCCTCAGATAAGGGAAAAAAATAAGTTATTACCTGACCTATCGCCTGAAATATCGCTGTTATAATCGACAATGTTCTTACCTCCGAACATGGATGCGCTGTCTATTGCAAAGCCGCATCTGATATAGGAATACGGATTGCTGGAGCGGCAAGCGCCAGAAGCCGCAAAAGCTTTGGCACTGTAAAAGATATCATCAGCACAGATAACGGACCAAATCACTGCTTTTCACCGCTTTCGATAACATCGTTTAAATATTTAAGCGCGTCTGAAAGTCCGCCGAGCTCGTCCACAAGTCCGCAATCAACTGCGCCCTCGCCGTCAAGCACAGTGCCAACATCCATAACAAGCTCTCCCGTTTTCATCATCAGCGCCCTGAAATCATCGGACGAAATCTTGGCGTTGCTCTCAACGAAATTAACGATACGATCCTGCATCTTTTCAAAATAGGAAAGCGTTTGCGGCACTCCGAGCACAAGGCCGTTCATACGAACGGGATGCACCGTCATCGTGGCGCTCGGCACTATAAAGCTTTTTCTGCAGGAAACGGCAAGCGGCACGCCGATAGAATGACCTCCGCCGAGAACGAGTGACGCCGTCGGAGTGTTCATAGTTGAAAGCAGCTCGGCAATGGCGAGCCCTGCTTCAACATCGCCGCCAACGGTGTTCAAAATGATGAGCAGCCCTTCTATTTCCGGGCTTTCCTCAATCGCAACAAGCTGTGGAATAACATGCTCATATTTTGTTGTTTTGTTCTGGCTCGGCAGGATATAATGCCCCTCGATCTGTCCTATTATAGTGAGGCAATGAATAAAATGGCCGTTCTTTTTTACTGTTATTGAGCCTGTTTCAAAATCAGACTGTGAAGCTTCTGTTTGCTGATCCTTTTGATTTTCTTCGGGCATATGACCACCTGATATAAAAAATTACGAGATTCGCTTTCGTAATTTATTATGCCCTTATTCCTATATATTTTATCATAAAATCGGGTTTATTTCAATAATTGCTTAAAATATTATATCTTATTATATTTAATATGAATTTTTTAACAAAATGATTGACACAAGTTTAGCGATATTATAAAATAGATTGACAAAAAAATAAAAAACTATTTTAGGAGGGTGCATAAATGGGACTTACATTGGCACAAAAGCTTATCAAAGCACATCTTGTTGAAGGAGAGATGGTGCCCGGCCGTGAGATAGGTCTTAAAATAGACCAGACGCTTACTCAGGACGCTACCGGCACGATGGCTTATCTTGAATTTGAGGCAATGGGCGTGGACCGTGTTAAAACGGAGAGAAGCGTTGCTTATATCGACCACAACACCTTGCAGACGGGGTTTGAGAATGCGGACGACCACCGTTATATCCAATCCGTTGCCAAAAAGCACGGAATTTATTTCTCGCGCCCCGGCAACGGCATATGCCATCAGGTGCATCTTGAAAGATTCGGCATCCCTGGCAAAACTCTTATCGGCTCGGACAGCCATACGCCTACCGGCGGCGGAATCTGTATGCTTGCAATGGGTGCGGGCGGTCTTGATGTTGCCGTTGCAATGGGCGGCGGTACATATTATATCCCGATGCCGAAGATGACCCGAATAAATCTTCACGGCTATCTTAAGCCTTGGGTTTCCGCAAAAGACATAATTCTTGAAGTGCTGCGCATTATGAGCGTTAAGGGCGGCGTAGGCAAAATAATCGAATACGGCGGCGACGGAGTTAAAACTCTCAGCGTTCCCGAACGCGCAACTATCACGAATATGGGCGCAGAGCTCGGCGCAACCACCTCTATTTTCCCGTCGGACGAGATAACGCTTGCATTCCTCAAGGCTCAGGGACGAGAAAAAGACTGGACAGAAATCCTGCCTGACAGTGACGCAGTTTATGACGAGATCATTGACATTGACCTCTGCTCGCTTGAGCCGATGGCAGCCTGCCCCCATATGCCCGATAATGTTAAAACAACCGAAGAAATCGGAAAAATCAAGGTTGATCAGATAGCAATCGGCTCCTGTACGAATTCATCTTATGTTGATATGATGAAGGTTGCGGCGATTCTCAAAGGAAAAACCGTCTGCCCGAGCGTTTCTCTGTGCATAGCACCCGGCTCAAAGCAGGTGCTCAATATGCTTGCGCTCAACGGCGCGCTCTCAGATATGATAAACGCCGGCGCAAGGATCCTTGAATCAGCTTGCGGTCCGTGCATAGGGATGGGCCAAAGCCCGAACTCCGGCGGCGTTTCGCTCAGAACCTTCAACAGAAACTTTGAGGGCAGAAGCGGCACAAAGGACGCCGGCATATATCTTGTATCCCCAGAAGTTGCAGCAGCCTCGGCGCTTACGGGTTATCTGACCGACCCCCGTGAGCTGGGTGAAGCGCCGCAGGTCGAAATGCCTGAGAAATTTGTTGTGAACGACAATATGATTGTGCCTCCTGCAAGCGCTGAGGAAGCTGAAAATGTTGAGATACTGCGCGGTCCCAACATCAAGCCGTTCCCCAAGACCGAAGCTCTACCTGAGGAAATCACGGCAAAAGCCATTCTCAAGGTCGGCGACAATATCACGACCGACCACATTATGCCCGCAGGAGCAAAGATCCTCCCCTACCGCTCCAACATACCGCACCTTTCACAGTATTGCTTTGCTGTTTGCGATGAGAGCTTCCCCGAAAGGATCAAGAAAGAGGGCAAGGGCATCGTAATCGGCGGCTCAAACTACGGTCAGGGCTCAAGCAGAGAGCACGCAGCGCTTGTTCCCCTTTATCTCGGAGTAAAGGCTGTTATCACAAAGAGCTTTGCACGCATCCATGTTGCAAATCTCGTTAACGCCGGCATCCTGCCGTTCACATTTAAAAACGAAGGCGATTACGACAGGATAGACCAGCTTGACGAGCTTGCTCTTCCTCAGATAAGAGAAAGGCTTGAAAGCAACGATACGATTATGCTTGCCAACCTGACAAAGGGCGAAGAATACGAGCTTGATTCATCCCACCTTTCAAGCAGGCAGAGAGATATGCTGCTTTGCGGCGGACTGCTTGACTACACAAGAGAAATGAACAAATAAGGAGGATATAACCGATGGAAAACAACGAAAAGCTTGCAATAGACAAAGCCGTTGAACGATTCAGAAGCCTTATGGAGGGTCAGCTTGAAAGAGCGAAGCGCATAAAGGCGGAAAAGGATTTTGTTGATTATCAGAGCCTTGATAAAATCGTGATAGGTATTTGCGGCGGCGACGGAATAGGCCCCGTTATCACAAAGGAAAGCGAAAGAGTGCTTGCATTTCTTCTAAGCGACGAGGTTAAGAGCGGAAAGGTAGTATTTAAGGAGATAGACGGCCTTACCATTGAAAACCGCGCAAAATGCCTTAAGGCGATACCGGACGATGTGCTTGAGGAGCTTAAGTCCTGCAATGTTATTCTTAAGGGCCCCACAACAACACCGAGGCAGGGCGACGGCTGGCCTAATGTTGAGTCCGCCAATGTTGCAATGAGAAAGGAGCTTGACCTCTTTGCAAATATGCGTCCTGTTCGTGTTCCGGAGCAGGGCATCGACTGGACCTTTTTCCGTGAAAACACAGAGGGCGGCTACGCCGTAGGCTCTTACGGAGTCAATATCACCGATGATCTTGCCGTTGATTTTACCGTTGCAACACAGGAGGGCTGCGAGCGCATCGCGCGCCTTGCATACGAATATGCGAAGAAAAACAACAAGGGCAAGGTCTCAATCATAACAAAGGCTAATATCATCAAGACAACGGACGGCAAATTCCTCAACACGGCAAAGAAAATCGGCGAGGAGTACCCAGATATCGTTACGGACGACTGGTATATCGATATAACGACAGCCAAGCTGATAGACCCGAATAGAAGAAAGGATTTCAAGGTTTTTGTGCTTCCCAATCTGTACGGCGACATCATTACCGACGAGGCTGCCGAGTTCCAGGGCGGCGTTGGCACTGCCGGTTCGGCAAATATCGGAAAGAAATACGCAATGTTTGAGGCGATCCACGGCTCTGCTCCCAGAATGATTGCCGAGGGCAGAGGAAAATATGCAGACCCCTGCAGTATGCTCAGGGCATCCGCAATGCTTCTTTCCCACATCGGCTATCAGGATAAGGCAGACGCGCTTGAAAAAGCTCTTGACAAATGTATGTTCGAGGAAAAGAAGCTTGCCGTTACAGGCCGTGAAGACGGCTGCACCTGCGAAGAATTCGGCGATTATGTTATGCAGACCATAACCGAGATGACCAAATAACCGAGAGGTATGATTATGGAGAAAAAAGAAGAAATATCAATATCCGTTATAAAAAGACTGCCGAGATATTACAGATTTCTTCAAAGCCTTAAGGAAAACGGGATAGTCAGGATCAGCTCTAAGGAGCTTGCAAACAGAATGGGGCTTACCGCGTCTCAAATACGCCACGACTTCAACTGCTTCGGCGGCTTCGGTCAGCAAGGCTACGGCTACAATGTGCCGGAGCTTCACGCCAAGATCGGCGAGATACTCGGTGTTGAAAAAGAGCGCAAAACCATCCTTATCGGCGCCGGCAATCTCGGCAAAGCCGTTTGCAACAAAATCTTCAGCGTCAACAGCGGCTTCAAGGTTATCGGCATATTTGATAAAAACGAAGCGATATGCGGCAAGATGATAAAAGGTATTCCCGTAAGAAATATCGATTATATAGAAAATTTCTGTATAGACAACCGCCCGCTTTGCGCAGTTATCTGCATCCCGTCAAACGATATGCGAGAGCTTACGGACCTGCTTATCAACCTCGGAGTTAAGGCTTTCTGGAATTTCAGCAACTACGATATTTCCATGGCTCACCCGGAGGTGCTTGTTGAAAATGTGCATCTTACGGACAGCCTTATGACCCTCGGCTATCTGACTTCAACGGAGGTTTGAATTTGATAAAGATTAGTTCAAAGGAAATAGTTGATGTTTTGCGATATGACGACGGCAAGGCAGTGATTGTTGAAAAAAATCCTATTTTGGACACAAATCAGTTCAAGGCCGGCTACAGCGTTGTGGATTTTGAAAAGAAAGAGCTTGAGGTGCTTACCAAAAAGGCGTATCTTTACAAAAAATTCGGCACTGCATACGAGCAGATAAGCACTGCAATGCCTAATTTCGTTCAGTGCGACGCCGCGATTCTTTACGACCGCCGCGTATTGGTGCTCTACCCCAACGGCGAGGCGGGCATTTTTGACAGGGACGGCGAGCTTGTCTGGAACGGCTATTTTAAATACCACGAAGAAGCCGTATGCTCTCTTTCTCTTGACGGCAAATATTTCTGGTGCATATGCCCCGCGGAGAGCTGCGCAATAAGATATTCCAGCCAAAATATGCAGGTTGACCTTAGGCTCGGCGGCAGGGACGCCGCCACCTTTCCGAAGCCTACGCATATTTCGACGGACGGCGGAAACATCTATGTTTGCGCAGGCGGCAACAAGGTGCGCAAGATTGACGGAAACGATTTAACTGTTTCCGATTATATCACATTTGAAGAGCCGGTCAGGCGGTTTCATAAATTCGGCGACTACGCGATAGCCGTTCTTCAAAGCGGCACATATCTGCTGCAAAACAATCAATAAAACCAAAAGCTGTGTCTCTTTTGAAACACAGCTTTATTTATTTCATATCTATTTCACCGAGCATTTCTCTTATAACGCCGCAGGAGCGCAAGAGCTTTTGCTTTTCATCATCGCTTAAATTTATCTCAATGATTTTTCTTACGCCCTGCCGGTTTATCAAAGACGGCACGCCGATATAAATCCCGCTTTGAGAATACTCGCCGTTTAAACGGGCTGAAACCGTAAATATTGAATTTTCATCGCCGAGAACCGCTTTTGTGAGCCTGGCGAGCACCATACCGATGCCGTAATAAGTTGCTTTTTTTGCCTTGATAATCTTATATGCGGATTCACGCACATTTACGGCTATTTCATCAAGCTGCGCCATCATATTTTCATTATGATTTTCAAGCTCTTTGATTCTTATTACGGAAAGCATTGCGCTGCTCCACGCAACAAATTCCGAATCGCCGTGCTCTCCCATAACATAAGCGTGCACATTTCTCGGATCCACCTTGAAGTATTCGCCTATCATATATCTGAGCCGCGCCGTATCAAGCGTTGTGCCGGAACCGATGACACGCTGAGCCGGAAAGCCTGAAAGACTGCGCACGACCTCGGTCATAACATCAACGGGATTTGTGGCAACAAGGAACACGCCGCTGAAGCCAGAATTGATGACAGGATTGATAATCGTTTTAAAAACCTCGTAATTTCTCTTCAGCAGCTCGCGCCTTGACTCGCCCTGAAGCTGGGCAACTCCTGCGCAGATGACTATCAAATCCATATCGCCGCAGTCACCGTAATCGCCTGCGTATATCTTTGTGCTGCCGGGAGCAAACGGAAGTCCGTGAGAAAGGTCCATCGCCTCGCCGCGGGCCCTCTCTTTGTTTATGTCGATAAGACAAAGCTCGTCGCATATATTTTGATTGAGCAGTGCATAAGCGTAGCTCATTCCAACCATTCCTACGCCGATGACCGCCACCTTTTTACTGTCGTTAAGCATAAAATCACCCGTGAGTATTATTGCCGTACCCACGGGTGATTATTTATAGATATTGTTGATAAGGAATTTTAAATTTATTTAAAAAACAGCGGCAGCTTTTCAAGGAAGATTATATCCTTTCTCTCTGCGGCATCGCCTTCTGCAAGCGGCGCGCAGCAGGCAACGATATTGCCCGAAAACGCTTTTACAAGCTGTGAAACCGCGTTAAGGCTTTCGCCGGTAGAAATAACATCGTCAACAATAAGCACTTTTTTACCGCTTAGGAGATCTCCGTCCTCGTGACCCATATAAAGCTTTTGAGTGCTCTTTGTTGTCATACTGTTTACAGATATTTCAACGGGATCGTCCATATAAACCTTTGTGCTTTTTCTTGCAACTATGTATTTTTTGCCGCTCAGACGGCTCATCTCATAGGCAAGTGGAATCGATTTTGCTTCCGGAGTAACAATATAGTCAAATTCCGGGCAGCGCTCAAGAAGAGTCTTTGCGCAATGCTCGGTAAGCTCAACATCGCCGAAAAGAATAAATGCGGCTATATCCATCTTATCAGAAACGGGGAATTTTTTAAGTCTGCGCTTGAGGCCCGCTATGTTTATGTCGTAATACTCGCTGCTCATATGATTTTCTCCCCAAGCTCAACGCCGCCTATGATGTGAAAATGCAGGTGCATAACACTCTGCCCCGCGTCCGCGCCGCAGTTGCTTATTACCCTGTATGAATCGATACCCTGTGATTTTGCTATCTGAGGTATCTTTTCAAATATTGCGGCAACGAGCGCGCTGTTGCTTTCGGTAATACCGTTCATACTTTCGATATGATGCTTCGGAACAACGATGATGTGCACCGGCGCAACGGGATTTATATCCTTAAAAGCAAGTATATTCTCGTCCTCATAAACTTTCTGAGACGGAATCTTGCCGTCTATTATTTCACAGAACACGCACATAAAGCTTTCTCCTTTACCTTATAAATGACAAAACTATCTGCTTTGCGGCTGCAAGCGCGTCGTCAAGCTTGGAAACATCCTTTGCGCCCGCCATAGCGGAATCAGGTCTGCCGCCGCCGCCTCCTCCGGCAAGCTTGGCGATCTCGCGCACAAGGTCGCCCGCTTTTACGCCTTGAGATATGGCAGCTTTGCCGCAAACGGCCGTTATCGTTGCTTTTTCGCCCGAAACGCCTCCGATTACGCCTATGATGTCTTCGCCCTTATTTTTAAGCTCATCGCCCATTTTGCGAAGCACATCGGCGGAGGCGCCGTCTATTCTGCCTACATAGAGCTTCAGGCCGCCCACATCAACGGGCTTTGAAAGCGCGTCTGCGCTCTTGAGCTTTGAAAGCTCCATATCAAGCTCTTTAATGGTACGCTCCTTGTCGTGAAGCTCCGCAATCAGCGAACCGACACGGTTTTCAAGCTCGCTCTCGCCTGTTTTAAGGACTGCTGCAAGGGTTTTGAGCAAGCCTTCGTTAACGCTGAATCTTCTGAGCAGACCGAGGCCTGTTACAGCCTGAATACGGCGCACGCCCGCCGCAACGGACGCCTCGGAAACAATTTTGAAAAGACCAATCTGACCGCTGTTTGAAACATGGGTGCCGCCGCAAAACTCAAGTGAAAAATCGCCGGCCTTAACTACTCTCACAACATCGCCGTATTTTTCACCAAAAAGCATCATCGCGCCGAGCTTTTTAGCCTCGTCGATAGGCATTTCCTTCATCTCAACGGGAACTGCGCGCATAATGAAATCGTTTACGAGATATTCAACCTTTGAAAGCTCATCGGCCGTCATCGGGTTGAAGTGAGTGAAATCAAAGCGAACCTCATATTCGTTTACAAGCTGACCCGCCTGTTCAACATGAGTTCCCAGAACCTCGCGAAGCGCAGCCTGAAGAAGATGCGCCGCAGTATGGTTCTTCATAATGGCTTCTCGCCGCTTTTCATTAAGTGAAGCGGTCATCTTATCTCCGACGCTTATAATGCCCTTTGTAACGCTGCCGTTGTGAAGATAATGACCGTCGGCATTTTTAACCGTATCGGCAACAATGAATGTGTTTTCATCCGCGGTGATAACGCCGCTGTCTCCTACCTGACCGCCGGAAACCGCATAAAACGGCGTTTTATCAAGGATGACGCTCCCCTCTTCGCCGCTGCCGAGCATATCACATTCTTCACCGTTTGAATTGAGAAGAGCAAGAACTGTTGCCTGTGCTTCAAATTCATCGTAGCCCGTAAAGACCGTTGCAGGGCAGGACAGCTTTGCCGCGGAGTTTTTCCACGCGTCAGCGCCGGCGTCCTTTCTTGCAGCACGCGCGGTCGCCTTTTGATTGGCAAGAAGCGCATTGAACTTATCTTCGTCAACGGTTATGCCGCGCTCCTCAAGAATATCTTTCGTAAGGTCAAGCGGAAAGCCGTAGGTATCGTTGAGCTTAAATGCGTCCTCGCCGGAGAAAACATTGCCGTCCATTTTATCAATATACTGCTGGAGCAGCTCGAGACCGGCGTCGATGGTTTTTCCGAACGAACATTCCTCAGCCTCAATAACCTTTGAAATGATTTCGCGCTTTGCTTCAAGATAATCATACGCGCACACATTTTCGTCAATAACCGTATCAACGACCTTATAAAGGAACGGCTCCGAAACGCCTAAAAGGCGGCCGTGGCGGCAGGCTCGTCTGATAAGTCTGCGAAGCACATATCCCCTGCCCGAATTAGAGGGGATAACTCCGTCTCCCACCATAAAGACGGAGGAACGGATATGGTCGGTAATAACGCGAAGTGAAATATCCTTTTTTTCATCCTCGTGGTATTTGACGCCGGCGATCTCGGATATCTTTTTCATAATATTCTGAACGGTATCCACTTCAAAAAGATTATCAACGCCCTGAAGTATGCAGGCAAGACGCTCGAGACCCATACCGGTGTCTATATTTTTCTGCGCAAGTTCGGTGTAATTGCCGTTTCCGTCATTATTGAACTGGCTGAAAACATTGTTCCAGAATTCCGTATACCTGTCGCAGTCGCAGCCGGGTCCGCAATCCGGCTTGCCGCAGCCGTATTTTTCGCCGCGGTCAAAATAGATCTCGCTGCATGGGCCGCAGGGTCCCTGACCGTGCTCCCAGAAATTATCCTCTTTGCCGAGGCGAACGATACGGGACGGGTCAACGCCGACCTCTTTTGTCCAGATATCAAAAGCTTCATCGTCGTTTTCATATATGGTGACCCAAAGCCTGTCGACCGGCATCTCAAGAACCTTCGTGCAAAATTCCCAAGCCCACGCCGTTGCCTCGTGCTTGAAATAATCGCCGAAGCTGAAATTGCCGAGCATTTCAAAATAAGTGCCGTGACGGTCTGTTTTGCCAACTCTTTCAATATCAGGCGTTCTTATACATTTCTGGCAGGTGGTAACCCGCTTTGACGGCGGCGTGACCTCGCCCGTGAAATACTTTTTCATAGGCGCCATACCTGAATTTATAAGCAGCAGGCTATTGTCGTTTTGCGGCACCAGCGAAAAGCTAGGCAGGCGCAGATGACCCTTGCTTTCAAAAAAAGAAAGATATTTTTCTCTAAGATCGTTTAAAGATGTCCATTGCATTGGTAAAACTTCCTCTATATAAACTAATATCAAAACAGTGATATTATAATAACTCTCAAACAAAATTTCAAGGGCAACCTAACAAATTAAGCTGCCCTTAAAATTCAGATTAAAGTTTGTCAACTAACTTCTTGAGCTCAAGAATCTCTTCCTTGGTAAAGGTAAGGCCCTTGCTCATCTTGGAATGGTCGGGAGACCAATCTCTTACATCGATCTTGGGGTCGCGTCCGTTCCATGAAATCATATTGACTTCTCTCGTCCAGCCTCTTGCCGTTTCAGAGATAACGCCGATATGCTCGGTTATCTCATACTTGATTTCGGGCATTTTCCACTCCTCCTTCTTTATTATTTATTTAAATTTTCAACGATTTCTTTGGTGTCTCTGGCTATCATAAGCTCTTCGTTTGTGGCAAGCACAAACACCCTGACCTTATCGGATGGCAGCGTAAGCTCCGCCTCGGCGCCTTTTACGGCCTTTTGGTTAACGGACTGATTGATATTAACGCCGAGAAAGCCGAGATATGAGCAGACCTTTGCTCTGAGCCAGAAACCGTTTTCACCGATGCCGCCGGTGAAAACAATGCAGTCCACGCCGTTCATTGCGGCAACATATGAACCGATGTATTTTGCAATCTGATACGCCTGCATCTCGTGGGCAAGAATAGCTCTTTCATCGCCCTCGTTCTGCTTTGCCACTATATCGCGGTCATCTGAATAACCGCCGGAAATAGCGCTTACGCCGGATTGCTTATTGAGTATCTCCTCAACCTGCTTCGGTGACAGGCTGAGCTTTTGCTGAAGGAAGGTAACTACGGACGGATCAATACCGCCGGAACGAGTGCCCATCATAAAGCCGTCAAGCGGGGTGAAGCCCATTGATGTGTCAAAAACCTTGCCGAACTTGATAGCCGCAATCGACGAGCCGTTTCCGAGATGGCAGGTTATCATCTTGAGCTTTTCTATATTGACGCCCATTCTGTCTGCGCATCTTTGGCTTACATATTTATGCGATGTGCCGTGGAAGCCATAGCGGCGTATGCCGTATTTTTCAAAATATTCATAAGGAAGCGCGTACATATAAGCCATCGGGGGCATCGTGCTGTGAAACGCGGTGTCAAAAACGGCTACCTGCGGAACATTCGGTCCGAGGAGAGAAAGACAGGCCTCGTATCCCTGAAGATTAGCTGGGTTGTGAAGCGGAGCAAGAGGTATCATATTTTCAACATCAGAAACAACATTCTTGTCAAAAAGCACGCTCTTGGTGTATTTTTCGCCGCCCTGCACGACTCTGTGACCGACGGCATCAATCTCATCAAGAGAATCAAGAACCTTGAGGTCGCTCTTCGTCATCAGCTCCATAACGGTGTTGAACGCGTCTATATGCGACGGAACCTCTTTATCAAAAACAAGGCTCTCTTCCCCGACATGGTAGATGATATTTTTCTCGCCGCCCTGAATGGGAAGCCCGATTCTTTCTATTGTGCCTTTGCAGACAACGGATTCGTCTTCCATATTGATAAGCTGGAATTTAAGCGACGAGCTGCCGCAGTTGATAACAAGAATCTTCAATGTTTCATCCTCCGCTCTTGCAAAATCTTTCTTTTAATAATATAATAATATATATTTATATTAAAAATGTCAAGTGGAATAATCAATTTTCTTCGGTTTGGTGCGTTTTATGAATGTAGCCGTCATATGTGAATTCAACCCATTTCACAAAGGACACGAATATTTATTTAACAAAATAAAGGAAGCGTATAAAAACGCCTCTGTCATCTGCATTATGAGCGGTAATTTCGTTCAGCGCGGCGATTTTGCCGTTTTCAACAAATTTCAGCGAGCAAGAGCCGCCCTTGAAGGAGGAGCGGATCTTGTTATAGAGCTTTTGCCGGAGCAGGCGCTGCTTTCGGCTGAGGGATTTGCAAGAAGCGCCGTTCGCCTGGCAGAGAGCCTTAGCTGCTGCGACGCGCTTGCATTCGGCGCGGAGAACGATGATATTGACAAGCTTTCAAAAACAGCTGAGCTGCTCAAAAGCCCTGAAATACAAAACAGAATAAAAGCAGAGATGAAAAAAGGCATATCCTACCCCGCGGCGCGAAAAGCAGTTATCGGCGGAGATGTACTCGACAGCCCCAACAATATCCTTGCTTGCGAATATATAAAGGAAACCAAACTGGAATGTCTGCCCGTGAAGCGTATAGGCGGCGGACACGACAGCTGCGACCCCGAATACAGCGCAACCGAAATAAGAAAAAATCTTGCACCCGGCAGCTTTGCAAGCATCAAAAATTGTGAAAGAGCGTTTCTGTATAAAATGCGAACAACTACCAAGGAGCAGTTCGCAGCGGTTGCCGATGTTGCCGAGGGACTTGAAAACAGGCTTTACGAGGCTGCGGGAAAAGCCGGCTCATTTGAAGAATTTATACATCTTGTAAAATCCAAAAGATATACGCTTTCCCGCATAAGAAGAATTGCCGTAAGAGCCTATCTCGGCATTGAGGGCGCATCCTGCGATACTCCGTTTATACGCGTGCTCGGCTTCAACCCCGCCGGTCAAAAGATTCTTGCTCAAATAAAAAGCAGCAGCCCGAAAAGCATCATAACGAAGCTTTCGGACTGTGATAATTCAAACCGCGTCGCATTTTTGAAGCTGTGCGAGTATACGGACTTATATTCGCTCGGCTTCAAGGAGCCTCTGCCGAGAGGCGAAGAGCAAAGAAGTCAGATAGTTTTGATGTAATTTAAAAAATCCGCTTTGCTCATATTGAAATTGAGATAGCTTAAAAGTGAATTGGCTGAAAGAAACTCCGGAAGCTCAAGCGCTTTCAGGAGTTTTTTTCTTTTTACGGAAGCGTCCGGTGTGCCGGAAAGCCCGGCAAGATACATATCGCATTTTGTTATACGCTCTGTCTGCTCAGCTTTTTTGCAGGAAACACCTGCTTTTTCAAACAGCTTTATCAGCACATCATCAGGCATACCCTCAACGCCGAGCTTTCCCTCAGCCGACGGAGTATCCTTTCTTTTTTCTTTCCCGAATAAATCCGGAATATAGATATGATTTAGCCGTTCTTTCGGAATACCGGAGGCGATGAAATTTCTTATCTGAAAACCGGAATGATCAGAATCCGTCAGAATGATTACGCCGCGTTCTTCGGCAAGGGAGCGTATAAAATCAAGGCGGCGCTTATCCTTATATATACCAAAGCCGTTTGTTTCAATAATAAACGCGTCTATTATGTTCGACAGCTTGATTTTGTCGTATTTCCCTTCAACGACAACAGCCTCTTGAATCTTAATCATATCAGGCACCCTTTGTTATGATAAGAAGCTTTACGAGCATTTCTTCAAAAACGAGCTTTTCGTCAAGCGAGGTGCTTTTGAGGTCGTTATCCGCTTTCATTATAACATCAAGGCACCGCCTGAGCTGCTCAACAGAGAGGTTTCTGCTGTCTCTCGCTGCGTTATCGAGCGCAAAGGCACGGTTGCCGTAGCTGTAATATTGAGTGATATTTTGATAAGCCTCCCCTGCCGTGCGCGCGCATTTGACCCTGTACATATCAACAAAGCAGTTGGCTGCCGCGGAAAGGATAAACGAAGGATCCTCCCTTGTTGCAAAAAGAGAATCAAGTATCTTGAAAGCATCGTCATATCTTGAACGCACAACGGCGTTTGAAAGGTCGTAGACGCGCGCGGAAAGGCTTTTAACGGCAAGGGAATCAATCATCTCCCTTGTGATTTCACCGCCATTTGAATAGGCGCTGAGCTTATTGGCTTCGCTTAGCAGCGCCTTGATGTCGTTTCCAGAAACGGAAATAAGATAATTTGCCGCGGCGGTTGAAATCTCCGCTCCCCTCTTTTTGCAAGCCGAGATTATAAGCTTTATAAGCTCTGACTGGGATTTTCTGTTAAGCTGAATGCTTGAGCCGTATTTTGCAAAAGCCGCCTCAACGCCCTTCCAGCGGCTGCTTTTTTTAATATCGGGAGAAACGGCTTCATAGCTGAAAATCAAAACTGTGGTTTCCGGAGCGTCGGCAAGATATTCCTTGATCGCCTTGCAGTCCTTTTCGCTTTTATCAAAAGGATAATCATTGCACACGACAACATTCACGCCGCCCATCATAGGAAGAAGATCGGCGTCTCTGAGCACATCGTCAAGCGAGCACTGCTTTCCGTCAAACCTGTGCAGGTTAAAATCGGCAAGCGGGCCGGTCGCGAGCTTTTTCAAAAGCCTCGCTGTGCAAAGCTCTTTAAGATAATCTTCGTCGCCGAAGATAAAATATGCGCGCGAAAAGCTTTCTTCTTTAATTTGTGCCTTAAGCGTTTTTTCATCTATCCTGCCCATTCAGACACTCCTTTGGCTTTATAACCGTTTTCGTTAACCGAATAGATTATATCATATTTTTCCGATAAGGCAAGCGTATCGGCGTTAAACGCAAATCTGTTGCCGTTTAAATCGACCGTCACGCTTTTCTCGTCTATAAAGGACGAATATCTGATTTCGGCGCCGTGCCAAAGCTCCGCCTCATAATCGTCGATATAAAGCGGCGCGTATTTCAGTTCATAATCGGAAACATCGCGGTTGGTGATAAATGTTTCGCACTCCGTTTCGCTCGCAAGCTGCGCGGCGTATTCGCCGTCATAATCAATTATCAGCGCGCAGCTGAGGTCGTTTACATCTATTATTTGCTTAGCCGTGTAATACTGTTCATATTCACCTAAGCCGAAAACGGCGGCGTATTCGTCATTATATACTATAACTGCGTTCTGCTCTTCTCCGCGCAATATGCGCAGATGGTTATACGCCTTTATATCGTAAACGGACAAAACACAGCAGATAACGGCAAATATGCACGATATTGCCGTGCTTAATGCAAAGAGCCTTTTGCCGCTTAAAGCCTTGATAAAAAACGCACAGGCAAATATCACAAATACGCAGAAAATCAAAATAGAATAATACTGCGAGCCGACCGCAGCGGTGCTGAAAGAAAATTTGCCGAAATACGCCGTTATGTCCAGCATTAAGCCTGCGGCGGCTTTGGATATGAATACACCCGCTGAGGAATCGGGAACGGCTGCAAGCAGCATAGAATCGAGCATCAATATCTCCGAAAGCGGTATAAGCACAACATTAAGGAGTATGCCTATTATACTGACCTCGCCGAAGATAAACTGCATTACAGGAAATGTGGTTATAAATACGCTGACGGACTGCACAATGATTTCAACGGCTGAGCGAACAGGCTTGAATCTTATTCGTTTTTTAGGCATAAGATGCGGGCTGATAACAACAAGTCCTATAACCGCCGTAAAGGTCAGCAGCGCGCCTGCGTCTGTTACCGAAAACGGGTCAAGGCAAACAAGAAACGCGGCGAAGCCAAGTGAATTAAGACTGTCCGCACGCTCCTTAAACAGCTTTGATGCAAGGAAAACGAGCATCATAATAGCGGCTCGTATCATGGATGAGGAAAAGCCGGCAAGCATAACATAAAATATTACGCTTAATGAGCATATAATCACTATTGGCACGCGCGGGCAGAGCAGACGCCTCAGTATTTTATACAGCACGCCGGTAAACACGGCAAGATTAAAGCCCGAAACAGCCATTAGATGCGTAGCGCCGCAGGCCTTGAAGTCATTATATGCTTTATTGCTTAAGCCCGTCGTATCGCCAGTCAGCACGGCGAGCGTCAGCGCCCCTTCGTCTCCGCCGATGTATGAAGAAAAGTTTTCTCTCAACTGCCGCCGCATCTCTATAAATTTGGAATTTACGCTGCTTATGCCTGCTTTGAACTCCTCGGTAGGTCTGTAATCGGCGGCGTAGCCGCTCGCAAAGATCCCTTTTGCAAATAAGCCGTGAGATTCAAAGCCGTTTTCACCCGCCGAATAAAATACAACGGTGCCGTCGATTATCTGATAAGGCTCGGCGTCTATCAATGTGTTTGTATACAGCTTCAGCTTTACCTCCTGCGGCGCTGAGTTCAAATCGATACGGCAGGTTTTAACGGTATAAGCGTATCCGTTTTCGGTTTTATCCTCAAGATCGGTGATATAAAACGAGCAATTTGCCGTCTTGTCATACAAAACGGTCTGCGGCATCCACACAGAATTACAATAAGTAACAAAAATAAAACAGGCAAGCGCTGCGCTGAGCATTGAAATCGGGAAAGCGGCTGCCTGCCTTAGCTTTTTAACACATAATGAGAGCACGAAAAGAACGCTTGCCGCAATAAATGCAGCAAGCGCCCATTCCACGCTTAAAAGGTTAAGCAATATGAGGGTCACGGCAAAGGTAAACCCTATATTTGCAAAAGCGCGCTTCAAGAATTATTTTTCCTGGGATTAACAGGCTCCATAATAAAGCTGTAGCTCTGCTTAACTCCCTTTTTCATCTTGTACGGCTCGCGAACAAAAGCCTGAGCGGGCAGGTCACCGCCTACTCCGAGCAGCATATGGTCGATATTAACGGCGGTTATGTCGTTATTATATTCCATAGTGTGAACATGTGTTGCCTTTTCAAGCTGCTCGATAGTGTAGTGGTGCGCGCTGAAATTGATAGGCTCGTCATAATATGCTGTAAACTTGAAGCCTATGCCGTTTCTGTCCGTAAAGGTAACATATCTTACATCGGTTCTGTTGCCGTTTTCCTGCGGGCGCATATATCGGTGCTCAAGATCTGTTACGGTGGATTTATAGCAGCTTATCTTTGCGCCGGTCTTTCTGTCGCAATAAGTTGCATGCGGACCTCTTCCGTACCAGTTGACATATTCAACCTTGCCGTCAAGAGTCAGGCGCATGCCGAATTTTACCATAGGCGCTTTGGGAACGGCGCTGTGGTAAACATAGATGCGCTTATCAGGATAAAGCTTATAAGTTGAAACGGCGTTTTTAAGCAGCGGCGTGCGCCAGGCGATATGTATCTCAACGCAGTTATCGCTGCCTGCAGAAACTACTGTGCGCACAGCCTTTGCCCTGTGGCTTGCGCTTCTCCATCTGTAATACGGGTGAAGCGGTATCAAAAACGGAACGAAGTTGAGAGAATCTATATCATTATCGGTAAGAGCGCGGAAATAATACGGCTCAAGGGGCGCCTTGAGCTTTTCCCTGCCGTCTATCGATATGCTTGTTATCCTGCCGTTTTCAACCTTAACAGCATAGCCGTCGCCCGTTACGAGCACTTTTGAGCCGTGCTTTTCAAACGAAAGATCACCTGCTGATTCCGGCTGCTCCGGCTGCGGCATCGGATTTATAACGAACTGGTCCCAGGCGACCTCAAAATTGGATTTTCTGCCGGGAGTCTTCTTTCTTGTGTGGAAAGAAATTGTGAGCACCACTTCCCTGTCGTCCGGCAGAGAGGTAACATCATAGGGAATTGTTATATATGTTTCCGAAAGAGGAGCGCATTCGAATTTATCAAGCTCGCCGCTGTCAAGTATCTCGCCCTGAGCTTCAATGCTCCAGCGGCAGGTAAAGGCGCAAATATCGGTGAACAGGAACTTATTTTTAACCCTGAATGTGCCTTTGTTTATGTCAAATGCTTCCGTTTTTATCTCGGCATAAACCTTTTTGACCTCGTGGATCTGCGGATGCGGGATCCTGTCGGCGCCGATAATGCCGTTTGCGCACAGATAAGTATTTGAGCCGGAAAGGGCTGTGGTGTTGGGTATGTCGATAAGCGGGCGCGGCTCGTCCTTAACAAAATCATCGCCGTAGAGCCACATATCGCGACCGTCATCTGTTTTTCTGTGAATTGTCTGATCTACAAAATCCCAGATAAAGCCGCCGCACATATTATCGTATTTTTCAAAATCATCCATATATTCCTGGAAGTTGCCGAGGGAGTTTTCCATAGAATGGGCGTATTCGCAAAGCAGGATCGGCTTGCCCTCATACATCTCTCGCCTTATCGGCTTGCTGTCAGCGGCAAGCTGGTTCGCTATATTATCATAAAGCGTAATCTTTATCTCCTCTTTATTGCCCAGCTTTTCCATAATATCGGCAGTTGGGTACATTCTGGAGATGACATCGCTTTTTGTTAAGTCAAAATCGCCCTCGTAATGGAACTGACGGGTGTCGTCAAGCTCAAGCGCGGCTTTTTTCATCTCGGCAAAATTAGAGCCGTCACCCGCTTCGTTACCGAGGCTCCACATAAATACGCAGGGATTATTCCTGTCGCGCAGAACAAGACGCTGCATTCTGTCTACAACGGCGCCCGTCCACATAGGATTGCTGCCGGGTACGCCCTTTCGGCGAACGCCGTGTGACTCCACCTCGCACTCGTCCATAACATAAAAGCCGTATTGATTGCACATCTCATAAAAATACGGATCATCCGGATAATGAGAGGTTCTGATGGAATTTATATTGCACTGCTTCATTATGTCAAGATCCTGGCTATAGCGCTCGTGCGGAACAGCCCAGCCGTGATCGGGGTCAAAATCGTGGCGGTTGACGCCTCTTATCATAAGCGGCATACCGTTGAAATAGATTTTTTCACCTTTGATCTCAACCTGCTTAAAGCCGACGGAATAAGTCTTAACAGCGTCGATTTCATCTCCGCGGCTGAGAACGATAACAAGCGTGTAAAGATTCGGCGCCTCGGCAGACCATTTTTTGGGATTTTTTATATCTGCTGTAAATGATAACTGCATACGGGAGTTCTTCAGCTCCTGCTGCTCGATGCCAAGCTCGGTCTCACGGCCCGTATCGGATATCAGATAAGCGCGAACGGACGCTTCACCGCTTATGCCGCCGTAATTTTCAAGATATACATCAAGATAGGCAACGGCGTCTTTATAAAAAGTGTCAAATTTTGTTCTGAAAAAGAAATCGCGGATGCAGACGGGGCTCTCGGCAAAAACATAGACCTCACGGTAGATTCCGCTGAGCCACCACATATCCTGGTCTTCAAGGTAAGTGCCGTCCGTATAGCGGTAAACCTTTGCGCAAACAAGATTTTCCTCGCCGAAGCGAACATATTTCGTTATATCAAATTCGTGAGGCGTCATAGAGCCCTGCGAATATCCCACATATTCGCCGTTCACATAGACTTCGAGCCCCGCCTTGCAGGCGCCGAAATGAATGAATATCTCCCTGCCCTGCCAGTCTTCGCTAAGCTCAAAATATCTTCTGTAAAAGCCCGTTTCCTGCATATTGTGGTTGATTTTGGGTATCTTTCTTTTGCTGCGGCTTATTGCTTTTGGAAAGGTGCTAGCATAATAATATGGCGCGGAATAGCCCTCGGTCTGCCAAACGGAAGGAACATTGATGCTGCCCCACGCGGAATCATCGAATTCCTCTTTTTCAAAATCCTGCGGTAAGGAGCCGAGTCCCCTGCGCCACTCAAATTTCCACTCGCCGTTCAAAGAGAGCTTATACTCGCTCTCTTCGCCGGAAACAGCTGAGTCAACATCGTCAAACGGCATAGCTATAACATGACCGTCCTCTTTATTCTGCTTGATGATTTTGGGGTCTTCCCAGATATACTTTTCCATAAGAGCCTCCCGGTAAATATTTGCAGTAAGATATAATTCAATAATATCTTATTCTATAAAAAAAGTCAATAAAAGGGGCGATATATATGGACAAGTTTAACGCAGTTATGATATAATTTGTGTTAAAGCAAAGGTAAATATTTACATTCATTGACCTTTGCCGGAGGTGTATATATGGCATTTGCCGCAGAAACAGTAAACAAAGATAATTTAGATGAATACGAGGATTTTATAAAGCGCCATCCGAAGGGGCTTTTTCAACATTCGTCAAAATGGGCTAAGGTCAAATCCGCCTGGAAATGGGAAGCCCTGATGCTTAAGGATGAAAGCGGAAATATCAAAGGCAGCGCAGCGGCGCTTATACGCACCGTTCCCGTTATAAATTATTCGCTCTTTTATGTTTGCAGGGGCTTTGTTGCGGATGAGGACGATGCAGAGGTTTTTGACGCGCTTTTTGACGCGCTGCTTAAGCTTGCAAAAAAATACAAGGCGTACTGCATCAAAATAGACCCTGAAATAACCGTAGAAAACAAGGAATATAAGCGCCGCCTTTTGGATAAGGGCTTTATTGAGCTGAATCCCGGCTGCCTTGATTTTGAAAATGTGCAGCCGCGCTTCGTGTACTGCTTTGATTATAACGGCTTGAATGAAGAAGAGCTTATGCTCACCTTTAAGCCGGACTACAGAAACAGAATCAGAAAAGCCGCAAAAAAAGGCGTTGAGGTAAAGATATGCGGCAAGGAAGCGCTTGACGATTTTGTTCGTATTATGCAGGAGACCGGTGAAAGAGACGGCTTTTCAACAAGGCCTAAATGGTATTTTGAAAAAATACTCGACTGTATGGGAGATGACGCGCGCCTTTATATGGCGTATTATGATGGCGGCGCAATCGCGGGAACTCTTGCGATTCGCTGGGGCAAAAATGTTATGAAATATCAATACGGCGCCTCTTCCAACGCGCACAGAAATGTGTATCCGAACTATGCGCTTCAATGGGCTATGATGAAGTGGGGGCTTGAATGCGGCTGCGCGGTTTACGATTTCGGCGGCATCAGCGGAGACTGCCAAAATCCCGATAACCCGCACTACGGTCTGTGGAGATTCAAGCACGGCTTCGGCGGGTATATGAAAGAATTTATAGGCGAATTTGATTATGTGATAAACAAGCCCGTATATAAGCTTTATAATCTTGCTATGGAGTTAAAGAAAAAACTGAGATGAGCAGATATATTATTGAAAAAGACAAGCTTAAAGAAAACATTGAATATATAAAGAAGCTTGCCGGTGTGCCGGTTATAGGCGTTGTTAAGGGCAACGGCTACGGCTTCGGAATTAGAGAGCTGACGCTTTGTCTTAAGGAGTGTGGCATAAGCACCTTTGCCGTAACCGAGGTAAGCGACATAAAAGTGCTTCGCGAGATAATCTCGCCAAAGGATGATATTCTGGTTATGCGCTCCACCTGCCTTGCCGACGAGGCGATTGAGATCGCGCAAAACGGCTGTATTGCCACGATAGGTTCGGCGGAGTCCTGCCGAGTTATGAACGAAACGGCTAAAAACCTCGGCAAAAAGGTGCGTTGCCATTTAAAGATAGACACCGGTATGGGCAGATACGGCTTTATGCCGAGCGAAATATCCCACGCTATCGAATGTTACAAAAGCGATTCTCTTGATTTTTGCGGGATCTACACGCATTTTTCAAGTGCATTCAGAAACGCAGAACTAACAAAGGCTCAGCTCGCTATGTTTAAAGACTGCATTGAGCAGATAAAAAAAGCCGGCTATGAACCGGGAATAGCTCACTGCGCAAACTCCCCCGCCCTGCTTAATGTGGACGGTGTAAGCCTTGACGCCGTGCGCATAGGCTCAGCGTTTACGGGCAGAGTTATCACAAGCCGAAATACGCCGCTTCACAGACTCGGCAGCCTTGAGGCGCAGGTGGTAGATATGAAAACGGTGCCCGCAGGCTACAGCATCGGTTATAACGGTCTGTTCAAAACAAAGCGTCAGACTGAGGTTGCAATCGTGCCGATAGGGCATTACGACGGCTTCGGGCTTCAAAAGGAACGCGAAACCGCCGATCTGCATTCCGTTTTATCCGCAGCAAAGCAATACGCAAAGAAAAAGCAGATGTATATGCGTATAAACGGCCGTATGTTTCATGTTATCGGCGAAATCGGGCTTTCGCACACCGCCGTTGATGTAACGGGCGGCGGAGTGAAGCCGGGCGACCCTGCAACAGTTGACATATCCCCGCTTTTGGTAAATCCGAGGATAGAAAGAATATACAGATAATCGGAGGAAATCAAAATGAAATTAGCAGTAACCTATGAAAACGGCAGCGTTTTTCAGCATTTCGGAAAAACCGCTCAATTTCGCGTTTACGAGATTGAGGACGGTCAAATCAAGAGCGCAAAAACAGTTGACACTAACGGCGCGGGCCATTCCGCACTTGCTGTGTTTTTAAAGGAGCTTGGGGCTGACGCGCTGATTTGCGGAGGCATCGGCGCAGGAGCCGTAAATGCGCTCGGCGCGGCGGGGATTGATCTTTATCCCGGAGTTTTCGGCAATGCAGACGAAGCAGCGCAGAAATTTGCCGCAGGCGAGCTTGAATTTGATCCCGATGCGCATTGCAGCCATCACGACGCAGAGCACGGACACAGCTGTTCATCAGGCAGCTGCACACATAAATGCTGATTTATATTTAAAGCGGGTGCAAGCTTCTTGCCCCCGCTTTTTTCACACTTTGCCAAGATTCGCTCAATCAAAAAAGCCGCTTATATAAACAAAATATAAAACAATAATTATTTTTTGAATATCTTAAGAAGCTGCTTTTCAAGCTTTTTTTCGTAAAAGGCTGTGTAATACTTTAACAATATCTCATAAAGCAAAAACAGTATATTCATCAAAACGGCAAACACCGCAAGCATCACAGCGGAAAAATTGCCGTCTTCAAAAAACGGTATACCAAAAATACTGACGGCCGCGAGCTCCGCTAAAAACACCGCCGTATTATACAAAACGATTTTAATGAAAACCGATATAAGTGCAGGGCGCAGCTTTGAAAGGGACGGTCTGATTATCGGATACCAGCCGAAAAACAGAATATAAAACAGCACTGCTTCCTTTTCGGGCGCAAGAATAAGAGAAAGAATACTTACGGCGGCGTAAACGCTCCACGCAGCAAAAAGAGAAAAAGTTTTTCTTATGCTGACAACGATTATTCCCAGCAGCATAGGAACGGCGTAGGTAAGGCCGTAAAACAATCCGGACGCGCACATAACGGCAAGCGACAAAGCAGCGGCAAGCCCCGAAACGGCGGCGCTCAACGATTTTTTCAAAACTATCACCTGCCAATATTATACAATAAAAATTCTTTAATTTGTAAACGAATCGTAAATATTTGTGTTCTATATTTAAAAGCGTATTTACATTTCAAAAAAAACTATTTATAATAAATAAAAAGCAAAAATCAGAGGTGTTCGTCAATGATTAGAAAAATAAGCGCTGTTTTGATGTGCGTTTGCCTTTTGGCGTGCTGCTTTGCAGGATGCAGCGACGACCCGCAAACCGCGGAGACCGCCGGCGGACTTGCAGACAGCGTTAATGATTACGGCTTTGAGGTTGATGCCGAAGGCAACGAGGTTCCCGTTGAATACGAGGACGGCAAGGCGTATGTTTTAGACTCCGACGGTAATCGGACCGGAGAGGTTATTGACAACCCTAAGAATTATAACAGCGCGCAGTCCTCTAAAGAAGATAAGGAAGACGAGGAAGAGGATATCGAGCCCGGAACCGGACCTGAACAGGTTACAGACCGCGAGGATGTTTCCAATAACACAGGCGGTTCAGGCACTACCGCAGCAGAGCTCACCACCCTGCCGATAGACGAGGATTCCGTGCCCGGCACATCTGAATCCGGCACAAGCGTCACCTTCAGCGACAGAGATGTAAAAATAATTACCAATATGCTTGAGGTGCCCTATCTTTACACTGAAAGCTACGAGAGCAATCAGCAGGTGCCGATAAGCATTGCTACCCATGTTGCCTGCTGGATGCTGCAAAGAGAAAATCTTAACACAAATAATTTTGCCAGCACAACCGTTGTTGTTGACCTTTTCAGCTACTTTGCAAGAACGGTCGTATCATTTAAAACAAGCTGCAACGATTATACTGACGACGGCGCTACTAACCCCGCTCCTATAAGATATAACGGCTCGCGCGATACATTTACGATTACCGCCGATTCCTATGAAGAGCCTACGCACCGCGTCAACATAACCGAAATTCAGGATCTCGGCAACAATAACTACTATAAGGTAATTGCGGATGTTGAAGGTCTTGATTCAAGCTGCAAGGCAACAAAGCTTGTGGCTGTTATTCAGAAGAACAGGCTTGATACATCGCTCGGCTTCTCGGTTAAAGCGCTAAAATGGAGCTGAGGAGCAGCAACGAATAAATAACAGCAAAGAGCCGCCCAAACGGGCGGCTCTCTTTTTATAGGTTTCTGTATAAACAATAACGATCAATATAATTTTTTACCGTTTTCTATATCGGTTATCTGGTCTATCCTTGTTTGGTGCCTTCCGCCTTCAAATTCGGTGTTCAGAAAAACGGAAACAAGCTCTTCTGCAAGACCTGCTCCCACAACGCGCGCGCCGAGGCAAAGGCAGTTCGCATCGTTGTGAGCGCGCGTATATTTGGCGCTGAAATAATCCGAGCAAGCCGCGGCTCTGATGCCCTTAACCTTGTTTGCAGCCATAGAGATACCGATGCCCGTGCCGCAAAACAAAAGCGCCTTGCTGCACTCCCCTTTTACAACGGCGTCGCAAGCCTTTTGCGCGG
Organism: uncultured Eubacterium sp.; assembly: GCA_944380545.1. Taxonomy (GTDB): domain Bacteria; phylum Bacillota; class Clostridia; order Oscillospirales; family Acutalibacteraceae; genus Eubacterium_R. The sequence goes on along the minus strand of CALWHV010000014.1, from coordinate 158,857 downwards.
AAACGGCGTAATTGAACCTTTCAGGCGAATAGCAGCCGTAATCGTGATAGGCAATATTCTGCGAATCAAGATACTGCTTTATTTCCTCTTTGAGCGGAAAGCCCGCGTGGTCACAACCGAGTGCAATCATAATAATCTCCTTTAATCATTACTTTTTCTTCTCAGCTCAAGCTGCCTTTCCGCCTGGCTCGGCCTGAGATATACCGGCGCGAGCATAGAGGCGGAAACCGGCTTTTTATTCTGAGCCGCAAGAGCAACGCCGACGGCGTTTTGATAGATTCTGTTCTGCGGGGCAAGTTCGATATTTTCAAGACCACATAAAGAGCAAAACAGCCGAGCGCCGTCACCGGCAACGATCACTTTATCGTAATCGGACAACTCGCCTTGCAGCTCGTCGCAGGAAACGGCTCTGTCATCGCAAAGGCGGGTGACCGTTTTGTTTTCCACCTTGAAAAGCGCGTTATAAAACTGATTGCGGCGCGCGTCCATAACACAGCAAATAGTGCAGTTCATATCAATAAAATTATATGCGGCCGCCTCAAGCGGTGAAATGGAGATACACGGAATATCATACGGAAATGCTATGCCCTTAGCCGTTGCAACGCCGATGCGAACGCCTGTAAATGATCCTGGACCTGTGGATACGGCTATTGCGTCCAGCTCGGAAAAGGAGCGGCCCTGCATAACGCTCACAGCCATAGGAAGCAGCGTTTCGCTATGCGTCAGTCCGTTATTCAAAAATTCACTTTTTATAGGCGCAGAGCCGTCAAACAGCGCGGCGGATGCCGTGACTGCCGACGATTCAAGGCTTAAAAGAAGCATTATTTTATCTCTTCCTTATTGCATATTCGAAATTCCCTGCCGTTATCAGAGAGCTTTTTTATGTCAATAACAACGCAGTCGTCCGGCAGCGCACCGAAAATATTTTCAGCCCATTCAACGGCAACATACGCGCCGCTCTCAATACAGTCAAAATAACCCGTGGTATAAAGGTCGTCCCAGCCGTTTACCCTGTACATATCAAAATGATAAAGCACCCTGCCGTCGGTTTCATATCGGTTGCAGATGGCAAAAGTGGGTGATGAAACATCGTCTTTTATACCGAGGCCTAAGGCAAGACCGGTTACAAACGCGGTCTTACCGGCGCCCATACCGCCCAAAAAAGCAATGACGGCGCCTTTAGGAAGTGTTTTTGCAAATTCAGCGGCAAACGAAACGGTATCCTCTCTTGAATCGGAACGGTAGATCTGCATATCAGAAAAGCCCTACGGTATTGCCGTTTTTATCAATATCTATATTATAAGCCGCGGGATTTTTGGAAAGGCCGGGCATAGTCATAACGGAGCCGGTTCTGCACACAACGAAGCCCGCGCCGCCTGAAAGCTCCACGGAGGCAATATGCAGATTAAATCCGCTCGGTCTGCCGAGAAGCGAGGCGTTATCCGAAAGGCTGTACTGCGTTTTTGCAATGCAAACCGGCATATTACCGGCGCCGAGCTCTTCAAACTGAGCAATGCTCTTTTCGGCGGCGGCAGAATACTCAACGCCGTCTGCGCCGTAAATCTCGCGCGCTATTGTGCTGATTTTTTCCTTGATAGGCATATCAAGCTCGTAAATAGGCTTGAATGAGCTTTCTTTTTCACACGCAGCGGCAACCAACTCGGCAAGCTCAACAGAGCCCTTTGAGCCCTCTGCAAAGCATTTTGTAACGGCTGCCTCAACGCCGAGTGAGCTGCAAAAATCCTTTACAAAATCAATTTCCGCCTGTGTATCGGCATAAAAATGATTTATTGCAACAACAACATTAACGCCGAATTTTTTAAGATTTTCTATATGCGCGGCAAGGTTTACCGAGCCTTTTTTGAGAGCCTCAAGGTTTTCTTTTGTAAGCTCCTCTTTAGGCACTCCGCCGTTATACTTCATTGAACGCACGGTTGCAACCAGCACGATGCAGCTTGGCTTTAAGCCGGCAAGACGGCACTTGATGTCAAGGAACTTTTCAGCGCCGAGATCCGAGCCGAAGCCCGCCTCTGTTATGCAGTAATCGCCGAGCTTCAGCGCGGCTTTCGTGGCGCGCACGCTGTTGCAGCCGTGAGCGATATTTGCAAACGGGCCGCCGTGCATAATAGCCGGATTATTTTCTATTGTTTGAACAAGATTGGGCTTGATGGCTTCCTTGAGCAAAACGGTCATCGCGCCGTTTGCCTTTATGTCGCGGCAGTATACCGGCTTGCCGTCATAGGTGTACGCAACGAGTATATTTCCGAGACGCTTTTTAAGGTCGAAAACATCGCTTGCAAGGCACAGGATTGCCATAACCTCTGACGCAACGGTGATTATAAAATGATCTTCTCTGGGCACGCCGTTGACCGCGCCGCCGAGACCGCAGACGATATTTCTGAGCGCGCGGTCGTTCATATCAAGGCAGCGCTTTGCAAGCACCCGTCTGGGGTCGATTCCGAGCGCGTTCCCCTGCTGGATATGATTATCGAGCACGGCGCACATCAGGTTGTTTGCGCTTGTAATCGCGTGCATATCTCCTGTAAAATGAAGGTTGATATCCTCCATAGGCAGCACCTGGCTGTAGCCGCCTCCCGCAGCGCCGCCTTTTATTCCGAACACGGGTCCGAGGGACGGCTCGCGAAGCGCGATAACCGCGTTTTTACCGATTCTGCGCATACCGTCGCCCAGACCGATGGTAACGGTGGTTTTGCCCTCGCCGGCAGGAGTGGGATTAACGGCGGTAACAAGAACAAGCTTGCCGTCTTTTTTGCTCTCGAGGCTTTTAAGAAGCTCATCGGAAAGCTTTGCCTTATAGCTTCCGTAAAGTTCAAGCTCCTCAGCGTTTATACCGATGGTTTGAGCCACATCGGTGATTTTTTTCATATCGGCGCCGCGTGCTATTTCTATATCAGACAGCATTGCTATTCCCCCGTTAAAAATAATCAAGCCGCCGAACGCCGGCACAAGGCGCAGCGCGTGTTTGAAACGACAGCTTTTTAATCGCAAGGATATTATAACATATAATTAAATTATTTCAACTCTATATTAAATAAGCTTGCATTTGATAAGCAAGAATAATATAATATATTTATCAATTTCGGCGGAGGTGGTGCATTGAACACACTGAAGAAAAAAACAACGGCGTTTGATTTTTTCTCAGGACTTGATATTTTTACCGTATTGACCGCGCTGTGCGCCTCCGCATACGGGCTTACGCTCGTGTACAGCGCCACCTACTACGCTCTTGACGAGGGTGAAATTATCTCGCGGCAGCTTATAGCGATGCTGATAACCGTTGTGGGCGGCGTTATAATAGCGCTTGCGCTTTCTATGATAAATTACGAAGTCATAAGCAAGCTCTGGCCTATAATCGCCGGCGGGTGCATACTGCTGATGATAGTAACCTTTTTCTTCGGCGAAGCCCCGTCAGACAGAACCACGGCGCGAAGCTGGCTGCGGTTCGGCGCATTTACGCTTCAAAGCTCGGAGATAATGAAGGTAGGCTTTATTATTTCATTTTCCTATCACCTTGATATGGTTAAGGATAATATAAACCGGCTCAAGACCATCGTGCCGCTCGTTATTCACGGGCTTATCCCGATAGCGCTTGTTGTGCTGACGGGCGACGCGGGCTCTGCGCTTATATTCCTTATTATGTTTATCGGGATGCTTTTTATGGCGAAGATAAACATCGGCTATTTCGTGGCCGGTTTTTGCGCGATTATAGTTGGCTTTATGGTGGCGTGGCAAACCAATCTGATCTCAGGAATACAGCGGCAAAGAATAGTTGCGCTGTTTTATCCCGAGCATTATGAGGATGTTATGTACCAGCAAAACAACGCCAAAATTGCAATAGGAAGCGGCGGCTGGTTCGGTCAGGGCTTTCTTAACGGCGGGATGACGCAGAATCACCGTGTGCCTGAAAATCAAAACGATTTTGTTTTATCGGTTGCGGGCGAGGAATTCGGCTTTGTTGGTGCAATGGCAGTAATACTGCTGCTTGCCGTGCTGATTATCAAGATATTTTCCGTTGCGCTTAAAGCAAGGGATAATGTGGGCTATCTGATGTGTATGGGAGTGGGCATAATGCTCCTTGCGCAGACATTCATAAATGTCGGTATGGAGCTTTCGCTTCTGCCCTGTATCGGCATTACGCTGCCGCTGTTTTCATCTGGCGGTTCATCAAGCCTCAGCATCTATCTTGCGCTGGGCATAGTGCTTTCGGTATACAGATACAGTAAAAATCAATCAAAAGCGCTGTTTTATTCAGATTGATCCGAATATTGAAAAAGCCTTTTGCCGCTGTGGCAAAAGGCTTTTTTATCATATTATTCATCCGCAGTGAGTCGCACGGTTGCAGAATAGTTGCCGTAAACCCAGCAGGACGAAGCTCCGGATACGGAAACAGCTGCGTCATAATCCCGCGTTCCGATAGCGGCATTATCCGCAGACGAGCGCAGATCGCACGAAACGGAAATAGAATCCGAGCTGAGCTCGTCGAGCTGTGAGGCGGGGCCGAATACCGTAATACGAGACGGCGAGATACTGAGTGCCCTTGCCGAAAACCCGTCCGGCGCCGTTACGGTAACAGCGGAAGCGGCAACGGATATATCACGGCTTTCATAATCCTCCGGCATCGTTACTGTAACGGTTATGCTCTGCGTACCGTCAAGCACAACGACGCCGCTGAGCTGAGTCAGATCAAAGGTAAATTCATTTTCACCGGCAGATACCTCGGAAAAATCTATATCGCCTATATCGAGATACTGCTGGCTGTTGGACTCAAGAACGCCCGCCTGAACTCGGTCAGCCGAATAAGTTACGCTTGCAGCGGAAGCGACATCGGCGGGAGCGTTCACCAGATCGACATGCGGGGAAAGCGTTTCAACCTTTAGAATCGGGATATTGGCGCTGACTGCGTCATTAAATGTTATATAATCAAGCTGCCTGCCCTCAGCGTTATACGCAACGGGCGCAAGATCAACAAGCTGAGATTCCGTGAGTCCCGAATCGAGGCTAACAGACGCCGCCACCCTGCTGATTTGAGAGACATAGGTGCGCGGACCTGACGCAACGACCTCCTCGGAACTGAGCGTTGTTTCACCGGCAACATAGCCGTCCGCGCAGAAATCGGTGTTGGTGTAATCAAGCTCCAGCGGAAAGCTCTGCTCCTGATAAACATCGTAAAGCCCTGCAACAGAGGTCGGGTAATAGCTTTCTATGGTGAAATCGTCTTCACTGCGAGAAGAAACAAGAATCTGCACGGACTGATAACCGGCGGAGGTAACGGTATCCGTTCTCAGAGTTGCCGAAATGCTGTCTGCCGTGATATCCTTTGCAAGATATCGCTGGCAGGATACCGTGACATCGACCGTTACATCCGTTGAGTCAAAATACTGTATGCCGAGCTGCTCCGCAAGAGTGCCCGTAAAATCGACCGTTACGGGAACGGTTATGGTTTTTGTGGTTTCCGGGCTCAGATTTATAGAGGTTGCAACCCATATCGCAACGGCGGCAAGAACCGAAATAACGATAAGATATTTATCGTTATAAATGAGCTTGCGGATAGAAAATTTCTTTTTTTTGCCGTTTTTTGAGGAAGGCATTATTTTTTCACCCTCCTTACCAGCTTTGTGATAATCTTATCGTCTGCTGAAGAGCCGCTCGGTATGAATGTGCTCATTAAAATATCGCGCAGCTCGCCGTCAGAAATATTGCTTGAAAGCACTCCGCCGCGCGCAACGGAAATCGCTCCCGTTTCCTCGGAAACGACAACGACTATCGCGTCGCTCTCCTCAGACAGGCCTACGGCGGCCCTGTGCCTCGTGCCGTATTTTGACTTAAGCTCCTTTTTAGTCAGCGGCAGGATGCAGCCGGCGGCGATTATCTCGCCGTTTCTTATGACCATTGCACCGTCGTGAAGCGGCGTTTTAGGGTAGAATATATTTTCAATCAGCTCTCTTGACGGCTTGGCGTTCAAAACAGTGCCGCTGTCTATCACATTACCGAGCAAGGTGTCGTTTTCAAAAACTATAAGCGCGCCCGTTTTGCTGTCGCTCAGATTTGAACACGCCTTGATAGTGCTCTCGATGGCATTTTGAATCTCATCAAGCTCAACGGCAACGCCGGGGTGGATGATAGTTTTAAAATTCTTTCTTGCCGTTCCCTTTCCTACCTGCTCTAAGATTTTTCTTATTTCCGGCGCAAAAAGCACAAAAACAATCAAAATGATATTGCTGAATATCATTCTGAAAATATTAGCGGACGCCTCCATATCAAGCAGGTTAACGATTAAAAATATAACCGCAACGAATATTATGCCCTTTACGAGCTGCATTGCCCTTGTTTCCCTGATGATGCGAACGCAGAGATAGATCATAATCGCCACAAGCACGATATCAAGGAAATCCGTGAACCTGAAAGTTGAGAACACGCTTAGTATTCTGTTGAAGAATTCAGAGATACTTTCCTTCATTGATAAACCATCCAATATTAACTATTTATAAACTTACAAATTTATTGTAGCATAAAAAATTAAAATAATAAAGGATAAATCAAAGTTTTTTTAAAGTATTTAAAAAAACTTCACAATCCCTTTGCGTGGTGAACACGGACGGACAGAGGCGAACGACTCCCGTATCAAGCGTTTTAAAAAACGAATGGGCAAGAGCCGAGCAGTGATAGCCCGCCCTGACCGCGATATCGTGAGCCGCAAGAGAAGCGGCGACACTTTCGCTTGATTTTCCGTCCATATTAAACGCAATAATCGGCGCGCTCTTGCCGTTTTCCGGCCGCGGCACATAAAGGCGAGTGTTGGGCGATTGATTTATTCCGTCGTATAAAAACCGAGCGAGTCGCATCTCGTGGCCGTAAATATTCTCCATTCCCCTATTATTTATAAAATCAATTCCCGCACCGAGAGAGATTATGCCGCTGTTATTGAGCGTACCGGCTTCAAAGCGTTCGGGAGGCTCGGAGGGCTGAGAGGCGCTCAGTGATGCGCTGCCCGTGCCGCCTTGTATCAGCGTATCGAGCTTGATATTTTTTGCAGAAGCCATAAAGCCCGTTCCCATTTGAGCATACAGGCATTTGTGACCGGGAGCGCAGATAATGTCAGCTCCGTCGCTTTCTATGCCGACAGGCATAATGCCGGCAGTCTGAGCGGCATCGGCAATAAAGCGCACCGAGTATCTGTGAGCGAGCGCGGCGAGCCGCCTGACAGGAAAAGCTACCCCGAAAACATTTGAAGCTGTCATACAAACAATAAGGTCGGTATTCTCTCTGATGAACGACTCAAAATTTGAAACGCATACATCATCGTCATAATCAAAATCAGCAATATCAAAATCAATAATTCCCTGCTCTTTGAGCTTTGAAACAACGCGCCAAACGGCATTGTGCTCCAAAGAGGAAATGATAACATGGCTTCCTTTTTTTACCGAGCCTTTTATCGCTATATTGAGCGCTTCCGTGCAGTTTTTCGTAAAAACGATGTTTTGCGGTTCGCAGGAAAACATTCCGGAAACCTTTTCGCGGACCTGATATATTTTTTCGGCTGCTTTGACCGACTGCCTGTAGCCTCCTCTGCCGGAATTGAAGCTGAAATTTTTTAGAGCTTCAACCGTGCTTCTGAGCACCTGCGCCGGCTTGGGATATGAAGTTGCGCCGTTATCAAGATAAATCATATTTTTGCGCCCCCAAAACCCGTATACCGGCTCTTTCAAGTCTTGAAAGAGATCTTTGCAAATCCTGCTCGTCTACAAGAAGCACATATCCGCAGCCGTCGCCGGGCTTAGGATCGGGAAGCTTTCTTATCTGCGCCTTAACGGAGGCTGAATGAAGAAAACTTCTTGCGCGCTGCGCGTTAGTTATACTGCCTACTTTTATATAATAGCTCATTGCGATTACCTCATTTCAATTCATACTGCATAATATGCGAAAAAATGCTGAAATGTAATAACCGAGGCGAAGCGTTATTTTTTTGTTGTGTTTTGCAGTAAAAAAGGCTGCCCGCGAAATGCGAACAGCCTGTTGGTTAAAGAGCGATCAATCGTTCTTTTTATTATTCTTCTTTTCTGCCTTTTGAGATTTCTTAAGAGCCTTTTGAGCCTTTCTTGCAGCAAGCTCGGCCTCCTGCTCCATGCGCTTGAGAGCGGCAAGCTCTTCTTTTTCGCGATCTTCGGCGTCTGCCTTGAGCTTTGCATCCTCGTAAAGAGCCGCGATCTCGTCAAAATGGCTGTAATTCTCTTTTTGAAGCAGAAGCTTGCGCGCGTCGATAAACGGCTTTGCGGACTTATTGAACTGTGCAAATTCATCCATCTTTTTCTTGCTTCTTGCTCTTGCCGCCTTGAGCTGAATATTGAGCTTTTTGATCTCATCCTTAGCGGCTTCAAACGCAGCATTGTCTTTTGCCTTTTTGGCTGCGGTTCTTTTATCCACAAGCTTATAAATCTTATCCTCAATAGCGTCTTCCTCGTCAAACAGCTTGGTAAGATCCGCCATATCCGGCTCCGTGAAATCCTTTATCGAGCCGTAATACTTTTCAAACGCCTTCTTTGCAGACTTCTTTGATTTTGCAAGCTTAACGGCAAATTTGCGTATCTCCTTTTGCTCCTCGCTGTGCTGAGGCATAGCCTTTGCGGCTGCAAGCTCTTTTGCAATGCTGTCGTAAGAAGTGCCTACAAGGCCTTCGATTCCGTTCTCGTAGATCTTTTCGTAAACATCTATCTGATATTTATAAAGCTCTGTGTCGAACTTATCAAGCTCGTTGCAGACGAATTTTGCGATATCTATCTCTTCGTTATATGCAACTGCGTCCTTATAAGCCTTCTTTGCAGCCTTGTACTGAGCTTTATCCTTGATGTTTCTATACGAATCCTTGTCAGCCTTTTTGGGCTTAGCTACGGACATGGTTCTTGCTTCCTCAACCATATCAATGGCTTCAACTATCTGATGATTATCAAGTGCGTTATTGCCGTAATCCTCAAACAGCGCGCGGACCTGGAGTACGCGAACGACGGACTTTTGCTTTTTCTCCGTGAAATCATAAAACAGATACGGAACCATATTGAGGAAAGCGCCGACGGCAGCCATTATGATTACCGCCCACATCATATCGTGCAGCAGGCCGGGCTGGCCGGTGGTTACATCAAGAATATCGTACGGACTTTCATAGCCGTTGCCGTCCTTAATTCCGTACATCTCCTGAACTGCGGGAAGCACGCCGGAGGTAAACAGAGTTATAACGCCGCCGATGGTGGTTACTGCGGCAAACATTCCGTCTATGCGCTCGCCGGACTTATACTGCTGATAGTCGCGTATATCAGCCTGGATAGCAGGCGTAGTTATCTGCTCGAACGCGCCGACGAGCCAGTTGAAGTAAACGCAGATGAAGAGCCACCAAATACTGTCCATATTTATGCCCATGGCAAGAATAAACAGGATATTGAGAATATTGATGCCGATAAGCACGCGCTTTTTGCCCCATTTTCTGATACACAACGGGGCAAGCAGCATGCCCCACAGGGAAGCATTACCCGTAAGCGTTTGAATAAGGGCAAACTCGCCGCCCGTGGCGGTATGACCGTAGTTGTAGGACCAGGTGAGTATATTGCCGTAGGCGCCCTCAAGGAAGCCGAGCCAGCCGGCAAGTGAGATGATCCAGAAATACTTGTTTTTGGCAACCTCTTTAAGAGCGTCCCAAAAGCCGATCTGGATTGTATGTGTCTTTGCCTGAACGATCTTTTCCTGCGTGTTGGCATAAACAATAACGGTGCCTATAATACCTACAAGCGCATAAAGAGGATATGCGATCCTGTAAACATTGATATCGTAAAGATCATCGTTTGTGAATATCTGCGCAACGAGAGGAAGAACTATATTTGAAATGGACGGAGCAAGCGAATAAACAACGGATTTAATCGCAAGAACATCCGTTCTTTCCTGCGTGTTCGGTGAAAGAACATGGATAAGATTGGTGTATGCATCGTTAAAGAACGCGTAGAAGAAAGACAGCAGCAGGTTGAAAACAAGCACGACCGCGCATTTGAGAACATAATACGCCTCGCGGCCGAAAACCTCGCCGGAAACGAGATTTTGCAGACTGTCATAAGGGAAATAAACATAGCCGAGCGCGCATATGATAGTGGGAATACCGATAGAGATAAGGTATGGCCTGTATTTACCGCCGCGCCCGCGCGTGTTGTCTACCATATTGGCACGAATACCGGTAAGAGGTATGCCGGCAAGCGTGGAAATTATGTAGAGGATATACATATCGGTGGGCCCGATGCCGATGGCGCCGCCGACGATCATATTGGTTGTTGAAACCGAGAGCTGCGTACCGAACAGAATAATGAAATAACATCCGATACCGCCGCCGGCATATGACACGATCTCTTTAAATGTCATATACTTGCCCTTGGGCGGCTCATTCCAGTAGTAGCGCAGGTTGTCTAAAAACCCGCCTACTTTTTGTTTGACTGAAACCTTATCAGCCATTTTATCACCCCTTAATATTTGCCTGAACGCATCGGCTGACGCGTTCTATACAATTTTAACATATTTCAGACCGATTGGCAACCGAATTTTGACAAAATTTATGCGAATATTAAAAAAATAAGCTCCGAAACAGACCGATCTGCTTCGGAGCGGTTATTTCTGCTATGCCGCGGTATCTTTCGGCGCAGCTTATCTTTCAAAATAAGCGGTATCGCACTCGGCAAGAATACGCGCGCATTTCATCAGAAGCTTGAACATCGACTTTCGCCTCCAAAACTGAATTTTGCAACACCTTTTGCATTGCAACAACATTATATTCACAGTGAAACGAAAGTCAACAAAGCAAGAGTATTGTTAATAATTATTTTACAATTATATTTGTGCATATTAAACAGTGAGCGAAAACTCACAGCGAGCAATTAGAGCTATTTTAGTGCAACTTGCACAACTTCTCCGCTTTTTGTGGTTGCTGTTATAACGCCGTCTTTATATTCATATGAAACCGTGCGGTACAGCTTTGAAAACCTGCCCGAGGAGGAGTCAAAGCTTATAGGCTCATTATCGGAATAGCATGTTCCCTCCCCTAAGCCCATCTTCTGAAGTCCAAGCGTATCCATTGCAAAATACGAAAGGCCTTTGCCGCCGGAAAAAGAATTTTCTGCGCAGGGATCAAAATAATACAGTTCGCCGTCAAGCTCCACCTGCGTGATGAAATGTGTTGAATCGTGCGCCACGCCGTAGACTCTTGACGCGGAAAATCCCGCCTGCTGCACAAGATAGCGAAACATTCCCTCATACGCAGATGATGAGCCTTCTTTTTGCACAGCAGCGTCATATGCCGTTGACAATTCGCCGTTATATGAAACATTCTGCGAAACATAGGAATAAATATTCAGCAGCTGTTCCTCGGCGGGCTCGTCCGGGTAACCGCACTCATAAAGCGCAGCGGCAACAGCTTCCTCAAACTGTTCTGCCTTTTTAGCGATGTTAGACTGAGTTTCCTTATACGAAATTCTCAGGCTGCCGTCTGAATTGACATTCATATCGCTGACAAACGCAGAAAATGGGCAGGAAATGTAAAAGAGCCTCAATGCTGCGTCATAATCCGTTTCACCGATGCTGACAGAGCTTTCGCCGGCTTCTGCAGCCTTGCAAAGCGCGGAATATATTTCAAGCGAGCCGTCATCTAACGAGTAGTGGGAATCATAAGTATATTTAAGCTCATATTCCGGCGCTTTATCAGCGCAGCCGCTAAATGACAAGCAAATCAAAAGCAGGCATAAAAGCAGAGAAATTATCTTTTTCATCTTATCACCCGTTCACCTTGATTTCGGAAAGCACCTTGCCCACGCTGTCGTGAATAACGAGCTGTGCTTTGGAATCAGCCGGAGTTTGCGTCTTGTTTATAAGCACGAAATTGGCGCCGATGAAATAATTTATAAATCCCGCAGCGGGATAAACGGCGAGACTCGTACCTGCTACGATAAGGCAGTCAGCTCTTGAGATAGCGTTTGCAGCCGCGTTCATAACCCTCATATCAAGGCTCTGCCCGTAAAGCACAACATCCGGCGCAATGATGCCGCCGCAGGAATCGCAGCGCGGGACACCGCTGCATTCTCTTATATATTCGGCCGAAAACTGCTTTGCGCAGGCTGTGCAATGATTTTTCCAAATCGTGCCGTGAAGCTCATAAACGGTTTTGCTGCCCGCCTTTTGATGCAGACCGTCAATATTCTGAGTGACAACAGCGGAAAGCTTCCCCGCTCTTTCAAGCTCAGCCAGCTTGTAATGAGCGGCGTTCGGCTCTGCGTTTAGACAAAGCATTTTATCACGGTAAAAGCGGTAAAACTCTTCGGTATGAGTATTGAAAAAGCCGTCCGACAGTATTTCCTCAGGCGGATAATCGTATTTTTGATTATAAAGCCCGTCAACGGAACGAAAATCGGGAATCCCGCTCTCCGTAGAAACGCCGGCTCCGCCGAAAAAGACGATATTGCTGCTGCAATCGATAATCTGCTGAAGCGTCATAATAAATGCCTCTTAAAAATTCATATTGTTCCAGCCCCACTGGGAAGTGCCGGAATATTTAACATATATCCTGTCCGCCGAAATTCCGAGCTCGCCGGAAATAACGGCGCATACATCCTCCGTCATCTTTTTACACTGTGAATCGCTTGAGCTTCCGAACACGGAAACATCCACAAAGGCACAAGGCTCGTCGCTGCCCTTAAAATACATTGACTGCTCCGGCTCAAAGCCGATCATCAGCCAGCTTTCGGTTTTGCCAAGATCTTCTATAGCCGTGCCGAGCTTTGATTTTACGGATTCGCGCTGTGAAGCCGTTAAGGGTGTGTTTGTTTTAACATTTATGAAAGGCATAATACCAACTCCTTAAATTTATACATCTATTCTATAATAAACGGATCAAATATTCAAGTGCGCAGGGCGGCGTTAAACAAAAACAAAATTTATGAGCAGCATATAACCTATGGTACCGACCGCAATGCTCAAAAGTGTGTTGCGCCTCCATATATGGACAAGCGCTGTTGCCGCAACGGCGATGAGCTTCGGCCAGAGCGCATAAAGGCCTGTTTCGCGGGCGTCTCCGATTCCGTAAACGATAAGGACGCCGATTATTGCCACGGGCAGCACTGAGCCGATATAGCGCACGAATTTAGGTGGCTCCTTTTTTCCGCTGAAAAGAACGAACGGCACAAGCCTTGTTGCAAAGGTGCAGACCGCTGCAACGGCGATGATAATTACGGTTTGCTTGAAAGAAAGAGGCATTATTCAATCCCCCTTTTTTCAAAGAACGGCTTTGCAGCGGAAAGCAGCAAAACGCACAGAAGAAGCGAGGGCAGCAAAAAATTATCCGCGCCGAACAGCATCAGGCACACAAAAGCGCAGAATACGCCAACAGCCCCGCATATCTTATTTTTAATATCTATAACAAGATCCACAAAAATAACGGTGAAAAGCGCCGTCATCGAAAAATCAATACCAGTAAAATCAACGGGCAGGCTTTGACCGAGAAGCGAGCCGAGCACGGAGCCGAGGATCCAGTAAAGATGATCGAACTCCCCTATCAAAAAACGGGCGCGCGGCTCGCTAACGCCGCCGGGTACGCGGTCAAAGGAAATATTTACGGAATAGGTCTCGTCCGTTAGCGTAAAAATCATAAAAGGATAACGCCAGCCGCCCGCCTTGAACCTGTCGATAAGCGAAAGGCCGTAGAACATATGGCGCGAGTTGACAAACAGAGTCATCATCGCGACCGTAGGGATACTCGCCGCCGAGGTGAGCAGAGAGACGAGCAGAAATTGACCCGATCCGGCATAAACGAAAAGCGAGATAAACGCCGCCCATATCCAATTATAGCCGGCATTATAAAGCATAATGCCGAATGCGCTGCCGAGAAAAAGATAGCCGAAAAGAACGGGCAGCGACTTTCTGAATGCAAAGCGCAGGGTTGACGCTTTATTGCCATTATCCATAATTAACCTCTTGAGCCGCTTCATAGCCGACAAATCGGCGCACCGGCTGAATTTTATCCTGAAATATTATAAAGCAAATCCATCTTGGTTTCAACAAAAATCTTTATGTTGTATTTGCCGGTGAAAAATGTTATCATAAAAGCATACTAAAGGAGGCGTTCTTATGAACATATGGCACAATATCAGCCCAAAAAGAATCAAGAAAAACCGCTTTTACGCCGTTATAGAAATCTCAAAGGGCGGCAAAAACAAATACGAGCTTGATAAAGAAACCGGCATGCTCAAGCTTGACCGAGTGTTGTTTACCTCCACGCACTACCCCGCCAATTACGGCTTCATACCGCGCACCTTTGCAAGCGACAAGGACCCTCTTGATGTGCTTGTGCTGTGCAGCGAAAAGATACAGCCTATGACAATAGTTGAATGTTCGCCGATAGGCGTGCTTATTATGGAGGACAGCGGCACAAGGGATGAAAAAATCATCGCAGTGCCTGTCAACGACCCGAACTACAACTGCTATACGGATATCAGCGAGCTTCCGAAGCACAGATTTGACGAGATAAGGCACTTCTTTGAGGTCTACAAGATACTTGAAAACGACAAGCGCACAATAGTGAACGAATTTCAGAATCGAGAGGCTGCGGAAGAGATAATCCAGAGCTGCATTGAGGAATATGTACGCCGCTTTCAAATGTAGCATTTAACGCTGAATATTCATCAACAAGAAAAAGTCCCGGAGGAAGCACCCTTCGGGACCTTTTTTGCTTTGATATGCTTTAATACATTCCGCCCTGTGACGCGGCAGCCATAGCGGCAGCGTTTGCCGCATCGGCTTTCGGGTCTTTGATATCCGTAACGAGCGACTCTGTTGTGAGAACCATAGCCGCAACGGAGGAGGCGTTCTGGATAGCGGAGCGAGTGACCTTTGTGGGGTCTACTATACCGCTGTCTATCATATCGCAGTATTCGTTTGTTGCAAAATTGTAGCCGAAGCCTTCCTTTTCGGAATTCTTGATCTTGTCTACAATAACGGAGCCTTCCATACCGGCGTTTGCCGCAATCTGGCGAACAGGCTCTTCAAGCGCTTTAAGCACGATTGAAACGCCCGTCTTGAAATCGGGATCATCGGTTGAAAGAAGCTTTTCAACAGCGGGAACAGCGTTTATAAGCGCAACGCCGCCGCCTGCAACGATGCCCTCTTCAACAGCCGCCTTGGTAGCTGCAAGAGCGTCCTCTATGCGCAGCTTCTTTTCCTTCATCTCGGTCTCCGTAGCTGCGCCGACCTTGATAACGGCTACGCCGCCTGCCATTTTGGCAAGGCGCTCCTGAAGCTTTTCACGGTCAAAATCGGAAGTAGAGGCATCGATCGCCTGCCTGATCTGATGAACGCGCGACTTGATGTCGTCGCTGTTTCCTGCGCCGTCAACGATGATGGTGTTCTCTTTGGTTACCTTGACCTGGCGAGCCTTGCCGAGCATATCCATTGTGGCGTCCTTAAGCTCAATGCCGAGATCTGAGGTAACGACCTGACCGCCTGTAAGAACGGCGATATCCTGAAGCATATCCTTTCTTCTGTCGCCGAAGCCGGGTGCCTTTACACAAACGCAGGTAAAGGTGCCGCGAAGCTTGTTGAGAAGGATGGTCTGAAGAGCTTCGCCCTCAACATCTTCAGCGATGATAACGAGCTTCTGACCGCTCTTGAGAACCGCTTCAAGAAGAGGAAGAATATCCTGAACGGTTGAAATCTTCTTGTCTGTGATAAGGATAAGGGCGTCGTCGATAACAGCCTCCATTTTATCGGTGTCAGTTACCATATAGGGGCTGATATAACCGCGGTCAAACTGCATACCCTCAACTACCTCGCAGACGGTATCTGCAGTCTTGGACTCCTCAACGGTGATAACGCCGTCGGCAGTTACCTTATCCATAGCGTCGGCTACAAGCTTGCCGATTTCGGGATCCGCTGCGGAAACGGTTGCAACTCTTGCAATATCGTCTGAGCCCTTTACCTGACGGGAATTTGCCTTAACGCTGTCAACCGCGGCGTCAACGGCTGCTTTTATGCCGTTTTTAACAACCATCGGATTTGCGCCAGCCGCAACATTTTTCATACCTTCGCGAACAAGAGCCTGCGCAAGAAGTGTAGCGGTAGTTGTGCCGTCGCCGGCGTCGTCGTTAGTTTTTGAAGAAACCTCTTTAACAAGCTGTGCGCCCATATTCTCGAACGGGTCGTCAAGCTCTATCTCTTTTGCGATTGTAACGCCGTCGTTCGTGATGAGCGGAGAGCCGTATTTTTTGTCAAGCACAACATTTCTACCCTTCGGGCCGAGAGTTATCTTAACGGTGTTTGCAAGCTTATCAATGCCCTGCTGGAGCGCTTTGCGCGCGTCCTCGCCGAAAATAATATCTTTAGCCATAAGTCATTCCTCCTGGATTACTCTACAACCGCAAGGATGTCCTTAACGGAAGCGATTGTGTATTCTTTGCCGTCTACCTTAACATTGGTGCCGCTGTATTTGGTGATAATAACCTTATCGCCCTCCTTAACGGTCATCGGATACTTTTCAGTGCCGGGGCCGACTGCGGCAACGCTCATAAATTCGGGCTTTTCCTGCGCGGATGCGGCGATGAAAAGCCCGGAAGCGGTCGTTTCCTCCGCCTCCATAGGAGCGAGCAGAACCTTATCTGCAAGTGGTTTGATAGTCATAATAAATTTCACCTCTGTAAAATATTAATTACTGTTTTAGCACTCTTTACCTCTGAGTGCTAATTACTATTTTAGCAAGTTTTTCCGATTTGTCAATAGTGTTTACAAATATTTAAAAAATAATTTCAAAAAGAAACACCCGCCGCGAAAAAACTATGCCGCAGCAGGCGTTTATATAACCCTTCAAGATTTATTATGAGTAAATCAGGCAGACGCTGTGGGCGCTCATCCCCTGCATACTGCCGGTAAAGCCGAGCTTTTCCTCCGTTGTTGCCTTAACGGATACGGATTTGATATCGACTTCGCACGCATCCGCGATATTGCGGCGCATTTCATCTATATACGGCGCCATTTTAGGAGCCTGAGCAATCACGGTTGCGTCAATATTGCCTACGCGATAGCCTGCGTCGCCTACAAGGCGCACCGTTTCTCTGAGCAGCTCAAGGCTGTTCGCGCCTGAAAAGCGCTCGTCCGTATCCGGGAAGTGTTTACCGATGTCGCCGAGGGCAGCTGCGCCGAGCAGTGAATCAGCTACGGCGTGGAGCAGCACATCTGCATCTGAATGGCCGAGAAGACCGACCTCGCAAGGAATATCAACGCCGCCGACTATACATTTCCTGCCCTGCTGAAAGCGGTGAACATCATACCCGTGCCCTACTCTGATATCCATATAATCACTCCTTTGACGCTGCGTTTAAAAGGCTTTGAGCAAGCGGAATATCGCTTTTGGTGGTTATCTTGATGTTGTCATACTCTCCGATAACAACGCCGACCTTGCCGCCTATATGCTCGATGAGCTGACAGTCGTCCGTATAGTCCGCGCCTTCCTCCTGAGCCTTTTCAAGCGCTTTTTTATAAAGCTCAAATTCAAATATCTGTGGCGTTTGGATGGACACGAGATATTTTCTGTTAGGCGTGCCGGCGATATTGAGGTCGTCGTCAACAAGCTTGACCGTATCTTTGACATATACGCCTGCGGCTGCGGCTCCCATCTCCTGCGCCTTATCGAGAGTTTTTATAATAGTTTCCTCACGCACAAGGGGGCGCGCGCCGTCGTGAATAACGATATAATCACATTCGTCGATCGTGTCAACAGCGTTTTTAACGCTTTGCTGGCGCGTTTCCCCGCCGATTGCAAAGGTTATGTTTTCGCCCGGCAGCAGCCTTGAAAACTCTTCAAAATCACATTCGCGGCAAACAACGATTATCTCGTCAATCTCCGCCATATTATCAAACACCGAAACGGTGCGTTCAATTACGGTTTTACCGTCTATCTCAAGCAGCATCTTGCTTTTTTGCGCGCCCATACGGGTGCCGTTACCGGCAGCAACGATTACAGCTATATTATACAATCTGTTTTATCCTTTCAAGCTCTGACTGATTTGGGGTGACAAATTCAGTTCTATAATTATCATATATGACCATTCCCGGCTTTGCTCCGGACGGCTTACGGACATTTTTTGCGCTTGTGTAATCCACGGCGATATTTGACGAAGAGCCTGCGCGGCTGTTTTTTGCGGCAAGCATAGCCGCCTGCCTGATAACGCCGTCAGTAAACTCCCTGCCGTCATACTTAACGATAACATGAGCCCCCGCCGCGTCCTTAACATGGAACCACAAATCATCGGCTCGTGCGGTTTTCAAGGTCAGGCGGTCGTTCATCATATTATTTCTGCCCACAAGTATCAAATAGCCCTCCGAGCTTTCAAATTTAAGAGGCTTTAATTCGGGAGCTGATTTTTTTCGTGAATTTTTACGGGCTTTTATATACCCTGCCGCTTCAAGCTCTGCCCTGACAGCCGAGACCTCCGTGTTGGTTTCGCACCTTGAAAGCGCGTCGAAAACAGAATCAAGATACGCAGCCTCACTGCGCGCTTCCTCTATAAATCCTGTTAGCATACGCTCGGCGGTTTGCTTTTTTCTGTATTCCTTATAATAACGCTGGGCGTTTTGAACGGGAGTCAGCGCAGGATCGGCAGGGATAAGAGCCGTGCCGCCGCTGTAATAATCGCTGACCTCATAAACGCTGCCGCCTTTTTTTAGGGAATACTGCGCGGCTGTTATCAAATCGCCCCAGATCTTGTATTTTTCCTTATCGGCGCATTCTTCAAGCTCTCTTTCCCTGTTGAGAGCCTTTCTCGCCGCCCTATCGCGAAGATTTGAAATCAGCTTCATCAGCTCGCCTGAGCGCTGGCGCAATCTGTCCGCCGCCACACGGCTGCGGTAAAATTCGTCAACCGTTTGGCTGAAGGAGGTTCCGGCTCTGACCTCGGCGAGCTCGCCGTACTGCGCTACGGGCATAAAAGCAAAATCTATCGGTTTATCGGCAATGACCGTTACTGGCTGAGGAGAAAGCGCATAGCTGCGGATTGTTTTAAGCGAAACGCCGTTTTCATACTCGCGGCATATTATTGGAGAAACGCCCAAAACGCAGTCCTGAAACGCTTTTGCCGGCGGCTTGCCGCTTTCTTTCAGCCGCTTTTCAAGCTCGTCAAGGCTGCAGTCCATTATATTGAGCTTATCCTGAGCAGGAGGAGATGAATATTTAACTCCGGGTAAAACCGTTCTGATATGGGATTTATCCTCGTCAACCCGACGGAGTGCGTCTATTATAACATCCGACTCGTCAAGCAGGATAATATTGCTGTATCTGCCCATAATCTCCGTTACGAGCGTATAGCTGACGGGGTCTCCGAGTTCGTTTGACGCCTGAAGGCGCAGCTTTATTATTCTTTCAAGCCCGTCCTGCTCAACACCTATTATCCTTGCGCCGGAGAGCTTTTTGCGAAGCAGCATACATATCATCGGCGGCTTGGCGGGATTTTCGGGCGAATTTGATGTAAAATACACTCCTGCCGAATCGGCGCGGCAGGACAGCACAAGCTTTGCAGCGCCGTCGCGCGAGCGAAGAGAAAGCAGCAGCTCCTCCTTTGAGGGCTGATGTATCTTTTCTATTCTTGAGCCTACGGCGAAGCGCGCCACCTCGTTTTTCAGATGGAATAAAAATATACCGTCAAGCGCCATCAGACCACCGCCGAGACACAGTTTTCCTGCTGTGCAGAAATAAATTCAACATCAGAAAACGCCTTTTCAAGCTCGTCTTTAAGCATCATAAACGGCATATGTTCCGTTTCGTAATGACCGGCGCCTATCAGGCAGAAATCGCTTTCGGCAGCCTCAAGCATAATATGATATTTTGTGTCGCCCGTAACGAAGCAGTCGGCAAGCTCCATCGCCTGGAGCAAAAACTCCTCGCACGCACCGCCGCCGACAGCAGCCGTTTTGATAAGCTTAGAGCAGTTCGTGTATCTGAGCGTGCGCGAGCCGAGCCTTTCGGAAACAAACGCGGCAAAATCCGCGGCGGGCATCGGCGTTTTAAGACTGCCGGTCCAGATAAAGGTGTTCTCAACAGGAGCCGCGTCACTCAAATCAAGAAGCTTGCAGAGATTCCTGTTTATGCCGTTGGCGGCTCTGTCAAAATTAGTGTGAGCAGAGATTACCGAAATGCAGTTTTGTGCGCAGGAATAGAGCGCCGTACCGGCCTCAAGCCTTTTAACGGGGCTGAATATCAGCGGATGGTGCGACAGGATAAGCTGTGCGTCTCCGTCAACAGCCGCCTTTACGGCAGCAGCCGTCACATCAAGGCACATAACGCAGCGAGTAACGGCTGCGTTAAAGCTGCCGGTTATGAGCCCGGCGTTGTCCCACTCCTCCTGGGTGATGAACGGCGCGAAGGAATCTATGTAATTATAAATATCTTTAACAGTTGTCATAATCTGGCCTCTATATCTTTTATAACATCGGAAAAATCCCCGCCGCCTCGCTCTTTCTTTTTAAGCGAGCGTATCAGTCCAAGAAAATATTCCTTTTCGGAAAAATCAGTTATATTTCCGAGATAATAAAAGCTTTCATCTTTGATTTGGGCTTTTCCCGTATAGTAAGCGTCAAAAATGTTATAACGCCGTTCTCCCTCGCAAACTATGAAATCTTTTTCTATTTCAAAGCCGTTTTCGCACAGGTAACGGCGAAGCGCCTCCGGCCGCGTCATTGGATTAAAAATATAGTGCACGCCGGCGGTTTTTGACATCTTACACTTATCAAGCATTGAAGCGGCAAGCTCGCCGCCCACGCCGCAGATGCAGACATCGGTATCGGGCGTGATCTCCACAGCAGAAAGCCCGTCCGAAATAACGCAGCTTATACTATCGGCAAGTCCGCTCTCCTCAACAAGCCTTTTGCAGGAGTCAAGCGGGCCTTTGTTGATATCGGCTGCCACGGCACGGTTTACAGCTCCACTTTGAACGAGCCAAACCGGCAAAAAGCCGTGATCACAGCCGATATCGGCAACGCGCGAGCCGCGCCTTACGAGCGAAGCCACGGCGGCGAGCCTCGGAGAAAGGATCACCATTATTCGCCTATAAGCTTATTGAGCTTTTCAACGAGCTTTTCGGGGTCGTTTCCGTGAACGGCGCACGCCTGCTCAACGCTTTCGCCCCTTGAAGCTGGGCAGCCGAGGCAGTGCATACCCATCTCAAGAAAGAGCGGGGCTGCATCGGGGCAGATATCAAGAATGTCGCCTATCAGAGTATCTTTGGTTATCTTTTTCATATTTATTACCTCTTTTTTCTTTTTTGTTCGACCGACTCAGCGACCGTTTTTTTACTCTGTTATTATATTATAAACAAAAACTGATTGCAAGTGCCGAAAGATTATGATAACATATTTTGCATGAGGTGATGATTTTGAAGAAAAATAATTGTGATGATTCAAATTTCGACGCACTGCCGTATGACGACCCCGATGTGCTTCACAACAGAACGGATATTCTTATACTGGCTTACTATGTTATTTTGAATGTTAAAGAACCTCTTTCCGAAGAAACGCTGATTGACGCGCTTACCGAAGGCGGCTTTGCCAATTATTTTGAGGCGGCAAATGCAATACAAAAAATAAAGGACACAGGCTTTATAGGCGTTGACGAAGAGGGCTATTTTACAGTTAAAAAAGACTGCAGAAACTATGTTGAAGCGCTTCAGGACTCGCTGCCGCCCACTATGCGGGAAAGAGCCGTAAAAAACACGGCAAAAGCCGCGCTGAGGGCATTATATAAAAAGGAAAACAATGTTGAAATCGTTAAAAAAAGCGACACCTGCTATTTTGTTACGATGCACATTATAGACTCCGGCGAGGATATGATGGCGCTTACGCTTCGCGTTGCTTCCGACTCGCAGGCGCAGATCATAAAGGAACGCTTTTATAACGACCCGGAAAGCATATATATGAGCACAATAGATGCGCTTTTCCTTGACAACGGCAAATAAAACAAGAGTATAAAAAAACGGGCTGTCCCTGGCAAGAGACAGTCCGTTTTACTGTTTTATTCTTCTGCGGGAGCTTCCTCGGCAGCAGCCTCTTCTGCGGCAGCCTCTGCGGGAGCTTCGTCAGCAGCCGCTTCCTCGGCGGGAGCTGCTTCTTCAACAGGAGCAGCTTCTTCAGCCGTATCTTCGGCGGCTTCCTCGGCGGGCTGATCGTCCCTGTCCTCATCGGCAAGGGAGAAATCGCCCTCGGGACGCTCAGTGAGCTTCTTCATTGAAAGGCTTACGCGATGCTTGTCAAAATCAACAGCCGTGATAAGAACATCGACCTCGTCGCCTACCTTGAGTACATCGGCGGGAGTCTTAACTCTTGTCCAGCTGATTTCGCTGATATGGATAAGCCCCTCAATACCGGGGATGATCTTCGCAAACGCGCCGAAGGAGGTTATGCCGACGATGGGCGCGCCCTTAACAACGGTGCCGACGGGATAATCCCTTTTAAGGATCTCCCACGGATTATCCTCTACCTTTTTGAAGCCGAGAGAAATCTTTTTATTTTCGCGGTCAAGCGCCTTAACATAAACCTCAACCTGATCGCCTACATTAACGACCTCTGAGGGATGCTTAATTCTTGTCCACGAAAGCTCGCTTATATGTATCATACCGTCTACGCCGCCGATGTCAACAAAAGCGCCGTAGTTGGTGAGCGACTTAACTACGCCCGTGAGCTTCATACCCTCTTCAAGAGTTGCCCAGGCAGCCTCGCGCGCCTTGGCTCTTTCTTCGTTAAGTACCGCACGGATAGAGCCTACCGCGCGTCTTCTCTGCTCATTGATGTCTATAATCTTGAATTTAGCCGTTGTTCCCTTGAGAACATCAAGCTCTTCATTCTTGGGAACGCCGGAGAGCGACGCAGGAATAAACACGCGCGTGCCCTTTACGCTTGCAAGAACGCCGCCGCGAACGATATTTGTGATAACGCCCTCAACGATCTCGTCGTCCTCCTTGGCCTTAACAATATCGTCCCAGCCCTTAAAGCTGTCCGTAAGCTTTTTGGAGAGCTTGAGAACGCCGTCCTGGTCGTTTGTTTTGAGGATAATGAGATCAAGCACATCGCCTTTTGAAACGATATCCTCACACTTTTCAAACGGCTCGGCTGAAAGGTCGTCGCGCGCTATAACGCCGGTCTGCTTTCTGCCGGGGACATCAACAAAAACCTCTGTGGGCGTAATGTTGGCAACAACGCCTTTTACGATCTTGCCTGTTTCGTTTGAGCTGAATGACTGTTCGAGCATCTCTGCGAAGGTTTCACCATCAGCAGATGCTTCGACAGCAGCCTTATCGGCTTTATCAGCGGCTTCTGCTGTCTCGGCAACATCCTGTGTTGCTTCAACTTCCTTTTCTTTGATTTCTTCGGACATGGTTTTTAGTACCTCCTTGATAATTGCCGACGGCGTAGACGCCCCGGCGGTGACTCCAACTACATTGAAACGCGAAAAATCAATTTCGGCAAGCTCCGCAGCAGTCTCTATCAAGAAAGTGGGTGCATATTCCGAACAAACGTCTTTCAACTTGCAAGTATTGGATGAATGGCGACCGCCTATAACAATCATTGCGCTGCATTTTTTTGCAAGAGCAAGCGCCTCTGCCTGCCTTTCAGCGGTTGCACAGCATATTGTAGCAAATATTTTGCAATTTGTACATACCTTTTTTATAATTTTCTCGCATTTTTTCCATTCTTCGGTGCTGAAAGTCGTTTGAGAAACGCATATCAGCGACTTTTCGTCAAAAAGGCGGTTCTCTTCAATGAGCTTCTCAAGCTCAGAAGCGTTTTTAAACACATAAGCGCGCCCCACGCAAAAGGAGCGTATGCCCTTGACCTCGGGATGCGAGGAATCGCCCGCTATCAGCGTTACCGTTCCCTCCTGAGCCGTGCTCACTATCCTGTGTATCTTAAGCACGAACGGGCAGGTGGCGTCGATATATTCTATTCCGGCTTTTTCTATGTCGGAAAGCACCTGCTTTTCAATGCCGTGCGTGCGTATCACAAGCTTGCAGCCGGATGGGCAGTCCTCAGGAGCGTCTACTGCGGTGACTCCTTTTGATTCAAGATCCGAAACAAGCTGCTGATTATGGATTATCGGGCCCAGCGTACACGCCTTCTGACCGTCGTCTATCAGCTTGTATACAAGCTCCACCGCCCTGTTTACGCCGAAGCAGAAGCCGGCGGTTTCAGCGAGAATTATTTTGTTCACGATGCTCCGCCTCCCAAAGCTGCATAATACTGTCCATAACAAGATTAGCGGCATTTTTTATATCGTGCGGCGCAAGCTCCTCTTTGTCTAGCCCCATATCCGAAAGGCTAAGCGGAGCGCCGTAAGAGATAACGACCTTTTTGCCCGCTTTAATAGGTCCGTTGCAGTATATGGCAACGGGCAAAACAGACGCGCCCGTTTTTGCGGCGATCACGGCAACTCCTGACTTTGCTTTTTGCGGCACGCCGTTTTTATCCTTTATTCTTCTGCCCTCTGGGCAGATCGCCATAACATGGCCCTCTTCAATTATCTTTTCGCCGTATTCGATGGCGGAGTTGTCGCCCTTTCCCCTTTTGACGGGAAAGCCGTAAAGATGACGGATGACCCAGCCGACGATCGGATTTTTGAAAAGCTCCACCTTTGCCATAAAATGAAGAGGCGGCACATTTTTGGGGATTGAAACAAAGACCGGGTCAAACGCGCAGGTGTGGTTTATGGCAACTATGTATCTGCCGCCGTCGCGCGGCACATTTTCAAGGCCTCTGAACTCAAGCTTATATACGCGCTTAAATAAGGGGCCGAACACTTTTTTTACAAATCCGTAAAACTTATAATGCTTAACCTTGCTGTAATCAAACTCTGCCATTTATTTTCTCCTTTATAACGGAAACTATCATATCAATGCTCTCCTGCAGTGTGTTTCCGGTGGTATCTGCCATAACGGAATCGTCAGCCGGCTTGAGCGGCGCGATTTCCCTGTGGCTGTCCTGATAATCGCGCTCGTTGACATCCTTTAATACCTCTTCAAAGCTGACCTTTTCACCCTTTTCAAGAAGCTCCTTATACCTGCGCTCGGCGCGGCATTCGGGCGACGCAAAAAGGAAGATCTTGACATCAGCGTCGGGAAGCACGACCGTTGCAATATCGCGCCCGTCCATAATAACATTATTTGATGCGGCGATCGAGCGCTGAAGATCAAGCAGAAACTCGCGCACCCTCGGTATCTTTGAAACAGCGGAAGCCGCCATAGAGATCTGCGGCGTGCGTATAAGCGCGGATACATCCTCGCCGTTTAAATATACCTTTTGCTCTCCGTCTTCAAATTTAAGGCGAACATCCAATGAATCAAGAGCGGCGGCAACGGCGTCATCGTTTCCGAGCGCGCCTTTCCTTTCTGCTGCAAGCGCAACGGTTCTGTAAAGCGCGCCTGTATCCACATATATAAAGCCAAGCAGCTTTGCAGCGCCGCGAGCTACGGTGCTTTTGCCTGCGCCAGCAGGTCCGTCAATGGCAACATTTATCATAATATCAGCCTTTCAGTTCATATTATTTGCGCACAGAAAGCCGGTTGAAAACGCGATTTGCAGGTTAAAGCCGCCCGTATACGCGTCCACATCCATAACCTCGCCCGCAAAATAAAGATTCGGAATAAGCAGCGAGCGCATCGTTTTAGGGTCTATCTCCTTAACAGACACGCCGCCCCTTGTTATTATTGCAGAATCAATGGTGTAAAATCCCGAAATATCGATTCTTAAATTTTTCAAGAGCGAAACAAGAGAGCGCCGTTCGGCTTTTGTTATCTCGTTGACCTTTTTGTGCGCATCAACGCCCCAAAGTTCAATAATCACGGGTATAAGCTTTTTAGGCAGGAGCTTTGAGAGCGAATTTGAAACATCTCGGTTTTTAAACTCGTCAAAATCACGAAGCAGCCGCTTATCGAGCGTCTGCTCATCAAGCGCGGGCTTCAGATCTATCAAAACGCTGTAGCCGCCGTTTTCGGGCTTATCCATATGGCAGGAGGCGGAAAGAATGACCGGCCCGCTGACGCCGTAATGCGTAAACAGCATCTCTCCCTGCTCACGGTAAACCGAGCTGCCGTTTTTAAGGAGCGTTACGCCGGCATTTTTAAGACTAAGCCCCTGAAGAGCCGGAACAAAGGAAGAGCTGCTTTTAAGAGAAACAAGAGCTGGAACGGGCGGGACCACGGTGTGCCCGCAGCTTTTGGCAAGTATATAGCCGTCGCCGGATGAGCCGGTTGCGGGATAGCTTACACCGCCTGTGCAAATCGCTGCGCTTGAGCAGGCGATGCTTTCGCCGTTTTCGAGCCTTACGGCGCTTATTCTGCCGTTTGAAAACTCAAACGAAACGGCGCGTGAATGTATTATTTTGACGCCGTTTCCGCGAGCGAATCCAATCAGCGCCTGCGCTATATCGGACGCTTTATCGGAAGCCGGAAAAACGCGCCCTCCCCTTTCGGTCTTGAGCGGCACGCCGAGCTCGTCCTCAAAAAGCCTTATGGTGTCGTACGGCATAAAGCGCGAAAAGGCGGAATAGAGAAACCTGCCGTTTCTCGGCACATTTGCAATTAGCTCCTGAAGATCAAAGCAGGCGTTTGTAACATTGCACCTGCCCTTTCCTGTTATTCTGACCTTTTTTGCGCAAACCGGCATTTTTTCAATTAAAACCGTATTAAGCCCGCGCGAAGCGCAGACCGCCGCGGCGGTAAGTCCCGAAGCTCCGCCGCCTATGATTACTGCATCTGCCATAGTGTCTTAATTATAAGTTATAAGTCTATGCTTGTCAATTCCTCTGATTTTTCCGCCCATTCCTCAAAAAGCGCGTCTCTTTTTGCCGTGAGCTCTTCAAGCGAGCGGCTGATAGCCAAAAACTGCTCGTACGGCGGATTTGAATTGAGCTCCTCTTCAAGCATTGCTATCTGCTCTTCCGTGTCCTCAATATCGCTTTCAAGGCGCGACACCGCTGTTTTAAGCTTTCTCTGCCTTGAGGCAAGCTCTTTTTTCAGTTTATATTCGTTAGGCTGAGCCGCCTCCCGCTTTTTTACTGACAAGGGCAAGGGCGCGTCTTGCTGAGCGCGCTGATTTGCCTCGATAAAATCATCATAATTGCCTATATATCTTTTAACTCCGCTTTCCGTAAGCTCCAAAACGCAGGTGGCAAGCTTATTGATAAAATACCTGTCGTGCGAAACTATCAGCAGAGTTCCGGAATAATCCAGCAGGGTGCTTTCAAGCTCCTCGCGCGAGGAGGAATCAAGGTGGTTCGTTGGCTCGTCAAGCAGCAGCAGATTGTATCTGCCGAGCATAAGCTTGAGCAGCGCAACGCGCGCACGCTCACCGCCCGAGCAATCGGAAAGGAGCTTATAAACATCGTCTCCCCTAAACAAAAAAGCTGCAAGGGCGTTTCTTACGGAGGTCTCGGTCATTGCCGGAAACGCCGACCAAACCTCCTCAAGCGCGGATTTTGAAAGGTCAAGCTTTTCCTGCACCTGGTCAAAATAACCGGGAAAAAGATTTGCGCCGAATCTGAAATCGCCGCCGGACTGCTCAATATCCTTCATAAGTATTTTTAAAAGCGTTGTTTTGCCGCAGCCGTTTGCGCCGACGAGGAACATACGCTCGCCGCGCATCAAATCAAACGAAACATCGCCGAAAACACGCTTTTCGCCGAAGGATTTTGAAAGCGAGCGAACGGTGAGCACCTCCTCGCCCGACACACATTTGGGCGTAAAATCAAAACGAATTCGCTTTTGCGCTGAATCGGGAGGCACGAGCTGCGCTTTGATTCGCTCAACTACTTTAAGCTTGCTCTCCGCCGTTTTGATATTCTTTTCCCTGTTCCAGCGGCGCTGCTGCTCGATTATTCCCTCTAAGCGTTCGATCTCCTTTAAGTCGTTTTCGTATTTTTCTGCAACAGCCTTTTGCTCCGCGGCTTTTTTCTGCATAAAAACGGAGTAATTTCCTTTATAGCAGCGAAGCTTTTTATTATCGAGCTCAATCGTTTTATCGGTTACTCTGTCAAGAAAATATCTGTCGTGAGATATTACGATAAAAGCGCCGGAGAAATTGAGAAGAAAATTCTCAAGCCATTCAACGGAGGAAATATCAAGATGATTGGTGGGCTCGTCAAGAAGCAGCAGGTCGGCTTTTGAAAGCAGCAGCTTTGAAAGAATAAGCTTTGAGCGCTGACCGCCCGATAGCTGAGAGGTGGGCTTTGAAAAATCCGCCTTTGAAAAGCCGAGACCGATGAGAGCTGAACGGGTGAGGCTTTTATATGTTGTGCCGCCGTTTCTTATAAATTTTTCATTGAGCATATCCTGGCGAGCTATAAGCTCGTCGCTTGCACATTCGGTAAGCCTTTGCGATATCTCATCAAGCTCCCTTTCCGCCTCGATAAGATCAGAAAAAACGGAGATAAGCTCGTCATAAACGGTGTTTTGAGCAGAGCAGGTGTGCTGTTCCATATAGCCGAGGCGCACATTTTTGCCTATATAAGCAGCGCCTGAGGTGGGCTGATATTCGCCGGTAAGAACCTTAAAAAGAGAGGTTTTTCCGACACCGTTTGCGCCCACAAAGCCGACCTTATCGTGCGCCTGCATCTCAAACGAAACATTTTGAAAAAGCGTTTCCTCCCCGAACGAAAGAGAAAGCTCCTGAATATCAAGGCACGCCATGCGCTCACCTCCCGGCAAAATTTCCGTGTTTTATTTTACACTATCAAGCGTTCAATGTGAAGTAAAATTTTAATAAACATAAATAAATCAAGAAAAGGCTGCCCCTTTCGGAACAGCCCTGTTAATCAAACTATGTCTTCTTTGAGAGTTTCAACTATGGAATCCTTTTTGAGCTTTGAAACGGAAAAGAACATCGCAAAGCCGACTATAAGGAATACGGCGGCGACGACCGCTAAATAGAGGAACACATTTACCGTGAACGGAATCAGGCTCGACTGCAGCGCAAGATACATAAGATAGCTCAGCAGCACGCTTGCAGGCAGCCCGAAAAGAAGCGCCTTAAGCCCGTAGAAAAGGCTTTCAAGGCATATCATCTTTCTGAAGCCCGCCGGCGTTATTCCAACGGATTTAAACATTGCAAATTCCTTTTTGCGCAGGTCAATGCCGGTTGAAACGGTGTTGATTATATTTGCCACGGAAATCAGAGTTATCAGCGCTACGAAGCCGTAAATGAACACCTGGAGCACAAAAATAAGAGTATTCATCGTCTGCATTGTAGACTCCATATTCATAACGACCGCGCCGGTAAGCGAATTATCGTCAACTATCGTATTGAGCTGCTCCTCAAGCGAATCGGCGTCGCCGGTTTCTATGCCGAGTGTCAGATGTTCGGGATAGCCCGTAGCCTGACACGCTTTTAAATATGTGCTTAGCGGAGCGTAGAGGCTGACTGAAAGATCGCTGTTTAAGCCGCAGACATAATTATCGGGGTCGTATTCTACAAAATCGGAGACCACAGCCTGAGGCACATTCGGATCGGGCTCGCCGGTGGGCTTGCCGTTTTCGCCAAATTCATTATAACAAAACGACTGACCTATGATGGAATCGTTGAACGCCTTGGGGCCTGATGCTTCGTGAGATACATTATTCATCAGCAGAGATTTGATTTTTAGCGGCGCATCGGAGTTCATTTCAAAATAAGGCGCGCTGTCTATTCCGTTATCATAGCAGAGCTTTTTGAAAGCATCGTCGTCGATTATATTGAGAAAAGCAATATTGTCATCAAACAGGTCTTTATATGCAGGGGTCAGATACTCGTCCTTAACGATGTCCTGATTGGTTTCAAGCGCCGAAGCGCCTACAACATAAGATATATTTGTGACGCTGTACAGCTCCTCGGTCTGCTCAAGCTCCGACGCTTCATTATACAGCAGCTCATAATCCTCAGCCGTTTCAACGGCGGCGTAAATCTGATAAGGAGCGCCGGTTTGGATGTCGTTTGCCTTTACGAACATATCACAAAAGGTGTTGCAGGTCAGGAATAGCACTATCGAGAGGGCAATCGAGCCGGTTATAACGCGCGACTTTCTGCCGTTTCGCTTCATATTTTTGTTTGCAAGCTCGCCCTCGTAGCCGAACACCACCCTAACAAGCCTTGAGGAACGCAGTCTGCGCGCGTTTACGCGTATCTCGTTAGTCTGCCTGATGGCTGATATAGGCGTTATGCGCGAAGCCTTTCTTGCAGGTATCATTGCGGAGATGAATATGGTTACCGCGCTGACAATAATTACTCCGATAATCACCCACAGCGGCACAATTACTTTGAGTTCTACATTTTCGCCGCCTACAATCATACCGGATTCCTGTATTCTCGAGCCGACCGCCTGAAGAGTAATATATATTCCGAGCACGCCTGCGCCGATACCGACAGGTATGCCTATAAGCCCTAAAATAAAGCCCTCAAAATATACCGACGCGCTTTTCTGCTGCCTTGTTGCGCCTGCGGAGGCGAGCATACCGAGATAGCGCGTGCGCTCCGACAGGGACATACCGAACGCATTATAGATAAGGGCAACGCTGGCGAACATAATCACAGCCAAAATAAGCGCGCACATCGGAAGCGTTGATTTAACGAGCGAGCTGTCTGCGGCAAAGGAAAAATTGGTGGCGAGCACATCGTCGCTGATGCTGTAATCGGTGCAGCCGCAGTCCTTCATTATCCTTGTGAGCGCGGCATAGGAATTAAAATCAATGCTTTTCAGCTGTATATAAGCCGTGCAGCTGCTTTTGAGCTCGTCTTCATCCGCAAGGCGCAGGATAGTATAATTGCGGGTGGGAAGATTTTCGCCTATTATTCCGGAGATGGTATATTCCGCTTCATCAATAGCCGTAAAAGCTTCTCCGGGGATATATTTGCCCGTGATATACTCGCCGTTATAGCTTCTTTCGCCTGTGGAAAGTGAAATTCGGTCGCCTATCTTCCAGTTAAGCTCGTTTTTTTCAATAAACTCTTTTGAAACGATTATCTCGTCCTCAAGTGCGGGAAGCTCGCCCTCCAAATCTGCCGTAACAAATTGCGAAAGTGCGGTTCTGTCACCTGCAAAGATGCTGCCTACCGACCATCTTGGTGATCTGCCGTCTATGCTGAAAGAGCTTTTTTCGGGCGAAAGCGAGGCGACAAGGCCGAGCCTTGATATCTCGTCCTGCTCCGTGAGCTTTTCTATATTTTCTTCATTTACAGCGGCGCAGGCAACCCAGTCGCCGGAGCCGTAATAGGAAACATCTTCAAAATAATTAAAAAACGATGCGATGCAAACGAAAACGGCAGTTATCATTGCAACCGAAACGCATATACCGAGGATAGTAACAACCGTTCTGCCCTTGTTTTTCTTGAGATGAGCAAGGGTCAGCTTTTGTATGATGCTCAACCCATCCTCACCTCGTCTCTTGTTATTCTGCCGTCCTCTATGGCTATTATACGGTCCGCCGAAAGAGCTATGCGCTCATCGTGAGTAATCATTATAACCGTTTGATTGAATTCTTTATTGAATCTTCTGAGGAGGGCTATGATCTCGCGGCTGTTTTGGCTGTCAAGATTGCCGGTGGGCTCGTCCGCAAGCAAAAGCGCCGGATTGTTTATAAGCGCTCTGCCTATCGCGACTCTTTGCTGCTGGCCGCCGGAAAGCTGATTCGGCAAATGATTCATTCTCTCCTGCAGGCCTAGGCGCTTGACGATATCGTCTATATGCCTTTTATCCGGCTTTCTGCCGTCGAGCAGCAGCGGAAGCGTAAGGTTTTCCTCAACGGTAAGTATAGGTATAAGATTATAGAACTGATAGATAAGCCCTATCTGGCGGCGGCGGAATATTGCAAGCGAGGTTTCGTCAAGCGTTGATATATCCGTGCCGTCGATAATTACCGAGCCGGAGGTGGCGTTGTCCACACCTCCGAGAATATGCAACAGCGTTGATTTTCCCGAACCGGAGGGACCTACGATCGCGACGAACTCGCCCTTTTCAACAGAAAAGGAAACATTGTTGAGCGCGTGAACCGTTACATCGCCGTTTCCGTAGGTTTTGCAAAGATTTTGAATTTCCAAGATTTTCATAATAATTTCTCCTTTCTTGACAAAAGGATACCACGCGCGCCTTACAGCTTGATGACTTTTATATTACAATACGGTAATATTGAAGAACATCAGCGCGCTTAAACATTAAGCTTATAAAAACGAACCGTAAAGCGCGAACCGCTGCCCTCTTTGCTTGAAACGGAGATATCAGCGCTTTGCCTTTCAAGAACCGCTTTAGACAGCGCGAGACCTATTCCGACGCTTTCGGCAGAAGAGTTTTTGCCGTGATAAAACCGCTCAAAGATATGCGGAAGATCCTCCTTTGCAATACCGCAGCCGTTATCCTCAATAATTATCTCGTCATACACTCGCGTGGAAGCTGCGATTATTTTAAGCACACCGCAGTCCTCAATATGCTCAAGGCAGTTTTTGATTATGTTTTCAAGAGCCTCCGCGCTCCAGTTTTCATCGCCGGAAAAAATAAAATCATCATCGTTTCTTTCAACTCGAATATTTCTGATATCTATCTGAAGCTTAAACGGGGTTAGGCTTTTATCTATAAGAGCCTGCGCGCTTATAGGGCTGTTTGCCATCTCCGCCGTGCCGGCGTCCAGCTTTGAAAGCTTGAGCAGCGTTGTTATGAGCCACTTCATTTTTTCAAGCTGCTCCTCGATGATCTTGATGAATCCGGCGCGCTTATCAGCGTCCTGCTCGTCTGAGAGCACCTCGGTGATTATCATCATAGAGGTTAGCGGCGTTTTGAGCTGGTGAGAGATATCAGCAAACGAATCGGCAAGATAGAGCTTATCTTTTTTCGCGTCCTCGCTTGCCTTTCTGAGCATCGTCATCATCTTATAAAGATTGTTTTTAAGTATCGAAAGCTCGCCCTCCGTATTATCGGAAAGCTCAAGCTCATATTCGCCGGAGCAAACGCGCGTTAAATAGTCGTTTAGTTTTGCGATATCGCGATACCTTTTATGCGTATAAAATATGCAGGCACCGCTAACAGCAGCGCAGCATAAAAAACAGATAACGGCACACGCTGGGCTTATAAAAGCGCATACTGCCGCGGAAATGCAGGAGACGGCGGCGCAAACGCAAATCAAGATTTTAAATTCCCTGTTTTTCATTTTTCAAGTATATACCCGAGCCCGCGAACGGTCTTGATTATACGCGGAGCGGCGGGATCCTCCTCTATCTTATCTCTGAGGCGTTTTATATAGACGGTCAGCGTATTGTCGTTAACAAAATCGCCGGCAACATCCCAGATATCCTCCAAAAGCTTTTGGCGGGAAAGAACTACTCCCCTGTTGTTTAAAAAGGTAAGCAGCAGACGGTATTCCATAGCGGTAAGTATTATTTCCCCGCCGTTTTTAAACACCTTTGCTTCGTTTGTGTTTACTGCCAGATCAAAAAGATTGACTATTCCGCCGGCGGTCTCCTTATTGTAGCGGCGCATAACGGTTTTGATTCTCGCCAGCAGCTCCTTGACTCTGAACGGCTTTGAAATATAATCGTCCGCACCAAGCTCAAGACCCATTACAACATTGACCTCGTCGTCATACGCCGTTAAGAATATCACGGGACGGTCGGCAAGCTTTTTGATGCTTGTGCAAACATCGTAGCCGCTTCCGTCAGGCAGGGTAAGGTCAAGAATATACAGGTCAAATATCTTATCTTTTATAATGCCGCCAGCCTCGGCAACGCTTTTTGCAAGCGTGACCGCATAGCCTTCGTTTTGAAGCGAATATGAAAGCCCGATGCCGATGGCGCTGTCATCCTCCAAAAGAAAAATATCCATATAATCACATCCTTTAAATCATAATAACATATCTGCCGGCGCAGCTCCATTACAAAATTGTAATAAAAACGCCGCGACTTGGCGCGGCGGAAAAAGTATCAGATTTTGCGAAGCTTTTTGAGCCTTTCCTTATCGGCGGCGCTCACCCTGAAGCTGTCGCACAGCTTTGAAACAGCCATTTTTCTGACGGCGCCGTCAAGATCCCGCTTTGAAAGCAGCGAATAAACCTTTTGCGGAAACGACAGGTACGCCGTGGCAAGGCACCACGCGGCTGCCATATCAACATAATACCGGCCGTGGCTGAGAGAAGAAATATAATCAATGATAAAATCAATATATTCGTCCGTGATATAATGCCGCATAAGCGAAACTATGCCGAAGCGCCGTTCAATCTCATTATCGGAGCGAAGATACTTTTGGATATAGTCAAAATATTCGGGCTTGTTTTTATCTACGAATTTAAAGGTTGAAGTAACGCCGTCGCACTCCGCCCAGTTTTCAAGCCGCGGCACAAGAATATCAAGAAGCCGCAGCCTTTCCTCAAAGCTCAGATTTTTATTGTAGCCTATATAAAAGCCGTGAAGCAGCCTCTCCTCATAAAGCTCATATGAAAAATCATCGTTTTCAAGTGATTTTCCGAGCTTTCTTAGATTCGGCATACGAACGCCTATAATCTCATCCTCGTTTATGCCCGGAATCAGCTTTATTTGAAATTTTTTATAATCCGAATCGGCAAGCTTATAAAGCTCGGATCTTATATCCATATCATCACCGATTTGATGATATCACTTTTTTCTTTCCGAAACAAGCCTTGAAATAAAGTAAGAGCAGGATAAGATCAATATACCCACGGCAAAAACCAACACGGCGTTTTGCGAGTGGATGGCAATCTCGTAAACGGATGGAGAAACGGCGTACGCCGCCCTGATTTCAAAAACAGCCGCGGCGGCGTGGCAGCAGGTGCTGAAAAAAAGAGAAATAAAATAAGCGGTCGGCTTTGTCAGCAGCAAGAAAATCAAAACAGGCGCAGGATTGCCGCTGATAAGCATCAGCGCGCAGAGCAAGAGCCTGAGCTTGAAAAAGCGTTTATCCGAAAGCATAACGCCGCAAAGGCAAAAAATCAAAAGCACCCTGCCTGAAAGATAATAGACAATATCGGAACCCGGCAAAGCCGCGGCAATATTTGAAACGCCGCAGATTATCTGAGAATCAACAAGCCTTGCGCCGCCGTATGAGGTGAAGAGAATCAGCCTGTCGTAATCAAAAACGCCGGCTGTGTTAAAAAGAAAATCAAATGCTCCGAACGAATACGCGCCGAAATTCAATTTATCCGCCGCAAGCTCAAATAAGCCTCCGCCTACCGTGAAATATGCGGCGATATAAAAAGCGCAGAGCAAAGCCGATATGATTTTTAAGGCTGTTTTCCTTACGCGTAAAACGGCGGCAAGGCACACGGCGGCGGAAAATATCACAAAAAACAAACCGTCCGCAGCGGCGGCATCGAAAAGGCGCAGAATATAGCACGCAACCGAAGCCGCGCTTATGATAACGGACGGTAAAACAGCAAATGTTATATCCGCCGATTTGAATTTACAATTTCTCATAAAATCAATATTGACAGATATAAATATTTAATTCATACTCAGGGGCGTTTAATTTGATTCAAACCATTTTGTGTTGTCGGCGTCTGCGCAACGAGCGCGCTTCAATGCTGCGCGAAGCTCGCAATAGCAGCCGCATTTAAGACACATCCCGCTTATCAGATAATCGCATTTTAAGCACGCCTCAAGGCGACGGGCATATGTGCTTTCGTCCGCCTTTAAATCATCGTCCAGCGTTTCAAGGTAAGCGCTGACTCCCTTTAAGGCGGCGATTTCGCCGGCTTCATAAAGAAGGCAGCGCCTGCATTTATTATCGCCGCTCATTTAATCGTGAACTTAACTACTGAGCACGCGGGCAGCACGGAGGTGAAGCCGTTTTTCTTAACGGTGAAATCGGAAAAATCGCGTTCGGTTACGGAGGTTTTATCATCAAAGGTGTTCATTTTATGCATTTCACCGCAAATGACGCTTGCCTTTACGGAGGAAACCTCAAAATGCGGCAGCTCGCAGTCGATCTCCGCTTCCCGTTTGGGGCAGGTGTTTACGACTGTTGCCGTAATAACGCCGTTTTCATCAACGGAAGCCGATTCTATGAGCTGCGGTGCTTTATATTCGCCCGCTTGCCTTACATCGCTTGTGATATGCGAGCCGAGAAGCGTGTTGTTTTGATGATCCCTGAACATCTTAAAAACGAAGTATGTGGGCGTGAGGAGCATATCCGCGCCGTCCGTAAGAATAACGGACTGAAGCACATTAACGGTCTGCGCGATATTTGCCATATGCACTCTGTCGCTGTGCTTATTGAAGATATTTAGGCTAAGGGCGGCTACAACTGCGTCGCGCATAGTGTTGAGCTGATAAAGAAAGCCCGGATTGGTGCCCGGCTCAACATCAAACCAGGTTCCCCATTCGTCAACTATAAGGCCGACGCGCTTGTCGGGGTCATATCTGTTCATAATGCTTGAATGAATACCTATGATCTTATCTATGTTGTACGCCTTGGCAATAGTGGTTAAATATTCATCCTCGCTGAAATCTGTTGCGGAGCCCTTATTATCCCAGCTACTTCCCGGAACGGTATAATAATGAAGCGAAAGCCCGTTCATTTTATTGCCTGCAAGCCTCATCAGAACATCGGTCCAGTTATAATCGTCTCCGTTCGGGCCGCAGGCAACGCGGTATATTTTGTTTGAAGTATCATAATCGCGCACATATGTATTATATCTGCGAAACAGGTCGGCATAATATTCGGGCATCATATTGCCGCCGCAGCCCCAGCTTTCATTGCCCACGCCGAAATATTTGACGCGCCACGGCGATTCGCTTCCGTTTTGAGCGCGCAGCGCAGACATCGGGGACTCGCCGTCAAAGGTCATATACTCCACCCACTCGTTCATCTCGCGAACAGAGCCGGAACCCACATTGCCGTTTACATATGCGTCGCAGCCGAGCTGGCGGCAAAGCTCAAAAAATTCGTGCGTGCCGAAGGAATTATCCTCCACAACGCCGCCCCAATGGGTGTTGACCATACGCTTTCTTTTTGATTTATCGCCGATACCGTCCTTCCAATGATATTCATCGGCAAAGCAGCCGCCCGGCCAGCGAAGCACCGGCAGGCCCATATCCCTGAGCGCGTTTACAACATCGATGCGCATACCGTTTAAATTCGGTATCTTTGAATCATCGCCGACATAGATGCCGCCGTAGATACAGCGGCCGAGATGCTCTGAAAAATGGCCGTAAATATCCTTGTTTATCTTTGAAAGCCTGTTAAAAGGATCTATAACATATTTTTCCATAATCAACCTCCGAAATCTTATGGTTTTAAGCTATCATATTGAATTAACAATGTCAACTTAAATTTGACAGACAGGCTGTTTTATTTTAAAATATCAATTACAAGGGGTGATGATATGAGAATCAACAAAGCCAAAGCAGTTTTAGAAAGGCTCAAGGCTGACGCGATGCTTCTTTTAAACGAGAGCAATATGCACTATTTCTGCGGCTTTTCACCGAGCGAGGGCGCGGTGCTGCTGCTTAAAAACGGCAGCGGATTTCATCTTGTGGACTCAAGATACACCGAAACGGCGCAGCTTCACGCAAAAGAGAGCGGTCTTAAAGTGATCGAACAGCAGGGAGCTTTTGCTGAAAAATGCGCCGAGCTCTGCCGCGAAAACGATGTTAAGGCGCTGGCTTTTGAGGATGAAACGATAACGCTGAAGCAATATGACGAATACAAAGCCAAAACCGGCTGCGAAATGAAAGGCATCGGAGCATCGGTAATGATGCTTCGCAATATCAAGGAGCCGCTTGAAATCGAATATATGCGCAGGGCAAACGCCATTGCCGAACGAAGCCTTACTGAGCTTTTGCAGCATATACGCCCCGGCAAAACGGAAAAGGAGCTGAAAGCGCTGCTTGATTACCTTATGATAAAAAACGGCGCCGACGGAATTTCGTTTGACACGATCTTGCTGACGGGCGCGCACAGCTCAATGCCGCACGGCGTGCCCGACGACAGGGAGATACGATACGGCGATATAGTGCTGATTGATTTCGGAGCGACATACAAGGGATATCATTCCGATATGACGCGCACCTTTGCCGTTGGAAATATTGAGCGCGAAACAGCAAAGTTTTACGAAGCCGTGCTCAAAGCGCAGCAGGCGGGTATAAAGGCGCTGGCGCCGGGAAAGCCCTGCAGCGAGGTGTACGATGCGGCAAAACGAGTTCTTGACGCACACGGTGTCGGGAAATACTTCACACACTCGCTCGGACACGGAGTGGGTCTGGAGATACACGAGGGATACAACGCCTCGCCGAAAAGCAAGGATGTTTATGAAGCAGGAAACATAACCTCGATAGAGCCGGGCATCTATTTACCCGGAAAATTCGGGATAAGGATTGAGGATGTTTGCGTTGTTACCGAGGAAGGCAACGAAAATATATCTGCTTTTCCGAAGGAGCTTATTGTAATATAAAAGAAAAGCGCCTCCGGACATGTTGCAGAGGCGCACGATTGCCTGCATAAAGCGGAAGGCAAAAAGCGCAAATTTTGCATAATCGTGCGAAATTTGCGCTTTTTTCTTAGATATTTATCTGACTGTTTTGATATACTTGTATCCTGCCGATTCAACGGCGGCTTTTATATCGGAGTCCTGCGCTTCGCCGCTCTCAATATAAGCCTTGTTTGCATTATGGTCCGCCCTGACGGTCAAGCCTATATCTGCAAGCGCTTTTGTTACATGCGCCTCACAATGCTCGCACATCATACCCTCTATTTCAATATAGGGGGCTTTTTTTGAGCTGAAGATGCCCATATCAATATCCTCCTTTCTTTTTCTTTTATGAACAGGCTTTTTAAGGTCTGCAAAATTAAGACGCAGCGCGTTCATAACCACGCAGAAGCTTGAAAGGCTCATTGCGGCTGCGGCAATCATCGGATTCAGCGTTATGCCGAACGCAGGCTCAAGCACACCGGCAGCAACGGGTATGCCGATCGTATTATAAAAGAAAGCCCAGAAGAGATTTTCTTTTATATTAAGCATTACCCTGCGTGAAAGATTTATCGCTTTGGGAATATCGAGCGGGTCGCTGTGCATCAAAACAACATCCGCCGCGTCTATTGCAACATCAGTTCCTGCGCCGATTGCGATGCCCGTATCGGCTCGTGTCAGCGCCGGCGCGTCGTTGATTCCGTCGCCAACCATAGCAACGCTTCCCTGCTCTGAAAGCAGGCGCACCGTTTCCTCCTTGCCCTGAGGCAGAACCTTTGCGATTACTCTTTTAATTCCTACCCGTGCGGCTATTGCAGCTGCTGTTTTTTGAGTATCGCCGGTTATCATAACAGTCTCCGCTCCGATTCTCTCAAGCTCTTTAACGGCGGTCTGAGCCGAGCTTTTAACGGTATCGGCAACAGCTATAATGCCGAGGAATTCGTCTTCAAAAGCGAAAAACAGCGGAGTCTTGCCCTCGTCAGAGAGCTTCAAGGAAGCTTGCAGCATTGATTCAGGCAGAACGGCATTTTCAGAGATCAGGCTGCTGTTGCCGGCAAAAAGACGGCGGCCGAAGCAGCTGCAGCTAAGCCCGCTTCCGGCGAGTATCTTTACATCGGAGCACTCTGAAAGCTTTATATCCTTTTCTTTGCAGTATTTAACGACCGCCTTTGCAAGCGGATGCTCACTCTTGCTCTCGGCGGAAAAAGCGGCCTCAAGCAGCATTTGCGGTTCATCGGAAACAATATCCGTAACAGAGGGATCGCCCTCGGTTATCGTGCCGGTTTTATCAAGGCAGACTATATCGGTTTTGCCGCACTGCTCAAGGCTTGCCGCGGTTTTGAACAAGATCCCGTTTTTTGCCCCCTTGCCGCTTCCCACCATTATGGCTACGGGTGTTGCGAGGCCGAGCGCGCACGGGCAGCTGATAACAAGAACGGAAATCCCTCTTGAAAGAATGAAGCCCGCGCTCTCCCCGGCTATTAGCCAAGCAAGCATAGTGATTACACTTATAACGATAACTGCGGGCACGAAAACTCCGGAAACCTTATCCGCAGCTCTTGCGATAGGCGCCTTTGTTGCAGAAGCGTCAGAAACCATCTGAATAATCTTTGAAATAGCCGTATCTTTTCCTACCGAGGTTGCGCGGCACTCCAAAAATCCGTTTTTATTTATCGTAGCGGCGCTTATCCTGTCGCCCGGCTTTTTGTCAACGGGGATGCTTTCGCCTGTAAGCGCCGATTCGTCGACCGCGCTATCCCCTTTTAAAATTACGCCGTCAACGGGAAACGCCTCGCCCGCCTTAACAATAAAAATGTCGCCCGCTTCAACATCGGCAGCGTTGATTCTTACCTCTTTTCCGTCTCTTATAACGGTTGCGGTATCGGGCGCGAGCTTCATAAGACTCTTAAGGGCGTCCGTAGTTTTCCCCTTTGAATAAGCCTCAAGCGTTTTGCCGACGGTTATGAGCGTGAGTATCATTGCGGAGGACTCATAATACATATTTGAATGGAGCTGCTCCATAGCCGCCTGAATATTTCCGGCGGAGAGCTGGACGGTCATAACAAACAATATTACCGTGCTGTAAACAAAGGCCGCTCCGCTGCCGAGAGCAACGAGCGTATCCATATTCGGAGAGCGATGCACAAGCCCCTTAAAACCGCTTATAAAGAATTTTTTGTTGATAAGCATTACTGCTGCCGTGAACAAAAGCTGGAAAAGCGCAAGCCCAACGGGATTATTTTCCAAAAAAGCCGGAACGGGCCAGCCCCACATTGTGTGACCCATAGAAAGATACATCAGCGGCAAAAGCAGCAGCACGCTGAATACGAGCCGCTTGACCATTTTAGGCGTTTCGGTATCCTTAATCTCGTCAGATGAATCTTTATGTTCGGGCGAAGCGTTGCCTGTGTGTAGAGATGCGCCGTAGCCGGCGTTTTCAACAGCCTTTATTATTTCGTCGCTGCTCGCGCTGCCCTTTACAGCCATTGAATTAGTAAGCAGATTGACGCTGCATTCCTCAACTCCGTCAAGCTTTGAAACGGCCTTTTCGACCCGTGCGGAGCAAGCGGCGCAAGACATTCCCGTTATATCATATTTTTCCATATTTCACCGCCTATTTGATCAGCTTTTGAAGCGTTGATATAAGGTCTTCAACAGTTTCGTATCTGCCGTTTCTTATATCCTGCTCCACGCATGTTCTGATATGATTTGAAAGCAGCTCCTTATTAAAAGAGTTGAGAGCTGCAGCGGCAGCGGCGGACTGAGTTATGATATCGGTGCAGTAGGCATTGCTCTCAACCATCTTTTTAAGTCCGCGTATCTGACCCTCTATCCTGCTGAGTCTGTTGATAAGGGAATGATATTCCTCATCGCTGCGCATTTTTATTTTATGAGTATTATTTTCTTTCATACAAAGCCTCCATACCCCGT
The DNA here is from genome assembly GCA_944380545.1 of uncultured Eubacterium sp. Classification (GTDB taxonomy): domain Bacteria; phylum Bacillota; class Clostridia; order Oscillospirales; family Acutalibacteraceae; genus Eubacterium_R. The sequence goes on along the minus strand of CALWHV010000014.1, from coordinate 117,434 downwards.
TGGGGTATTTTTATTATATACCCCATAAGGGTATATGTCAAGCATAAAAAAACAGAGCGCAAAAGCGCTCTGCCGAGCCGAAAATCAATCCGGCACATTTACCTTGCTGTTGAATTTGTCAAGAAGCAGCGCAACGATCACTCCAGCCGCGATGCAGGCTGTATTTATAAGCGCGCTGCCTACGCTTTCGGTAAAGCTCTTAAAAGGAATTATCACAACGGTTGCGGCGATAACGATTCCGATAATACCGTGGAAAACGATGCTGTAATGCCGGTTCATAAGAGCATCCACGGCTTTTGCAAGAAGAATTACCGTAATGAGCGCGCCGAGAGCGGCCGGAATTATAACATCAAAGCTCACTTTATCAAATCCGTTTACAACATCGGCAACAGAGCCGATTCCGGAAACGAGAGGTTCATAAAGGCCGAGCGGCATCAACAGCGTTGAAAAGCTCATTCCGGGAGCTATAACGCTGAGCGCAATACAAAAGCCGCAGAAAAGATACCACCAGAAATTCGGAACTATTGTGACACTGACGGCGTTGAGCCCCAGCAGCACGCCTAGAACCACAGCGAAGCAGACGGCAAGTGAAATATACGAGCCCTTTGTTCTGCCCTTTTCGCCCGCCTCTTTAAACAGCGATGGCAGCATCCCGGCGATAAGCCCCACGAAAAGGCAAACGGACGGGTCAGGATATTTATTGAGAAGAAAGCCGAGCAGCTTTGAAATAGCCACAAAGCCTATTCCTATGCCTATAACGATGGGGATCAGCGTTTTTGCGTGCTTCTTTATTGCCTTGAACGGGTGCGACAAAAGCTCCATAATGGGCTTATAAACACCGAACACAACGCACAGCACGCCGCCGGAAATACCAGGGAGCACCGCGCCGAGGCCGATTATCGCGCCGTGGAGCAGGCGAAGCAGAATGTTCAAAACACCGCTCTTGCCGCCGGCTTGGTTATTTTCCTTTTCAATTTCGTTGTTGTTATTACTGCTCATAAAAATTCTCCTAAATACGCGCGGCAAGCTCAAATGCCGCGTTAGTAGCATTGAAAATTCTGCCGGGCTTATCACAGTCGCCGACCAGGTAAACATTCTTAAAACGGCTCTTAAGATCATCATAAAGCGAGTGCTGCGGCTTAACGCCGAGCGAAAGCACAACGGCGTCGCACTCTATCTGCGACAATGCACCGGTATGAGTGTCGCTGACCTCAACGGAGTCCTTATTTATCTTTACCAGCTTTTTTGAAGTATAAAAAGCCGTGCCAGCGGCTTTGAGCTTAGGCAGAGCGTCGTCAAGCTGCTGGAACCACGCGCCGGGCGCAATCGTATCAGCCATTTCGATTATGCTGATTTTATTATCCTGCGTTATAAGAAGCTCGGAGGTTTCAAGGCCGGTGATTCCGGAGCCTATTACGCAGATTTTCATTTTGCTGAGCGTTATCCTGCCGCTGAGGATATCCGCAACGGTGCAGACATTATCCGCCTCAAACGCCTTAGGAAACGCAGCCTCTGCGCCAGTTGCAACGATAATATATTCAGGCGCGTATTCTTCTATGACATCGGAGCTTGCGTTTACTCCGCATTTGATGACAACGCCTTTTTTAATGCAGTTTGTAACAAGATCCTCAACGCACCAATGAAGCTTTGCCTTATGAGGCGGCTTATCGGCAAGATTTATCTGGCCGCCGGGAGCGGACTCTTTTTCAAGGACAGTAACGCTGAAGCCGCGCTCTGCAAGCGTTTGAGCCGCAGTCAATCCGGCCACGCCGGCGCCGATAATAAGCACGCGGCGTGAATTGCCGTTTTTAACAAGCTTCAGCTTCTCCCTGCCAACATAGGGATTTACGGAACAGCTTCCGTGCGTGCCTGTGTATGCGCCGTTCATCATACTTTCAAAGCAGTAGAGGCAGCAGATACAGCGCTTTATCTCATCCTCCCTGCCCTCAAAAGCCTTTTGAGCCCAATGCGGATCTGCTATATGAGGCCTGCCGAGGGAAATAAAATCCTGTATACCGCTTTGAAGCTGCTCCTCCGCTTGACGGGGCGAGCGGATTAGATTGGCGGCGATAACGGGGATTGACACTTCTTTTTTTACCGCTTCGGCAAGATTCTTTCTCCAGCCGCATTCAAAGGTTGCGGGCTCAAGCCAGTAATTAAAGGTGTCGTAAGCGCCGGAGGAGACATCAACGGCGTCTATTCCTTTTTTTTCAAGGCGGCGCGCCATCTCAACGCCCTCTTCAAGACCGTAGCCGACGCCGGGCATACCGATCCTGTCGTACATCTCGTCAACGGTAAGGCGCACAATCAGCGGAAAATCCCTGCCGCATTTAAGGCGCACATCGTCTATGATCTCGTTTAAAAAGCGCATCCTGTTTTCAAGCGAGCCGCCGTAAATATCGTTTCTGTGATTAGTGGCGGGAGAGAGGAACTGCTGGATGAGATAGCCGTGGCTTGCGTGAAGCTCAACTCCGTCGCAGCCGGATTTTTTCACTCTTAAAGCTGCGTCGCCGAACTGGGAGACGATTTTTTTTATCTGTTTAATCGTCAGCGCCTTATTCGCGCTTTCGGAAAATTTGCTTTTCTGCGTTTTGCTGGGGGCAACCGTTTTAAAAAACAGATCGTGCTCAACAAGCTTTTTGCCGAGCGGAACGATACCCCCGTAAAGCAGCTTTGAATATAAATCGCCCGGCATTATCTTATCCATAAGAACTGAGATAGGAACGGTGTTTATCATTAAATTTACATTCTGCCTGCCGGGATGATGAAGCTCCACAAATAGCTTTGCGCCGTGCCTGTGAACGCGCTCTGCAAGGCGTGTGATTGACGGAATATTTCTGTTAGACGAAGCGGCGAGCTGACCGAACGACGACGCGCCGGTAAGATCGTTCACCCTTGTTATCTCGGTGATTATAAGGCCGGTGCCGCCCTTAGCGCGCTCCTCGTAATAATCTATCATCTGCTCGGTGGCGTTGCCGTTGAATGTGCCGAAGCCCATAAGCATAGGCGCCATAACTATTCTGTTTTTAATCTCAAGACCGCCGATTTTACACGGGCTGAAAAGCATTTCGTAAGAGATAGGTACCACCCTTTCATAACGGCTTTAGCTCAAAGCTTTTAATCAATCAAAAAGCGCTGCAAAAAAACAGCGCTTATTCGTTTATTATTTATTTCTTCTTTTTCTTTTTGGCTTCTTCCTTTGCCTTTTGCTCGGCAACCTTGCGCTTGGCTTCCTCTATTATGCGCTTTTGCTCTTCCTCGTGAGCCTTTGCGGCCTCCTCGCGCTCCTTTGCTTTGCGAATCTCCTCTTCGCGCTCCTTTGCCTCTTTTACTGCAACCTTGGCAAGGCGCTCCTCTTCAAGCGTTTCATCGCTCTTTGCGGGCGCGATAACTACCGCCGTGTTGATGCCGAGGGCAACAAGGAAGAGAACCGCGGCGATTATGTAGCCCCAGAAAAATCCGCCGCTGAAATCATATGCGGCAAATTCGCCTACGGAGAAAGCCTTTTCCGACGCTGAGAAAGACGCGGAAAGAGAAAACAGCGAAACCGCCACTATTGAAAAGGCAATCGTGATAACATCAAAGGTTATGGCTGATTTTGTTTTGGGTTTTTTGCATTTTATGATATTCATAAAGAACGCAATAACGATAAACAGCGCGGAAAGGAAATAGAATATCGTGCCGACTATCAAAAATGTTGTGGGTCCGAAAAAGCCCTCAAACTGCATATATTCCCATATGACGGAAAAATTATTGAATATTTGAAGAAAAATATCAAGAGCCGACTTTGCGCCGGTAAACGAAAACAGAGTGAGCTGAAAGCTCTCGCCCGTGCTGCTGACGGTGGACCACGGGATTATAAACGCAACGGCGGGCAGAAATGTGAGCACAAAGCGCACGATTCGAAGCTTGGTGCCGAAAAGAGAATAGCGAACACGGTTCATTGTTCTGTAAAACACGGTGAAAGCCGCCTCGGCGTGGGCATTATCCTCTTCAAGCCTTTCCATCCAGTTGAAATTCGGGATGGAAACACCGCATTGCTTACATTCTGCTTTTATATTCCACCAGGGAATCTTTCTTCCGCAGTTCGGGCAGGTAGCCATAACTACACCTCTTATTCAAAAAATACTACTTAATATTTTATATTGTTTATGAAAAAAAGTCAACAACAAAATAATCTCGCGCTTTAAATGCCTCTGCGCCTTTCAAGGCGCGCCGCTTTATGGTCGCCGAGCGTATCCTTTCTGAGCACTCCGGAAAGAACGATGAGTGAAATCAGGTTCGGCACAGCCATAAGCCCGTTTGCAATATCGCTGAAGGACCACGCGATATCAAGCGCGGCAACGCTTCCGAAATATACCATAACGGCAAAAACAACGCGGTAAATATAGCAGACTATGCGCTTTTTGAACAGGTATTCAAGCGCTTTTTCGCCCTGATATTCCCAGCCGAGGATAGTTGACCACGCAAAAAGCAGAATACCTATCGAAACAACTATTGCGCCGGGCTTTCCGAGAACGGTCTGAAAGCTTGCTATGGTGAGCTGTGCGCCCTCAAGCATTTTGCCGGAGTCATCAACAGCGCCGAGCATACCCGACGACGCGATAACAAGGCCTGTTATCGAGCAGACGATGATCGTGTCTATAAAAGTTCCGCACATATTTATGTAGCCCTGGCTGACATGATTATCCGTAGTTACCGCGGAAGCGGAGATAGCCGCCGAGCCGAGGCCTGCTTCATTTGAAAACACGCCCCTTGACACGCCGTACCTTATGCTGTCCATAACCGAGGCGGTAACGGTTCCGGCAATGCCGCCGGCAATCGCCTTTCCGCCGAACGCCATAGACCAGATAGTGCCGAGACCCGCGGGTATGTTTTTATAGTTTGCAAAGATAACTATGAGACCTGCGACTATATAGAAGACTGCCATAACGGGCACAAGAACAGAGGAAACCTTGGATATCGACTTGATGCCGCCGAAAATTATGATTCCCGTGAGAACGGCAAGAACGATGCCCGTGACCCACGCCGGAACGGAAAATGTGCTTTGAAGCGAGGAAGAAATCGAGTTTGCCTGTGACATATTGCCTATGCCGAAGGAGGCAAGCACGGTGAAAACGGCAAACGCGCCGGCAAGAAACACGGCGAAGCCTTTGTGCTTAAAGGCGTTTCTTATAGTATACATCGGGCCGCCGCACATTTCGCCCTTCTCGTTCTTCTGCCTGTACTTGATGGCAAGCGCACATTCGGCGTATTTTGTTGAAATGCCGAACGCCGCCGCTATCCACATCCAAACGAGAGCGCCCGGTCCGCCGGTTATCATAGCCGTTGCAACGCCGACGATATTTCCCGTGCCGATAGTTCCGGCAAGCGCGGTCATCAGGGCGGAAAACGGGGATATATCGCCCTGACCCTTATCGGTTTTTCTTGATTCCGCGCTGAAAAGCACTTTTAAAGCGCGCGGAAGCTTTCTCCACGGCAGAAAATTGAGCCTGATCGTGAGGAAAATACCCGTGCCTACAAGGAACACAAGCATTATAGGGCCCCATACAACACTGTCTATTTTATCAAGAATATTAGCAAGAGTATCCACAAATCGCCCTCCCTTTTTATTCTGCAGCCGCAAACTGGCTGTTATAAAGCCTGTAATAAAAGCCGCGCCTTGAAAGGAGCTGGGAATGAGTGCCCTTTTCTATCACGCTGCCGTTATTCATAACAAGAATCAGATCTGCATTTTTGATGGTTGAAAGCCTGTGCGCAACGATAAAGGTGGTTTTGCCCGCCATAAGCGTATCAAAGGCCTTTTGAATCTTGATTTCGGTTCGCGTATCTATGCTTGAAGTAGCTTCGTCAAGTATCAGCATCGGCGGGTTGACGAGCATCAGCCTCGTTATGCACAAAAGCTGCTTTTGCCCCTGCGAAAGATTGCCGCCGTCCGCGCCGATATAGGTGTTATAGCCGTCCGGCAGGCGGCGGATAAACGAATGTGCGTGCGAGCGCTTTGCGGCGTCCACAGCCTCTTCCAAAGTGGCGTTCGGCTTGCCCATCGTTATATTTTCAAGCACTGTGCCGGTTTTGAGCCAGGTGTCCTGAAGCACCATACCGAATGAATTTCGAAGCGAGCGGACATTGATTTTTGAATAAGGTATACCGTCGGCATAAATCTCGCCGCTTTGCACATCGTAAAACTTCATAAGAAGATTTATTATGGTCGTTTTTCCGCAGCCGGTCGGGCCGACTATCGCAACGCGCATACCGGGCGAGACCTCGATATTCAGATCTTCTATAAGCTTTTTATCCGGCGAATAGCTGAAATCTACTCCGCGCACGCTCAGCGAGCCCTCAGCGCTGCTCAGGCAGAGCTTATCCTGCGTATCCGGCTCAATCTCCTTTTCCTCGATAAGGTTTATCAATCTGCCGGCGCAGGCAATGGCGTTTTGAAGCTCAGTCACCACGCCGCTTATCTCATTGAACGGCTTTGTGTACTGCGTGGCGTAAGCAAGAAAGCTTGAGAGTATGCCCACGGTGATATAGCCGCGAACGGTCAAAAACGCGCCGAAAAGAGTTACGGCGGCATAGACGATATTATTTACAAATCTTGTGGCGGGGTTGGCAAACGATGAATAAAAAGTCGCCTTAAAATAATAGAGCGCCACATCCTTGTTTATTTTTTCAAAGTTCTGCTGGTTTTCTTTTTTGTGACCGTAAGCCTCCGTGACCTTCTGATTCGTTATGATCTCTTCAACAAAGGCGGTCTGCTCTCCCCTCGCCTCGCTCTGCTTTCTGAACATCTTATATGTTTTCTTGGCGATGAAATTTGCAAGCAGAAACGATAAAGGCGTGAGCACAACAACAACCAAGGCGATCCAAATGTTGATATAGACCATAAACACAAGCGTGCCGATGATAGTTACAACGCCGGTAAAGAGCTGCGTAAAGCCCATCAAAAGCCCGTCGGCAAACTGATCAGCATCCGTTATGACCTTGCTGACCGTTTCGCCGTTTGAATGGCTGTCAAGATAATCAAAGGGCAGCACCTGAAGCTTTTTGAACGCCTTGTTGCGCATATCGCGCACAACATTAAAGGTTATCCTGTTGTTAAAAACATTCATCAGCCACTGGGTGAGCGCGGTTATGCCCACCGTGACGGCTATTTTTATAAAAATATCAAAAACTGCGGCGAAATCAACATTTCCGGGGCCTATTATATAGTCTATTGCTTGGCCGACAAGGATGGGCACATACAGCGACAGCAGCGAGGACGCCGCGGCGCAGACTATTGAAAGTGCAAGAAGGAATTTATACCTGCCGATATAAGACAGCACTTTTTTAATTATCTGCTTATTCATTGGCGGCCGCCTCCTTTTCAAACTGCGATTCGTATATCTCGCGGTAAACCTCGCAGCTTTTCAAAAGCTCGCTGTGAGGAGCGCAGCCGACACATTCTCCGTCGTCAAGCACGATGATCTTATCGGCAAACATAACCGAGGAGGCGCGCTGACTGACGATAAAAACGGTTGGGTCGTAATCGAGCTTCAACACCGCCTTGCGAAGAGCGGCCTCCGTGGCGAAATCAAGAGCCGAGGCGCTGTCGTCCAGCACAAGTATCTCAGGTCGCCTTACAAGCGCTCTTGCAACGGCAAGACGCTGCTTCTGGCCGCCGGAGAGATTGGAGCCGTTTTGCTTTATCTCGGCGTCCAACCCGCCCTTTTCGAGCATAGTGTCGTAGACCTGGGCTGCCTTGAGCGCGTCGTTCATATCCTCGTCCGTTGCGTTTTTATTGCCCCAAAGCATATTTTCACGAAGCGTGCCCTTGAAGAGCGCAGCCTTTTGAAGCGCGAAGCCGATGACGCTTCTGAGTTTTTCGTCATCCTGCGCCTTAACATCAACGCCGTTTACATAAACGGTGCCGGAGGTTGCGTCGTAAAAATGCGGTATCAGAGAAACAAGGCTGGTTTTGCCGCTGCCCGTGCCGCCGATGATTCCGATTATACTGCCTTTCGGCGCAGAAAACGAGATATCCTTGAGCGACTCCTCCGAAGAGCCGCTGTATTTGAGCGAAACATTATCAAAGCAGACGGCGTAATCGTTTTTGACCTGTGAATTATCGTTATGCTCAAGCGAGTTTTCAAGGGCAAAAACGGTTTCTATTCTTGAAGCGCACGCAAACGCCCTTGTTATGGTTACTATCAGATTTGCAAGCTTTATCAGCTCAACAAGGATCTGGCTCATATAGTTATACAGCGCAACGACCTGCCCCTGGCTCAGCTCGCCGGCGTCAACGCGCAGCGCGCCTGTATATATAAGCGCGATTATGGCGGCGTTGATGATTATAAAGGTGAGCGGGTTCATAAGCGCCGAGACCCTGCCAACCGCCTTTTGAAGGTGGGAAAGCGCCTTGTTTTTTTCGTAAAAATCTTCTGTTTCGCGCTCCTCGCGCGTAAAAGCGCGGATGACCCTTGCGCCGGTAAGATTTTCGCGGGTCTTGAGGGTGAGACCGTCAAGATGATTCTGTATAGATTTATAACGAGGCATCGTATATCTCATAATGAGAACGATAACGACGGAGAGCACGGGGATAGTGACAAGGAAGATGAGCGCGCACTTAACATCAATCGTAAACGCCATTATAAGCGCGCCGAAAACGATAAACGGGCTTCTTAAAAAAAGGCGCAGCACCATATTGACGCCGTTTTGGACCTGCGTTGTATCATTGGTCATCATAGTGACGAGCGACGACGCGCCGACCTTATCGTATTCGGAAAACGAGAGCGACTGTATTTTTTTGAACAGGTCGTATCTAAGCTCCCGTCCGAAGCCGGAGGCAGCTTTTGCGGCAAAATACTGCGCGGTGACGGAAACCGTTATGCCAACGGCGGCAAGCAGCACCATAATGCCGAAATCGGCGGCGATCTTCCTATAATCGCCCTGAAGTATGCCGTTATCTATAACAGAAGAAACAACGAGGGGCACGATCAGCTCGAAAACAGCCTCCATCATCTTAAAGAGCGGAGCGAAGACTGATTCCTTTTTGTAGTTTTTTAAATATTTCAACAAGCTTTTCATACAATTCCACCGAAATATAAAAAAATACGAACAGATTAAAATACCGCTATATATTATAATATAAAGCCGAATATGTCAATAAATACAAATAAAATACGGCAAAATGAGGAAAGCCGCAGGCGTTTAGCAAATTATTTTTATCATTCTTAACAAAAAGGCATAACCGCAATAGGATAAAAAGGGTGATTGAATGTTTTACCGAAACCAAGGCGACGGCGCATGCATCTATATAAAAGCTGCACAAGGATCTACGGGAGCAACGGGCCCGACAGGCGCGACCGGAGCAACAGGAGCTGTGGGAGCAACGGGCCCGACAGGCGCGACCGGAGCAACAGGAGCTACCGGAGCAACGGGTCCTACAGGCGCGACCGGAGCAACAGGAGCTACCGGAGCAACGGGTGCTGCAGGCGCTACAGGTGTAACAGGAGCCACGGGTGCGGCGGGAGAGCCGGCTTTAAACTCATTTGCATCGTTTTACAACTACCAGTTTCAGCTTGAGCCAGGCACAAGGATACCGATGATTCAAGAGACGGCGGACTCAAGCGGAAATATAGCTCTTACACAGCAGAATTCAATATCGCTGAGCAGCGGATATTATCTTATTTTTTATAAGGTTTCCTGCATATTTACTAGCGCCAATTATATGCAGATAACGCCTTATTATAATCAAAGCGCGCATATAGAAAACGGGATCTATTTTGCCACAACAACAAACGGCTCGAGCGCCTGCGGAAGCGCGGGATTCATTATAAACGCAGCGACGCCGACACAGCTTTCGCTTACCTATTCCGGCACCGCGCCCGCCCGTGACGGAGAGCTTAACATCACCGTTCTTAAACTAAACAGATAAGCGGCCTGAAGCAAATGCTTCAAGCCGCACTAAAAATCAAATCAGCCGGTTATCTCGGAAAGCGAATATGTTTCAAACACCAAAGTATCTACCGCCTGCGCCTGGTTGGAGCGCTCATAAAGTATTCCTATATCGCCGTTTTCAAGCTCTGTAAGGCAGGAATAGGCAAAATTCGTGTTTTTATCCGTTATCTCTTTCTTATATTCCCACTGCACCTCATAGCCGCACTTTGAAGCTTCTGACGGGACCATCAGACCGATATATATAAAGCCGTTCGTTCTGCCGTCCCCCGCCGGAGCGGAAAGCAGCACGGCGCTGCAGCCGTCAATCTGAGCGCTGTAGTTGATTGCGGAAATCTGACAGCCGGAGCCGCTTGTGAGAGGTATGTCGGCAAGCAAAGCAGGCTCGCTCCAGGTGCTGCCGCCGTTTATGCTGTATGAATAAGAAACAAAGCCGTGAGTGGTGCGCGAATACGCCGCCAGGGCGCCGTTCGGAAATTCGACGATTTGGGTCTCGCTCATATTATTGATGTCCTCTGTTTGGGGAACGCAGTCCGAAAGCTTCCAGGAAGCGCCCGAATCGTCGCTGTAAATAACGGCGAATTTCTGAAGACCCGTTTCAGAATCGAGGAAATAGACGGGAAACAGCAGTCTGCCGCTGTATTCGCCCGCGCTTATGCACAGGCCGCGGCCGGGACAGACGCCCATAAAGCCGGCGTCGTCCGGCTTAACGGAGGCGTTCAGGTCAATCCCCTGCGACCAGGATTTGCCGTTGTCATCCGAATACATCAGATAGAGATATGAGGTAAGCTGCGGATGAAACAGCGAATCCTTATACATAATATTCATCGGGACGAGCTTATCTGTTTTTATATCAAAGGCAACGGTATACCAATACCCCACCTTCTTTTGATTTACCGTAAGCTCCTCGCCGTTTTGATAGATTATATTGTTTTTAACAGAATATTCGGTCTTTTGAGAATTCTTGTCATAGATAAAGCCGTCGCTTCTGAGCGTGTAGTCGTAGCTGCTTTCGCCGTCCTTTTTGAGCATAAGGCAGCGTTCGCTGTTGACATCAACATAGCCGCTGCCCTTTTCCGAATAAGCCGCGCCGCTTGAATACGGAAAAGCGTCCACCAGCATATAGATGCGCCCGGTGGCGTTATCCACCAGCATAGACGGATCTATGTATGACGCGCTGTTTTTGTTTGTCTTTGCAAGCTTCGTGCTTAAAAACCGGTCGTTTTTAACATAATCCTCAAACTGAGCTATGAGTGTACTGTCGCTCCAGGTAGCGCCTGAATCAGAGCTGAGGCTGACTGCCGTTTCAAGATCGTTCGGCGAATCGCCAGTACCGCCGTAGCGCGCGTCTGTTGCAGCAACGAGGCCGCCGTCAGCGGCTGTAATTAGGCTCGGAATCCTGTAATAATTACTCATACAGCCCTGAGAGCTTGCAAACGGCTTAACGCCGCTTACCGGCTCGTTGGGAGGCTCTGAGGTGTACGGGGTCACGGCAAAGCCAGCGCCCGCGGCAGCTATAAGCAGCACGCATAACAGCACTGCGGCTGTTTTCAATTTCTTTTTCATAATCCTGCACCGTCTTTCTGCTTTGATACTAACATATTTCATCTTTAAAATCCACAAATATTTTATTTTCGGTCTCAAATTACGGCTCATCTTGAACGAACCGAAATTCTGTGATAGAATATCAGCATAAAACTGAGGAAAGGGCAAACGATATGGAACGAGAAAAACTTAAATCAAGACTCGGCTTTATTCTGCTTTCGGCGGGCTGCGCCATCGGCATAGGCAATGTGTGGAAATTTCCGTACATAGCCGGCCAGGGCGGCGGCGGTACATTTGTTTTATTCTATCTGATTTTCCTTGTTATATTGGGTCTGCCTATCCTGAGCATGGAATTTGCTGTCGGCCGCGCGGCGCAGAAAAGCCCTATCAAGGCATATCAGGCGCTTGAAAAGCCCGGCCAGAAATGGCATATTCACGGCTATTTCACGCTGATTGGCTGCTATCTTTTAATGATGTACTACACCTGCGTAACAGGCTGGATGCTCCATTATTTTTACCTTACCGCCTCAGGCAGGCTTGAGGGACTTGACACCGCCGGTGTGGAAAGCGCGTACAACAGTATGCTCTCAAGCCCCAAAACTATGGCGTTTTGGACGATACTGGTTGTTATACTCGGCATCATCGTGTGTGCAAAAGGGCTTCAAAACGGGCTTGAAAAGGTCACTAAGATTATGATGGTGGCGCTGCTATTCGTTATGATAATCCTTGCGGTAAACAGCCTTACGATGGAGGGCGCCAAGGAGGGGCTTTCCTATTATCTTTTGCCTGATTTTGAAAGGATGAAAGAGGTTGGCGTTGCGCAAACGCTTGTGAGCGCGATGAACCAATCATTTTTCACGCTCAGCCTCGGCATCGGCGCTATGGCGATCTTCGGCAGCTATATAGACAAAAAGCATTCGCTTCTCGGAGAATCGGCAAGAGTTGTTGTGCTTGACACCTTTGTGGCGATATCTGCCGGTTTAATAATTTTTCCCGCCTGCTTTACTTATAATGTTGACCAGACATCGGGACCGAGCCTTATATTCATCACCCTGCCGAATATATTTTCAAATATGCCGCTCGGCAGGCTGTGGGGCAGCATATTCTTCATATTTATGTCCTTCGCGGCGCTTTCAACGATATTTGCCGTTTTTGAAAACATAATCAGCTGCACTATGGAGCTTACCGGCATCAGCAGAAAGAAATCATCGGCGATAAACTGCGTGCTGATCGCGCTGCTCTCCGTTCCGTGCGTTCTCGGCTTCAATCTTTGGCAGAGCGACGCGTTTTCAATCTTCGGCGGCACGATAATGGATCTTGAGGATTTTCTTGTGAGCAATATATTTCTGCCGCTCGGCTCGCTCATTTATCTTCTTTTCTGCACCAGCAAGCACGGCTGGGGCTGGAAAAATTTTATGGCAGAGGCCAACTCCGGCACGGGTCTGAAAATCAAAAACTGGATGAGAGTTTATCTTACATATGTGCTGCCGTTCATTGTGCTGTTCATATTCGGCTTCGGCATCTATGACAAATTCAAAACGCTCTTCTAACCAAAAGCCGCCTCTCACGGCGGCTTTTTTGATACAAGGATTTGCCGCAAAAGGCGCATATGAAAATAACACTTTACTATCAGGCTTTAATGTGCTAAAATATAGATAATTCCGTTTGAGGTGATATTATGGCGCTTAAAAGAGATAATAAAAACATAAATTTCCTTTTTGAATCCATACTTGAGCTTGAAAACATAGACGAATGCTATGATTTTTTTGAGGACCTTTGCACCGTGCAGGAGCTTAAAACGATGAGCCAGCGGATCGCCGTTGCAAAAATGCTTTCCGAAAAAAGCGTTTATACGGATATAGTTAACCAAACCGGCGCTTCAACGGCAACGATAAGCCGAGTGAACCGCAGCCTGCAATACGGCTGCGACGGGTACGACAGGATTTTTGCCCGCTTAAAGGAAAAAGAAAGCGAAGCAAATGAGCAGCTATAATAAATTCGCGCTTGTTTACGACGAGCTGACGCAAAATGTTGAATATGAAAAAAGATACGCATATATTGCGTCTTTTTTTAATGAGCATAAGCTGCCGCGGGGAGCGAAAATACTTGACCTTGCCTGCGGAACGGGCAGCTTTACCAAGCTACTTGAAAAAGACGGCTATAAACCTACGGGAGTTGACCTGAGCGAGGATATGCTTACTGCGGCAGCAATGAAATGCAAAAACGCAAATTTCATAAAAGCCGATATGCGCCGCCTTTCCTTTTCAGGTGAGTTTGACGGGTGCATATGCTGCCTTGACTCCCTTAATCACCTTGAATCCATAAAGGAGCTTAAGGACGCTTTTCGCGGCGTTTATGAAGCTTTAAAGCCGGGGGCGTTGTTTATATTTGATGTTAACACCGTTTATAAGCACAACGAGCTTCTTTCCGGCAACAGCTTTGTTTTTGATGAAGAAAGCTATTTTCTTGCGTGGGACAATGAATTTATTGCGGACGGAAAAGTACGGATTTTTCTTGATCTGTTTATCAAGGCGGGCGAATACTACGAGCGGTACAGCGAGGATTTTACAGAAACCGCCTTTGAACTGAGCGTGATAAAATCGGCTTTATCGCCCTATTTTGATATTATGGGATTTTACGACGATATGAGCCTGAAAGAGCCCGAAAAGGACTCTGAGCGCGTATATTTTATTTGCAGGAGAAAATAATGGGAAAAATAGTCAGATACATAACCAAGGACGGAGCGGCATATATAATAGCGGCGGACTCAACGGACGCGGTATATGAAATGGAGCGGATACACAAGCCGTCCGCCGCGGTAACCGCCGGTATGGGCAGGCTTATGACGGCGGCTTCCATAATGGGCGTTATGCTTAAGGGCAAGGAGGATACGGTGACTCTGCGCTTTAACGGAAACGGCCCCGCCGGCAATCTTACGGCGATATCCGACAGCTGCGGCAACTGCCGTATCAGCGTTGAAAACCCGATAGTTGAGCTGCCGCTCAACAGCAAGGGAAAGCTTGATGTAAGCGGCGCACTCGGAAACGACGGCTATCTTTATGTTGTTAAGGACATCGGGCTTAAAGAACCTTTTGTGGGCACAACTCAGATAGTCAGCGGAGAGGTTGCCGAGGACATAACAAACTATTTCGCCGTATCGGAGCAGACACCGAGCGTTTGCGCACTCGGCGTGCTTATAAATCCCGATCTGACGGTTAACTGCGCCGGCGGCTTTCTTATTCAGCTGCTTCCCGGATGCCCCGACAGCACCATAGACGAAATAGAAAAAACGGTAAACTCCCTGCCCTCGGTTACGCAGATGCTCTCCTCCGGCCTGAGCGCGGACGAGATGGCTCTTAAGGCTATGGGGGCGCTTGAAACCGAAAAGCTTGACGAATCAGCATTTTCATATAAATGCGCCTGCTCGCGCGAAAAGGCAACGGCGGCGATGCTTGCGGCTGGAAAGGCTGAGCTTGAAGCTATGCGAAAAGAAAACAAGAGCGCTTTTGTTGAATGCCATTTCTGCAACAAAAAGTATGAATTTACGCCCGCTCAGATAGAAACGCTTATAAAAAACTTTAATAATTTTTAAAAAAGTGTTGACTTTTATTATGATATATAGTATCATAATCACCGTTGCACACGGCAATACCCGGGAGTATAGCTCAGCTGGGAGAGCATCTGCCTTACAAGCAGAGGGTCACAGGTTCGAGCCCTGTTACTCCCACCACTCGGCCCGGTAGTTCAGCTGGTTAGAACGCCTGCCTGTCACGCAGGAGGTCGACGGTTCAAGTCCGTTCCGGGTCGCCAATATATGCTTCTGTAGCTCAGTCGGTAGAGCAGAGGACTGAAAATCCTCGTGTCGATGGTTCGATTCCGTCCGGAAGCACCATAAATGCGGATTTAGCTCATCCGGTAGAGCGCCACCTTGCCAAGGTGGAGGTAGCGAGTTCGAGTCTCGTAATCCGCTCCATCGGGCACTAAGAAATTAGTGCCCATTATATTCTTAAAAAACCGCGCTGCGGTTAATATACGGCACCATAGCCAAGTGGTAAGGCAGAGCTCTGCAAAAGCTTTATGCCCCAGTTCAAATCTGGGTGGTGCCTCCAAAAAAAGGGATGCAAGCTGCATCCCTTTTTCTTTATTCATCCTCGCTGTCAAGAGAATCGTTTTTATTTATTATTTCAACGATATCCGGGTCAACATAGGCGTTTTCATCGTCAGCATCTTCAGCCGCTGCGCCCGAAGCAGCATCCGTGCTGCCTTTGCGGCGTACAGCCGCGTGAATAAGAAATCCGGCGCCGGCGGCGGAGAACAGCCCGGCAAGCGCGAAAAGCGCCTTTGTTTCGGGACTGTATTCCGAAACGCTTACCGCCGAAGTTTGCTGCGCCGCGCCGTTTTCCGCACTTTTATCAGGGTGCGCCGGAGAAGCCGTTTCCGCTTGCTCATCGGAACCGGACGGCGATTCATAAGCAAATTTACCCTCGCCCGAATCCGAGTCATCAAAGCGAGGAGTATAGGAAAATTTAGTCGTCTCCTCCCCCGCCGCATCGTTTGCCTGTCGGTCACTTTCCTCATCTTCGCTCTGCCTGGTGAAGCCTGCCGTTGAAAATTCACCATTTGTATTGACCTCTGTTACCGCATCCGCCGGCTCAAAGCGATACGAGCCGAGTCTGACGCCGAGATCAGACACATTGAGCCAAAGAGAAACATCGTTGACAGTGGTTCTGTCATTTTTATCAGTAAAGCAAAATGAAAAAT
Organism: uncultured Eubacterium sp.; assembly: GCA_944380545.1. Classification (GTDB taxonomy): domain Bacteria; phylum Bacillota; class Clostridia; order Oscillospirales; family Acutalibacteraceae; genus Eubacterium_R. Next base: position 101,192 of record CALWHV010000014.1, on the reverse strand, counting down.
AGATGTCCTGACCGTATTTTGTTTCCTTTGTGAACAGCTTTCGGATTTCAAGAGGCGCTTCGTCATCGTCCGAATCCGCGCTGAAGGTGATCTCATAGCTGTTATTTTTGTTTTCGACCGCCGCGGCGATCTGTGAGCCGCCGTATTCCGCCGCAGACTCAAGGGTATAGCTGACTTTGAAATACATTGTATTATCGTCCGTGCTGAGATTCAAATACCCTTGCGCATCCTGCGACTGAATCGCAAAAGTCTGATAATCGCCGTAAAACCAGCGTTCGCAATCAGATACGGATAATTCTGATGCCAAAGCAGCAACATTATTAAAAAGCATTACCTGAAACAAAATAAGCGCCGAGAGGAAAGAAAAGATTTTCTTTAATACCATGGGCGGAGATCCTCCGATAAGTACCTTTATTTAATATTGTACTTAAAATCAGACGGAAAATCCACAATTTCAGCAAAATAGTAATAAATTTGTCAAATTTTTCCAATCAGGCGCGGCTCCAGGTTACGCCTTGAGGAGTGTCCTTGAGTATTATTCCGCGCTCTTTGAGCTCGTCTCTTATCCTGTCTGCCTCGGCCCAGTTTTTATCGGCGCGTGCCTGCTGACGCTGCTCTATAAGCCGCTCTATGTCCTCGTCTATATCGTTGCTCTTTCTGTTATAGAGCAAGCCGAGAACGGAGCAAAGCTCGTCGAAAATCTGCGCCGCCTTTTCACACACGGCTTTTGATACGGGTTTTGAGATGATATGCGTATTGACATCCTTAACGAGCTCAAACAGCGCGGCAATGCCGTCCGCTGTATTCAGGTCATCGTCCATAGCCTCGATAAATTCGGCTTTTCTGCTTTCAAAAAGCTTTAAAAGCGCATCCTCGCCCTCGCTTGCTTCGCCCGCCGCGTTCCTGATGGCAAAATCAAGGCTTTCACGGCAGGTGTAGAGCCTTTCAAGCGCGCTTTTGCACTGCTCTATGATATCTATGCTGTAATTGATCGGAGAGCGATAATGCGCGCTTATAAGGAAATATCTTATGACCTCATAGCCGTAAGCATTTGCGATCTCGCGCACCGTTTTGAAGTTTCCGAGAGATTTGCTCATCTTAACATTATCAACATTTATATAGCCGTTGTGCATCCAATAGCGCGAGAAGGTGCAGCCGTTAGCACATTCGCTCTGCGCTATCTCGTTTTCGTGGTGCGGGAAAACAAGGTCCTTGCCGCCGCAGTGAATGTCGATAGTTTTTCCGAGATACTTTCTGTTCATCGCGGAACACTCTATGTGCCAGCCGGGTCTTCCCTTGCCCCACGGAGAATCCCAATACGGCTCGCCGGGCTTTGCGCCCTTCCAGAGCGCGAAATCAAGCGGATCCTCCTTGACCTCGCCCACGGCTATCCTTGCGCCGCTTTCAAGATCCTCGATAGGCTGGTGAGAAAGCTTGCCGTACTCCTTGAATTTCAGCGTGCGAAAATAAACATCGTCCCCCGCCTGATAGGCATAGCTCTTTTCCATAAGCGTGCTGATTATGCTTATTATCTCATCGATATTCTCCGTTGCGCGGGGATGCACCGTGGCGCGCTTGAAATTAAGCCCGTCTGCGTCCGTCCAGAACTCCTTTATATACTTTTCGGAAATATCGCTGAACTGCACGCCCTCCTCGTTCGCTCTTTTGATGATCTTATCATCTATATCGGTAAAATTCTGAACGAAGCGAACATTATAGCCCCTGTATTCAAGATAGCGGCGAAGCACATCGAAAACGCACAGCGGGCGCGCGTTGCCGATATGGATATAATTATAGACCGTCGGCCCGCAGGCATATATCTTTACCTCATTTTTATCTTGCGGCACAAACTCCTCTTTCTGCCTTGTCATCGTGTTATATATCTTCATTTTTTGCTGCCCTCCAATGATTTGATCCTTTCCTCAAGCTCTGAAATCTTCTTTTGATTTTCCCTGATAGCCGTCATAAGCGGGTCGGGGATGTTAATTTGGTCAAGATCGTCCACCCGCTCGCCGTCTATTCTGACAACTTCGCCGGGCACGCCGACCACGGTGCAGTTCGGCTCAACATCCTTAACGACGACCGCTCCCGCAGCCACCTTGGCGTTCCTGCCTATTGTTATGGGGCCGAGCACCTTTGCACCTGCGCCGATCATAACGCCGTTTTCAATGGTTGGGTGACGCTTGCCCACATCCTTGCCCGTGCCGCCGAGAGTGACGCCCTGATAAATCATAACATCGTCGCCGACCTCTGCGGTCTCGCCAATAACGACGCCGTGCCCGTGGTCGATGCAGACGCGCCTGCCGATAGTGGCGCCGGGATGAATCTCAATGCCCGTTTTATGCGCGCTTTTCTGGCTGATATAGCGGGCGATAAACGGCATATTATGCCTGAAAAACCAGTTTGCCCGTTTATGGCTTTGAAGCGCCTTGAAGCCGGGATAGAGAAAGATTATTTCAAGCGGACTTTTTGCGGCGGGATCGTGCTCCATAAAGCTCTTTACCGATTCCCTGAATTGATTGAACATAAAGCACCACCGTTAAAAAATAATAAAAGCCCCTGTTATCAACAGAGGCAATAAAAACTGCGGTTCCACTCCGATTTATACTTGACTGCCCGAACAGCCGTGCCTGTAACGGGGCAAACCGTTTCGGAATACTTGATTTCCTCCGAAAAGCTCAAAAGTGCATTTCTGCGGCGCGCAATACGCGAATCACAGCCAAAATCGCGCTCTCTGAAAAGCGTGAAGCCGCATACTTCTCTTTGTCTCAGCCTTTATATATCACAATATTATTATATACGATTACTGAAATTTTGCAACAATTATTTTGTTTTGATAAGATGCCAGCCGTCCTTGGCGTACACGATGCCGCTTAGCATGGTGATGATCCCAACAACCCAAAACGCAACGGTGCAGTAGATATTGAGCCAGACTGTGTTTACATCGATATCGGCAGGACCCTCACCGATTGCAAGAAGCAGAAACACCATACCCGTGGTTGCCATCTGAAGAAAGGTCTTCGCCTTGCCGAAGGCGTTTGCCGCGATGACCTCGCCCGTTGTTGCCGCTGCCATGCGTATGCCGGCAACAAGAAATTCGCGGGCAAGCATTATCATAATAACGATATCGGTATGCCAGCCCATATCAATAAGGATAACATAAGCTGCGAACACGAGCGTTTTATCCGAAAGCGGGTCCATAAGCTTGCCGAAATCGGTGACAATGCCGGATTTTCTGGCTATGATACCGTCCGCCTTATCGCTCATACAGGCGATGAAATAAATTATCAGCGTTGCCACCCAGTGATATTTGAACTCAATAAAGGCGCACGCCATTAGCGCGGGTACGCAGCAAAATCTGAATACCGTTATCTTGTTTGGCAGATTCATTCCGTTTTCTCTCCTATCAAATCATAGCCGTCGTAATCAGTTATTTTGACTTTTATCCGGTCGCCGGGCAAAAGCTCTTCATCGCTTTTGATGAAAATGCCGCTGTCTATCTCCGGCGCGTCAAGATAGCTTCTTCCTACATATCGTTCGCCGTCAAAGCCGTCGACTACAGCCTCGTATACCCTGCCTATCCTTGAGCGGTTCGCCCGTTCCGTCACGGAATACTGAATGTCCATCAAGACCTCTTCGCGCCTTGATTTTACATCTTCGTCTATCTGATTCGGCATATCGAAAGCGGGCGTGCCCTCCTCCGGCGAAAATTTAAAGCATCCCATCTTATCGAATTCGACATCTTTTACAAACTCGCAGAGCTCTTCGAAATCGCTCTGTGTTTCACCCGGAAAGCCGACCATAAGCGTTGTGCGAAGCGAAAGGCCGGGAATAGTTTTTTTCATTTTATCGATCAGTGCCTTGAGCTGAGAGGCATTGCCGCTGCGGTTCATATTTTTCAGCACTGAGCCGCTGCAATGCTGAATGGGCATATCGATATACGAGCATATCTTTTCCTCGCTCGCAATCGTTTCGATAAGCTCGTCGGTGACCTTATCGGGATAGCAGTAAAAAAGCCTGATCCACTTAAGGCCGTCTATTCTGCAAAGCCTTTTAAGAAGCTGTGCAAGCCTGTATTCGCCGTATAGCTCAACGCCGTATTTCGTGGTGTCCTGAGCAACGAGAACTATCTCTCCTGCGCCGCCGGCAACAAGCTTTTCAGCCTCAGACACGATGGATTCCATATCCCGCTCGCGATAACCGCCCCTTATTCCGGGAATGGCGCAATATGAGCATCTGTTGCTGCAGCCCTCGGATATTTTAAGATAAGCCCAATGCCTCGGAGTGAAGAGGAGCCTGTCGCCGCTGAGGGGAAGCAGGGCTTTATCCGGAAAAAACTCCGTTTTGACACCGGCGGCGGCCTTGAGGCAGACCTTAACGATATCACGGTCGGCTCCTATGCCTATCGCCGCGTCTATTTCGGGTATCTCCTTCATAACCTCGTGCTGATAACGCTCCGTGAGGCAGCCGGTCACTACAATAGAACCGGCAAGACCGGCTTTCTTGTATTCGGCTACTTCAAGTATAGCCTCTATCGCTTCCGTTTTAGCGTCCTCTATAAAGCCGCAGGTATTGATCAAAACGCAGTCCGACCCTTCGATGGCGGCGTTCAGCTCAAAGCCGGAGGCAGCGAGTTTATTTGCCATAATTTCGCAATCCACCTGATTTTTTGGGCAGCCGAGCGAAATTATATGTAAGCTGTATTTTTTATTCATTATAAAACCTGGCGAGCGCCTCTCGGATATCACGATAGGAAAACCCGCGCCTTTGAAGCGCCGCCGTTACCTTTTCTTCGCCGCCCTGTGCGCCGAGCCTTGCGGCGTAGGATTTATTGATTATGCGCAGGATGCTTTCAACAGGGTCAACCTCAAAAGCCTCAAGCACATCATCTGCAACGCTGCGCGAAACGCCCTTTTCCAAAAGGCGCGCGCGCACATTTGCCCTTGAATAATTTTTAGTGTTAAAAAGATGAGAGGCAAGCTCTTCAGCAAAGGCGCGGTCGTCAAGATAGCCGAGCTCAGTAAGCTTTTCAACGGCCTTTTGCGCGCTTTGCTCGTCGCAGGTGCGAAGAAGCTTTCTCTTCAGCTCGGCGGCTGAATGAGCACGGCGTGAAAGTAGATCAGCTCCTTTGTTGAGCGCTTTCCTGTAGCCGATGCGCTCAACAAGCAGCTCCCACTCCTCGTCGCTGAGCTCCGAGGGGCTTTGGATGCCGCTTTCAAGCCAGAATCTTTCGTCCGTTGTTATTGCATACTCGCCGTCCGCGTAAATATGCACCTTGCCGGCGCGCCCGCTTTGAGCGGTGATCTTCATTACTCGTCGTCATCCTCAACGGCTATATCGAGCTTTGCTCTTGCCGCTTCTCTTGTGTGCTTAACGGTCTCCTGCGGCTCGGCAGGCTCTGTTTCCGCTTTGGGAATTGCGCTGCCGCGGAATTTATTTTCCGAGGTCTCCTGCTCCTGAGCCATCTTTACCTTGATCTTTTCCTCAAGCTCTGCGGCAAGGCGCTCGTCGTTTTGGATTATTTCCTTTACCTTGTCCCTGCCCTGACCGAGCCTCTCGTTGCCGTATGAGAACCACGAGCCGCTCTTTTTGATGATATCGTAATTTACCGCCATATCAAGTATCTCGCCCGTTTTGCTGATACCGGTGCCGTACATAATATCGAATTCAGCCTGTTTAAACGGAGGCGCAAGCTTATTTTTAACAATCTTGGCGCGCGTTCTGTTGCCGACGAACTCATTTCCGGCAGCCTTTATCGTTTCAACCCTGCGCACATCGATTCGCATAGAGGAATAGAATTTGAGCGCGCGTCCGCCGGTGGTGACCTCTGGGTTGCCGTACATAACGCCGACCTTTTCACGAAGCTGGTTTATGAAGATGATAAGGCAGTTGCTCTTATTGATAGCGCCGGTGAGCTTTCTGAGCGCCTGGCTCATCAGCCTTGCGTGAAGACCGACATGAGAATCGCCCATCTCGCCGTCTATCTCAGAGCGGGGAACGAGCGCCGCAACAGAGTCTACAACGATTATCTCAACGCCGCCTGAGCGCACGAGCTGCTCCGTTACCTCAAGCGCCTGCTCGCCGTAATCCGGCTGGGAAACAAGCAGAGAATCGATATCAACACCCAGATTAGCAGCGTAAACAGGGTCGAGCGCGTGCTCCGCGTCTATAAAAGCGGCGAGCCCGCCGAGCTTCTGGCACTCCGCGATGCAGTGCAGGGCAAGAGTCGTTTTACCTGAGGATTCGGGGCCGTAAATCTCCACTATCCTGCCGCGCGGAAGGCCGCCGATACCCGTGGCTATATCAAGCGTGAGAGAGCCCGTGGATATAGCGTCCACATTAAGATGTGAATTTTGACCGAGGAACATAACCGTTCCCGGACCGTACTGCTTTTCAAGCTGTTTTATAGCGGAATCGACCGCCGCCTTTTTATCCTGGCTGACGCCTTTTTTATCTGCCGCCATAAGCGAACCTCCTTGCGATATATTAAAATTATCTTAAATATTATAATAAATACAAAAATCAAAATCAACAATATGCTTAAAATTTAACAAAAAGTTTCCCCGAAAAGCCGCAAAACGAAGGCGCAGAGACAAAAAAGTACCGCCAAAGGCTCTTTGCAAATTTTTATATAAAAAAAGCTTGCATTTTGGCGGGAGATATGATAATATTTATGCGTTCGAAATTTACAAGGAGGTGTTCGCTAATGGCAAAATGTGAATACTGCGGAAAAGAAATGACTTTCGGAATCAAAGTTTCCCACTCACACAGGCGCTCAAACAGAACCTGGAAACCCAATGTTAAAAGAGTTAAGGCTATTGTTAACGGCTCTCCTAAAAGAGTGTATGTCTGCACAAGATGTCTGCGCTCTGGAAAAGTTGAAAGAGCTTGATTCGGCGTAATCCATAAAAATTCAAAGCCGCCTTTTGGGCGGCTTAATTTTTTTGCCCTTACGGGCTTATTTTTTGCTTTTAAATGAGATCTTGTTCTCATTGCCCTTGATAAGACGCTTTATGTTTTCACGGTGAGCGATAAATACGATTGCGCTGAACAGAAGCGCGGCAAGGACAAGGGTGATATCCTTATAAAACACACCGATAAGGACGGGATACAGCACGGCGATGACCAGCGAGCCGAGGCTTATCCATTTGCTGATAAGAACAACGGCAATGAAAATTACGAACAAGATCGCGGCAATGCGCCAGTCTATCATAATCACCATTCCGGTGCACGCAGCCACGCCCTTTCCGCCCTTAAATTTGAAGAACACGGGAAATATGTGGCCGATAACACAGAAAAGGCCCGAAAACGCTTTGTAAAGCATTACGCGGCGTATCTCGCTTTCCTCCTGCGGAAAGCCGAAAAGATATCGCATAGGCTCCCCGAGAAAAGCAAAGGTGATAATAATGGCGAGGGCGACCTTTAAAATATCGCCTATCATAGTTAACACGGCGAATTTTTTTCCGTAGGTGCGCAGCATATTGGTTGCGCCGGCGTTGCCGCTGCCGGATTCGCGTATATCCTTTTTGGCGATTGATCTTGAAAAGATGATAGAAAAATTAAGGCTGCCGAGAAGATAGGATATAACAATAACCGAAATATATTTAAGAACCAAGGCGGGGGTAATCACTTTTTGCCCTCTCCCCTTTCTCTGATTATGAATCTGACGGGTGTGCCGGACAGGCCGAACACCTCTCTGATTCTGTTTTCAAGATATCTTTGGTAAGAGAAATGAAAAAGCTTTGCATCGTTCACAAAGAAAACGAATGCCGGCGGACGGGTGGACGCCTGCGTCATATAGTATATGCGAAGCCTTTTGCCTTTATCGGTCGGCGGCTGAACGCGCGCAGTTGATTCGGCAAGCACCTCGTTGAGCTTACCCGTCGGGATGCGCATCGAATTCTGAGAGTGGACGAAGGAGATGGTTTCAAACAATCTGTCGAGCCTCTGCCCTGTTTTTGCAGAGATAAATATAACGGGAGCGTAAGGCATAAAGGAAAGGTCAACGGCAAGCTTATCCTTAAATTCCTTCATCGTGTTTGAATCCTTTTCAACGGCGTCCCATTTATTTACCGCAACAACGCACGCCTTGCCGGCTTCTATCGCTATTCCGGCAATCTTTGAATCCTGCTCCGTAAAGCCCTCGACCGCGTCGATCATAATAACGCAGACATTGGCTCTTTCAACGGCGGAACGCGCCCTGATGACGCTGTATCGCTCAACGGCGTCCGTAACCTTGCTCTTGCGCCTGATTCCGGCGGTATCTATAAAATTGAAGCTGCCGTAGGAATTTTCAATAAAGGTATCTGTAGTATCCCTTGTTGTGCCGGCGATATCGGAAACGATCGTTCTGTTTTCGCCGCAGATCCTGTTGACAAGCGAGGACTTTCCCACATTAGGCTTGCCGATGACGGCGACCTTGATTATCTCGGAATCGTCGTTTTCCTCCTCGCCGCCGTCGGGCAGAAACTTGATGACCTCGTCAAGAAGATCGCCCGTGCCGTGGCCGTGAACGGAGGATACGGCGAACGGCTCGCCGAGACCGAGATTATAAAATTCGTAAAAATCAGCGGGAAGCTCGCCAACGCTGTCGCACTTATTGACGCACAAAACTATGGGCTTGCCGCTTTTCTGGAGCATAGCGGCAACCTCTCTGTCAGCGGGCAAAATGCCCGAGGTGACATCGGCAACAAGTATTATGACATCGGCGGTGTCTATCGCTATCTGCGCCTGGGCGCGCATCTGCTTGAGTATTACATCGTTTGAATACGGCTCTATGCCGCCGGTGTCAACAAGCAAAAAGCTGCGTCCGAGCCATTCGCACTCGCCGTAAATCCTGTCTCTCGTAACGCCGGGAGTATCGTCCACAATGGAAATGCGAGAGCCGGTGAGCTTATTGAAAAGAGTTGATTTGCCCACATTCGGGCGGCCGACTATTGCAACTGTTCCCCTCACGCAAAAGCCTCCTTTACAGTAAAAAAGACGGACATAATATGCCCGTCCTTGCTGCTTGTGTTACGCTTCTTCCTTGGCTATTACCTGCTTACCGTCGTAGTAGCCGCAGGCGGAGCATACTTTATGAGAAACGGTGTATGCGCCGCAGTTCTTGCACTTAACAAGCGTGGGTGCATCCATCTTCCAGACGCTGGAACGCCTTTTATTTTTTCTTGCGGTAGAAGTCCTTCTCTTAGGTACTGCCATTTTATACCCTCCTTATCATAATCAACGGATATATTTATTCATCAAGCAACTGAAGAAGGGCCTCCATTCTTGGGTCAACATCCTTCTTGCAATCACAATCACCGAAATTAAGATTTTTGCCGCATTTGTAGCAAAGCCCCTTGCAATCCGGCTTGCAGAGCATCTTGCTGGGCAAAAAAAGCTGAATCTCTTCTGTTACGAGGTCATCAAGCTCAAGCACGCCGTTTGAAACAACAACATAATCGTCAAAATCGGCATCGGCATCGTTGGCAAGCTTTGAAACAAGAATCTTGCTGAGCTTGAAGCCCATATCCTTAACAATCTCTTCCGCGCATCTGTCGCAAAAGCCGAAGAATTTAAAAGAGATATCGGCGTCAAGATAAACGACGCCCGCCTTTTCATATACCGAGCCTTTGATCTTCGCGCCCTTTTTAACAGGATTATAAGTGCTGTAAACAAGATCCTCTAAATTGAGCGTATAACTGAACTTAATGGGCTTTGAACCCCCGTTAAGGAGACCGGAAACATCTATATTCATAAGCCGCACCTCATCTGCTTTTAGTATTATATATATGATATCGGCGTTTGTCAATAGCAAATTAAAATAAATTAAACACAAAAGCACGAGCCGGCGAGGTGAAAAAAAGCCGCTGCTGCCAGCGGCTTTAAAGGCTTTGGAAAATTACAGCTCTTCGCAGTAATCAAAGATCTCGACAGGAAGATCCTCCTTGTCGCAGCTGATGGTGAAATAGAAATTCACATCGGTTGCCTCCGAAAGCTCGGAGAGCATATCGAAAAACTGCGGAAGCTTTGAATAATCCCTGCCTACGATTTTAAAGGTTGCGTCTACGAGAACATCGGTAACATCATAATTTCCGGCGCAGATACCGGCAAGGAAGCCGTAAAACGCCTTGCAGCCGTTGATGCCGTAGGTTTCTGTTTCAAGGAGCCTTGCTTTAGAAGATATATCATAGGTGAGCTTTGGTTCTTTTTCCACGCAAACAACATTGCCGTCTGAATTTTCCACACAGGAATTTACAAGATCAACAAGCTTTTTTGTTTTACCCGAGCCCTTATTTCCTATAATAAGCTTAATCATTTATTATTCCTCCAAGGTAATAATATTAAATTCAACTATATCTTATCATATACCGAGCTCTTTTTCAAGTTTTTCTTTTTCACTTTCATAACCCGGCTTGCCCAAAAGCGCAAACATATTTTTCTTGTAGCTTTCAACGCCGGGCTGGTTAAACGGATTGACACCGAGCATATAGCCCGAAACGGCGCACGCCTTTTCAAAGAAATAGATAAGATAGCCGAGCGACTCCTCCGTGATATCCTGAGCCTCAAGGATAAGGTTTGCAACGCCTCCCTCAGTGTGAGCAAGCAGCGTGCCCTGCCTTGCCTTTTCGTTTACAAAGCTCATTGTTTTGCCGGCGAGGAAGTTCAGTCCGTCTATATTGCCCTCTTCCTCAGAAACGGTGAAATCTGAAACGGGAGCGTTGAATTTGAGGCAGGTCTCAAACATAAGGCCGGCGCCGCTCTCCTGAATAAACTGACCAACGGAATGAAGATCGGTTGAAAAAATGCAGGACACGGGATAAAGGCCCTTGCCGTCTTTGCCCTCGCTTTCGGCAAAAAGCTGCTTTAGCCACTCGTTGAACATCGTCATACACGGCTCGTAGCAGATAAAGCACTCAAGCTTTTTGCCCATATCGTAAAAGCAGTTTCTGATTATCGCATACTTAAGGCAATCGTTTTCGTCAATATTTTCACTGTTAAGGCTGTCCTGCGCAGCTTTGGCGCCGTCCATAAGCCTTTTGATATCAATTCCCGCGCAGGCGATGGGAAGCAGACCCACTGCGGTAAGCACGGAATATCTGCCACCCACATCATCGGGAACGACGAAGGTTTCATAGCCCTCCTTATCAGCAAGCTCCTTAAGAGTGCCCTTTGCCTTATCCGTTGTGCAGAATATACGCTTTGCAGCTTCCTCTTTGGAATATTTTTTGTTGATAAGCTCGCGGAAAACGCGAAAAGCAATCGCCGGCTCCGTGGTGGTGCCGCTTTTTGAAATGACATTGACGCAGATGTCCCTGCCCTCGCAAATCTTAAGCACATCGTTGAGCATTGAGGGGCTTATGCTGTTGCCGATAAAATATATCTGCGGCGTGTCCTTGGCAAGGGAATTGTAATTTGAAGACCTGAGCGCCTCAATTACCGCCCTGGCGCCGAGATATGAGCCGCCGATGCCGATGACCACAAGCACATCGCAGTTATTTTTGATATAATCCGCGGCCTTTTCGATTCTTGCAAATTCCTCTTTATCATAATCGGTGGGAAGCGTTACCCAGCCGAGGAAATCATTGCCCTCTCCGCTTTTGGAATGAAGCGTTTTAAGAGCATCGACTCCTCTTTTGGCGTTATCCCTTATCATCTGTTCGGAAACGAACTTTTCCGCATATCTGTTGATAAGCTTTACCGAACTCATAATTTTATCCTCCTCTTTTACCTGACGCTTCTGCATATTCTACATCAAAAGCCGTTTTTATTCAACACTTTTTTATTAAATATTGCTCAATATATTTTTAAATATAAACAAATAACTGATTTTATCAATACTCTTTCCGGCAAACAGCGGTATTCGTTTGATCTCCTCGCTGCCGGAAAGCATCACGATCTCGCCGAGCTTATCTCCCTCCTTGAGCGGCGCGGCGGTTTTTTGAAGAACGCTGTATTCGTAACTTATCTCGCCAGTCCCCTTTTTTATCAGCAGCATATCGGTTTCATCATACACGGGCTTTATCGTTTTTTCAACGCCGTTTTGAACCTTGACCTCAACGATCTTATTTTCGTCTATCTGCGGCGTTACGACCTGATAATTTGCAAAGCCGTAATCAAGCATATTGGACGCGCTCTTGAAACGCGCATCGCTCGAATCGGCGCCGAGAACGACCGAAATCAGCCTCATACCGTCCCGCTCGGCGGTGGCGCATACGCAAAAGCCCGCTTTTGAAGTGGTTCCCGTTTTCAGCCCCGTTATGCCGGAATAGGTGTTCACAAGCTTATTGGTGTTGTTGAGCTCGGTTTCGCCGCCGCGAAGATAATCGAGCCAGATAGTAGTATAATTGAAAATCAGCTTGTGGTTGAGCACCTCGCGCGCGGTTACGGCTATATCATAGGCGCAGGAATAATGATTCACGGCGGTATCGTCCAGCCCCGTGCAGTTTTCAAAATTAGTGTTTTCAAGCCCGAGCTGCCTTGCGCGCTCGTTCATCATTGCGGCAAAGGATGCCGTTGAACCTGCGATATGCTCAGCAAGCGCGGTGCAGGCGTCGTTTGCAGAGGCGATAACCACAGCCTTAAACAGCTCTTCAACCGTCATTTTTTCGCCCTCTTCAAGCCATATCTGAGAGCCGCCCATAGCCACGGCATTAGGGCTTGCCGAAACCTCATCTTTAAGCGATATTTTCCCGCTATCAAGCGCTTCCAAAACCAATAGGATGCTCATAACCTTTGTGACGGAAGCGGGAGAGAGATGCTCGTAGGCGTTGTTTTCGTAGATTATGTCGCCTGTGTCGGCGCACATCAAAACAGATGATTTTGAATGGTCCTCAAAAGCGGCATCGCTCTGCGCAGTCTGCGCCGCAAAGCAGCAAATCGCGGGCGAGAGAAAAATGCACGCGCTCAAAATAAAGGCAATAAGCTTTTTCATTGGGTTTCCCCTTTCAAAATAATGATCTGACAAGATTACTTGCTCGGTTGAATAAAGCAAGATTTTTTGATATAATCAACATTAGCTGCCGGCAGTATATGGTAACCGATTAAAAATTATCAGCCGGCGGGAGGATTGATATGAAAGCAAGCATACACACGCTCGGCTGCAAGGTGAACAGAGCCGAGAGCGAATATATCGCGCAAACGCTGAAGGAAAACGGATTTGAAATTGCTTCCTGCGAAAGCGGCGCCGATATTTTTATAATAAATTCCTGCACGGTGACCTCAACCGCCGATAAAAAAACGAGGCAGACGGTAAGGCATTTCAAGCGGCTTTACCCGAACAGCACGGTTGTGCTTACCGGCTGCTATCCGCAGGCGTTTCCCGAAAAGGCCTCCGCGCTTGAAGACGCGGATATAGTTTTGGGCAACAACAATAACGGCGAGCTTTTGCACCTGTTAAACGAATATTTAAAGGACAAAAAGCGCATCGTTGAAATCAGGCGGCACGAAAACGGCGAGGGCTTTGCGCCCTGCAGCCTGAAATCCTTCGGCGGCAGAGTGCGCGCCTTTGTTAAGATAGAGGACGGCTGCAACAGGTTCTGCTCTTACTGCATTATTCCGATGAGCCGCGGCAGAGTGCGTTCAAAGCCGCTTGAAGAGCTGAAAAGCGAGGCGGCCGCGCTTGCCGCAGCCGGAGTAAAAGAGATAGTGCTTGTGGGCATAAACCTTTCAGCCTACGGCAACGGTGAAAACACCGATATTGCAGACGCCGTGCGCGTGTGCGCAGACACGCCGGGAATCTTAAGAGTGCGCCTCGGCAGCCTTGAGCCGGACCACATAACGGACGAAATTATATCAAAGCTTTCACAAATAAACGAATTTTGCCCTCAGTTTCACATCTCCCTGCAAAGCGGCTGCGACAGGACGCTCAAAAATATGAACAGGCACTATACCGCCGCTCAATACGCGTTATTGTGTGAAAAGCTGAGAGAAAAATTCAAGGGCTGTACGCTGACCACGGATGTTATGGTGGGCTTCAACGACGAGAGCGAGGATGATTTTTTGCAGAGCCTTGAGTTTGTTAAAACAATCGGCTTTGAAAAGGTGCATGTATTCCCTTATTCCGAGCGCGGCGGCACGGCGGCTTCAAGGCGAGGCGATTCCGTGAGCAAAGCTGAAAAGGAAAGGCGCGCTGCCGTTATGATAGATGAAACGGAAAAGCTGCGCCGAAGCTTTCTTGAAAATCAGGAGGGAAAAAGCTTTTTTGTGCTTGCCGAAGCGCAGGCTGAAAACGGTTATTTGAAAGGCTACACAAAAAACTATATACCGGTGAAATTCCGCGGCGACAAAAGCGAGATCGGCTGCGAAGCTCAATGTGAGATAATCTGCGCAGGCGACGAATACTGCGAGGCAAAAAGGCTTTAAAGCACCTGCATAATATTTTGGGTCTCCCTTTTTGCGGGAGTATCCTCCTCATCCGTTAAAAAGCTGAACGAATAGATGTAAAACCCCTGCGTGCTTTGCAGCTCTTTAAGATACACTATCTGGCGCGAAATAACATTATTATTATCAACAAATTCATTTATGGCGTAATCGCTGTCCTGCGAGGCAAATTCGTCCTCGCTACCCGCCTTATAAAGGGGAAGCCCTATACAGAGCTTTGCGGTTTTTGTACGCTCGACCCATTCCTTGACGGTTCTTGTGAACGGCTGCACCTCGTTATAAAAGCCGAAATAGATCTGCGGGCATATGTAATCCACAAAGCCCTCCTCGCTCACCCAGCGCTCCACATCGGCATAAAGATTATCCCTGTTTGTTCTGACATTGGACTGAGGGCTGATGCCGAAGCTTACCTGCGGATCTATGCTTTTTATCTTTGAATATACAGAGCGCACCATTTGAGAAACATTTTCGCGCCGCCAGTCGCCGAGAGAAAGCTCGCCGCCCGACTCAAGGTACAGCGAATATTCGGCGGCGTCTATCTCCTTTTCGGTGCCGGGATAAAAATAATCGTCGAAATGGACGCCGTCAATATCGTAATTTTCAACTATCTCACCCACTCCGTTCACGATAAGCTCCGTTACCTCCGGGCAGGCGGGATTAAAATATATTTTATCCGATATATACACTCTGTTTTTTGTGCTGTCGTCCAAATACCAGACCTTTGCGGGATTCATTCTGCAAAGCTCGTTGATATTATTATTTTGCGATGCGCGGTAGGGATTTATCCACGCTTCTATCCTGAGACCCTGCTTGTGTGCGGCTTCGGTCATTATGAGCAAGGGGTCATATTTAAGCTTGCTGCCCTGGGCGCCGAAGCAGTATTTTGAAACGGGAAAATAATCTGAATCATAAAAAGCGTCTGCGCACGGGCGCACCTGAACGGTAACGGTGTTGAGCCCTATATCGGCTATCCTATTAAACGCGCTTTTTATTGCTTCTTCAAAATCCGCTGCGGTTTCGTTTGACGAGGTAAACTCCTCAAGCTCAAAATATGTGAGCCAGACGCTGCGAACAGCCTCATCAGCTGCTGCGCCCTCGACGCCTTCGGGCTGAGCGGAGCAGCCGGCGAGCACAAGCATTAAAGAAAAAATTACGATAAACAGCTTTTTCATACTTGACACTTTTCCTTTTATCTGTAAAAATATAATCGGCAGGAGTTAAACTGCCGCAGTTGTTTTAAACAGCGCGAAAGGCGATGATCATTACGGAATACAGACTCGGCAATTCACTTAAAATCAAGGACAGGGGCGAAACGGACGAGCTTGTGTGCCCCGAATGCGGCGGGCGCGTTAAGCTCAAATTATTCAAGAATATGGATATACGGCTGAAAGCGGAATTTCCCGTTTTGGATCCGCACACCGTATATTTTCTGGTCTGCCCCAAATGCGCGGGCATCTTTACGGTTGACGAGGATCAGGGAGATCTGCTCGCTTCCGGCCAAAAATACGCCGTCGGTCCTTACGATCTTAAAAAGCTCAGGAAATTCAAATAATGAAAATCCTTGCAGCCGCAGCCGTCTATCTTGCCGCAGTCAACCTTGTTTCATTCCTGCTTTTTGCCGCCGACAAGAAAAAAGCGGTAAAGGGCAGATATCGCATATCCGAAGACCTGCTGCTGACAACGGCTCTTATAGGCGGCGAATTCGGAGCGTTTGCTGCAATGAGGGTGTTTCACCACAAAACGAAGCACAAAAAATTCACGGTGGGCATACCCGTAATATTTATATTCCATATTGCAGCGGCAATACTTGTCTTATATATCTCTAAACTTTAAGAGGCTCGGCTGAGCCTCTTTTTATTTTACAGGATTATGCAGATAAGCCCGCTGCAGCCCTCGTTGATAACGCGCTCTATTGTTTCGCGGAACTTGCTGCGGGCATCGTCGGGCATTCTTTCAAGCTTGCCCCTCAAGCCCTCGTTAACAAGCTCGTGAAGCGATTTTCCGAATATATCGGTCTCCCATATGCGGGCGGGATCCTGCTCAAACTCCCTTAAAAGATACATTACGAGCTCCTGCGACTGGCTCTCGCTGCCTACTATCGGCGCAACCTCAGTAAAGGTGTTGCATTTTATAAGATGGATGGACGGCGCCTGCGCCTTGAGCTTTACGCCGTATCTACCGCCCTGCTTGACTATCTGCGGCTCCTCAAGAGTCAGCTCCCCTATATCAGGCATAACGATGCCGTAGCCGGTTCTTTCAACATCCGAAAGCGCGCTGTCAAACCTCTTGAATCTGTTTCTGACCGCTGCGAGCTCGCAAACGAGGCTCATAAGCTCTTTTTCGTCGTTTACACGGCAGCCGCACTTTTCGGAAAGCACGGAGTAAAAATACCTGCTTGAAATGCTCACCTTGATATTGACGCTGCCCGTAGACAGGTCCGAGCCGGTGACGCAGGCGTCCTCAACATCCTTGTATTTGTCAAGCTTAACGCCGAAATCCTTAACGCTTCTGATATTGGTTATATCCGCCGAGATCTCTTTTATATATGCAAAAAGCTCGCTTCTGAAGCCGTCGTCCGCGTCAAGGCTCTTTATCCAGCCCGGCATATCAAGGCTGATGCACTTTGCCGGAAACTCATAAAGCACTGTTTCAAGCAGCAGGCTGATCTCCTTTTCGTCAAGCTCAAGACAGTTTACGGGCAGCACGGGCACATCGTATTTGGCGCTCAGCCTCTCTGAAAGCTCACGCGCCTCTGCGCTGTCAGGCTCCGTGCAGTTGAGAGCGACAACAAAGGGCTTATCTATCTCCTTAAGCTCTTTTATTACGCGCTCCTCGGCTTCCTCGTATTCCTCGCGCGGTATGGAGCTGATAGAACCGTCGGTAGTTATGACAAGCCCTATGGTTGAGTGTTCGTTAATGACCTTCTGCGTGCCTATCTCCGCCGCCATATTGAACGGTATTTCCTCTTCAAACCAGGGGGTGTGCACCATACGGGGCTGATCGTCCTCGATATACCCGACGGAGCTCGGAACGATATAGCCGACGCAGTCTATGAGCCTGACTCTGAAATTGAGATTATCCTCGGTTGAAAGCTCAATAGCCTCCTCGGGAATGAATTTGGGCTCCGTGGTCATAATCGTTCTGCCGGCGGCGCTCTGAGGCAGCTCGTCGCGCGCGCGTTCCTTTTGAAATTCGCCGTCTATTCGCGGGATGACCATCGTATCCATAAACCGTTTTATAAAGGTTGATTTACCCGTTCTGACAGGGCCTACGACGCCTATATAGATGTCGCCCTGCGTTCTGACTGAAATATCGTTATAAATACTCATAGCCGCTCCTCCTTAAACGCCCGGAATCAGAAGCACTCGCCTGGTTTCGCAGAAGTCCTTGCTGATATCATTTTCTTTTTGAATAAGCTCAACAGAAGTTTTGAAGGCTTTTGCAATGTTCCACAGCTTTTCATCCTTATCGGCAAAATAGAGCGTAAGAGCCGGCGTCTGAACGCTCTGCTCTTCGCCGAGCTCAACATCGCTTAAAACCCTGAACTGCCTTGATGTGTAATCAAGCGCAAAATATGCTATCACCACGCGCAGCTCTATAACCGTTTCGGATTTCAGCACATAATCAAAAGAAGCCACATATGCGTTTATAACGGAATGTTTTGCAATATCGGGCTTAAGCCTGCCGCTAATGAACTGAAGCTCGTTTTCGGAATTGACAACGAACGCGCGAAGCTCAACGCAGCCGTCCGCCATAACAGCGGAAAGATCGGCAACACGCTGAATATCAGCCGAGGAAAACTCAAAGCGCATCGTTTGAGAGGTAGAGTCGCTGACCGCGCTGCAATCTGTATCGAGAGAAAGCTGTGAATAAACGCCCGATGCGGCTGCGCTCAGCGAATAGCAGTCGTCCGAAACGGCTATGCCGCACTTTCTGTAAACTACGCAGGAGACGCAGATATCGCCCGCAAGCTCTATTACATTGAGCTTTTCGTTTTCATCCGCCTTGATCTTGAAGTAAAGATCGCCCATAGTGACGCTCACGAGAGGCAGATCGCCCTGCTCGGCGCCGGGAATATCGGCAACGCAGCTGACCTGAACCGTTGTTTCGCACCGCTTAACCTCCTCCGGCTCGCCGTCCACCGTATACAAAACGGAGAAACCTATCTCGGTCTTAACAAGCAGCTTATCATCCGTAAGCTTAACATCCTTGCAGATGGGATGTGCGAAAACATTTATTATTTTTTTGACGGGACCGTCCGGCGCGGCGGTATCGCACTCAAAATCAGAGCGAAGATAAGCCGAGCCTATTCTTGACAGATGCTCCGTTTCAAAGCGGTGTATGCAAAGGTCTTCGCACTCATCGAGCATATTGCAGGAGCATATCCTGTATGCCCGAACGCAAAGGCAAAACGAATTATGAACATCAACGCGCCTTTGATTGACAACGCGGCTGCTGCAATACTTTGGGCAGATTTCCGCTTCGCAGAATATCTCTTCATCATCCGAGGAAAGCTGAATGCTTTTTTCAAAATCCTCCTCGAATTCAGCGCAGCAAAGACATTTTTCCGTTTCGCTGATATATGTAACGGTGATCCTTGACTTTCCCCTGACCGTGATACTGCCGTTTTGAAAAGAAGTGTTAACAATAAAATTATCCGCGCTGCAGCGCACAACCTTTAAAATATCATCGTAATAGGACGGCAGATTTTCCTGATGATCAAGGTCAACATCAGCGCATTTTGAAAAAAAGCAGGTTTGTTCGTTGATTTCGGTTATCCTTTTTTCCATATGAAAGCTCCTTTTTATTTACTGCTTATTGATATGCTCGGAAAGCGCGGAATATACGCGGGCAATAAAAAAAGCCGCCTTACGGCGGCGGCGGAAAATCATTTATTGATCTTAAAAATCACCTTGAGCAAAGCGGCGGTGAATTTTGACGGCTTGACAACGATAACCTTCAAGGCAGACTATCCCCCTCGTTACTTGGTGCAGCAGATTATTCCGAGTATTATTACGGCAACGGCAAGAACGCGGACAAGCCATTCGACCGGCAGGCAGATCGTTATTACGCAGCCGACGCCGAAGGCGAGCCACAAAAAATCGCGTCTGCACATTTTCTTCATCGTAACAACACCCCTTAAAAGCTGCAGCTACTTTATTATATGAAACGGGGCGTTAATCGTTACTACAAATAAGAAGAAGCTTTCCGCTCTTAAAAGAAATAAACGCCTTTGGAGACGCGAGCTCATTGCTCTGCCCGAGCGAGGAAAACGGCTCAAGCACATAATCGTTAAGCTCATAAGCCGCGCCTTTTATGGTGAGACCGACGACAGCTCCGCCGAGCGCAAAAAGCGAAAAATACTTAAAGCCGCCCTTTTCGATTTCAAACGGCGAGTCGTGAAGCGATATAACGGCTTTTTCAGATAATATCCTTGCCTTGACGCCACGGCTCAGCGCGTAATCAAGGCACAATATATTTGAAAGGGCGTGGTCTGTTCTGCCGCCGAGCGCGCAGAAAATATCTATCTCATCGGCTGAGCGCTCAACCGCTTCTTTTATGCAATAGAGCGTATCGGTATCGTTTTTGATATGCGGCAGCACGATGACATCGCCGCCCTTCGGCTTTTCTGTGGAATCGAAATCGCCAATGACCAAATCCGGCGAGATGCCCGCATCCCTGCAGGCGAGCAGACCGGAATCGGCAGCTATTATAAAAGAAGACCTGTCTATATTTTCCTTTAAAAAACTTTTGTCATAAACCGGCGAGCCGGAAATGATAGAATACTTCAAGTCAAAGCTCCCATTCGTTGATATTTTTTGCACTGTTGTAAAGGCGCACATAGCTTTTATGCCTGCTCTCGGCTATTTCGCCACGAGCTACCGCCTCGCATACGGCGCAGCCCTTTTCGCCCGTATGCGAGCAGGAGGTGAACCTGCACTTTCCGAAATACGGCGCGAACTCCCTGAAGCAGTCGAACAGCTCGTCCTTTAAAACAGTTTCTGTTTTATCAAGCTCAAAGGAAGAAAAGCCCGGAGTGTCCGCAACATAGCCGCCGGCAACCCGATAAAGCTGGCAATGGCGCGTTGTGTGCCTGCCGCGGCCGAGCTTTTTGCTGGTTTCCCCCGTTTTCAGCTCAAGCGACGGATCGATAGCGTTTAAAAGCGAGGATTTGCCGACGCCCGTGTTGCCGGAAAACGCGCTTGTTTTGCCTCTGAGCAGCTCACGCACGAGCAGGCTTCCCTCTCCGCTTAAGTTATTGCACTCAATGACCGTGAAGCCCGCCTTTTTATAAATATCTGCATATTCGCTTGAGCCGCCGCCCAAATCGGTTTTGGTCAAAACAATGACGGGCTCGATGCTGTTATGCTCGGCAATGACGGTCATTTTATCAATATTAAACAGGTTTATATCCGGGTCGCGCAGCGAGGAAACGATAAACAGGGTATCAAGATTTGCAAGCGGCGGACGGATAAGCGAATTCCTGCGCGGCAGGATGGTCTCTATCCTGTTGTCGCCCTTTACGCCGAGGCTGATTTCCACATCATCGCCCACAAGGGGCGTGATGCTTTTGTTTCTGAAATTGCCGCGCGCCTTACATTCATATACGGCTTCGGCGGCCTCCACATAGTAGAAGCCGCCAATGCCTTTTATTATTTTACCTTTTATCATACAAAACTCTTTTAGGTCAAGTTAAAGCTTGACTGCTTATCTTCATTCATATTGAGCGAAAGCGAATGGGTCGCGCTCGTTTCCGTAAGCTCAACGAGTATCCGAACCTGCGTTCCGGCTTCAACGGGAATAGCGATCTGCACGACGGAGCCGTCCAGCGTTACGCTCTGCGAGGAATATTTCTCGCCGTTTACCGTTACGACAAGCGTATCGGTGGGATGAGCGCCCGTTGAATCAGTTTCTACCGGCAGAGTGGCATTGAGCGTTGCCGTATACTGGCGCGGAGCGGATGTGGGCGGATTTCCCGTGGAGACGGTAATGGTGATGCGCTCGTCCTCGCGCGCAGTAGTGCCATACCTCGGCGACTGGCTGAGCACAACGCCGCGTCTGACGGCGCTGTCCTGCGTTTGGACGCTGACATTGGTAAAGCCTGTCTTTTCAAGGAAGTCCTTTGCGTCCGTCTGGCTGAGGCCCACGACATTCGGCACCTCATAGGAGGTTACCTGCGTTGTTGTGGGACCGCTTGAAACATAGATAACTATGGGGGTATCGGCTGAAACTACCGAGCCTGCCTTCGGGTCCGTATAAACGACGCAGCCCTCGGACACGGTGTCGCTCGCTACCTCATTTACCGTGTGATTGACAAGCTCCGCCGCGTTCAGGACGCGCTCCGCCGCCTCAACGGTATACTCGTAGAGATTCGGCACCTGAATATCATCGTTGCTTGCGGCAACATAAAGGGTGACGGTAGAGCCGGAAATGACTCTTTCGCCCGCCTCGGGCATCTGACCCATAACGATGCCGGGCTCGTAATCATCCGTTTTTTCATATTCGGCAACGAAAACATAATCGTATTCGTCGCTTGAGGCAAGCTCGTCGTAGGACATACCCACAAAGCTTTCAAGCTGATGCGATGAGGTGTTTACGCCCTGCGTCATAAACAAAACTATTCCGACGACGGCGGCAACAAGCAGCACAACGCCGACGGCAACGGCGGTTATTACCTTCTTTTTATGGTTGGGGTCTATCTCGCTTGCGGCATCCTCCTCGGCGTAATCGTCCTCATCGTTTATGCCGGCGGCAGGCTCCTCCTTTTTAACATACTTAGTAGGCTCTTTATCAACAAAATATGTGTAATCAAAGGTTGCCTGCGGATTTCTGATAACCTCTTCTATATCGAGCAGCATTTCCGTTGCGGTCTTATACCTGTCGTTCGGATTTTTCTGCATAGCGTGGAAGCATATCTGCTCGAGCCCCTGCGGGATATTGGGGTTAATTTCGGTAAGCTTTTTGGGCTCCTTTTGAAGCTGCATAAGCGCAACGGAAACGGCGCTGTCCGCATCAAAGGGAACTCTGCCCGCAAGCATCTCGTAAAGAACGACGCCTACGGAATAGATATCCGCTCGTTCATCTGTAAACTCTCCCTTTGCCTGCTCGGGAGAAATATAATGAACGGAGCCGATAGCGTTTTCGGTGAGCGTTTTGGTTTCCGTTCTTGAAAATCTGGCGATGCCGAAATCAGTTACCTTGATATTGCCGTTTGAAAGCAGAATGATGTTCTGCGGCTTTATATCGCGGTGAACGATGCCCTTATCGTGCGCGTGCTGAAGAGCGCGCAGGATCTGGCTCGTAAAATAAACGGCGTCGTTCCAGGTGATGGAATGCTGCTTTTGGATATACTCCTTGAGCGTTATTCCGTCCACATATTCCATAACGATATACTGCACCTTTTCGCCGAAGCTGACATCGTACACCTTAACGATATTGGGATGTGAGAGCACGGCGATAGCCTTTGATTCGTTTTTGAATCTTCTGACAAAATCGGCGTC
Organism: uncultured Eubacterium sp.; assembly: GCA_944380545.1. Taxonomy (GTDB): domain Bacteria; phylum Bacillota; class Clostridia; order Oscillospirales; family Acutalibacteraceae; genus Eubacterium_R. The sequence goes on along the minus strand of CALWHV010000014.1, from coordinate 78,327 downwards.
GCTTGAAAATTCATCCTTAAGTATCTTAACGGCAACGATGCGGTCGTCAACATTATCGTAAGCCTTATATACGACGGACATACCGCCGACGCCGACTATCTCTTGGATCTCATACCGTCCGTCAAGCCTTTTTCCTACATAATTTTCCATAAATCCACAGCCTTTCGGGCAAGAATAAAATTATTTTGCGATGGCAACGACGGTGATATTGTCTCCGCCGCCGTTATTGTTTGCTTTTTTAACGAGCCTGTCAGCAAAGGCGTAATAACGCCCGTCCTTTACCTCGCCTATCATCTCTTCATCGGAAACATAATTTGAAAGCCCGTCCGTGCAGAGGATGAGCACCTCGTCGTCCTCAAGGTCGACCTCGTCAAAATCTATCTTTATGTTCTTTTCAACGCCGATGGCGCGCGTGATGATGTTTTTGTTAGGGTGGTGCTCGGCCTCTTCCTTGGTGATCTTTCCGGTTTCAACAAGATTTTGAACAAGGCTGTGATCCGTAGTGACCTGAACGAGAGTGCCGTCGCTTTTAAAGACATATGCGCGGCTGTCGCCCGCGTGGGCGATATAAGCGCAGGAATCCTTTACAACGGCGCAGACGACCGTTGTGCCCATACCGCGAAGCTCCGCGTTGGAATATGCAAGGTCGTAGACCTCGATATTAGCCGCAACAAGCGCGGAATCAAGCATATTTTTGATTGACGAGGGCTTCATTTGGCTTCTGTAAGCGGCGTTTATCTTATCGCTGATTACCTTGACCGCCTTTGCGGACGCGATATTGCCGCCCGCGGCGCCGCCCATCCCGTCGCACACTATTGCCCAGGCGACCTCGTCCGGAAATTCGCCCACGGCGTAAGCGTCCTGATTAGACGGCCTTACCATACCCTTATCTGTTTTAGCGACTATCTTCATTGAGCCACCTCTGATCTTTTTCTTCTCAGCTGCCCGCACGAGGCGTTTATATCGCTGCCGAGAGTCCTTCTTATTGTAGCATTTATGCCTGATTTTTGCAATATATGAGCAAATTTATTGATTCTGGGCGCGCTGCTTCTTGTGTTTTTCCTTTCCGTAACATCGTTTACGGGGATAAGATTCACATGGCACAGCATACCCTTTAAAAGCTCTGCGAGTTCAAGCGCACATTCGTCCGAATCGTTGACGCCGGAAATCAGAGTATATTCAAACGAAACGCGCCGCGAGGTGGTGTTTGCATACTCCCTGCAAGCTGCGATAAGCTCTGAAACACCCCACTTTGAATTGACGGGCATAATCGAATTTCTTATCCCGTCATTCGGGGCGTGGAGCGATACCGTAAGCGTGATCTGAAGCCGCTTTTCCATAAGCTCGTATATCCGCGGCACTATCCCGCAGGTGGAAAGCGTGATGTTTCTTGCCGAGATATTCAGCCCCTTGGGATCGGTGACATTTTTTATAAAATCCATCACATTATCAAAATTATCGAGCGGCTCGCCTATTCCCATCAGCACGATATGAGAAATCCTGACACCGAGATCCTTTTGCGCCGAATGGAGCTGGCGCTCAATTTCAGCGGCGGTAAGATTCCTTTTGAGACCCGCTATCGTAGAAGCGCAGAAGCGGCAGCCCATACGGCAGCCCGCCTGGCTTGAAACGCAGATGGTTGAGCCGTATTTATATTTCATAACAACCGATTCTATGTATTCGCCGTCGAAGAGGCGGAAAAGATATTTAACTGTGCCGTCCGCCTTTGAAACATACTTTTCTTCAATATCGCACGAAGCGATATAATATTCCTCTTCAAGCCTGCCGCGCAGAGAGGACGGGATATTAGTCATCTCGTCAAAGGAAGAGACTGCGCGATCATGCAGCCACCCGAATATCTGACCGGCGCGAAAAGCCGGCTCGTTGAGAGAGGCGGCGAGGTCCGTAAGCTCTGCCAAGGTAAGCGCGCTTATATCCTTTTTCATTTACAACCTTTCAATTATGCAGTAATAAAAGCCGTCTCCTCCGTTTTCACCGGGGAAAAAGTTTTTTTGCTCAACCGCTTTGAACGCATCGTTGCTTTCAAGAAAAGCGGCCGTTATCTTTTCATTTTCTTTTTTATTGAGCGTGCAGGTGGAATACATAAGCCGCCCGCCGCGCTTAAGATACCTCGCCGCGTTGGCGAGTATCATCTGCTGAAGAGAGCAAAGCTCTTTTATTGAATCAAGGTCCTTATATCTGATTTCGGGCTTTCTTGCGGCGATACCGAAGCCGCTGCAGGGCACATCGCATATGATTTTATCGGCTTTCGGAATACCGGCGTTATAAACAGCCGCATCGCCGGCTGAAGCCGTGATATTTTCAATGCCGAGCCGCTTTGCGCCGCTCTCTATCAGCCCGACCCGTTCGGGATAGATGTCAAAAGACAGCACGCAACCCTCTCTGCCGCACGCCATTGCGGCGCAAAAGGATTTGCCGCCCGGAGACGCGCACAGATCGAGCACCGTATCGCCCCGTGAAACACCGAGCGCCTTAACGGCTTTGTTGCAGTTGATATCCTGAACGAAAAACATACCGTCCTTAAACTGGCGGGAGGAAAAAATCCCGTCTGCCGAGACGAGCTTTATAATACCGCCCGCGGCTTCACATTCATAACCGCTGTTTTTAAAGGATTCGGCCAGGGCTTCAGCATCGGTTTTAAACAAATTCGGCACGGCGAAAACGCTCGGCTCGTCATTAAAGCGAGGAAGAAACGCTGCCGTTGCTTCTGCGCCGTACTGCTTTTCCCACATATTGATAAGCGGCTGCGGGACGGAAAAGCGGATGCTTTTATCCTTGATTTCGCTTAGATCAAGCCTGTTTTTATCTATCTTATGCATAACGGCGTTGACAAATGACGCATAATAGCCGAGGCCGTTATTTTTGGCGAGCTTGACGCTTTCATCAACGGCGGCAGCCGAGGTCACCTTATCCATAAAATAGAGCTGGTAAGCGCCCATACGCAAAATCACAAGAAGCTTTGGCTTCGGCGGCTTGCAGGCTTTAGAAATGATATAATCAAGGGTCAACATTCTGTCAAGCACGCCGTAGATAAGCCGAGAGGCAAACGCGCGTTCACTGCCGAGCGAATCGACGGCGCTTTTTGCCTCAAGATTTGAATACACGCCCTTATAGCATATCTTATAAAGCGCTTCAAAGGCGCTTTGACGCGCGCTTTTCAATTTCTTCTGCCCGCCATAAATATCAGGCGCAGCAGCGTTGCAAGCGCGGATGCAAGCGCGGCAACATATGTGAGCGCCGCCGAGGTGAGCACCTTTTTGGCGCCTTTATACTCCTCGCCAACGAGGAAATTATTTTGCCTTATAGTGGCAAGCGCGCGCTTTGAAGCGTTGAATTCAACAGGAAGCGTGATAAGCTGGAAAAGCGCAACTGCGGAATACAGGATTATGCCGATATAAATAAGCGGCTGCCAGCTGAAAATGATGCCTATAACAGCAAGCGGTATGCCGAGAGAAGAGCCGAACCTGGTGACGGGAATAACGAAATTCCTGATTTTAAGAGGGACATAGCCCTGCGCGTGCTGGCAGGCGTGGCCGGCTTCGTGGCAGGCAATGCCCACGGCGGCGATGCTGTTTGAAGCAAAAACGCCCTCCGAAAGGCATATCTCCTTTGTGCGCGGGTCGTAATGGTCGGTAAGCTTGCCGGGAATCCTTTTGATCCTGACATCGGTGACCCCGTTCATCTGAAGAAGCTGATACGCCGCTTCGGCGCCGGTCATATTACGAGAATTTCTGATTCTGCCGTACTTTTTATAGTTTGAATTTACCTTTATCTGGCAGACAAAAGCAAAAATAACTACGGGAATCATTATAAATCCGGTTAAATAATAAATGTAGATATCCATAAAATTACCCCTTTATATTCATCTGCCGAGAATCGTTCCCGGACTGATCCTGTTTCCGGCAAGATATGCGCCCGCCTCCATCTTCTTTTTGCCCTCCGGCTGGAGAACGAGAAGCGAAACACAGCGGCCGTCTCCGCAGGAAACGACAAGCTCTGAGCCGCTCATCATAACCTCGCCCGCAGCGCCGCCCTTGCGGCTGCAAAGCGACGATTTATGAATCTTTACCCTTTTTCCGCAGATAAGAGTTTCGGCGCAGGGCCAGCTTTGAAGCCCGCGTATGCGGTTATGAACCTCGACAGCCGGTCTGTTCCAGTCTATCGGGCAGTAGGAGCGGTCTATCATAGAGGCGTAGACCGCCTCGCCCTGCTGCTTTTGCGGCTTTGCTGTTCCGCTTTCGACCATTTTGAGCGCCTTGATCAAAGCCTCGGCGCCGAGCGCGGAGAGCCGCTCAAACAGCTCCTCGCTCGTTTCGTCATCGCCGACAGCGGTTTTCACGGTATATATAATATCCCCGGTATCAATGCCCTCATCCATCTGCATAATGGAAATGCCCGTTTCCTTATCGCCGTTTAAAACTGCGTGCTGTATGGGCGCGGCGCCTCTGTATTTCGGCAGAAGAGAGGCGTGAACATTGATACAGCCGAATCGGGGTATATCAAGGATCCTGCGGCTGAGTATTTTTCCGTAAGCCGCAACGACTATAACATCGGGAGCGATGCTCTCGATTATATCAGCGGCGTCGGAATTCTTAAGCGAATCGGGCTGATAAATCCTCAGCCCGTTTTTTTCGGCGCACAGCTTAACAGCGCAGGGCGTTACAAGCTGCTTTCTGCCGACCTTCTTATCCGGCTGAGTGAATACGGCGGCAACATCGAAGCCGCAGTCAACAAGCGCCTGGAGCGAGGGCACGGCGAAATCGGGCGTGCCCATAAAAACTGCCCTCATATCTCCTCCAGCTTTCCGTTTGCAAGGCGCGAGGTGAACAGCACGCCCGAAAGGTGGTCTATTTCGTGGCAGAAGGCGCGCGCTTTAAGATCCTCGCCCGTATATACATGCCATTTTCCGATTCTGTCCTGAGCTTTTACCTGAACCTTTTTGGGGCGCACGGTAACGCCGTATTTGCCGGGCAGAGAAAGGCAGCCCTCGCTTTCGCGCTGCTCGCCCTCCTCAAGCGTTATTTCGGGGTTTACAAGCTCTATCGGCCCCTCGCCGACATCAATAACAACCACTCTTTTCAATATGCCCACCTGAACGGCGGCAAGACCGACGCCGTCCGAATTATACATAGTTTCAAGCATATCGTCTATCAAAACGGCAAGCTTTTCATCAAATTTTTCCACCACGCGGCTCTTTTTATTAAGAATCGGGTCTCCGAGCTTAACGATATTTCTGAGCGCCATTTTAAACTCCTTTCCGAAAGCGGCGAATCAGTTTAGCTCATACGGATTAAGGTCCGCAGCCACATTCACCTGCTTATATTCCTTTATTTTATCAATATATTTTAATATTTCGTTTAACATTTTGCGAATTTTCTTTGAATTTTTGCATTTAACGGTAAGGCCGTATCTGAAATTATTGTTTATTTTGCCAATCCTGCAGGGTCCGGGGCCCAGCACTATAAGCTTTAAATCGGAATAATCCGAGCGGTTGAGCTCCACGAGCTTTTCAAAAAAAGCCTTGGCGCACAGCGCGGCCTTATTCTCATCCTGAGAAACAAAGAAGATGTAATAAAGATCGCAGTAAGGCGGATAGGTAAGCACCTTTCTGAGCGAAATCTCGGCGTTATAAAAGGACTTGTAATCCTGCCTTGCGGCATATTCGATAACCTCGTTATACGGATTGATGGTCTGGATAACGGCTTTTCCCGCCGAATCCCGCCTGCCGCTTCTGCCCACTACCTGCGTTATAAGGTCAAACGAGCGTTCGTTCGCAAGGTAGCTCTCGTCATAAAGCGAATTATCGGCATTGACGACGCCCACAAGCGTTACATTCGGAAAATCAAGACCTTTTGCAACCATCTGCGTGCCTATAAGTATATCATAATCGCCGTTCAAAAAAGCATCAAAAAGCCTTTGGTGGCTGAATTTGCCTGAAGTGGTGTCGGCATCCATACGAAGAACGGACGCGTCGGGGAAAAGCCTTGCAAGCTCGTCCTCTATGCGCTGCGTGCCGAAGCCGCTGTATCTGATGCTGCTTTTGCCGCATTCGGGGCAGATATTATCAAGCGCTCGCGAATAGCCGCAATAATGGCACATAAGCCTGTTAGTATGGCTGTGGTAGGTAAGGCTTATGCTGCAATTCGGGCAGGTAAGCACATGGCCGCAGGAATTGCAGGCGATAAAGGTGTTGTAGCCGCGCCTGTTGATAAGCAGAATCGCCTGCTTGCCGGCTTCAAGATTTTCTCTTATCAGCTCTTCAAGCTGCTTTGAGATAGGAGATTTATTGCCGGAGGCAAGCTCCGCCTTCATATCTATCGTTATGACCTGCGGCAGCTTTGCCGCGCCGTAGCGCTCCTCGATCTCGCACAGAGTGTATCTGCCGCTGAGCGCGGCGCTGTAGCTCTCTACACTGGGAGTTGCTGAGGTCATAAGAAAAAGCGCGTTATTGTATTTGCAGCGGAAATTCGCCACCTCGCGAGCGTGATAACGCGGCGTGCGCTCACTTTTATAGGTATGCTCCTGCTCCTCGTCCATAACTATGAGGCCGAGATTGTGCAGCGGAGCGAAAACGGCGCTTCTGGTGCCGACAACGATTTTTGCCTCTCCCCTGTCGGCGCGCTTATATTCGTCCGTCCGCTCGCCGATAGAAAGGCCGCTGTGAAGCACCGCCACTTTTTTGCCGTAGCGTTTGTGAAAAATGCCGAGCATCTGCGGCGTAAGCGATATTTCGGGAACAAGAACTATAACATCACGCCCAAGCTCAAGCGCACGGTCTATCAGCTTAAGATACACCTGCGTTTTGCCGGAGCCCGTTACGCCGTAAAGCAGACCCGCGCCGCCTGTTTTGAGCATTGGCTCGTAAGCGTCATACGCGTGCTGCTGGATTTTTGAAAGCCTGATCTCCGCCATATCGCCGTTTTCCGACAGGTTTGCGTACGGCGTTCTGTAAATCTCTTTTTCAAAATATTCGCATACGCCGTATTTTACAAGATTATCAAGAACTCCCCTGCCCACTGAGCAAAATTCGCAGACCTCGGCGACGGACGCTCCGCCAACATCACACAAGAGCGAATAGACCGTCTGCTGCTTCGGGGTGAGCTTTACGCCCGGTTCGCCGCTGCAAAGGCGTATCATTTTGGCGCTTTTATCGCCGATTTTATCAAGCCCGCGCGGGAGCATCAGGCGCAGACATTCATAGGTGGAGCAAAAGCAGCGTTCCTTGAGCCACAGCGCAAGAGAGACCATCTCATCGCTGAGAGCGGGAGAAGCCGTATCGGCCGAGATAATCTCCTTGAGCTGAGTATTGATGGCGTAAAAAAGGCGAACAACAATGCCCTTTCGGCGCACATTGCCCCTGCCGAACGGCACGGCAACGCGCATACCGGGCTTTAAAGCGCCCTCAAGGCTTTTCGGAACATAGTAATCATAATCCTCGCCGGCGCTGAAAAAAGTGTTTTCAACGGCAACGGCGGCTATGAGGCGGTTCATTGAGCCTCTGCTTCATCAGCTGCGGCGTCCTCGGCTGCGTTATCCTCGCCGGAGGCGGGAGCCTCCTCTGCAGGCGCTTGCTCGGACGCGCTTTCCTCATCGCGGGGATGTATCTCCTCCGGCTCTTCAACAATGAATTTGCCGTCGTAAACATCGTTTATGGCAAGGGAAACGCATTTATCGTCAAGCACTACCTCGTTTTCGATAGCCTCGTCCCTTATATCGCGGGCGCGCCTTGCAACGCCCACAACAAGGCTGTATCTGCTGTTGCAGCTTTTAAGAAGCTTTTTAAGATCGGGATTAAACATAAATATCTCTCCTTAGTTTGTATTGCGCTTTTCAAGCTCTGAATCTAAAATGTCGTTTATCTCGCGAACGGCTTTTTCAAGCCGGTCGTTAACAACAACATAATTGAATTTTGAAGCCGAATTGATCTCTTCCTCGGCTATTTTAAGGCGTTTTTTAATAGCCTCGTCCGTTTCCGTGTTGCGCTTTTTTAGGCGGTGCTCAAGCGTTGCCATATCGGGCGGGAGCAGAAAGATTGAAACGGCATCGGGGTAATTTTTCATAACCTTCTGCGCGCCCTTGCGCTCTATGATAAGAAAGCAGATCTTGCCCTTTTTGACCGCGGCAAGCGCAGGCGCTGCGGGAGTGCCGTAAAAGCAGTCGTTATAACAGGCGTATTCAAGGAAGCTGCCCTCGTCTATCATACGCTGAAATTCCTGCTCGGATTTAAAAAAGTAATCCACGCCGTCTATCTCGCCGTCCCGCGGTTTACGCGTTGTGGCGGAAACAGAGGCAAAAACATCGCCGCGTATTTTGGATATTTCGCGAAAGACGGTATCCTTGCCGCAGCCGCTTGGAGCGGAAAGAATAACTATCATACCCGTTTTTTTCATTGCGCGCCCCCCTTTGAGCCGAATCTTGACGCCATTTGCTGCAAATCAAGATAAGACAAAATAATATTATCCGAATCAGTTATGATGACGCTGTGGGTCTTTCTGCCCTGCGTGGCGTCTATCAGCATACCGTTTGCCTTTGCCTCCTGCACCATACGCTTTGCGGGAGCGGAATCAGGACTGATGACGGAAATAACGCGCGCGGGATTAACAAGATTGCCGAAGCCGATATTGATAAATTCCATAAACGCACCTTATTCTATATTTTGAATCTGCTCGCGGATCTTTTCTATATCCGCCTTTATATCCACAACGCGCCGCGCTATCTCTACATCGCTTGCCTTGCTGCCGATGGTGTTTGCCTCGCGGTTCATCTCCTGCACAAGGAAATCAAGCTTTCTGCCGACGGGCTCGTCGCTTTCAAGAAAATCGCGAAGCTGCGATATGTGCGAGCGCAGGCGAACCGTCTCCTCCGCCACGGCGACCTTATCTGCAAATATTGCTACTTCTTGGATGATCCTGCCCTCGTCGAGCGAAACATCGCCTATAAGCTCGCTGACGCGCTCCCTCAGCTTATCGTTATACTCCTTTACGGTCTGTGGCGAGCGTTCCTCGATAAATTCAACGCTTTCAAGAACGCTTTGAGCCTTTTGAAGCACATCGCTGCGCATACGCTCGCCCTCGCGCTCACGCATAGCGATGAATTTATCAACAGCCTCCTGCGCAACGGGCTGGATCAGCGACCAGAGCAGATCTTCGTTTGCATCAGCCTTTTTGACGATAAGCACATCTGGAAAGCGCGCTAGCTTTGACGCGGTGGCGTCGTTCGGCAGCGAATATTCATCGGCTATCTGTGAAAGCGCAGCGGCGTAAGCGGCGGCGAGAGTGTGGTTTACGCAGACCTCACAGTCCTGCGTGTCAAGCGCTTCAATGCTTAAAGCGCAGTCTATCTTTCCCCTGCCGACGCGGGAATTTACATAAGCCTTGAGCTTTTCCTCGGCAAAGCCGTACTGGCGCGGCAGGCGGCAGCTGAAATCAAAATAGCGATGATTTACGGAGCGCAGCTCAACGCTGATAAGATAGCCCTGAGCCTGAGCGGAAGCCCTGCCGAAGCCGGTCATTGAACGAATCATAAAAGCACCTGCCTTTGAAGATCATTATGAGTTAAGCGCTATTTTCACAGTTTTGCAGTCAATCGGCGCCTCGAAAGACGACAGCTCCAACAACGCGTAGGGGCTGCTATCAGCAGCCCGATTGAAGTGGGCAATCGCTGAAAATACGCCTTTAAACGGTCCGCAGATTGCGGACCCTACGCGAGGATTTGTGAAACAACATTGTTTTTGATTGGCGAAACAATGAGTATTAACGGTCCGCAGGTTGCGGACCCTACGCGGGGATTTGTGAAACGGCATTGTTTTTGATTGACGAAACAATGATTATCAGCGGTCCGCAGGTTGCGGACCCTACGCGGCGTTTGGTGAAACAACATTGTTTTTGATTGGCGAAACAATGATTATCAACGGTCCGCAGGTTGCGGACCTATGCGGCGTTTGGTGAAACAACGCTATGATGCTTGATATTATATATTAGATAAAAAATGAGGTCAATGATTTGTTAACAGTTTGTTTACATTATTAACTGTTTATTTACATCAAGGCAAAGAAAAGCCCGGACGGAAAATCCGTCCGGGCAGGATTGAATATCGTGATTAAAATTCCAATCCGTATTCTTCAACGCCTTCGTTGATACCGCTGTCGGTAAGTATATCGCTGTCAACGGTAAACTTTTCCACCTCAAACAAAGGGGATTCATATAATTTCTTCATAGCAATATCCTCCTTTAGTTGGATGAAACAATGTTGCCGTACTCAATGGTTTGGATAACGGTGCTATCATTAACAGTTGAGCCGTTTTCACTGCTTACATTTTCGGTGGTGTAGGTGTACTTAACATACGGTCTAGCGTAAACAACTGAACCGTCGGCAGTTGAAACTCTTACGCCGTACTGCATTGTGTCGAGCTGGTTCTTGGCGGGAGCGGTTGTTACGCCGTCTGCGCCGATAACAAAGCTTTCGGCATCCGTACCGATATCGGCATTTCTTGTGAAGATGATGCCGACCTCGCTTACAACGCCCTCGTCAACATACGCGGTGGTTGCGCCGTATGCGGTGAACTTGCCGGCTGCAGCCTCGGTGTTTCCTACTGCATACGCAAACGGAAGCTTCTTGGCAAGCTTAACAGCCGTATCGCCGTCTACGGTATCATCGCCGATTGCGAATGTGCCGTCTCCGTTATCGGTTATTGCATAAAGCGCAACATCATTGATAAGGAAGAACGAGTAAGGCGTATCGCCGTAGGAAACTGCATAATAGCTGTCGCCTATCTTAGCGGCAATACCGTATGCGCCCTCCTCGGGGAACAGTGTTACGGAATCATCATAAACGCCAACATATTGAACGCCGGGGTTCGTTTCGGAAATGCCGGCAACCGTGAGGCCGTCAACCGTTACGGTATACTGACCGCTGGCAACCTCATACATCGGGCGAAGAGTGATAACGCCGTCCTTTGCGGATGAAAGATCGATATTCTGCGGAAGCTGCGCTGCGTCATAGACCGTGCCGTTTACGCTCCAGCCTGTGAAGGCATAGAACGGAGGATCAACAAGCTCTATCGTCTCATCAGCTACGGTATATGACCTTACGCCAACGGAAACCTGCTGTCCTTCGGCAAGAACATACTGCTGGATCTCGTTGCCGTACTGGTTCTGAATCTTAACAACCGTGCCCTCGGTCTGTTCCATTGAGCAATAAGCGGTTATTGAAACATCGCCCGTGAGCTGAGCATAGTAGCTGTCGGCAGCGGGAAGAACCATAGTTTTGTTATTAGCCAGATCGGTTACTTCCCATCTGTAAACATGATAGCTTTCGGGAGCGGTAAGGGTGAAACCGTCGCCGTAGAACCATTCTTCAGAACCGGATTCGATATCTGCGCCGTCCGACGATTTAAAGCTGTAATTAACGGTAACCGTCTTGCGCAATTCGCCGGTTACATCGGTATTTACCTGCTCAAGAGTTTCAAGAACATTCTGAGTGTTAGCGTCAAGCGTGGTCTGGCCGTCTGCGGAGTAATCCCTCCAAACAGCGCCGCCGGAAACTACATACGCCTTTTCCTCAGAGCCGGCAACATATTCGGCGGTGTTCACGGTTTCCGAATCAGAAGCAGAAACGCCGGTGGAATATGTCTTGTCGCCGTACTTGATACCCTGCTCGTCAAGGATGCCGAACACAGCGTCCTTAGCCCCAGCATCAGCAAACGCGCCGAGATCCTGGTAATTGAGCAGGTCTGTAGCAGCGTCGTAAACGGTGTAGTCGGCAACTGCCGCAAGCTCGTAACAGCTGTTAACCGTTGCCTGCGAATAATCATTGATATCGCTCTGATACGGTGAAAGCTGGCTCAGAACATCGGAGTTCGGAGCAAACCTGCAGCCGTTAAGATTGATCATCGAACCGTTATACTTGATGTACTGGCCGGTTTCAAACTGAGACGGAGCGTCGCTGTCAGCCGTGTCGTAGAAGCCGTCAAGACCAAGTGACTTGAAGTGAATATAAACGGTTTTATTCGTGATCTCGGAGGGATCGTCAACAATCGAAATCGCGCCGTTTTCATCAACATTTACGCCGACATACGGGAACTGATTTTCGGTTTTGCCGGAAACCTCGCCGTATTTAGCAAAATCAATAGCGTTTTTGGGAGTGTTGACCTTGTACTGGTCGGGGCTGTCAGCCCAATACTCAGCTTCCTCGTAATTTGCGGTAAAGGCGTTCCAGGTGCCGATGGTGTAGCGCTGATTCGTGTAATCGGTGCCGTTGCCCAGATTATATTCAGCGGTTTCATCGGATTCGTCCGCCGTTACTGTTACAGCCGGGGTATAATCCGCCCTTACAACAAGGTGAACGCGGGAGTTATTAAGGTTGTTTACAAGAGTGGCAAGCTGCTCTTCGCTGGTTGCGTACTGATAGTCCGTACCATACGGGTTAAGGCCGGTGTAATAATCTATCAGCGCGTTATAAGCGTTTTCATAAGAAAGCCAGCTTGAATCAGTGTAATACTCTGCGGGAGAGGATTCGGGAACCTGCGCGCCCGTTTCATCAACTACAACGCTTTTAAAGAACGGAGTTTGCTCTTCACGAGCCTGCTCAAGCTCTGTGGTGTCAGCAAACGGTTCAAGAGCCTCAAGGTCTATGCCCTCAAGGTCGTTGACCTTTGTTTGAAGCTGAGTTGCAAGGTTTTCCACGCTTGCCAGGCTTACGCTGTTGAACAGATAATCCTGGGATGTAAGCAAGTCATACGCCTCAAGCAGAGCGGCTGCCGATTCAGGAGTGTAATCATCAATATTTGCAAGCTTTTGAAGGCGATCGGAATCAGTCAGCGCCTGATTTACGCGGCTGAAATTGATTACATAGATCGGCTCGGACATATTGATTTCATTCGTTCTGTCACTGTTGCCTTTTCGTGAAATATGATAGTAATCAGGGTCGCTTGAGCAGTAATAATCGGTGAGGGAGCCGTTGGTTGTGAACTTGGAGGCGCCGGCATTCCAGGTCAGCACATTTGAAGCATTACACCATTTTAATTGATATCCGTTTACAGCTCCAAAAGCACCGCCCCATACTAAATCTATACCTGTTGAAGAATCAGTTGTTGAGCCCATCTCTCCCGGATTCGGAAGTGTCTGCCATGTGTCGTATATCCACTCCGGATGATGCGTTGCATCGGCAACAGATGTGTCTCTTGAAGCTCTCCAGTTTCCAACAAAGCTAAAATCGCTGTTATTCGGATAAATCGAACGAGCAGAATAAGTATCACTAACAGGCCAGCCTTTATTACTGTAAACACCGCCGTTGATGGGGGCGGTCATAGTATCGCCGTCAATTCCGGTATACAGCCAAACAAATGAGCCGCTGTAAACAGCTGCATTTGAATTGTCTTGCGTACCGCCGACAAGCTCGTGCGTGGCGGTGAGGTTAACGCCTGAAAGCATATTCTTTGTGTAATCAGCCGAAACGGTTGCGCTTGCCTGGGTTTCGGACGGCGTCAAGCCCTGCTTTGTTTGCGGCTTGGTGTAGCTTTGCATTGCATTGGTTGCCGCAACAAGATTTGCATAGGCGTCCGCATATTCCTCAGCCTTGCCCTCGGCGGCGCCTTTATTAACTGCGTCTCTGTAACGGCAGGCAGCATTATAGGCATCATAAGCCGCCTCCATATTTGTAAACGCCTTGCCGTAATAGGGGCTGCTTTGGTCCACTATTCCCTTCATCTTTTGAAGATAGCTTTCAATAGCTGAATCAAGCAGAGTCTCCGAATGGGCGATGGAGTTTTCACGGAAAACATCCTGAGCCGCATAAACATTTGAATAAACGGCAAAATCGTCTATCAGGCAGTTTGCGCCGCCGTATGCAACGGTGCCGTTTTTTGCAAGGAAATCCGCAACGGAATTATCACCCGTAACGCCTTGGTGTTCCATACTTCTGTAGGTATCAACGGTTGAGATAAACTCGCCGTTGATAAAGGTGTTTATGGTTTCATAATTACCGTTCGGTATTATCTGAAGCATTACATACTGCCAGGAATCGGCGGAAAGGCCGCTGCTGCCGAAGATTCCGGATACGGACGCGCCGCCGTAAATAAGAACGCCGTTTTCCGCAACCGAGAAATCCGTGCCGGAGCAGTTCATATTAAATATGTTTGCATTATCAAGCTGAGCGCCGGGATTTACCCAGAAGCCGAGCGTGTAGCCGTTTTCGCTTGCAGCGCCGGCGTATTCCTTATTTGCAGTAACGGTGGAGCCGCCAGTATTAAGCACGGTGCCGAAATCAGTGGTTTCCTCAGACTGAGCATACTTATTATATGTTACGCCGCCGATCTCGGTATCCTCCATCGGGTCGTAATAAATTCTGCCGTCCGTAATGGTGGGAAGCTCAACGCCGGCCTGATCCGGATTCTTGAGAAGGTCAAGAGAAGCCTGAACCTCATCGTTGCTGAGAGCTCTGTTATAGATACGGAAATCGTGGATACGGCCGTCAAAAAGCTTATCATTATCCCAGGAGGAAATACCGATATTAAGATTACCGGTTTTAAGGCCGTTGAAAACATCATCTGAAAGGCCGTTTTGATATATGGGAGTATTGCGGCGAACTGCGCCGTTAACACTCAGCGTAAGGAAGTTCTCACTGACTGTGATGGTGTACAGATCCCACTTATCACTCGGAACGGGAACGGAGCTTGCCGTTTTTAGCGGGTCAGCCGTTCCGAATTTGGTTTCAAAAATATCCGCAGCGGAATAGTTTACTATATAACCGTGCTGCTCAAGCTCCGTCCATTGACCGTGGTCAAAGGTAGAAAGCTCAAACAGACGGCGGTTATCCGAAGACGAGCTGTTATCGGACTGAGCGTAGAAGCTTATCGTGAAGCCGGCTCTTTCCGTAAGCTCGGTAACCATATCGCTCATATCGCGGGTGGCGTAATTGCCGCCGCCGGGATTGTTTGCAACGCCCTGACCGTTGAAATCGGCGTAGGTTATTTCGGCGTCGGCATCATAGTTGACCGCAAGACTGCCGCTAAGATCGAAGCCGTGGCCTGTTGCGTCCGTATAAATATCATCGTTAACAAAATAGCGGGCAACAAGCGTGTCCTTGTTTATATCGTCAGCAGCGCCGAAATAGTTTCTGCCGTCGTAAGTAACCTTTCCGTAGGTCTGAACAAGCGTGTCATATTCCGCGGCGGTTATCTGAGTTACCTTACCGTGGCGCGGCTTCAGATAATTTATCATCATCTGGTTTGAAACCCTGTTGTTTTGAACATCGGCGGGAGTTGAGCCGGTGTATGCGATGAACTCCGCGTTAGGATAGTCGTTTTTATACCAGTCCGCCATAAGCACATAGGTGCCGTTAGGCAGCTGATAAACGAACGGACCCTCGTGATAGTTGGGATTATCTTTGTCCACGAAATCTTTAACCCAATCATAGCCGTCTTCACCGCCGGTGATCTCGGTATCGGAGGCAAGAACAAGATATTTGGTATCGTCGCCGGAGCCGTTGTCCTCGTTTTTATGCCACATATAATATGTGCCGTTATGCTCAACGATCTCAGCGTCGATAGCCTCGTAATTTCTCGGGTTATACATAAGAATCGGATAGCTGCCCGCTTTAAGCTCCGTTACACCGTCCGCAAGATAGAAGGTTTTGAAATCCTTGGTGTAGCAGCCGTAGATGCCCATCGTTTGGTAGTTGCTATTATTTCCTGTATCATAGGCGTTGCGGGGGTCGCCGCTTCTGCCGGCGGACCAATACAGAAGGTACATCTCTTTATCCGCATCCCAGATAGCGCCGGGAGCCCAGGCATAGAAATCCGGGCAGGCAACGCCGGCTGTATCGGTGCCCTGATCGCCGCTTCCGCCGTAGTTATTCGGGAACCACTGGCGGGTTTCGATAGCCCAGGGCTTAACCTTATCTGCCTGGCTGAGGTCCGTTATATGCCAAACAAGCATCTTTGAATTTCTGTATGCCTGAGCCGGTGCGCTAAGGTCCGTGGCAAGGATATAGTAGCCTTCGCCGGTTTTGTCCTTAACAATGTAAGGGTCGCGGGCGCTGCCGGACGGCGCAATGCCAAGCTGACTGTCGGCAGGGAAAATATCCACGCCGACCTGATTGCTTGCAAGCGTTGCGTCAAGCACTGGGTTATTACCGTTGAGCGCCTCAAAATTGTAGCCGTCGTCGGAAACAGCAAGGCGGACCTGCTCGCTGTCATCCCCCGTGAAATAAGCGAAGAGATAATTGATCTCGTCACTTATAGTCGCGGTTTGAGCCGAAGCCACAAACGGTGCGCTTGTGGCCACCATCACTACCGCAAGAAGCAGTGAAAGCAGCCGTTTGGAAAGGTGTTTCTTCATAAATTTACCTCCTTGAAATCGCCTGCGCACAGTGGAAGGGATTTGTGCGCCGCATTTCGTGAAATGGATATTTTGTATAATCAGCGCAAGGCGCGCCGGTATACGAATCCACTATTCCCTATAAATATAGCATAATAAGGCAATTTTGTAAATAGAATTTAAACGAAATTAATGCAGGTTTTGAAATTTTGCTAATTTCACAAAAAAATCATCCGAAAACGGCGGCTGGCTATGCAAAATATATAAAAATCGGAAGTTCAAAATTCCATCGCACAATTATTTACGAAAAATTTACAAATGCGGCGCGGATTTTCACCGTTTATATCCAATTTCGGAATATTAAAACGGCGTTTTTTCTTAAAGACAAAATTTAATTTATTATTCCGTATTATTTATAACATTATATATATTGTGGCTCTGAGGGCGAACTATACAAAATATCCATTTCACGAAATAACGCCTCGGCAGGGCGCGCCCCGCCCGGGCTAAATTCAGGAGGTAAATTTATGAAGAAACACCTTTCAAAAAGGCTGCTTTCCCTCTTCCTCGCTGTTTTGATGGTGGCAACGAGCGCACCGCTTGTTGCGTACGCCACCGTTGAAAGCGGCGGCGGCAAGCAAACGGGAACGAGCGAGGGTCAGCCTTTTACGGCAGGTAATCCGTCCGATCTTTACCGTATACCGAACATCGTCACCCTTGACGACGGAACGCTTGTTGCCATGGCGGACACACGCTGGAACGGCGGTATGGACGGCGGCGGAAACGACAGCATCATTGCAGTTTCGGATGACAACGGCGCCACCTGGGATTGGAGCCTTGTTACTTACTATCCGGACAACGGCGATGTGTTCAACACTTCGTCAACAAGCGTTTGCGACTCAGCGCTTGCTACTGACGGAGTTAATCTTTATACCCTTACAACCTTCTTCCCCGCCGGCGTTGCCATCAACGAGTCAAGCGCAGACAACCGACCTGTTGAGGACAATGCGTTTGACGCGCAGGGCAGGCTGATGCTGAGAAGAAACGGCGAAAGCGGATTCAATTATTATCTTGGTGAATTTGTTAACGGCTCGGCTCAGATATACAGCAACAACGGCCAGGCGGTAAACGGCTACACCGTTGACGAAGAATACTATATCTACAACAACGGTTCAAAGGCGGGCACTGTATTTTACAGCGACGCAGAGTTCCAGACTGTAAAAACGACATTCCTTGTTTTCCGCACTTCTTCGGACAAGGGGCAGACCTGGTCCGGCATGCAGCTGCTCAACCTCAAGAACGACGACGAGCAATTTCTCGGCGTAGGTCCCGGTCGCGGCATTGCAACCAAGGACGGCACCATCATCTTCGGCGCATACCAATGGAACGAGGGCGGAATCCTTTCAAGCGCTGACAGCACCCAGCGTTCGTGCCTTGTTTACTCGCGCGACGGCGGCAAGACCTGGAAAAGGTCTGCGGACTGCCCGGGGCTTTCGCTTTGGATACCCTATGGCGACTGGAGCAGCGAGTGCTGCCCCGTGCTGCTTGACGACGGAACAGTAAGGCTCTTTATGCGCTCTGCAAGGCCGCGCTTCAATTACATTGACGCGCGCCTCAATTCAAACGGCGAATATGAATGGGTTGGAGATCCCGTTTCTCTTGACTTAAGCGTTTACGGAGACGATTTTGAATGCACGCCGAACAACCAGTACTGCGTTATAAAATATTCGCGCAAGGTGCTTTACAACGGCAACTACTACACGATGCTTATCGCCTCGCATGCGAACGCGGACGACAGGTCTCACGGCACGCTCACCTTTATGCTTATTGACAGCAACAATAATTTTGTTGCCGCCGTACAGCATCAGATAAACACAACCTTCTTTGCTTACTCAAGCCTTACGGAGCTTCCGAACGGCCAGATAGACCTGCTTTATGAATATGAAGCAGCGTCAATCCGCTATGCGCACGCTCCGGATATTGAATCAATCAGCGGCTACCGTATACAGGGTCTGCCGCACGCTTACGATGTTTCAATGCTTAAAAACGACGAACGCACCTTTACCGTTTCTACAAACAGTGTTGAAATCGCAGATCCGAGCATTGTTTCAGCCGAGTGCAGTGTTGTTGAGCAGGGCAAGGCAAATATGGGCAGCGACAGCAGCTACTCCGGACTGAGCATACCGCTTTCCGATGCTCTTTACAGCTTTGAACAGGACGACAACGGCAGATGGTATGTCAGCAGCCAGGGCGTTCATCTGACTATTGACACAGCGGGTCAGCCCTCTACAAAAGACCGCGAGCCAATCAATATCTACAGCGTTGAAAACGGCACATATTTCCAGTTCATAGACCTTGCTAACGAAGCGCTCTATATGCACACCGACGCAGGCAACGAGGGACGCTTTGACCAGACGACGGCTCACGGACAGGCGGGCGGCGATTTTGACGGACGCGACCGCGAATACACGCTGTTTAAGCTTTTCAGACCTCTTGCGGCCGGCGAAGCAAACACGGCAGCGGATCCTGTTAATGGCTACAAGGCTGTTAACCAGATAACCGAGGGCGGTCAGTATCTTATAGGCAAGGAGATCAGCGGACAGTGGTATTTCCTCTATCCGTCTTATCAGCCGGATAATGTTTACTCCCATACAATCCGTATGAACAGCGAAACGAGCGCAGACAGATACAATATGACAGTTAAGGCGCTTGCAAGAGGCAACACCACAATAACCGCCGGTCTTGACACATACAATATTGAAGTAAACGACTATTCAAGAGAGATAACAGGCGTTGTGGATTACGACCCGGTTATTTACACGCATGGCGGCGAAATCCAGCTCTTCGGCCAGAATATTGCAGACGGAAGCGAGCTTGGCGAAAAATACACGGATTTCAGACTTAACGACACCTCCTATACAATTACTGATATAACTGCCGTTGAGGCGTTCGGCAGTGAAGAAGCGATCGCCTCAAACATAAAGTACATTGATAACGGAGACGGAACAGGAAGACTTACCGGCACGCTGAACGCCGCAAGCAATTCAGATTACAACGCCTATAACAGCGGCACATATGTAACGCTGAAAACAACGCTGCAGGACAGTACCGGCGCAATCTGGACGCAGTCCGACAGGCTTTATGTTGCTTCGAACCCCGTTCCGGGACATGTTATCAGCGGCAACTTGGTAAGCAGATATTTTTGGGGGGCTGTGGAAACAAGAACAGTTGCTCTGCCGACTTATATTATGGCTGAAGGCTCTTACGGCAACACAACATTATCACGCAGCGGAACATTCAACAATGAATACGCTTATGTAGGCAACGCGCGCATATTGTTCCCCGAAAACGGTGTTATGCGTTATAACGGCAAATATGAGGATATATTCAACGCAAAGGACAACAGCACGGAATTCAAGGGCGCCGGCGTTATGGTACACAACAATGGCAGTGACGATACCGAAATTCATAATCTGCGTGTCCAGGATGTGAATAATAACATAACAGTTGCGTATTACTATTACGACAAAAGCTCAGACCACAATCAAGGCATAACGGTTGATCCGAGTGACAGCGATAAATTCTCCTTTAATGTAACGCGCGAGCCTATTAACATTGAATATTCGCCGAATAGCTACTGGAACAGAGACATTAAAATAGGTGACGGCAATAGAAGCTATATCCAAAAGCTTTCGGGCGACGGAGAAATAGCAACTGAATATTACCAGTTCGGCGGAAATTCAAGCGGAAGCGAGTCATATAACAGCCCTTATGACGACACAGAGATAATGAACACAAAGAGGACCGCTACCGTTGATGTTACGACGAGTGTTACTCCAAACACAGAGCAAACAGTTAGGGGCATTGTAAGATATCAGGAAGGCGCCGAGCCATCGGGCAGCAATGTTCCCAAATGCTGGAACGATATGAAGCTCACCTTTGAGGTCATTATGTGCGACAAATCAGAGGAGCGCGCGCCGTATGAAGCAGCAGTCAGCGACATCAAAAAGTCTACAGACTTTACAAGAGCTTCCTGGAGCAACTATATGAACGCTCTGCTCATAAGGCAGGAGTATCTTAACAACTACACGCTGACAACAACTGCCGCCCAAAGGCCGTGGCACAGCAAGCCCGATGAATACAGCACATACGAATCGTATTTTGACCATGACGGCGCAGACACCGTTGATCTTGCAGAAAGATATCTTCAGAAGAGAGCCAATTTTGACGATCTTATGAACGAGATTGCAAACGACGAAGCCATATACGAAAGCGGAATAAGGCTTCAGAACGGTACAAACTACACTCCGGAAAGCTTTGAAAAGTTTGAAACCGCATATGAGTCGGCCGTAGCGTTTATGGAATCGATTGATTCTTCAACGGGCGAATATCTTTATGATACAGAGGATAAGCGCCTTGATGTTCCGGGATATGTGCTTACGCCGAATCTTGATGACGAAACATATATCGACGGACCCGCCGTTCCCACCGAGGACGCTTACAGAACATGGCAGCAGATAAGGATCGACGATCTGTACGATACGCTTGTGGCATCAAAGCCGGTTGTTGCTGCGGACGATGAAGTTTTCATTGCCGCTGAAGAAGAAGCTGATATGATAGATCTTGACGCATATACCGATGGCGGCGCGGCAATTAAACAGGCAATAGCGGACGCATATTTCGGCGAGGGAGATTACATTCCGGGCGACACTCGCGAATATCAGGATATTTATACGCTTTACAGCAAGGACGGTTCTAACGAGCAATATTATGTAAACATTCCCGCGCTCAGCCAGAAGGCTCTCGACGCCTTCACGACAGAACTTCTTACACAAATGAACATAAATGTAGCGGACGGCGCAGAAAGCGGAAATGTTGCCAAGTACAATGTTGCATATTCGCTGAGCCTTGACGGTGAGATACAGGATGAATCAAACACAGAATATCATTACGGTGAAATAGCGCAGTTTGACCTGACTCAGTATGCAAGCGCCGAATACACCATTCAGCTTTCCGTAAAGCAAACAAATGATGAGAACGACAAGGGCGTTACTTATAATGTTTCAGATCTTGACAATATACTTTCCGTAATGATTCAGGAAGACACAACGATCGATGTTGAGGTCTTCACAAACGAGATAATAACGGTTAAGGATTATTACGGCACCGTTATAGGCACAGGCTATGTTGATCCGGAAAACGGAACTCAGATTTATGTAAACGGCAACACCATTACAATCGGCGATACCGTAATCACAGCTAAGGAATCGCCTAAATTTAAGTTCACAGGCTGGTCTGTCGGCGACGGCGTTTACACCTATAAAGAAGCGGCTACTATTTCGCAATACGGTTCTCTTAACGCCGGCGTTGACAAAACGATAACGGTATCAGGCGGGACAGTAAACGGCAAGGAAAGCTTTGCAACGCCCTACTTCAACGAAAAGCTGACGATTGAAGCTGATCAGCCCGGTTCTGTTTGGGTAAAGCAAATAAACGGCGTTGATTATGTTGCTTCGTTTGATTCCTCGTTTGTTAACTTCACAACTAACGAAGATATCAATTATACAGCTTATGCGCCCGGCTCTACTCAATACGAGCAGATAATGAGGATGAACAATCCAGCTGTTTACGGAAGCGCTTACCTTGCCAACGAGAAATTCACAATTTCTGTTGATTACTCAGCACCTGACAGTGTTAAGGTTGTTGAAGCCGGAGCTCTTTTGACAAGTGATTCGAGCATTATTGAAAATGACGGATTTGTTAAAAATGATTCAGACCAGAACAGCGCAGTACGCTCGCTTCCTGCAAACAGAATAGCGCACTGGAACGATGGAGACACAAATTCCGGCACATTCACAATAACACTTAACCCGAACGGAGCAACCGGTCCTTACTATCTGAGAGCATATGTATGTTACACCAAAGATTTTGACGCCGGAGAGGATCAGACCAATCCGGATATAACGGATCCGGGTTCGATTACAGCACCCTATGTTGAATATGCAAGCAGAATATTTGTTTACAGACTCGGTTCGGACGGCAAGCCTGAAGTGGTGCCCGTTAATTGAGAAAGGGAGGAAGTTAAGTTATGGACAAAAAGAAATACACAACGCCTTCCTTTGACGTTGAAAAATTCAGCACTCAGAATTCCATATTAACAACAGTAAGCGAAAACCCGGATACAGAATATCCGGTTGCGCTCGAATTCTGATCGCAAAATCAATTTTGCCCGGACGGATTTACCGTCCGGGCTTTTCTTTGAGGAAAACGGCGCGGGGGTTGCGCGGCGGGCATAATTTTGGTAATATAGATTAAGAAAACACAGGCAGGGATGGCGGAAAATGGATATTTCCGAAAAGTATTTTATCAAGCTTATATCGGCTCATCTGAACGGCGCAGAGCCGCCTTCTGCGCCCGACGGCGTTGATTTTGACGCGCTTTACGCATTGAGCACGGAGCACGGCGTTGCGTCGATAATCGGCAGCGAGGTATCAAGTCTCAAGAACGGCGCGCTGCCACAGGCGAAAGCTGCGTCTGCGTTTAAGCAGCAGGTGGGCTACGCCGTGATAGACGCGGCTGAGCGCGAGAGGCTGATGAGCTTCGTGCGCGAAAAATTCAGCGCGGCGGGAATAGATTTCATATTCGTTAAAGGCGCTGTTCTGCGCGAGCTCTACCCTGCCCCGGAGCTTCGCACGGGGAGCGACACGGACATAG
The DNA here is from genome assembly GCA_944380545.1 of uncultured Eubacterium sp. Classification (GTDB taxonomy): domain Bacteria; phylum Bacillota; class Clostridia; order Oscillospirales; family Acutalibacteraceae; genus Eubacterium_R. The sequence continues at coordinate 55,276 of CALWHV010000014.1, read as the reverse complement.
TAATCAGGAACGCCTCGCTCTCTGACTGCAAGGCGCGTTTTGAGCGCGAGGGGCTGCAAACCAAGGACGACGGCTCAAGCGCATTTTCCGCATATATGGGAAATCAGCACATAGAGATACACGGCGAGCTTGACTGCGACAACGACTATTTTAAAAATATATTTGCGCTTTGCACCTGCGAAAACGGCAGTGAGTACGCGCTGCCGCCCGAGGAGCATTTACTGTATGTTTTGTGCCACGCGGCAAAGCATTTTAAAAACTGCGGTGCGGGCATAAAGATGTTTATGGACGCCGATGTGCTTATCAGGGCTTTCGGCGCACCGAAAAGCAGTTTTTACGACAAATGCAAAGCCGCCGGTATTTTCACCTTTGCCAAGACGAGCCTTGCGCTTTGCGCAAAATGGTTCTGCACACCGGTGGACGCGGAATTTGATTTGAGCCGAAAGCTTATTGATTCGCTCGGCGAGGAGGTTATACGCTCCGGCAGCTTCGGCTTCAGCGCGCGCTCAATGGGCGGCCATTACATAGCTATGGGCGCAGGAGGAAGCAGCAAAGCAGGCGCAAAGCTGAAGGCGCTTCGGCATATGATATTCCTGCCGGCAAGGGAGCTTAAGCTGCGCTACGGCTGGGTTGAAAGACGGCCTTATCTGATAGGCGCAGCGTGGCTTGTGCGGCTGTTTAAGGCGGTTTTTCTGCATTTCAATAAATCGCGCCGCACGATAGATGAAATCGCAAAGAGCGGCGCTGAGGACATACAATACGGCGAGCTGCTTCGCGAGCTTGAGATAATATAACAACGCCGGTTGCAATGAAAAACGCCTCCCTTAACGGGAGGCGTTTTGCTGTCTATAAAATCGTGAAATATTCACAAGATGCGGAACTCCGCATTGGGGCTGCTATCAGCAGCCCGCATGCTTGGAGCGAACATTCGGCAAAACAACGACTTTGAACGGTCCGCAGGTTGCGGACCCTACGCGCTGTTTGGTAAAACAGCATTGTTTTATTCGGCGGTTGCGAACGGACTTGTATGAATTTCGACGAAGCGGACCCTACGCGGTATTCAGTAAAACAAGATCATTTTTTCGTGTGTTTTACGCGTCATTCTGAATAGACGGCGGCGATTTTTTGAGCCTTATCGCGCACGAGCTCTGCAAGCGATGCGGGGCTGAGCACCTCTATCATATCGCCGAACTGCATTATCCAGGAAACGAAGCCGTCGCTTACTGCAACCTGAACATCGGTCTTAAAATGGTCCACATCCGTTGCTGTGAGCGGCACGGACGGACCGAAGCGGTCAAGGATCTGCTCGCGAAGGTCAAGATCGCATTTGAGGGTGACCGTTTCCACACTGCCGGTGAACATATTAAACATTTTTGCGGAATAATCTGCCGCGTCAAAATTTTTATATTCGCTGCACTCGCCGACGGGCCGCGCAGGAGAATCAAGGATCATTATATCTCGGATGCGGTCCAGCCGCAGGTTCATAAGGTTATCGTGGCTGCTTTTGTTGCACACAAGATAGTATTTATCGTTTTTCCATATAAGCGCATAGGGTGATAGTGTGAAAAGCTTTGTTGTGAAGCTTTTTTTATTTTCCTTATCTATCTTTCTGGTGCGGTATTTGAGGCGGACGAGGCGGCGGCTGTTTATCGCCTTATCAAGCGTGTCTATTATATTATAAATGCCCTCGTTATCGCATTTATTTACATCGTCGCGATAGACCTGGAACGACAGGCTCTTCGCCTGCTTTTGGGAGAGCAGCCCCTTCAGCTTATCCGCCAGGGCGCGGGTCATCTGCGGGGTGATGAACGGCGCGGAATTGACCGCGTCAATAAGCAGACGCACCTCCGGCACGCGGAACTCGCGCGAATCAAGATAAAAGCCGCGCCTTGGGGTGCGGGTGGAAACGACCTTGACGCCGCACTCGTTGAGGGCTTTTATATCGGAATAAATGCTTTTGCGCTCGCACTCAACGCCCTCTTCGCCGAGCAGCTCTATAAGGCGCGAGGAGGATATGGGATTTTGCGCATCCGAATATTTATAAAGGTATTTATAAATGAGGATAGTTTTTATCTTTTTTGAATTCATTGCCGCACCTTCTTTCGTGTTTATGCGGCAATTATAACATATTTACGATATGTTTTCAACAATGGTACGAAAAACGGGACAGCAATCCCCTGCTCCGCTGCTGCCGTCCTCAGTCATCACCACGATACAGTACTGCGGGTCGTCGTAAGGATAAATACCTGCAAACCAGGTGTTGAGCACCTCCCTGCCGTCTTTATAGATACCGCTCTGCGCCGTGGAGGTTTTGCCGCCGCTGGCCGAATTATAATCCGCCGCGGCGCCGGTGCCGTCTGAAACGACGAAGCGCATCAATTCGCGCAGTTTTTTACAGGTGGAGGGCTTCAGTATCCTTGACGACGGACTGTATGCCGCGGAGTCTACATTACCGTCAAAATCCACCGTGCCTGCGACGAGCTTCGGCTCGCTGTAAAGCCCATCGCTTGACAGTGCGCACAGCGCGGCGCACATCTGTAAAGGCGTTGAGGTTAACAGCCCCTGCCCGAAGCCGAGCAGAGAAAGCTGACCTTTAGACGCCTGTAAAGTATCTTTACTTGGCAGATTGCCGTTATCGACCACATAGCCGGGCATTATTTCCGTTTTGCCGCCGAAGCCGAGCGCACGGGCGGTATCATACAAATCGTCCGCTCCTATCTCAAGCGCAAGCTGAATGAAATAGCAGTTGCAGGAGTTGGCAAGCGCCGTTTTCATATCCTGCTTTCCGTGAACCGCGCCGTGCTGGCAGGAAAAATCCGTGTCCCCAACGGTAAAGCTGCCTTCGCACTCAAAAAGCGGCTCTATGCCCTTTTCTATCGCGCACGCGCAGACGACCAGCTTAAATACGGAACCGACCGTGTATTCAAGCGTTGGTCGGAACATATTATCGTTCGGCGCGGAATAAAGCGCAAGGATCTGCGCGCTTTCAGCATCCATAACCGCCACCGCGCCCTTTTTCATATATTTTGCGGCTTCTTCAACCGCGTTTTGAATATCTGAATCTATCGTAAGCACAACGCCCGCCGGTTGAGTATCGGAATACTCCTCGGTTATCTCGCCGGCGTTGCCCTCAAGCAGACGCGATTTGGCGTCAACGGCAAAATTTATCTTTTTGGTGTAGACCGTTTTATTATATATTCGCCTTACGAATTTGACGAGCGCTGTTTCGTCAGTTTTTTTATTCTCAAATATGCGTATATATTTGCAAGGCGCATAGCGCTCAGTTTGAACAGCGACGGGATAGCCCTTTGAAAGCTCTTTGGTGATCTCGGCGATCTCGCGCTGCGAAAACAGCATATCAAGCTCCGAAAGACATTCTGTGGTCGGGCGGATGACAGCGGTCAGCGAATTTATATTATTGCTCAGCCTTTTCATATTGCAGTCAAAAAGGGTTTGCTTTCTGTTTTCGATATTCAGCGCATAGCTGTTGTAGCCGGAGGAGACAGTATAGTTCCCGCTGAGCGATACATAAGCCGTGCGCGCAAGCGCCGCGGTGAAAAGAAAGGATAAGGCAAGCGCCAGAACGCCGATTCTTTTAGGCATAAAAAGACCCCCGTGTTATTATGCACGGGGGCGCGTTTATTACACGCATTTTCTTCTGAACATCGCGTTATTTCCGACGCTTTTATCGCACGAAAAGGAATAGACCGCCGCCGCCTTATTCGCAGCGGAAGTTTTCTCTCCGTCCGTTTCGCAATAAAGCTCCTTAACGGTAACGGTGTAAGGCTTTTTGAAGGGTTCGAGCACCTCAAGCTCCTCGCCCTCAAAAAAGCGGTTTCTCTGAGCCACGGTTATTCTGCCGGAAGAAGCGCTCAAAAACAGTGCGCAGACCTCCCATGAGCGTTCATAGCCGCCGTTATCGGTGACCTGCCCCTTTTCTATCGGGCCGAAATAAAAGCCGGTGGTATAAGCGCGGTGGCTTATCTTATCCACCTCGTCGATTATCCATTTTGACGGTCTGAATTCAGCGCCGGCGGACGATGAATAATATTCGTCAAGCGCGGCTCTGTAGGCGTGGGTAACAGCGGCGGTGTAATATTCGCTCTTTGCGCGACCTTCGATCTTAAAGGAATCAATGCCTGCGGACACAAGCCGGGGAATATGCTCTATCATACACAGATCGCGCGAATTGAAGATATATGTTCCGTTTTTCTCCTCGTTTACAGGGAAATATTCGCCGGGGCGCTTTTCTTCAACAACGCTGTATTTCCAGCGGCATGGCTGGGCACATTCGCCGCGGTTTGCATCCCTGCCCGTAAGATAATCGGAAAGTACGCATCTGCCGCTGAAGCTCATACACATAGCTCCGTGAACGAACGCCTCTATCTGAAGCTGCGGCGGGCATTTATCACGGATGGTTTTTATCTCGTCAAGAGAAAGCTCCCTTGCCGTAACAACGCGCGAGGCGCCGAGCTCGTAATAAGCCGCCGCATCCGCGTAATTGACTATACCTGCCTGCGTGGAAACATGGATATCCACATCCGGCGCATACTTTTTGGCGGCTCTGATAACGCCCATTCCGGCTATAATAAAAGCGTCCACTCCGATATCCTGCGCATATTTCAAAAAATCGGGAAGCTGCTCGAGCTCATTGTTTCGCGGCAGCGTGTTGCAGGTGAGATAGAGCTTTTTGCCCTTTGAATGGGTAAGCTCAACGGCAGCTTTCAGCGCGTCCGCGTCAAAGTTTGCCGGATTTGTGCGCATTGTGAAGGAACTGCCGCCAACATACACCGCATCCGCTCCGTATTCAAGCGCAAGGCGCAGGCGTTGCGCGTCACCCGCCGGTGAAAGAAGTTCAACTCTGCTCATAATATTTTAATACTCAAGATAAGGCGCGTACTTCCTTATCAGCGATTTGAATTCCGAATAGGTCTCTGCCGTATGAAGCTCGCCGTCCATATCGTGGAAGAAGTAGATATCGTCTGTATCCGCAGGGCTGAGCACCGCCTGGATAGCGGCGAGGCCGGGGTTGCATATCGGACCCTCCGGCAAGCCTACAACGCTTGAATCGGTATTGGTATTATAATACTGGAGATAATAATCCGCCGTATGCGCCGAGGTTGAGGAAAGAGCGGGAGCGACCTTGTTGTTGATATAATCCGATGTGGACTGGCAGCCGAGCCAGGGATTGTTTGCGGGGTCGTTGAGCCTGTTTTCAATTATGGCGGCAATAGTATCCATCTGGTCAACGGAGCCTGCCTCCGCCTGAACGATGGAGGCGATGATTATTACCTCCTGCATAGTATAGCCCATATCGGAAGCTTTTTGGCGCATATCCTCGGTTACAACTTCCTCACAATGGCGAACGAAGGTCTCTATTACGCTTGAAGCGCTCTGCCCGATATAGAAATCATATGTGTCCGGAAAAAGATAGCCCTCGAGCCTGTAAGGAACGCTCTCCTTAGACTGCATACCGGAAATCAGCGAATAGGAATAATCCGTTGACTCTATTACGGAAAGGAGGGACGCGCGGTCGCAAACCTCATTTTCAACAAGCCTGTCCACAATCTCGGGAACGGTTGCGCCCTCGGGGAACATTATTCTTACGGTTTCGGTTGTGTCCGCCTCGCCCTGCATATTTATCAGCATACCCTCAAGACCCATCTGGCCGTTGAGATAGTACACACCTGCGCGAAACGGGCCGGTGACATCGTAGTCGCCGACAAGCACGGAGGCAAGCTTAAGATAGAATTTGCAGAAATTCGGGCACTGAACGAGTCCGTTATCCGAAAGCAGATCGACGGCCTCGGACGGAGTTTCGATATCCTGCGTGTAATTGATGGTGACGGATGATTTTGATTTTGTCATACCGAAAACATCGTTTATGCAGAATATGGCGTAAACCGATATTGCCATTGAAATAACGATGACGATTATGAAAAACAGATATGTTGAGCCTACGCCGAATTTCTTGGTTTTGGCGCCGCCCGCCTTTTTCGGCGGCTTCGGCTTTTTATCCGAGCGCAAGCCGGAATAATCCTGGTTTGTGAAGTAAACATCCTTTTTTTCATCCTGAGCATCGGTATCGGAGATATTTATGCCTGTTTCATCAAGCTTAAGATCATCTGCCATACTTAGCCTCCTTTACGGTGCGATAATTTCAGTTTCTGTTATTACAAAATCAACGCTTTTGTCAAAGCTCTCATGCGGGAGCGCGTTGCTTATCAGTTCATTATAGCATAAACCGACGGAAATAACATCATTTTCCGCCAAAAATCTGTCGTAATATCCTCCGCCGTAGCCGAGACGAAAGCCGCTTCGGTCAAACGAAAGGGCGGGAACGATGCAAAGCGCGTTTTCAAAGCCGGCCGCTGCGCTGCATTTATGTATATCCGGCTCTGCGATACCGTAAGCTCCCTCCATAAGATCATCCGGCGAAGCGATGCGGAAAAAGCGCATTCTCCCATTTTCGCCGAGGCATTTCGGAAGAAACAATCTTTTGCCGAGGGCAAGCGATTCGCCGATAATGCGAGCCGTATCTATTTCAGAGCCGAAGCTGCTGTAACACAGAATATCGCAGGCGCTCTTGAATTGCGGAAAATCAAGCAGCTTTTTTGCAATAAGAAAATCCTTTTGAGCTTTATTCTCCACGGCGGATCTGCGCAGCTTATATTCTTTTCTGAGCGCTGATTTCATTTGCATTGTATTGAGGCTTTTATCCTTTGCGCCTCTTCCTCTCCGCGAAGCGCCTTGACGATCTCTAGCCCGAACGGGACTGAAACGCCGGCGCCCTTGGCGGTGATATAATCCCCGTCGCGCACTACGAAATCGCCGTTAGTTTGCGCGCCCTCAAGATATTTTTCAAAGCCCGGATATGCGGTGGCTCTTTTGCCGCGCAAAAGCCCGAGCTTGCCTAAAAGAGACGGGCCTGCGCAGATGGCGCATATAAGTATCCGCCTTTCTGCCGCATCGAGCAGCAGCGTTTTCAGTTCATCGCTGGCTTCAAGATTGGGCACGCCGGGGATACCGCCCGGAATGACGAGCGCCTCTGCGTTATTAAGACTTACATCGCAAACGGCAATATCCGCCTTAACTTCAACGCCGCAGGAGGACTTTACACTGCTTCCCGTAACGCCCACGGTGCGGACCGCAACGCCTGCGCGGCGAAGCATATCCACGGGCGACAAAGCCTCTATGATCTCAAAGCCCTCGGCAAGAAAAACATAAACCAAAACTATCCTCTCCTTAATTCATATATACCTGTTGAGCCGATTTCAAACGGTTCTTCGGAAAACAGCATACCGCGCGGCTCTTTAAAATCGGAGCCATCGTAAAGATAGCCGCAAATCTCACTGCTCTCGTTGAAGACAACGCGGTTATCATAAGCCATGTCAGAAAACAAAAGTGTTTTGAAGCCGAATTTTGCGTAATAATCAAACAGGGCTTCATTAGCCGGAATAAGCCATAAAAAATCGCAGCCGAGCGTTTTTGCGTATTCTATCAGCCTGCCGGCAAAGCCGCGCCGCCTGAAGCGCTCATAGGTTGAGACGGCGTAGATATACGCCCCTTTTTTTCCGCAGTAGGCGCACTCGACAAGAAAAAGCATCGATGCAAGCTGACTGTCGCTGTAAAGCGCAAGGCATCTTTTATTTAAACAGTTATCAAGAAAGAACGAAATATCGCTTTCGCTGTCCTTGAAAATGGCCGCCCAAAGCGCGGTTATTTCCGATCGGTCATTAGTAAATCTGATTTCTTCAGCCATTATACACCGCCGTATCCTTATTGAGCCACAGTGCGGGACGGTAAGACTGCTTTGCCTTTCTCAGCCCCGGTATTCCGAGATCTTCCTCTCTGTTCACAAACCGAAAGCCCGCCGCAGAGAGCCGCTTTGCAAATTCGCGGTTGATAACGGCGTATGCTCCGGGTATTTGAGCCGGCGCCTTTTCAAAATGAGTTACAAAGCACTCGTCGTTGAGCTTTTCGCCGTAGGTGTATGCCACGGGAGTTGAGCCTATTCTGAGCAGACCGCCCGTAAAGCCCAGCTTTTCATAATTTTCAAAACCGCTGAGCACCGCTTCGAACTCAAGAGAATAATCAGTCTCGTTCTGCGGCGTATCGCGCGATTCTATCCAGCGTGTGTGCAGGGCGATACATTCGTCTATATTATCCGCGCTTATCGCCTCGTAACTCCAGTCGGGATTATCCTTGATGAACCTTGAAATATGATTTCGCTTTGAATGGTATTTTTTGCCGCCAAGAAGCGCAAGATCCTCCGTGTTATAGATATAATCATTATTGCCGTCGTCGTGCTCAAAGGAAAAGGCGCCGGGAAATTCGCTTTCAAGAAGCATTTTATAGCTTTCCGTTACGCCGTAGATACGCGCGGGTATGCCGAGCGAGCGAGCGTCCTCAAGCACGGCGCGCACGGCGGCTGCAAAATCGCCGCTTCCGACAGGCAATGAATACATTATATTATCAGCCTCTCCCCAGCGGCAGATGACAAAATCCCGATACCTTGCCGCAAGGGTTTTATAAGCCGCGCGCCAGAGATAAATGTTTCCGAAGGTATATTCGCAGTTCAGGCTGTGAGCCTTTGAAAAGCAGCTTGATATCCACTGCCGATCCTCAAGCTGCGGAGTTTTAAAATTCAGCATAAAACCTCTTTAACGATGTTGATAACATCTCCGTGTATCTTTTCTACGGAATAGGGCGCCACGCCGTTTGAGCAGGGCACGACGCGCCAGCCCTGTTTTTCAGCGGTGTAAAGCGCAGATTTGCGGCAGCTTTCAAGAAATTCAACATCCTTTTCGTGAACATCCTTTTCAGCCTCGTTGCCGTCATATCTCTGCGTCATAAGCTTTTGGGAGATCTCAACGGGCATATCGAGAAAAACAACGCAGTCCGGACGCGGAATCCCAAGCTTTTCATACTCAAAATCGGCGCTCCATTCGAGGTATGAATCCCACTCGTCCCTCGGCAGCTTTTCCATCTGATAGATGGAATTTGAGGTGGCGTACCTGTCTGCAATAATGACCCTGCCGGCGTCCATATCCTTTTTCCAGTCAAGATTATAGGAGCAATACCTGTCCGCCGCGTAAAATGCGCCGGCGGCGTAGGGATTGACGCAGTCGGCATCAGAGCCGAAATCGCCGGAGAGATACATTTTAACGAGCGTGCTTGACGGACTTTCGTAATCCGGCAGTTTGATCTTTCTGTATGATATATCGTGGCTTTTGAGAAATTCCTCCAAAAGCGCCGTCTGCGTGGATTTTCCGCTGCCGTCAAGGCCCTCCATAACTATAAGCTTTCCCATTATTTTCTTTTTTGCAACCTCTTTTTATTGCCGTTTTTGTCTATTATATATGTGTTTTCAAGATTTGAAACGAGCGACGCCTTCATACTGTCTATGTAGAGCCTTCTGAGTTCGGACTGCTCGTTTTTCTCTTCATCTGACAGCGCGCGCTGCTTTGAAAGGCGCGCCAGCTCGTTTATCCTTTTTATCTGCAATTCGGTTATCATCAATCCAAAAAGTCCTTCAGCTTTTTACTTCTGCTCGGATGGCGCAGCTTTCTGAGCGCCTTTGCCTCTATCTGCCTGATACGCTCGCGCGTTACATTGAATTCCCTGCCGACCTCTTCAAGAGTTTTGGGATTACCGTCCTTGAGACCGAAGCGCAGCGAAAGCACCTTTGCCTCGCGCGGGGTGAGAGTTTTGAGCACCTCGTCGAGCTGCTCCTTTAAAAGGCTCATAGAAGCGGCATCCGCGGGGGCGAGCGCCTCGTCGTCCGGAATGAAATCGCCGAGGTGCGAATCCTCCTCCTCGCCGATGGGGGTTTCAAGAGAAACGGGCTCCTGCGAAACGCGCAGTATCTCCCTTACCTTCTCGGCGGGCATATCGAGGAATTCCGCTATCTCCTCCGGCGTGGGCTCCTTGCCGTTTTGGTGAAGGAGCTGGCTGTTTGCCTTTTTTACCTTGTTTATGGTTTCAACCATATGGACGGGTATTCTTATGGTGCGCGCCTGGTCTGCAATGGCTCTTGTTATAGCCTGCCTGATCCACCAGGTGGCGTAGGTGGAAAATTTGAAGCCCTTTGTGTAATCGAACTTGTCCACCGCTTTAATAAGGCCCATATTGCCCTCCTGGATAAGATCCAGAAAGTGCATTCCCCTGCCCACATATCTTTTGGCTATGCTGACAACAAGGCGCAGGTTTGCCTCTGTGAGCTTCTTTTTAGCCTCGGGGTCGTTATTTGAGATTCGCTCCGCAAGGTTCAGCTCCTCATCGTTTGAAAGAAGCGGAACGCGGCCTATTTCCTTGAGATAGACCTTGACGGGGTCATCCATCGCGGCGTTATCGTTTGTGGCAACAGCGTCGGCAGCGTCCGTTTCCTTGGAAAGCTCCATATCGGAAAACAGCCCGTCGAACGCCTTTGCTGAAAGGTCGTCTATTATCTTGATATTTGCCGCGCTTATCATATCGTTGAGCTTTTCGAGCTCGTCCACATCAAGGTCAAGGTCAATGATAAGCTGGTCTATCTCCTGCGTGCTGAGATGACCCGCAGCCTTACCCTTATCAACAAGCTTTTTGAATGACGCGGTCTTTTTATCGTCCGCAGGTGAAGTGTTTGCCTTGCTTTTGTTATCCATAAAAATTCTCCTCATATTTTATGGGGCGAAACCGCCCTGAGCCGCGCAGCGGCTTTTTAACGATTATTGGTTTTCTGAAAAGAGCTTTCTGAACTCTTCGTCCGACAGCTTGCCCGCAGATTTTTTACTTTTCTTATTATTCTCTGAGCGGATGCTGGCTACGCAGTCGGAAAACTCCGCCTTTGGATTATCGCTGGGCCCCAGGCGGGCGATTATGCCTGAGAGGCGCGCCATTTCATCCTCGGACAGAACGGCTGAAAAGGAAGTCAGATTACAGTCGTTTCCGTTTTTGATGCAGGAAATAATCTCAGAAAAGACCTTTCTGTGAAAGCCGGCAGGAAGTTCCTCCTCGCCGACGCTGTTTGCAAGCAAGCCGCAGTCCTGGTACTTGAGCAGCAGATATATCAGCCGTTCAGCCGCCTTTATAAGACGCGGCGTTTCGCCGGTCTCAAGCTCTATGCGGCGGTCGTTTTTAATCGTTTGGGTTATCGGGGCGCGCCGCTCGCGCCATTTTTTGCCGGATTCGGCGCGCTTTATATATTCCTCAAGCTGAGCCTCGATAACATTTGCGTCAAGCTCCAGCTCCTGCGCCAGCCTTGAGCAATAAAGAGCGCGCTCGACCGGCTCAGCCTGAGCCAATGCCGGTATAACGGCGGCGATGAAATCTATCTTGCCCTGAGTTTTTGTAAGGTCGTATTCGCCGCGCAGGCGAAGAATGCTGTATTCGGTTTCATTCACGGCGTTTTCAAGCATTGCGCTGAACTTTTCCACGCCGACATTCTTTATTATCTCATCGGGGTCCTTGCCGTATTCCAAAAGAGGGATTTTTATCTTTACGCCCGCTTTTTTGAACATTGCGGCAGCCCTGTCCAGCGCCTTGCGGCCGGCATCGTCGTTATCATAGGCGAGCAGCACCTCTTTTGCGTAGCGGCTTATAAGCTTGACCTGCTCTTCCGTGAGCGCGGTGCCGCAGCCTGCAACGCAGTTTGTGAACCCAGCCTGGTTCATTGCGATAACATCCATATACCCCTCGCAGAGTATGAGCTGCTCCTTGCCGCTGTCCTTAGCGAGGTTCAGACCGAACACCTCGTTGGTTTTTTTATAGACCAAGGTATCGTTAGTATTTATGTACTTCGGCTTGCTGTCGTCAAGCACGCGCCCGCCGAAGGCGATAACATTGCCGCGCACATCGATTATAGGGGTCATTGCCCTGTTTCTGAAAAAGTCGTAATAAGTGTTTTTAGAGCTTCTTTTTACAAGCCCAGCCTGCTCAAGCTCGTAAACGGAAAAGCCCTGAGCGGTCAGCTCTTTAAGGAGCCCGTCCCACATATCGGGGGCGTAGCCGAGGCCGAAGCGCCTGATTGTGTGAAGCGTTATGCGGCGCTTTGAATAATAATCGAGCGCGTTTGACGCGTCGCCGCCGATAAGATAGGAATAATAATATTTTGCTGCGGCGCGGTTCGCCTCGTAGAGCCTGAGGCGTTTTTTCAGCAGGGTGGTATCAAACCCGTCCGACGGCATCTCAAGCCCTGCGCGCTGGGCAAGCGAGCGCACGGCGTCAACATAATCAAGATTCTCTATCTTTTTAACGAAGGTTATGATATCTCCGCCGACGCCGCAGCCGAAGCAGTAAAACGACTGAGATTCGGGATAGACCGTGAATGACGGCGTTTTTTCGTTATGAAACGGGCAGAGCCCGACATAGGTTGACCCGCGCTTTTTCAGGCTTACATAGGACGACACCGTGTCAAGAATATCCGTCTTGTAGCGAAGCTCCTGCAAAAATGTGTCGTTCACCGGCAAAATATCACTTCCCTTCCTTTGGTTTTCCGATAAATAATACGCATTAAATACCTTTATCCCTTTTTTGCGCATATTTTTATGGCTTGACATATTGAGCGGCGCAGTTTATTATCAAATTGAGGTGATTGAAATCGTTTACGCTGCCGTTGCGGCGCTTGCCGCCTTTTTTATATTATTCTGCTATTTTCAAAACAACACGATAGATATAACCGAGCATATAATAACAAGCAAAAACATTCACGATTCTATAAAGCTTGTTCAGCTTTCCGACCTTCATTCAAAGCCGTTTAAAAAAGTGCTTAAAAAGCTTGATGAAATATCGCCGGACATAATTGCGGTAACCGGAGATTTTATAAACGACAAGGGCAAAAAGCGCGGCAAGATGCTTGAATACGCCGAAGAACTGTGCAAAAGAGCGCCCGTTTTTTATATCACGGGCAACCACGAAAGGCGCCTTGATGATTTTGAAGCGCTTATGAAAGAATTATCCGCCGCCGGCTTCACCGTGCTTTTGAACGACACGGCGCAGATACGGCTGCGCTCAACGACAATCTCCTTTTTGGGACTTGATGAGAACCAGGCGGATTTTAAAGACTACAAGGCAAGGAAAAAAGGCACATTCAAATATATGGACGCCTCGCCCTACTTTGAAAAGCTTGATAGATTAGAGGGCTACAAGATCGTTTTGAGCCATTTCCCGGAAAATTTTGAGCTTGTAAAGGAAAACAATTACAGCGGCTATGATTTTGATTTGCAGCTGTCCGGCCACGCGCACGGCGGGCAGTTCATATTGCCGTTCATAGGGCCGGTATACAGCCCCGGTCAGGGTCTGTTTCCGAAATATGCGCGAGGCATTTTCGGCGAAAGACCGAAGCTTATAATCAGCCGCGGGCTGGGAAACGCCGAATTTCCGCTGCGGCTGTTTAACCACCCGGAGATAAACCTTATATACCTTGAGCCGGATAAGTTTGACTGAGCGGCTGAAAACAGGTTAAAAAGCTTTCGTTTTGAAAGCTTTTATTTTTTTTAATAATAACATACATATGATAAGGCTTCGACGCTTATTTTATTAAATTTTTGCAAATTTTTCACCCGTTTCGGTAATCGAATACCTGCCGCCGCTTTGCTGAGTGAGCTCCTCCGACAGCTGCGGCGCTTCTTTTTTCAACAGGGAAAAGCGCACGGTGACTCTGTCCTGAAACTCAGCGCCCTCAATATCGGCTCCCCTTGCGGCAAGCAGCTTAGCGAGCCTTTCATAAAAGGAGTAATCAACCGCCGTTTCATAAACGCCGCAAAGCCCCATAACCGCTATTCCGGCGGCGTTGAGCGCAAGGGTGCAGGCGTGCGAATACGCCCTTACAAGGCCGCCCGCGCCGAGAAGCACTCCGCCGAAATATCTGGTGACAACAACGCAGACATCCGTTACGCCGCTTTTAAGGATAACATCCATAACGGGCATTCCGGCGGTGCCGGACGGCTCGCCGTCGTCGCTGCAATGGCGGATATTATCGCGCCGAAGAACATAGGCGGGCACATTATGAGTTGCGCTGCTGTGCTCGCTTTTTATGCGCGCTATAAAATCGCGCGCCTCCTCTACGCTTGAGACCGGCCGTGCCGCGCCGATAAATTCGGAGCGTTTTTCCGTAAACGAAGCGGCCGCCTCTTTTTCAACCGTTTTATATGTACAAAAATCACTCATTGCGCCCACCAAAGAAAAAAGGCAACGAAACCTCGCTGCCTTTGGAATAATAGCTTAAGCCTTTTTACCGTATCTCTTATTGAATCTGTCAACACGGCCGCCGGTGTCAACCAGCTTCTGCTTACCTGTGTAGAAGGGATGGCATTTAGAACAGATATCTACCTTGAGCTCGCTTTTTGTGCTCTTTGTTTCATAGGTTGCGCCGCAGGCACACCTAACGGTGCAGGTATCGTAATTGGGATGAATTCCTTCTTTCATTATTTTCACCTCTTTAAACAAAAACTCTAATGCCTAAGAATAATACCACAAGTGCGCTTAAAATGCAAGACTTTTTTTCAAATTATCGGTATTCGCACAGCTTGGACAGATGAAACGAATAAAGAGCCGCCGATTTTACGGGCAGTTTAAGCGTTTTTGACGCCACTTCGGAATAAAATTCGATCTGGCGCCGGTAGCGCGAAAGCAGCTCCTCGGCGGACGAAACACGGTCCGTCTTATAATCTATCAGCACAAGCCCGCCGTTTTCCTCAAAAACGCAGTCTGCAAAGCCGCGCACAAGGACGGGTGCGTCGGAATCCGTGTCGAACAGCTGCGAAGCCGGCAAAAAGGACGAAAGGCGCAGCTCCCTGTAAACATTATCCGCCGCAAGCACGCGCCTTGCAAGCTTGCCGGAAAAGAATACGCGGAGCGCTTTTCTGTTTAATGAGTTTGCCTGCGCCACGCTTATCCGTCGGGCTGACACGAGCCTTTGTATCTCAGCGTCAAGATCTTGAGAGGCAAGCGAATAATCGCAAAACTGCATAAAAGTGTGCATTGCCGTTCCCTTTTGGTTGGGCAAAAGTCCGTCCTCTGCCATAAAAGCCGGCTTTGAAAGGGCGAAGGTTTCGGTGTCGCTCTCTCTGCCGTCAAGCTCAGAAGCGTTTACCTTTGCGGCAAGCGATGAATTTTCTATACCCGGATAAACATACGAGGTACGCTCGGCAATCAGCGAAAGTAGCTGAGGGTCGGGCTCGCAGTCAGTCGGCGCCTCCTGCTCGATCTGCGCCTCGGGCGGCTCGGCAAGCTCAATCTCCATAGCAAAGCTCGGCTCTGCAAACAGCGCGTGCGCATCGTCTGTAAACGGTACGGGAGAATAAGCGCGCAGCTCTTCCCCGTTCGGGTGCATAAGAGCCGTCATCAGAAGAATATCGGCGTCGCTGTTTATATCTCGGCAAAGCGCCGGAAGTATTACGCCGTCTGAGCAGCAGGGGGCGAGCTTTTTTATGCGCGTTGAAAGATTTTCAAGCGAAATCAGGCTGATAAACTGCTCCTTTGCCCTTGTGACAGCAACATAAAGCACGCGCAGATTTTCGCTCATTGCGGCTCCGCTGTTGATAAGGCGCATAGTTTTATCGGGCAGCGTTTCCGTGCGGCACATAAGCTCGTCGTCATACCTTTTGGCGGCTATGCCGTAATGCTCGTTAAACACCAACGGGTTTAGCAGATCCCTGTAATTATAAAGCCTTGCGGCGCTTGCGAGGAACACCACGGGAAATTCAAGCCCCTTCGAGCCGTGAACGCTCATTATCCGCACAGCGTTATCATCCGATGCGGGGAGCTGCGCAGACTTGATGTTCGATTTATTTTGAATCATTGAATCAAGCATACGCAAAAACGCCGGAAGGCCGCCGCCGGACGAGGAATCAAAGCCGCCGGCGAAATCGATAAAGCGCCTGATATTGGCGTTTCTTTTGCGCGCGTTGCCGAGCGCGTTGACATATGCAAAAAGATTTTTCTCGCGGCAGAGAAAGCGTATAAACGAGGAAACGCTCATAGTGACGGAGGTTTCGGAAAGCATACGGATATCGCGCACGAAGCTGACGGCGTTTTCGCTTTCAGACATCGCAACGCAGGAATAAAAGCTCTTTTTCCCGCCGCCGTCAAGCTTGATCTGCGTCAGGTCGTCGGCTGTGAAGCCGTAAATCGGAGAAGTCATAACGGCAAGCAGCGGCACATCGCGCGTTGGATTATCAACAACGCGCAGCAATGAAATAAGCAGCTTTATCTCTTCGCTTTCAAGCAGCCCCGTTTTATTTTCAAAGCTTGCCGGTATGCCGCAGCCGTTGAGATAGCCGGCATAGACAGGCGCGTTTTCCGTTGCATTCCTGAGAAGCACGGCAAAATCGCCGTATCTGATGTCGCGCGTGCCGTTTTTATCTGAAACCTGCTCGTGGGACGCGATCTTTTCGTTGATTATGCGCGCAATCTGAATAGACTCGGCATAATTCATCATGCTTGATTTGCACTTATCCGTTATAACATATTTTATCGACGGCGCGTGAGCGTCGGGGTAAACGGCGCCGCAGCGCAGATACTCTCTTTCGGTATAATCTATCTCGCCTACGGAGGAGGTCATAAACCGGCTGAACAGGAAATTGGTAAAATCGCATATATCGCTTCTTGAGCGGAAATTTCTGTCAAGAATAACGGCGGCGTCACCGTGGGGCGACGACCTGTCATAGTCCTTATAAGCGGCTTTTTTCAAATTGAAAATATAGGGCATCGCTTGGCGGAAGCGGTAGATACTCTGTTTTACATCGCCCACCATAAAGAGATTGGAGCCGTTTGAAACAAGCTCGTAAAGAGTGCTTTGCACCTCGTTCGTATCCTGATATTCGTCAACAAGCACCTGATAAAATTCCGAAGATATCTCCCGCGCCGCCTCGGTGCGCATTATATCTCCGTTTTCATCCTCCGCCATAAGCAGGCGCAGCGCAAGGTGCTGGATATCCGAAAATGTGAAGGCGTTTCTCTGTTTTTTCAAGCTGAAAAGCTCGTTTGAAAAGCTCTGAACAACGCGGCAGAGCATTTGATAAACGGGATAGACGGCTTCATTATCCTCTTTGAAAGAGCCTATTCTGTATTTGAAATCGCCCTGTAATTTTTTTACGATGCTTTTATAGAGCTCGCGTCCCGCCTTAAGCTCTTCTGCGTATGGCGGCGCGTCGCAGCCCTTTTTCTTTGTATAAAATTTTTCGTATTTGACGCCTCTGAGCCGCTCAAAAAAGGAATCGATCCCCTCTTTGAACGCGCTGATGAGCGCTTTTATATCGTCGTGCTCGGACACGAGCTGCTCATAATGAAATTCGGCAGTCGGCTCGGCAGGGTCGATAAGATTGACGCATTTCTGCGCTGTATCAAGCGCCGCCTCAAGCTTGTCGTTGATATATGAGCTAAGGTATTCGTACCATTCGCTGTTTTCAAACTCAACGCCGGGGCGATACAGCTGCACAACATCCCTGAGCCATTTTAGCGGCCTTGCGTGAGCGGAGATGTAGTTATAGACATCGAATATTACGGCTACAAGCCCGTCGTCGTTCCTGCCGTTTGAAAAGGTGCGCGAAAGCGAAAGAAAATCGCCGTCGCCCTCGTCGTAATATTCATCGAGCACGGTATTTACGGCGTTCCTGGCAAGAATATCCGCCTCGGGCTCTTCAAGTATTGTGAAATCGCGGCTGACATCAAGCCTGTAAAAATTATCCCTCACAAGGTTTATGCAAAAGGAATCTGTTGTGCAGATATGGGCGCTCGGAAGAAGCGAGAGCTGGCGCACAAGATTTCTGTTTTCCGGCTCTTTCAAAAGCATTTCCTCAAGCCGC
This sequence comes from uncultured Eubacterium sp., assembly GCA_944380545.1. GTDB lineage: Bacteria > Bacillota > Clostridia > Oscillospirales > Acutalibacteraceae > Eubacterium_R. Next base: position 37,490 of record CALWHV010000014.1, on the reverse strand, counting down.
GAGCTGACCCTTGAAAGCATCTCCTCCGCCGCGGCGTTGGTAAAGGTCATAACGAGCAGCCTGTCTATATCTACGGCGTTTTTTCCTGTGATAAGCCCGATGACGCGCTCAACGAGGACCGCCGTTTTTCCCGACCCCGCCGCCGCGGAAACTATGATATTTCCGCCGGAGGCCTCAATGGCGTCGAGCTGCTGTTCAGTCCACTTCAGCATCGCTGTTTTCCTCGCTTTCAAGAATTTCTATAACGCGCTTATCGGTAAACGAGCTTATCTCGTGCTTTGTGAGAGCGCGCCTGTTTGCGCAGACATCGCGGTAATCGCACCATTCGCAGGTTTTATCGTGGTCGCTGTTGTTTATGGGATACTGGGCAATATACCCGCCGTGGAGCCTGTTGCCCATTTCGGCAACGAGGCTGTTTATTTTTCTCGCTATCCTGCCGAGCCCCTCAAGAGAGGCAAAGCAGCCGGTGACCTCGCCGCCGTTTCTTGTGACGGGAATGTACCTGCCCTCAACGCCGTGCTCCATATCGTCAAGTATATCGTGCTTTTCATCATAAAGCACAACGCCGAACATACAAAGGTCGTTTTTGGTCTTTTCCTCTATCTCCTGCCGGGCGTCAGCGCTTTCAACATCATATATCTTCCTGAGCGCGTGCATATAAAGAACGCCAGCCGGCACGCCGGAAAACCTGCTGCTTTTATCGGCGCAAAGTGAAAAGAGATAGACGAACATCTGAAGATTGAGGCCGTAAAGAACATCGTAAAGATGAAACTTCTTTGTGCCGGATTTATAATCCACCACCCTGATATACCGAGTGCCGTTTTTATCGAGGACATCAACTCTGTCCACCGCGCCGCGTATCCTGACGGAGCCGTTTTCAAGCCTGATAACGGGCGGCTGCACATCGCCGTCCTTATCGATCTTGAGCTCAAACGCGGCGGGAACGAACGAGCTTTGCGAAAATTCGCGGGCAAGCTGCAAAACGACGGAGCAAAGTATGCGCGATATGCGCATAAACTGATACCTGAAGCGGCTGTTGAGCTCCGATGTGTCGCTCAGCTCGTTTTCAAAATAGTCGTTGAGATGCTTATTTACCTTGACGGCTATCTGTGATTCGCTGCACTCGGCAAGCTTTTCCGGCTCCCATTCGGAAAGCAGATGCTCCAGAACATAATGGATAACATTTCCAGTTTGCATAGCTCCGAGCTGCGCCTTTTGAAGCGGGCGCGCAGAAAGGCCGAATTTGCAGAAATATCTGAACGGGCAGCTGAAATAATCATCTATCTTGGAGGCGGAGAGATACATATCCCTGCCGAAAAGCGAAACGGCGTTATCGCTGTTCGTTATCCGCATATCCTCGTTGCTGAACATACGCTCTACGGCTTTATAGCGGCCGTCCCTCTCGAAAAACTTTTTGAGCGATGCGGAAAGAGGCGTGTTTTCCTCAAAAACTGACGACATAAGTTCAAACGCGCTCTCCCTGCTCTCTATGAGCTCCTGCGGCTCAATATCCCGACGGCGCAGGACGCGCATATTCGGAAAAACGGAGATAAGCGAGGTGATGAGCGAGGACGGCGATGTGTTAAGGCCAGACCTGGAATAGCTGACGAAAAGCCTTTCGCGCGCCGCGCACACAGCGGAATAGGCAAAAAAGCGCTCCTGTATATTGAGTGTTTCGCCGAACGAATAGAGGCGAAAATCATTTTCGCTTAAAATTATCCTGTCGGCATCGGACAATATGCCGCCGCCAGAAAAGACCTTCGGGAACTCGCCCTGCGTTGCGCCGAGAATAAAGACGACCGAGGGCGAATCGGCTCTTATCCTGTCAGCCGCGCCGAACTGGACGCAGTCTATGCCCTGCGGAAGAACGCCGAGATCCTCCGTTTGAAGCATCACCGTGAAAAGCTCAAAATAATCCGCGGCTGAAATCTGCTCCTCGCCGCAGACAGCGGCAAGCTCTGTGAGCATCTCCATAAGAAGATCCCACACGCGGTTCTGCTCGTTTGCAAGCACATTTCTGCCGTATGAATTGAGCTCCCGCGCAAGAAGCCTCAGCTTTTTATCCGCGGAAAAAGAAATAAGCGCGTTATAGACGGCGGCGCTTATCTGCCGCGCGTTTGCACCTGAAACGGCTTTTTTAAAATCATTAAGACGCGAGATAAGATATTCGCGCGATGAGTTGAGCCGCTCAAGCTGACGCTTATCGCTTTCATCAAGCGTTCCCTTAAAGCCTGCGGGAGCGTTTACGAAAGGCGCGTTCCATTTTCTTACGCCGGTAATATCCCAGACGAACGCATAGTTTTCAAGCGCGTTTATCTCTTCGCGCGAAAGCCCCGTAAGGCCTGTTTTTGCAAGGCAGAGCACATCCTCTGACCTGTACGAATATATAACGCAGCGAAAAAGATACCTGACGAACGCCGAAACCGGCTGCGTGGAAACGGACTGGCGCTCATCGTCGAAAAACGGCACCTCATACTTTTTAAAGGCAAAGGAAAGCTCGCCCGAATACTTTTCCATATCGCGGCAGATAACGGCTATATCGCCTGCCTTGGCGCCTGCGCGCAGAAGCTTTTTTATTGTGAGGGCGGCAAAGTCGCACTCATCGGCAACGCTCTCGCCGCTGTAAACGCAGATATTTTCCGGTGCGTCGCCAAACGACTGCGGCGCCTTAGAATAAATATTCTCCTGCGCTCTTTTTATATCAATATTTGCGGCTCTTTTATTTTCCCGAAGCAAAACGGTGCCGAGCGACTTTCCGATTTCGCGCGCCGTCCTTACTACGGATGCCGCCGTTTTATTTATGTAGCCGAAAAGGCCGTGCTCGTCATCTATTGAATCGCCGTCGCACGCGAGCGTGATATAAACATTCTGCGCCTGTGAAAGAATAAGCTCAACGATTTTAAACTCGTTTGCAACAAAGCCGTTGAAGCCGTCTATTATAACGGTTTTTCCGCTGAAATAGCGGGTTTCGCATAGCCTTGAATACAGGCGTGAAAGCTCGTCCGCCGGGTCAAAATAGGAATTTGAAAGCAGCTCCTCATATTTTTTCATAACGGCGGAAATATCGCAGAGCTTTGAGCTTAAAGGCTTTTTATCAACAGCCTCGCCGGCTCTTTTTATGTCCTGCCAGGTTTTTTCGCACGAGCGCATCTCCTCGTAAATATCCGTCATTGCCGTGATAAAGGAAAGCGTGCTTGTTTTTGAATTGAAAACGGTAAGCTCGCCGTGCACGAGCTCAACGGCTTTTTTCATCAAAACGGCTCTTGCGCCCTTTGAAAGAAGAGGCAGCGCATCCGCCCCGCAGATGCGCTTTAGCTCCGACGAAAGGCTGGAAAAGGAAAAACATTCAACGCTTTTTGCGCCGCTCTCGCCGAGGCGGGAGAGCAGCTTTTTTTCAGCCGTGAAATTATACTGCTCCGGCGTTATAAACAGAATCTCGCCAACACCGCTCTGAGCGAGCGCGCAGGCGGTATCAAGGCAGTATTCGGTTTTGCCGCTGCCGGAGCGGCCGTAAATAAGCTCAATCATTTTTCACCTTGTTAAATCCGCTGAGATCAAGCATCTCAAAGCCGGAAAGGAAATTATCTATCTCTTCAAGCACCGGCGCGGCGGCGCCCTTTTCTTCACATTCTATATTGAGAGGCAGAATCGGGTCGTGAACGGAAAGGCGAAGAAGGAACCAGCCGCCGCTGAAATTTATTCTGACGCCCTCGTAATTTTCCTTTTCGATATGCCAGCCCGCCTTGTTGGCGGCGTATGCGCCGAGGCGGTCTATAACGGATTTTCCGTACGCGGCAAAATCGTCAAACAAAATCGGTACGCGCACCTCTATGCTCTCCTGCGGCTCTTTGAGCGCAGAAATAAGCGAGCATATGTCGCCGCCCTGCTTTTTGAGCCTTGCGGCAAGAGCGATGATCTTAGCGGCGAGATAGGCGCCGTCGTCCAGAAAATAATTTTCCCTAAGCGCGGCGTGGCCGCTTGTTTCAATAGCAAGCGGGCAATTTACGCCGCTGCTGTTTAGCTCTATCGCCTTATCAATAACATTTCGGTAGCCTCGCTTGAACCTGAGCTGCTTGCCGCCGAGCTCATTTTCTATAAAATCACGAAGCCCGTCCGAGGTAAGGCTGTCCGTAACGACGGTGCCGCCGGGCTCGTCACGAAGCGCGATTGCGCTTGCAAGAGCAACGAGGCGGTTGCGGTTAATCTCTCTGCCGTCGGAGCTGACGCAGCCCATACGGTCCACATCCGTGTCAAATACAATGCCTATGTCCGAGCCTGTTGAAAGCACCATATCGCGCGCCGATTCCATTGCTTTTTCATTTTCGGGATTAGGAATATGATTCGGAAACATACCGTCCGGCTCGGAAAATCTGCTGCCCGAAACATCGGCGCCGAGAGGCGAAAGCACCTTTTCGGCGTAAAAGCCGCCTGCTCCGTTTCCGGAATCGACCGAGATCTTAAGGCCCTTGAGCGGCTCCTCGCCCAAATCGGCAAAGCTTTTAATCACTTCTCTTAAATGAGCGGAATAGACGCTCATAAAATCATATTCAACAACCTTGCCGCTGCGCTTGCCCGGTTCAATATCATACGCAAGCTCAAGTATCTCGCTCACCTCAGTGCCTTCAAGGCCGCCGCGCGGGATGAAGAATTTGAGCCCGTTTTTCTGATAAGGATGGTGGGACGCCGTGATTTCAAGCGAGGCGTCCGCCTTTATATCGGAGACGACCGCCATAAACATAGCAGGCGTGGCGCAGAGACCGCAGTCGTAAACAAACGCGCCCTCGCGCATAAACGCCTCAACCGCGGCTTTTTTTATTCTCTCGGCGGAGATGCGCGAATCGTGCCCCACCGCAATCTTCAAATCTTCATCCTTGAATTTTGCCCTGTACCAGCGGGCAAAGGCGGTGCAGACGCTGCCGACGACCTCATCGCTCAGCGTGACCTTTTCCTCTTTTGTTTCAACGGCACAGCCGCGAATATCGCTGCCGCTTTTAAGCTTTAACAGCTCATCTTTTATAATAGTCTGCATTTATAAGTCCCTCGTTAAAAGCGTTGTCGTAAGCCTCTATCAAAAACTCGTACATCGGTCTTGATGTTTTGAGCATTTTTCGCATATCGTCCACTATTTTTGTGGTGGCGATGGTTTCCATATCTGTTTTCCAGGTGCAAAAAACGGCGTTTTTGGCGTTTAAATACATCTGCAGCTCGGCCGGCGCGCCGGGTATGCGGTCTTTTTTATAAAACTCGTCGCAGGCGTAGTCAAGCCCGGCCTTTTCCGCCGCCTCAACGGCATTGAGCCAGCGCTTAGGCTCTTTTAAGATCAGCTTTCGCACCTCGTCAAACTGAACCGGCCTTGCAGTCCACAGCCCTAACCCGTAGGCGTACGCGCCGGGCTTGAATTCAAACCAGTAAAACGGTGCGAAGGGATACTGAAATTTGTTGCGGCGAAGCATCACCCAGAGATTTTCGCGGTAAAGCAGCTTGTTTTTGGTACGCCGCGTATCACATCTGATGCGGGAAACGATATATGTGGGATCGGTATCCATAAGCGGGTCCATATCGCACAGGATATCGGAAAGATCGAGCACAAGCTGGCGCATAGGCACGGTTGCGCCCTCTTTGAGCTCTTTTTTATGCTCCTCATAAAAAGCCTTTGAATCGTTATATCTGTTGAGCGACAAAAGCTCTATCGTTTTCGGGCTGATGCCCGTATAATTATATTTCAAGCAGACCCTCCTCCAGCATTTTCTGAGCCGCAAGCATTGCGCATAGCTTTGCACTGTGGAATGTTAAGCCGCCCTGCATCCAGGCGTAATACGGCTCGCGAATAGGCGCGTCTGCCGACAGCTCGATAGACGAGCCCATCGTGAAAGCGCCCGCCGCCATAACCACCTTGCTGTCGTACCCCGGCATATCCCAGGGTTCGGGCAAGACGAAGCTGTCTATCGGGCTGCCGCTTTGCACTCCCTGACAGAAGGCGACGAGCCTTTCCTCGTTTCCGAGGCCGAGCGACTGCACGATGTCGCCGCGCGGCGCGTCATAAGCCGGCGTTGTGTCAAAGCCGAAGTTTGAGAAGAGCGCGGACGAAAAAACTGCGCCCTTTAAGGCTTCACCGACTGTGTGGGGCGCGTAGAAAAGCCCCATATAAAGCTCGCGGTTCATACCGAGAGTGCAGCCGACCTCCTTTCCGAGACCGGGAGTGGTGAGCCTGTACGCGCATTTTTCAACAAGCTCTTTTCTGCCGCAGATATAGCCGCCCGTGCGCGCCATTCCGCCGCCTGCGTTTTTGATAAGGCTTCCCGCGGCGATATCCGCGCCCACATCGCACGGCTCAAGCCTTTCAACAAATTCGCCGTAGCAGTTATCGACCATAACGATAACGGACGGATTTTTGCGCTTTGAAATCTCTGCGATTCTTTTTATGTCCTCGATAAGCAGGCTGGGGCGAAGCTCGTATCCCCTGCTGCGCTGAATATAGACCATCGTTACGCTGCCGTCCACAGCTTTTTCGATAGCCTCGTAATCCGGTCTGCCGTTCGCCAAAGGCACTTCAGAGTAGGATATACCGAAATCTTTTAGCGAGCCCATACCGCTGCCTGAAATGCCTATAACGGAATGGATGGTGTCGTACGGCGTGCCTGTAACGGCAAGCATCTTATCGCCCGGCCTGAGCACGCCGAAGAGAGCTGTTGCGAGAGTATGCGTGCCGCAGGTGAAATTATGGCGCACAAGCGCGTCCTCCGCGCCGAAAACATCCGCCCATATCTTATCGAGCGTATCGCGCCCGCGGTCGCCGTAGCCGTAGCCCGTGGTGCCGGTGAAATGGCTTTCCGAAACTCCGTGGCGAATAAACGCGGAAATAACCTTTTGCTGGTTATACTCCGTTACTTCCTCTATAGCGGCAAACTGCTTTTCGGCTTTTTTCATAGCCGCCGCAGCCGCCGACCGAATCTTTTCATCAATATCAAAAAAAGGCGTCATTGATAAATTCTCCATCTGCCTGTATTTTTAAATCCGAGTTTTGTGTAAAACGACTCGTTTTTGCCGTCCTCCCGCATAAGATAGACGGTTTGCGAAGCCTCGGACAAAAGCAGCCTTACGCAATCCGAAGCAAGACCCCTGCCGCGAAATTCCGGCGCTGTTGCAACACAGCTTAAAACCGCGCCGCCGTTTGCAATATTTGAAAAAACGGCGCAGGAGGCAACGGTATTTTCGCTGAATGAAACGGCGCAGAGCGCGCCGTGCCGGCTGATACGCCTTTTAATATCTGCATACCAGCATTTGAAATCCCCCGGTGCGCCGGAAAGCTCAAACACGCGCATAAGCGTTTCGTAATCCTCGGCAAGGCGTGCGCCGCCCGAATATTTCGCGCCGCCGCGCGCCGACATTATAACGCCGGTTTCATAGCTTTGAAACGAGTCAAAGTCTGCCGAGCACAAAAGAGAGGAAAAGCCCTTTGCCGAAAAGAACATAGAAAGCTCCTCAAAATCGGCGCTGTCAAGAGCGGCGAGCGTTGCGCTGCCGTCAAGATAGGATATGACAGCAGTACACGCGCCGTTGGTATACTGTGCAAAAAAGGCGGCAAAATCATGGGAAAAGCCGTATACCGACGCAAGGGAGGCTATGCGCACGAGGTAAATGCTCTCCTGCGGGAACTTCCTTATCTCGAAATCATCCGTAAGCTTACAAATCATAAAGCCTGTTTAAAAACGGGGCAAGGAAAGCCCTTGTGCTCTCGATATCGCTTTTTTTAACCACGCAGGCTGCGCTGTGGATATACCTGCACGGCACGGAAACAGCGGCGGTTCGGCAGCCGCCCGCGGATGTCTGTATAGCGCCGGCGTCATTGCCGCCAGCGATAACGGTTTTTGTTTGAACGGGAATACCGTTATCCTTTGCAACATCGAGCGCGAGAGAATACAAGCCGCGGTCGTAGACCGTGCGGGAGTCCATATAGGACACAACGGGGCCTTTGCCGAGGATGCAGCAGCGCTCCGAGCCGTCAACGCCCTCTATATCGGCGGCGGTGGTAGCTTCAAGCACTACGGCGATATCCGGCTTTACATCAAACGCCGTACACTGAGCGCCGCGCAGACCGACCTCCTCCTGCGTGTTAAAGCAAAAATAAGTGTCGTATTCAAGCTCAGAGCGGATGAGCTCGATAAGCAGCATACAGCCGATCCTGTCATCAAGCGCCTTTGACTTTATATATCCGCCGCCGAGCTCGGCGTAATCGGACGAAAAATAAGCATAATCGCCCTCGCAGGCATATTTGAGCGCATCGCTGCGGCAGGAGACTCCGATATCTATAAGCATATCGGAAAACGCCGGAGGCTCGTCCTTTTCGCCCGATTTCATTAGATGGACGGGCTTTGCGCCGATAACGCCGATATTGCCGTTTATGCTGACGCGGCGTGTTAACGCATTTTCGGGATTTATGCCGCCCACAGGGGCGAATTTCAAAAAGCCCTCGTCCGTGACCGATGTGACGATGAAGCCGACCTCGTCCATATGTGCGCTGAGCATCACCCTGTTTTTAGGCGTTTTTTTACCCTTTTTATACGCAATTATGCTGCCGAGGGCGTCTGTTTTATATTCGCAGAAATCCTTGATCTGCGAAATAATATAATCTCTGACAGCGGTTTCGTCGCCGGACGCGCCGTTTAAAAGGCACAGCTCCTTAAGCATTAAAACCACCCGACCTTTCCGTGATATAAGCTGCAATCAGCGAGGCTGCGCTTTCAACATCCGCCGGGTCTATGACCTCTGACGGCGTGTGCATATACCTGAGCGGCACGGATATGAGACCCGTTTTGACGCCGCCGTGGGAAACGCCTATCACATCAGCCGTTGTGGAGGTTCTGCCGCTCATAACCTCCTTTTGATAGGGTATGGAGTTCCTCTTTGCGCAGTCGGCAAGCGCTGCCGACATATCCCTGCTGAGAACGGGCGAATATCCTATCATAGCGCCGCCTGAAAGATTACCGCAGTCGTCTTTGCTGCACTGCGGAGACCAGCCGAAGGAAACATCAACGCTTATAGCCTCCTCGGCGTCCGATGCGAACGCGCCCGCCTGTGCGCCGCGCATCCCCACCTCCTCCTGTGAAGAAAACATCGCGGTGATTTTAGCCGGAACGCCTTTCAGCTTTTTAAGCGCCAGAATAACCGCCGCCGCGCCGCTTCTGTTATCAAGGCAGTTTGAAGACACGAGCCCGCCGGGCAGAATATCAAAGCGGTGAACAAACGCCGCTCTGTCGCCGGGCTTGACTGCGGCGCGTGCCTCCTGCGCGCTCATCCCTATATCAATGGCAAGCTGAGAAAAATCCGCGGTTTTTTTATTCTTATCGCTCCTTAAATGCGGCGGCATTGCACAGACGACGCCGCGAAGCCTTTTATCGGACAGCACAACGACCTCGCTTGCGGGAAGAAAGCGCCTGTCCACCCCGCCGACGGGGGAAAGCTTAAGATAGCCGCTGTCGGTTACATCCGTGACAACAAGGCCGATCTCGTCGATATGCGCGTCAAGCAGAAAATGCCTGCCGCTGCCGAAGGTGCAGAAAACATTGCTCATTTTATCAACGGTGACATCTCCCAAATCGGAAAGAATGTCCGTAAGAAGAGAGGTAAGCGAATCCTCGCAGCCGGAGACCGCCTCGGGCGCGGTCAGGGCTTTTAAAAGCTCAACAGTGCTGTTCATCATTTAAAATCATTCACCAATTCCTTAAATCTTCTGCCCCTGTATTCAAAGGTTTTAAACTGGTCAAACGCCGGACATGCGGGGCAGAGCACGACGACATCGCCGGGCTCGGCGTTTTTGCGCGCCTCGGCGAGCGCGTTTTCCATAGTATCAGTAATAATTATGCGGGGAGCGTTTTCCGCATAGCCGGCGCAGGAGGTGACGGCGTCGTATATTTTTTGCTTTGTGGCGCCGTTGAGCACAAGGAGCTTTACATTTTTTATGATATCCGGCGCCATTTGGGACATATCGTTGCCCTTATCCGAGCCGCCGCAGATCATTATGATTTTTTGATCGAAAGAATTGAGGCAGCTTATCACGCGCGACGGCGAGGTGGCGATTGAATCATTATAATATTTAACGCCGCCGAACTCGCGCACAAATTCTATCCTGTGCTCGACGCCGTTGAAGCTCTCGGCGGTTTTTTTCATATTTTCGGGAGAAACAAGCCCCCACACGGCGGAGATAGCCGTGCAGAAATTCTCTATATTATGCCTGCCGCGGATTTTTATGCAGCTGATGTGAAACAGCGGCGTATGCCTGCCGTTTTCCGCAAAGACGATATAGCTTTTATCGTCCAGATACGCGCCGCGCTCGACCGGATGATTTATTGAGAACTCGTAAAGCGTGCCGCGCACATCAAAGCGCATATCGTGATAAACACGCCCGCCGATGGAATAATCACAGTCGGCGTTGAGCACCGTTTTTGAATCCGGACTTTGGTAGATCAGGATATTGCGCTTGGCGTCTACATATTCGTCAAGGCTTATATGATGATCCTGATGCGTTATCTCTATATTTGTTACAACGGATATATCGGGCTTGTTTTTCATATTGCCCATAGTGAGAAGCTGAAACGACGAAAGCTCAACCACGGCGATATCGCTTTGAGTGATGGTTTCAAGCTCCGGCATAAGCGCCCTGCCGATATTGCCGCCGAGAAAAACTCTTTTTCCCTGAGCCTTGAGCATCTCCGAAATAAGCGTGGTTGTTGTTGTTTTGCCGTTTGAGCCGGTTACGCCGATTATGGGCGCGGGGCAGAGAGAAAAGAAGACCTCCATCTCCGTAGTGACCTTCTGCCCGCGCTCTATGCACTCGCCTATCCATTTGTTTTGAAAGGGCAGTATTCCGTGCGAGCGGAAAACAATATCCATCTGCGGCAAAACGGAAAGATAATCCTCTCCGAGGCTGAAATGCACGCCGAGCTCCTCAAGACTGCGGCAGATATCGGCGCCGATATAATCCCTGCCGTTTTTATCGCACGCCCAGACCTCAACGCCGTGGCGCGCGAGCCATTCGGCACAGGGCACATTGGCGACGCCCATACCGACGAAGGCAACCTTTTTGTCTTTTAAGCCGTTTAAATAATCAATAACCTTTTGAGTCATACTATCACCTTTAATGCGCGTAAAATGTTCCGTCCAGATAACTTTTTATTGTAAAATCCTCCATATGCCGCTCAAGCTCCGCCTGAAACGGGAGCGGCTCTGATGATTTAAGCTTGTCGAGTATGGGAAGCGTTGATCTCATAACATAGCGCACCGCCATTGACTGAAGCTTTGTTTGCATATTTCCGAGGAAATAGCATCTGCCTGTTTTCGGCTCCGCTATGCAGATGCCGAGCTTGAGCTGCTCCTTTTTGCCGAAGGTGCAAATCATTTTAGAGAGAGCGACGGCGCCCTGCTGAGCCTCGTCCGTTACGAACACAAGAAGCGAATTCCCCGCTCTTTTCAGGCGGCGTACGGTTAAATCGTTTACGGCGCAGTCAAGATACGCGAGCACATCATCCTTTGAAAGCTCGTCTATCCCGCACACATACAGCGATTCCCTGCGCTTAAACGCAGTAAAGCCGAATTCGAGCCCGTCATATTCAACATTGCTTTCCATTGCAAAGCCGTCAGCGGCAAGAGAATCAAACAGGGCGTTCAAAAAGCTCTCTTCGTCTGTTTTATCATCGGCGATATAGTAAAAGCCGCAGTCCTTTATCTCGTGCTCTATGCGTGTTAAAAAGGCGTTTACCTTGCCGTATCTTGAATAGTAGACGAGCGCAAGCACGAGCGCTGCTACGATAAGTATATCGCTGAGATACGAAAACGCCATAACCGCCGCCGTGCCGAGCTGCGGCAGGTAGGGCTGGACGCCTATATAAACGACTATATAAACAAGCGTTACCGCCACAACGGCGCGCATTGCGGCAAAAAGCCTTTTCTGCTTTTTTCTTATCTCTTTCATTCTATCATCTCTTTGAACTGTTCTTCGGTTATTACCTCTATTCCGAGGGCGTTTGCCTTATCGAGCTTGCTGCCGGCAGCCTCGCCCGCAAGCACATAGCTTGTTTTCTTTGAAACGGAGGACGAGGTCTTGCCGCCGAAGCTCTCTATCAGCTCGGACGCCTCGGCGCGCGTAAACATAGAAAGCGTGCCTGTGAGGACAAAGGTTTTGCCCTCAAATCTGTTATCCCTGATAACGGAAAGGCTTTTCATATTAACGCCGGAATCGGAAAGCTCTTTTATAAGGCTGCGAGCTCTGTTTGACGAGAAAAATTCGCAGACGCTCTGCGCCATAATCTCGCCGAAGCCGTCTATTTCAAGGATATCCCGGCACGAAGCGGACATAACGGCCTGAATGGTGCGAAACCTATCGGCAAGCAGCTTTGCCGCCTTTGCGCCGATATGGCGTATGCCGAGCGCGTAAAGCAGCTTTGAAAGATCGTTTTGCTTTGATCTTCCGATAGAGTCTATGATATTTTGTATGCTTTTATCGCCAAAGCCCTCAAGCTGCGCCGAGGCGATCTTATCATAGGTGAGCGAATAGATATCCTCTGTTTTTGAGATGAGCCCGTTATCAAGAAAGGTCTCTATAACGGCGGGACCGAGGCCCTCTATATCCATAGCGTCGCGCGAGCAGAAATGGATAAGGTTTCTGAGCAGCTGCGCCGGACAATCGGGATTTATGCAGCGAACGGCCGCCTCGCCCTCCTCGCGTATCACGGCCGCGCCGCAGCTTGGGCACTTATCGGGGAAAACGAAATGCTTGTTAGACCTATGCTCGTTTACGCAAAGCACCTCCGGTATAATGTCGCCAGCTTTTCTTACGGTGACGGTATCACCTATCGCGATGCCCTTTTGCGCGATAAAATCCTGATTATGAAGCGTTGCGCGGGAGACCGTGGTGCCGGCAAGATGAACGGGCTCAAGCACAGCCGTTGGCGTGAGCACACCGGTTCTGCCGACGGCGATCTCTATATCAACAAGCCTTGTTTGCTTTTCCTCCGGCGGGTACTTGAACGCCACCGCCCATTTTGGATATTTGGCGGTTGAGCCGAGAGCGGAGCGCATTGAAAGGCTGTCCACCTTAATAACGGCGCCGTCTATATCATATTCAAGGCTGCCGCGGCTCTCTCCTATCTCCTCTATCCTGCGAACGGCGCTTTCCATATCCGGCACAAGCGTATAGCCGGGAACGGTGTTGAAGCCCAGCTCCCTTAGCAGGTCAAGGCTCGCTTTATGCGAAACCGGCTCAAAGCCCTCTATCTGCTGGATATTAAAAACAAAGATGTCAAGCCCGCGCGTAGCCGCAACGCTGCTGTCCTTTTGCCGAAGAGAGCCAGCGGCGGCGTTTCTGGGGTTTTTGAAAGGTGCCTCGCCGTTTATCAGCTGCCTGTCCACTACCCTTTCAAAGCTTTTTTTGGGCATATAGACCTCGCCGCGCACCTCCAAAAACGGTATGCTTTTATTGAGCTTGAGCGGTATGCTGTGAATAACGCGCAGATTGCCGCTGACATCCTCGCCCACATCGCCGTCTCCCCTTGTGGAGCCGCGCACAAACACGCCGTTTCTGTATTCAAGTGAAACGGAAAGGCCGTCGATCTTAGGCTCAACACAGTATTCGGCGTTTGGAAAGACCTCTTTTACGCGGCGGTCAAAGTCGAACAGCTCCTCGTGAGAAAACGCATCCTGTAGCGACTCCATACGAACGGTGTGGCGCACGCTTTCAAACGAATTATCCGCCTTGCCGCCGACACGCTTTGTTGGGGAATCGGGGCTGTCGTACTGCGGATACTTTTCTTCGAGCTGCTGAAGCTCGCGCATCATCATATCATATTCGTAATCCTCTATCTCCGGGGAATCGTCGTTATAATATCTGTTGCTGTGATAGCGCAGAGTTTTTCTGAGCTCTTCTATCTTTTTTTCAATATCGGTCATAATATCACCTTTAGATATTATATCAAAAAAGGCTTTAATCTTCAATTAAAATATTTATTATTTTATTAAAAAGGCCGCCTTGAAGCAGAGCCTCAGGCAGCCTTGAAATAACGATTATACAGTGAATTTGCGGAAAACCTTTTTGCCCTTTTTGATGATGACGCCGCCCTCAAGCTGAGCGCGTGAAACGCAGGCGTAGGAATCCGTGAGCTTTTCATCGTCTACAGTGACGCCGCCCTGCTGGATGAGCCTTCTGCCCTCGCCCTTAGACTTAATCATACCGGCTGTGAGCATAAGCTCAAGCACACCGATATTGCCGTTTTCATCAAGCGCCGAAGCGTCAACAGCCGTTGTGGGCATATCGGAATCATCGGCGCCGCCTGCGAAAAGAGCGCGCGCAGCCGTTTGCGCCTTGACAGCTTCCTCCTCGCCGTGAACCATCTTTGTAAGCTCAAAGGCGAGTATCTCCTTAGCAGTATTGAGCTGACTGCCCTGCCAGGAATCCATTTCGTTTATCTGCTCAAGCGGCAGGAAGGTGAGCATCCTTATGCACTTGAGCACATCCTCGTCCGCAACATTGCGCCAATACTGGTAAAAATCATAAGGAGAGGTCTTATTTGCGTCAAGCCAGACGGCGTTGCCCGCCGTTTTGCCCATTTTTTTGCCCTGCGAATCGGTGAGCAGGGTTATGGTCATCGCGTGGGCGTCCTTGCCGAGCTTTCTTCTGATAAGCTCCGTGCCGCCGAGCATATTGCTCCACTGGTCGTCTCCGCCGAACTGCATATTGCAGTCATAATTTTTGAAAAGGTAGTAAAAATCATAAGACTGCATTATCATATAGTTGAATTCAAGGAAGGAGAGGCCCTTTTCCATCCTCTGCTTATAGCACTCCGCGCGCAGCATATTGTTTACTGAGAAGCAGGCGCCAACCTCGCGCAGCAGCTCAATATAATTGAGCTTAAGCAGCCAGTCGGCGTTATTTATCATCTGCGCCTTACCGTCCGAAAAATCAATAAAGCGCTCCATCTGCTTTTTAAAGCACGCCGCGTTATGGTCTATATCCTCGCGGGTGAGCATCTTTCTCATATCAGTTCTTCCGCTGGGGTCGCCTATCATAGTGGTGCCGCCGCCGATGAGTGCGATAGGCTTGTTGCCTGCCATCTGAAGCCGCTTCATAAGCGTGAGCGCCATAAAATGACCGGCGGTGAGGCTGTCCGCCGTGCAGTCAAAGCCTATGTAGAATACGGCCTTGCCGCTGTTTATCATATTTCGTATCTCTTCCTCGTTGGTGACCTGCGCGATAAGTCCGCGTTCGCGCAGCTCCTCGTATATACCCATATCAGTTGACCTCCTGAGAATTTTTAAGCATCTCCGCCGCGCTGTTAAGAAGCGCGTCGGTGATATTGAGCCCGCCCATAATCCTTGCAAGCTCCTCTATCCGCTGAGATTTTGAAAGCGGAGTGATATTGCTGTAGGTTCTGCCGTTTTCAGTGTCTTTTTTAATAAGGAAATGCGAATCGGCAAACGAAGCGATCTGGGCGGAATGAGTGACGGTGATAACCTGGGTGTCCTTGGAAAGCGCCTTGAGCTTTTGGCCTATCCTGCCGCTTGCCCTGCCAGAAACGCCCGTGTCAATCTCGTCGAATATCAGCGTATCGATTGTATCATTATAAGCCAGAATACTCTTGATTGCAAGCATAATTCTTGAAAGCTCGCCGCCGGAAGCGATCCTTGCAAGCGGGCGCGGCTCTTCGCCGGCGTTTGCGGAAATGAGAAACTCGATCCTGTCCGTACCCGAGGAAGAGAGTATCCCCTTTTGAAAATCGACCTTAAAAGTGACGCCCGGCATATCGAGAAATTCAAGCTGCCGCTTGACATTTTTTTCAAACTCTGCGGCGGTGGCTTTTCTTTCGTTTGAAAGGCGCGCGGCAAGCTCGGATACTCTTTGCAGTGCGGCATCGTATTCGGAATCGAGCCGTTCAAGCTCCTGCTCGTCGGTGGCGATGAGAGCGCGCTTTTCCCTTGCGCTTTCAAGATACTCAAGCATCCGCTCCTCGGAGCCGCCGTATTTTGAGGAGAGCCTGAAAAGCATATCCAGCCGCTCCTCAACAGCCTCTTTTTCCTCAGGGTCGGAATCGAGCTGCTGCGCGGCGGCGCGGGAAAGAGAAAGCGCATCCTCAAGCTGCGCGTCAGTATCCGCAAGGATGCGCAGAAGTTTTTCCACATCGGGCAAAAACGGGGCGAAAGGCTCCAGCTCCTTTGCCGCTGTTGAAAGCGCGACGCGAACGCCGGGTGCGTCGTCATCGCCGTTTACGCAGGAATCAAGAGCAGAAAGCGCAGAAAGCGCGTCGGCGGCGTTGTCGAGCGCTTTTTTCCTCTCGGTTAGCCTTTCTGTTTCGCCGCTTGAAACGCCGGCGTTCTCAAGCTCCGCTATCTGGTAATCGAGCAGGCTTGCAGTGTTGTCGTTATTCTCGGCGTCCGCCGTCAGCCGCTTTAATCTGCGCCTTATGCGCATAAAATCCGAAAACGCCTCTTTATATTCGCAAAGAGGCTTATCGCTTTTACAAAGCATATCTATGAAGCCTATATGGCTTTCGGGGTTGAGGAGCGCCTGGCTGTCGTGCTGGCCGTGGATATTCACAAGCTCCTTTCCGAGCTCCTTGAGCGCGGAAACATTAGCCGTGCGCGAATTGATTTTGCACAGCGATTTGCCGTCCGCCCCGATGCGGCGCGTTATGATGAGATCGTTTTCCTCGTTTTTGGGATAGCCGAGCTCCTCGAGCTTTGCGCTGACGCAGGGGTCGATATCCGTAAAATAGGCGGAAACGAAGGCGTGCTGCGCGCCCGTTCTTACAAGCTCACGCGAGGTGCGCTCGCCGAGTATGGCGTTTATGGAATCCACAACGATGGATTTGCCCGCGCCCGTTTCGCCCGTAAGCACATTGAAGCCGGGCAGAAATTCGATCTCCGCCCGCTCTATAACGGCTATATTTTCAATCTCAAGAGTTTTGAGCATTTATAACACTCTCCAAATTAGAGCTGAAAAGGCGGGCGGATTTTTCGTTTCTGCAAAGTATGAAGATAGTGTCGTCTCCCGCGATGGTGCCTACGACTCCGCTCCAGCGCGTGCCGTCAAGCGCGGCGCAGACGGCTCCCGCCGTGCCGGCGCGGCATTTTACGCACACGGTGTTCATTGCAAAATCAACGCGCAAAACAGATTCGTTCAATATGCCGCTTTTTCTGAGATCGGGGTCGTATTTGGGGTCGCGCATACGGGGAGTATAGATATACCTGCCCTCCGGCGAAAGCTCCTTGACAAGGCGCAGCTCCTTTATATCCCTTGATATGGTTGCCTGGGTGACATCAAAGCCGCTTTCCCTTAAGTAGGACTGAAGCTCCTCCTGGGTCTCTATCTTATGCTCGCCTATAAGCTCGATTATTTTTTCAAGTCTTCTTCTTTTCATACTAAGAGCCTCTCTCGATTATCTTCTTTTTTACTATTTGATAAAAATTATCAGGCTTCAGCTTTATCAGCCGCGCCTTATAATTTGAAAGCGAAACGCAAACGGTGCAGTTTGAGTCTATTTCTATCGGCTCGCCGCCGTCGCAGTTCAAGACCGCGCTGTTTGAAACATCGCTTGAAACCGATATATTGAGCGAATATTTTGAATTGACAACGATGCTTCTGTCCATAAGCGAATGAGGACAGATGGAGGTTATAACAAAGCAGTTTAAATCGGGGCTTAATATCGGGCCGCCTGCGGCAAGAGAATACGCTGTGGATCCGGTGGGCGTTGAAACGATGATCCCGTCCGCCCGAACGCTGAGCATACCCGTTTCATCCGATTTGATGTCTATATCTATCAGCCTTGCGAAATCGCCCCTTGAAATCACGGCGTCGTTAAGGCAGTGGTTGTGGCTTATCCTTTTTCCGTTTTTAAAGACATCCGCCTTGAGCATAATGCGCTCGTCAATAACATATTTGCCGGCGAGCACATTTTGCAGCAGCGAAAGCTCGTTTCTTTCCGCCGCGCTTAAAAAGCCGAGCCTGCCGCCGTTGACTCCGAGAGCGGGCTTCCCGCACAGCGCGGCGTTTTTGGCGACCTTCATAGTGCTGCCGTCTCCGCCGAGAACGACGGCGACATCGCACGAGCGGTACATCTCGCTCTCCGGCGCGTATGAAAAACCGGCGCCCATAACGGCGGAATAAGCCTCGTCCAAAATTATCTTATTTTCACCCGCGCCTAAAAGCTGCGCCGCCTCTGCGGCGAGAGAGCGCAGGTCGCTTTTTTCAAGATTTGCAAACAGAGAAAATATCATTTCAGTTCCTCGTGTGAATCCTCAACGACGCCTGCGGCGTTTATATCTTCCGAGATATGCGGCTTCTCGTCCCGCGAGAGCCACATAAGATATTCTATATTGCCCTCCGGCCCCTTTACCGGCGAGAAATCAAACCCCAAAACGGAAAAGCCCGCTTCAAGCGCCTGATTTACGACTTTTTCAACAACCTCTTTATGTACGGCGGTATCCCTTACAACGCCTTTTTTTCCGACCTTTTCCCTGCCCGCCTCAAACTGAGGCTTAATAAGGCAGACAGCCTGCGCGCCGGGCTTCAGAAGCTCATAGAGCTTTGGGAATATCAGCCTGAGCGAGATAAAGGAGACATCGACGCTTGCAAAATCTATCTTTTCCTTTACCTGCTCGTTTGTAACATATCTGAAATTGGTGCGCTCAAGATTTACGACGCGTTCGTCGCACCTGAGCTTCCAGGCGAGCTGGCCGTAGCCGACATCTATTGAATAGACCCTTGACGCGCCGTTCATAAGCATACAATCGGTAAAGCCGCCGGTGGACGCGCCTACATCCATACAGACGCAGCCGTTGAGGTTTATCGGGAAAACCTGCATCGCCTTTTCAAGCTTCAAGCCGCCGCGGCTGACATATTTAAGGGAGCTGCCGCGCACCTCAAGCTTATCGCCCTCTTTTAGCTCAAACCCTGCCTTATCCACCTTTTGGTTATTTACATAGACCTGACCCGCCATAATGACAGCCTTTGCCTTTTCTCTGCTGGGCGCGTAGCCCTGCTCGAAAACGGCGACATCAAGCCTTGTTTTTCTGCTCATTTTCTATCACTTCCAGCACGCCTTGATAATCCAGCGAATATTTTTTGAGCTGCGAGGCAACGGACGCCTGCTTTATAAACCCGTCTTCAACAGCGGTATGTATAAAGCGCGCCTTTATGCCGTTTTCCTGCATCATAGCGGCAAAGCTTTCGCCTACACCGCCGCTTTTGACCGCTTCCTCAAAAAAGAACACATTTTCCGCTTTTGAAGCGAGCATAACGGCTTCCCGTGCTATCGGCTTGATGCAGTTGAGCTTTAAAACGGCGGTGTTTTCAAGCTGCTCAAGCGCACGGTAGCACTCGCTGAACTCCCGTCCGTAGGAAACGATGAGATTGCGGGCGCTTTCGCTGCCGAAAAGCGAAAAATCCTCTTTTTCATAGGAGTAGCCGGGAGGCATTGCGCCCGCCTTTCCGCGCGGATAGCGCACGGCTGCGGCGCCCTTGTCACGGTAGACCGCCTTTACGAACATCTTTGAAAGCTCCTCGTAATCGGACGGAGCGTAAACGCGAAGGCCGGGCACGCTGTTTAAAAACGAAGTGTCAAAAACGCCCTGATGCGACTCGCCGTCCTCGCCAACGAAGCCGGCGCGGTCTATGCCGAAGATTATCTTGAGCCCCTGCATGGCGACATCGTGAATAAGCTGGTCGTAGGAGCGCTGAAGAAATGTTGAATAGACGGCGAAAACGGGCACCATTCCGTTTTTAGCAAGACCGCTTGCGAAGGTGACGGCGTGCTGCTCCGCAATTCCTACATCAAAGAACCTTTTCGGATATTTTTCCGCAAATTCCGCAAGGCCGGTGCCCTGCGCCATAGCGGCTGTTATGCAGCAGATGCGCGAATCGTTTTGCGCAAGGCTGCAAACGGTTTTGCCGAAGGCGGAGGAGAATGTTTCGCCGCTTGAGCGAGGCTCGCCCGTTTCTATATCAAATTTTCCTATGCCGTGAAACTGAGTGGGGTCCTTTTCCGCCGGCTCGTACCCCCTGCCCTTGACAGTATTCACATGAACGAGCACGGAGTGATTATGAGCCTTTGCGGTTTGAAGCGCGGCGGTAAGGGATTCGATATCGTGGCCGTCGATAGGGCCGTAATATCTAAAGCCGAGATCCTCAAAAAAGGTTGCCCTGTGATATATCCTGCGCCTGAGCCAGCCGTTAACTGCGGTGAGCGACCTGTTTATCTGCTTTCCTATATGCGGCAGATGATACAGCATCTTTCTGACGCCGGATTTGAATGTGGAATATCTCTTTGATGTTCTTACACTGGTCAGATGCTTTGCCATACTGCCGACATTGCGGCTGATGGACATTTTGTTATCGTTTAAGATAACTATGAGATTGCTGTGGTCGTCGCTTGCGCAGTTGTTGAGCGCCTCATATGCAAGGCCGCCGGTCAAAGCACCGTCGCCTATAACGGCTACCACCTTGCCCTTTTCGCCCTTGATGCGCTTTGCCTTGGCAAGGCCGACCGCCTGGCTTACGGAAACGCTTGAGTGACCGCTTGAAAAAATATCGTGCTCGCTTTCATTAGGGCGCGTAAAGCCGCTGATGCCGCCCTCTGTGCGAAGCGTGCGGAAATCATCCTTTCTGCCGGTGAGTATCTTATGCGTGTAGCACTGATGGCCTACATCGAACACAATCTGATCCGTGGGGCTGTTGAATACCCTGTGAAGCGCGACGGTAAGCTCCACTACGCCGAGATTTGAAGCGAGATGGCCGCCGGTTTGCGACACAGTTTCTATCAGCAGCTTCCTTATATCGGCGCAAAGCTCCGTAAGTTCAGAATCCGAAAGCCGGCGAAGATCCGCTGGCGAATTTACTTTATCTAAAACAGACACTTTATCATCTCTTTTCATACGGGAAGCGCCGCTTTATTTGCTTCTGTTTACAAGATATTTTGAAAGAACGGCGAGAAATTCGGAATTTTCAAAAGCGCCGAGGCGCGATACAGCGGCCTGAGTCAGCTTTTCAACATCCTGCTGAGCCTGTTCGAGCCCGCGCAGAGAAACATATGTTGCCTTGTTGTTTTCCTGATCCGAGCCGACCGGCTTGCCGAGCTGCTCGGTGGTTGAGGTGACATCCAAAATATCGTCCTTTATCTGAAACGCAACGCCGAGGTCGTAAGCAAAGGCAGAGGCGGCGGCGATTTTTGCGTCGTCCGCTCCCGCGGCGATACAGCCGAGGATGCAGGCAGCCGAGATGAGCGCGCCCGTTTTGAGCCTGTGAACGGTTATGATCTGATTCAAATCGGCAGAAACGCTTTCATACCTTAAATCAAGCTCCTGGCCGCCCACCATTCCGCACGCGCCGGCGTTTTGAGCAAGCAGACCGCAGGCAGCGGCAATCTTTGAATCGTCCAGCTGCGAGCCGGCGATTATCTGAAAAGCGTGGGTCAAAAGAGCGTCTCCTGCAAGAAGCGCGGTCGCCTCGCCGAATTTTTTATGGCAGCTCGGCTTGCCGCGGCGCATATCGTCGTCGTCCATACAGGGCAAATCATCGTGGATAAGGCTGTAGGTGTGGATGTATTCGACGGCGCAGGCAAAATCGAGCGCATCATACCTGTCTGCCGAGCAGGCGTGCGCAAACTCAAGGCATAAAACCGGCCTTATCCTTTTGCCGCCGTTTGAAAGGCTGTATCTCATAGCCTCAACAACATCCTTTTGGCCGTTTGCGCAGTCGGGAAGAAGCTGCTCAAGGCGGCGCTCGATTATAGAGATGTCGTTTTGAAGTATATTTTTAAATTCAAGTTCCGTCATAACGCCCTCCGGGTGAAAATCAGTTTTCCTCTTCGTTAAGCTTGATTATCGTCTGCTTAGCGGTGTTGAGCTTATTGCCGCAAAACGCCGCAAGCTTCGTGCCCTCTTCAAACAGCTTTACGCTTTCATCGAGCGGGGTGTCCTTTTTTTCAAGCAGCGAAACTATCTCCTCAAGCCTGGAAACCGCCTGCTCGTATGTCATATCCTCAATCTTCATCAAAAATCACCTCGTTAACGGTGCAGCCTGCGCTGCCGTCGGTAAATCTTATGTTCAGCGCCTTTTTCAAATCGAGCTCCCGCACAGAGGAAACCGCTCCGCCGCCCTGGCTGGCGACTGCGAAGCCGCGCTCCAAAACAGCGAGGGGGCTCAAAGCGTTGAGCCTGCCAGCAAGCGACGAAAAGCGCTGAAATTCTGTTTGAGCCTTTTGCTCAAACGCTGCCGCAAGCTTTTGCGAAAGTGACGAGAGCCTGTCCGCAAAAGGTGCGATGAGCGCTTCGCCGTCAGCAAGCGGAGAAAGGGCTGTAAGCTCGCCGAGACGGCGCGAAAGCTCATCCAGCTGCGAGCGCATATAAAGCTGCATCGTGTATCTTAAAGACGCCGTCTGCTCCCTGAGAGCATTGATGTCCGGACAAACAAGCTCAGCCGCTGCACTCGGAGTCGGGGCGCGCATATCGGAAACGAAATCGCATATTGTGAAATCGCTCTCGTGCCCGACCGCCGAGACAACGGGCGTGCGGCACGCGATTACGGCGCGGGCGACCTCTTCCGTGTTGAACGCCCACAGATCCTCCATAGAGCCGCCGCCGCGGCCTACGATTATAACATCTATATCTGCGCGCGAGTCCAGGCGCTTTAACACCGAAACAATCTCGGGAGCTGCCTTTTCGCCCTGCACGGCGCAGGGGGCTATAACGAGCTGCGCAAGCGGATAGCGGCGCGCCGTAATATTGATTATATCCTGTATCGCGGCTCCCGATGAAGATGTTGCCACGCCGATCTTCTGCGGATAGGCGGGAAGCGGCTTTTTGACAGCCTCGCTGCAGACGCCCTCAGCAAACAGCTTTTTCTTGAGCTGCTCAAACTGAAGGCTGAGCGCGCCCGCGCCTACGGGCTGCATATCCTCAGCGTAGAGCTGATATTCGCCGCTCTTTTCATAAGCGCTTATCCTGCCGCGGCAGATGACGCTTGCGCCGTTTTCCGGCATAAATCTAAGGCGCGAGGCGTTTGAAGAAAACATAACCGCCTTGAGCTGCGATTTTTCATCCTTGAGCGTGAAATACATATGGCCGGAGGGCCTGTATAATTTAAAATTTGAAAGCTCGCCCTGAACGAATATGTTTTTAAGCGGCTCGCTGCCGTCAAGCAGGGCTTTTATATATGTGTTTACCTGTGATACGGTTAATGTGTTCATAATGATTTTAAGGCGGCGAAAACAGCAACGCCGGCAGCGTTGTCGCAGCTGAACTGCGGCTGCGCGAAAACTGCCGAATATTTTTCGCCGAGTGTTTTTTGTATCTCTGAATTTGAGGAAACGCCGCCCGCAAACAAAACGGGCAGCTCTCCGTATTCTTCAATCACCGCGGCGCACATAGCGTCCAGCGAAACGCGCACGCTTTCAAGAGCGAATTTTGCGATATCGCAGCTTTTTTCGCCGGCGGCAATCATATTTTTGACCTTGTTTTCTATGCCTGAAAAGGAGCAGCTTGAGCCCTTCATTGACGGGCGTATCTTAAATTCGCGCTCGCTGCCGAGCGCAAGCCTTTCAAGCTGTGCGCCGCATGGGAACTGCAATCCGAGCATAACGCCCGTTCTGTCTATCGCCTGCCCCGCCTTAAGATCAGTGCTTTCGGCCGCGGGGGCAACGGAGATGATCTTATCCTTATCCGGCGAGCATATGACGGCTTCGGTTGTGCCGCCCGAAACATGAAACGCGATGAATCTTTTATTGACGAGCTCAAGCCTGCCCGCCGAATACAGCGCGGCAAGTATATGGCCGGTTTGGTGCGCCGTTTCATAGCAGCGGCAGCCGCAAAACGAGGCTGCGGCGCGCGCGGTGTTCACACCCACAAGAAAGCAGGGCATATAGCTGCCGTCTACATCTCTGGGGCGGGAGCTGACGCCGACTGCCTTTACCGCCGACAAATCAAAATCGCTTTCCATCCGCTTTAAAAGCGACGGCATATTGACGGTGTGCTGAAACACGGCGTCGCTCTGCCTGAGACCGCGCTCGTTTTTTCCGACGGAGAGCATTTTTTTGTAATTTTTAATTTCATCGCCGCGCATCACTGCAGCGGAGGTTGTGTAATTACTTGTGTCAAAGCCTGCGATCATTGAGCCGTTTCCCTCAATATCGAGCGCAGGATGCCGTTTACGAACGAGCCGCTTTCGGAGCCGGAATATTTTTTTGCAAGCTCAACAGCCTCGTTTACGGCTGCGGCGTGCGGCACGGACGGCTCGTACATAATCTCGTAGACCGCAAGGCGCAGCACGGCGAGATCCACCTTTGATATGCGGCTGAGCCTCCAGCCCTTTAAATGCGAGGAAACGGCTGCGTCAACAGCCTCAAGCTGGGCGCACGCCCCCTCGAACGCCGATTTTGCATATTCGCTTAAAGGAGCTACATTTTCGTCAAATATATCCTCTATCTCCTCGCACGGCTTTTCGCCGAAAAACGCCTTTTCAAACAAGAGCAGGAACGCCTGCTCCCTCATCTCACTTCTTTTCATCTAACGCACCTTTCGCCGCGGCGCGGCTGATAATAAAAAAGCGGCTGAAAGAACTTTCAGCCGGCACTTTGATCACTCTTCGGTTTCACAAGGTTCTGCGGGGGTTTCCGGCTGCTGCAATTCAACGGACGCTATGATTACGTTTACTTTTGAAACGAGCCTGCCGGTCATATTCTGAACCGCTTCCTTTACGACTCTTTGAACTTCCTCGGCAACGGGCTGAATCTTTTTACCGCTTGCGATACAGATATATATGCTGATATCAAGATTATCGCCGTCCTGAAACACCCTAACGGGGCTCATTACCTTAAGGCTGCCTTTTTTTATTGTGGAAACCACATCATCGGGCTTGTTTGAAAAGCCGACGACGCCGCTGACATCCTTTGCGGCGTTTGTGGCGATAGCGGATATTGCCTCTTCGGAGATTATAACGCCGCCGCTTTGGGAATAATTTGTTATTTCCATAATTTGACGCCTCCTTGCTTTTAGTATTTTAACACAACGCGAAAAATTATACAAGTACAATTTAAAATGTTAAAATATTATTCATACGAGCGTTAAGAGGCAGACTGAATTATGGTCACATTCTCAAAGCCGCAGTTGAGCTGAGAGGTGGCTATGTCCTTGATCTGAAGTGACAGCTCGTCTGTGAGCTCCTCGCTGTCGATAATCACATCAACGCGCGAGCCGTCCTCGCTTATTACGGCAAGGCAGTTTGCAACGCCCTTTGCCTTGACGAGCGTTTCTATCTTGTTTTCTATCTCGATATAAGACGATATATCGGCTATCTGCTGCGCGGCAAGCTTATGCGCGTCCTCACTCTCCTGCGGCGCGTCTATCACCGCCTGAAGCTTTTCGAGCGAGGAATCGCGGGCGTTTTGCCTTTCAAGCCGCGCGGAGGAAAAATATTCGCTTTCGGGCGCGGTCGTCGCCTCAGCCTCACCGTCAACAAAGGTTGCCTCGCCGAGCGTTTTTGCCGAGGTTGCAACGGAGCTGAGCTTTGACGAGATATCGCTGTTTTCCCAATACCAGTTGCCGCCTATGCCGAGCGCAAGAAGCAGCACGAAGACAGACGCCACAAGCTTTCTCTTCTTTGATCTGCGTTTTTTGACCTGCTCCTGAGAGCTGAGCTCGCCGAGCAGCTCCTCGTTTTTCTTTTCGTTCATTTCATCCATTATTTACCACCCTTTGAAGTTGATTTTGAAACGGAGACGCGGCTTGAAGGAATGCTGAAAAGAGCGCACACGCAGTCAACTATGCGCTCGCGCACGGCTTCGCTGTCGCCCCCTGAGCAAACGACGGCGACGCCGGCAACGCGCGGCATTTCCTCCTTCAAAAGCAGCGGCGAATCCCCGTTATCATCGTTATAAATAACATATTCGCTGTTTTGCGAATTAGAACTCTGCGAGCTTGAAGCCTCGGCGTTTTCCGCGTAAACGCTTTCCTTTGTGCTTTCAAGCGTTATCATAATGCTGCAGCTGCCAACGCCCTCCATACCTGAGATTATGTCCGTCAGCTGCTCGCTGAGCGACTCCACATAGCCGGCGTAATCATCCTCTTTGACGCTTTTTTCGGGCGCTTCGGAGGACGGTATCAGCTCCGAAAAAAATATCAAAAACACTGCAACAGCTGCGGCGCAGATGATGATTATATTTCGCTTATCCTTTTTTTGGAAAAGCTCAAGCAGTCTGTCTTTAATCCTGTTAGTCATCCAAGGCACTTCCTTTGCTTTCTGTTGCGGACGACACCTGAGCCGCCACGCCGGTTTCGTCAAGTATCCAGCGGCGCGCGTCGTCGGGGCTTGTTGAATCCGTCAGCAAAACCTCCACGGAATCTATGCTTATTCCCTCTGCCGTTTGAGATGCGCGGCATTCCACCTCGGCGCCCGAAACGCCGTGCGACAAAAGCACATTGCCGACGATGTTTTCAACCTGCGAGGAGGAGAGCTCAAGCTGCGTATCCTCGAACTGCGCTTCGATATCCATACCCTCCGCCGAGAGCTGAGAAAAATCAAAATCGGCAAACGGGTAAATAAGCGATATGAAAATAAAAACGGAAATGATGACCTTTGCAAATCTGCCCATAGAGCCGTGGGGCGCAACAAGAGAAAACACGGCGCAGACGACAAGCGTCAGGCACACGCCGATGACCCAGCTTTTGACGAAATCCACTATGCACTTCCCCTTGCAGCAATCAAAATTCCGATAGATATGACCGTCGTTACCATAGACAAAATCAAGATAACATTCATCACGAGCAGCGAATCCGAAAACGCTTTTAAAACGCAGGTGACGGAGCGGTCTGAAAATATCTGGGACACGACGGAGCATATATTGAGAAACAGCCGCCAAAACGCCACCTCGATTATTGCCGGCAGAAAAACGAGCGCAACGGCGGCGATGCCGGCAACGCCGACGCTGCTTTTGATAAGCGAGGAATAAGCCTGAATGGAGAGAAGCCCCTCGCTGATGGCGCCGCCGATGACCGGAACAACGGAATTTATTGCGAATCTGACGGAGCGAAGCCCGATGGCGTCCGCGCGCGAAGCCACCGCCGTTTTGATGGAAAGGATCGAAACGAACGCCGTTGCGGCAACGGAAACCGCCGTTATGAGATACTTTTTGCAGTTTTCGACGAGCGCGCCCAAATCAAGCTCATTTCTTATACCTGAACAGATTCCGAGCGCAAGAAAGCAGTTTGAAAGCGGGATAAAGATATTTTTGGATATAAAATTGAGCGCCTGTGCCAAAGATAAAAGCAGAGTGTTTGTGGAAAACGCAGCAAGCGTGTTTCCGGACGCCGCCACGATGATGCAAAAAGCGGGCACAAAAGCGTAAACGAAATCAGCGCTGACCGAAATAGCTGCGCTTGAAGCGGCAAGCGTTTCCTTCAGCCCCGAAATCAGCAAAAGCGACACCAAAACGGCGCTGACTGTTGATAGAGCCGATGAGATTTGGGAGCTGCCGAGAGTCTGCTTAAAGCCCTGAAAAAGCGATGAGAGCAGGATTATTATAAGCACGGCGCCGGCTGAAGCGAGCGGGGCCTTGAGCCCCGACACCATAACATCCTTTATCGCCAGCAGAAAATCGGAGACCGACAGCTCAACGATGCTGTTGTAGTCAAAATCGGAAAGGCCGAGCTCATCGAGCAGCCTGCGGCTTTCCGAATCAAGCTCTTCAAATGAAGAGAGATCGAAGCTTTCAAGCACGCTGCGATATTCCGCTTCGTTAAGCTCCTCCTGAGCGAGAGCCGCAAAAGGAGCAAAAAGCAGCAAAACCGCGATTGCAGAGAACACGGATATGAATATTTTTAATCTTCTTTTCATAATACAAGTCCCGTAATGACCTCGGTAACGGCGGACAGCAGCGGCAGAATCATAACGACGATAAGAATCTTAGCCGCCGTTTCCGTCTGACCGGCAAGCGCGCTCTCGCCGCTGTCGCGGCACAGGTCCGCAACCGTTTGCGCCAGCAGCGCAACGCCGAGGACCTTGAACATTATTTTAAGATACGACGCCGCCTCGCCCATCCCGCGCGACATTCTGCCGAGCGAATCCATTATTCCGCCGAGGTATGAAAGGCTTTCAAAAAACACGGCGGCGCAGGCGAACAAAACGAGCAGGAGCGAAACGGTTTTGTTGCTGCGGCGCAGGAAGACGGAAAATATAAGCGCCGCTACGGCTATTCCCGCTATCTTTATCATAGGTCGAACAGCGTTTTAACTGAGGAGAAAAGCTCGCTTATCTGAGGGATAAGCATCATAAGCACCACAACTATGCCCGCAAGCGTTGTGAGCATTGCCTGATCCTCTCTGCCGCTTCTTACCAAAACGGTGTTTAGAACGGAAATTATTATGCCTATGGCGGCTATTTTGAAAATAAAATTAACATCCATATTTAACCCCTATATCAGCACGGCGGAAACGGCAAGCCCGCCGAGCACGCCGAGCGCCGCGTAAAGCCTTGAATGAGAGGCGCTGCGGCTTCTGTATGCTTCAAGGCTTTCCTCCATACATTCTTTAAACGATTCTATCATCCTGAGCATAGACGCCGTATCCGTGCCGCCGAGCGTTTTGAAAAGCAGATTCACGCGCTCGTCGTCCGCCGGCTCAAGGCCTGTTGAAATATTGATATTTTCAATATCCATATCCTTTAAAAAGGTGAGCCTTGCGAGCGCTTTTTCGCAGGCGAGCCGCCTTATGATGCTGCGTGAATCATCCGCGCTGTAGGAAAGGTCCGCCGCAAGCATATCCGCCATAATTATGAGCTGGCGCGCGGTTTCGCACCTCACCCTTGTTTTATAAGCGCACATTAGGCCGCCCGATATGCACAGGATATTCAGAATCACGATCCCTATCAGCTTCAAGCTATCAGCTTACTTCCATAATCTCAAATTCATCGGTATAATTTTTAAGCAGCACCACATACGAAAATTCCCTTG
This sequence comes from uncultured Eubacterium sp., assembly GCA_944380545.1. Classification (GTDB taxonomy): domain Bacteria; phylum Bacillota; class Clostridia; order Oscillospirales; family Acutalibacteraceae; genus Eubacterium_R. The sequence goes on along the minus strand of CALWHV010000014.1, from coordinate 8,508 downwards.
TGGCGATAAGCCGGCGCACGATATCCTTGTTCATAAGGCTGTCCTTAGACGAGGCGTGGACCGAAACGGCAAACGAGCAGCCGGAAAGAAAGCCCGTTTTCATCGCCTCTACCTCTGCGGGAGAGGAGACCTCATCGCAAATAACGAGCTGCGGAGAGAGCGTACGCACCGCCATATCGATGCCCGCCGCCTTTGAAAAGCCGGTGAGCACATCGGTGTTGAAGCCGAGGTCTGCGGTTATGACGCCGTCGTCCTTGCAGGCAAACTCGTTTCTTTCGTCAATAACGGCTGTTTTTATGTATCTGTTTGAAAAGCCGCCGGACAAAGAACGAGCCATATCGCGCAAAAAGGTGGTTTTGCCGCCGCCCGGCGGAGAAGCGACTATGATGCTGGGCAGCGAGCTGACATAGAGCATACCGAGAACCGGCGCGGCGCAGCCCTTTATCTCCTTTGAAATCCTTATATTAAGAGAGGTTATTTCCTTTACGGCGGTTACGCTGCCGTTAGTTTTCACAGCGGTGGAGCAGACGCCTACGCGATTGCCCCCGCGAACGGTCATATAGCCGTTTATCAGGTTGTCTATCTCGCAATGAACGGAATAGTTACACAGCCGCCTGAATATCAGCTCAAACTCATCATCATCCGGAACATAGGAATATTCGCTGAAATGGTTTAGCAGCTTTCCCTTCGCCGTGATGAAAAAAACATCCCTGCCGAGGCACAGCATAAGCGGTAGCCGGCGGCGAAGGCGCAGCTCCGTTACCGAATCGAGCGCGGTTGAGCCGAGCTGTGACAGCGCGGCGTTTATTCCGTCCGACAGGCATGGGATAACGGTCTTTAACGACATCATCTCACCTCAATTAAGATATATGAGCAGCGGGTTTTGATTATTACGAATATTTGTTGAACTATGAAGCGGTATATGATATATTTAATATGTATCGGAGGGCTTTTATGGATATAACTTTAAGCAGCAAAAAAAGATACGCCACGCCGCTGATGAACGGCGAAACGGTGAATTATCTTTTATCATTTTCATTTTCATTTTTTATACTTATTGTAATCAAGCAGGCGCTCAAGACCTTTTTGGGCGCGGACACGGCGGTTGCCTGCGCGGTAGGCTTTGCCGCGGCGGAAACGGTGCTGTTTCTTTTGCAGAGTTTTTTTGTTTTCAGCAAATCCTCGCTTAATTCAATGCCGAAGCAGATAATATTTTCCGTGCTGAACGCCGGCGTGCATCTTGGGATATATGCGGCAATATCCTTTGCGGGACGCGCGCTGGGGCTTTACAGCCACAGCATCTGGCTTGCCTGCTTCTTGTTTTTGCTGGTGCTCAACTACCCGGTTTCGCGAATTCTGATATTCGACTGCGCGCTGCCGGCAAAAGAGAGCCTGAACGGCAGGATATATAAAAGATTTTTTGAAAACAGGTTCGTATTTCTTTCGATGGGCGTTGCGCTTTTATGTATGCTTTTTATACTGCTGGTATTCGCCTGCTTCCCGTTCGGCGACACCACTGTGCTGAGGATGGACCTTTACCACCAGTACGGGCCGCTGTTTACGGAGCTTTTTGACAGGGTGACCCAGGGGCGCAGCTTTCTTTACAGCTGGACCTCCGGCGGCGGCTCAAGCTTTTTGGGCAATTACTTCAACTACCTTTCAAGCCCGTTTACAGCCATAATCTTTCTGTTTGACAGGGATGAGATGCCCTTTGCGATAACGGCGATAGTTACTGCGAAATGCACGGTGAGCGCGGGAACATTCGCTTACTATATCAAAAAAAGCCTTAAGCGGCACAGCGCGGCGAGCGCGGCCTTCGGCGTTTTCTATGCGTTTTGCGCATATTTCTTGGCGTATTTCTGGAATATTATGTGGCTTGACGGGATGATGATGCTGCCGCTGCTTGCGCTCGGAATCGAGCGGATAGTCAACACGGGCAAGGGACTGCCCTACCTGCTTGTGATGGTGTATATTTTTTATTCATCATATTATATCGGCTATATGTGCTGCATCTTTGCCGTAGTTTATTTTCTTGCGTACTTTCTTATCAGCCCCGAAAAATGCGCGTACACGGGCGCTCTTTTACAGAGCGACGGTAAAATCAAACGCTTTTTCAAGCTGCGCTTTATCGCTTACGGCGCGCGCTTTGCACTCTGTTCCCTGCTTGCCGGAGCGCTCTGTGCGTTTTTCCTGCTGCCGGTTTACGGCGTGCTTACGGGGAGCAGCGCAACATCTGACAGCGCGCCCGCCGCGGCGGAATCATATTTCAGCCTGCTTGATTTTATACAGACGCATTTTGCAGGGCTTGAAACAACGATACGCTCAAGCGGAAACGATGTGCTGCCGAATGTTTACACCTCTGTGCTGACGCTTTTGCTGCTGCCGCTGTTTTATCTGAACGGCAGAATATCCTTTAGGGAAAAGGCGGCCTACACGCTTTTGATCGTATTTTTCTTTGTTTCGTTCAATCTTAATTTCGTCAACTTTTTCTGGCACGCCTTCCATTTCCCTAACGATCTGCCGTACCGCTTTTCGTTTATGTATTCGTTCGTGCTGCTGACGGCATCGTTCAGGGCGCTTGAAAAGCTGCGCTTCATAGGGCGAAGGGAAATAATGATAACGGCGTTTATTTGGCTGGCTTTCATAGCTGCCACGAGCGAGATGAGCACTGAAAAGATGAGCGGCGCTTCCATCTATCTCACCGCCGCGTTTATGATCATCTACGCCGCGTTCCTTTACCTGCTCAAGAGCAAAAAGGCACAGCATGCCGTTATGAGCGTGCTTGTGACAGCGCTTGCGTTTTGCGAGGTCATTATCTGCGACCCCAAGGCGTTCAATTTTAACCAGACGCAAGGCGCGTACACGGAAAATTACGCGGCTTACACGGACGCTTCCGAATATATAAAGGCTGCCGACGACGGCGACTACCGTGCCGAGCTTTGCTCGCTGAACACAAGAATGGACCCCTGCCTTTACGGATATAACGGAATGAGCATCTTTTCCTCTATGGCATACGAGAGCTATTCCGGATTGCAATACAGCCTGGGAATGTACGGAAACAGGATAAACAGCTACACCTACAACACGCAGACGCCCGTTTACAATATGATGTATAACATCAAATATCTAATTTACAGAGAGGAAAACACAAGGCCGAGCACGGAATACTACACAAAATTTTATGACGGCGACGGCGTTACGGTGTTTTCAAACGATTATTTCCTGCCCAAGGCGTTTTGCGTAAACAGCGCGCTGAGCGAATGGTACACCCAGGAGGGCGACCCCTTTGCCGTTCAGGAGAGCTTTTTTGACCTTGCAACCGGCTACAAAAATGTTTTCAGGCAGGCGGAATATGTTAACACAAGCTATACGGGGCTGACGGGGCCGCTGCTTGACGGGACCGGCGCGCAGTGGGTGAACAGGCTTGACGGCGCTTCTTACTGCGAGACGACGGTGACGCTTCAGGCCGCCGTGAACGGCAATCTCTATATCTATGTTGACGCGGGCGATGTGAACGACATCAGCGTTTCGGACGCGCAGGACACGCGAAGCTTTAATATCTCCACGCCGTATATCATCGACCTAGGCTATTACGATGCGGGCGAAACGGTGACCGTGTCGCTCGACTGCTCCTCGCTTGCCGACGGAGAAAGCAGAGTTGGAGTTTACGCGTACAGCGTTGACAAGGCGGTTCTCGACGCCGGCTATGAGCGGCTGAGCGCGGGGGCAATGACTGTTGAGGAGCACACTGACACAAAAATAAGCGGCACGGTGACTGCGGCTGAAAACTGCATACTTTACACCTCCATACCGTTTGACGAGGGCTGGAGCGTTTATATAGACGGCGAAAAGGCAGAAACCTTTGAGATAGGCGGCTGCCAGCTTGCCGTTATGCTCAAGCCCGGCGAGCACAGCGTTGAATTCAAATACACGCCGAAGCTGCTTGTGCAGGGCGCGGCGATCAGCGCAGCGGCGGCTTTGGGCTGCGCGGCGGCAATTATAATAAAAAAACAGAGGAAAAAGCGGGATTTAGCGACAAAGGTGACAAATTTGTAAAAACTTCTGTTTCCTTGTTTACAAGCATTTAATTATGTTGTAAAATACCACCGTAAACAGAAATGGCAGCGCGTATCCGGAAAAGCGTTTGCAAAGCACGAGCGAAAACGGCGTTTTGCGCGTGTTTCCGGCGAATTGCCGTGCCGCGGCGGCGCGCTGATTCAGAATTTGCGGCATAAAGGAATGTGGAGAATTTTATGGCAAGACTAACAGCACAGAATGTTGAAACCATCCCCTACGGACCGCTTGGCATAATCGCAATGCCGGGATGCGAAAAATTTGCCGACAAGGTGGATAAATACCTTGTTCAGTGGCGCAAGACGCAGGCGCTTGAGCATCAGGGCTCCATTGCGTTTTACGGCTATCAGAGGGAAACATACCAGATAGCCATCACCAACCCGCGCTTCGGCAGCGGCGAGGGCAAGGCGGTTATAAACGAAACGGTGCGCGGCTACGATCTGTATATTTTGTGCGACTGCTTCAATTACAGCGTTGAATACGATATGTACGGCAGAAGAGTGCCGAAGTCGCCGGACGATCATTATTCGGACCTTAAAAGAGTTATCTCCGCGGCATCATCCAAGGCAAAGCGCATATCCGTGATTATGCCGATGCTTTATGAGGGCCGCCAGCACAAGCGCTCAAGCCGCGAATCGCTCGACTGCGCGATGGCGCTTCAGGAGCTTGTGAACCTGGGCGTTGAAAACATCATCACCTTTGACGCGCACGACCAGCGCGTGCAAAACGCGATTCCGCACAAATCGTTTGAAAATGTTATGCCCACCTATCAGATGATAAAGGCGATAGTAAACACGGTGGAGGACCTTAATGTTGACAAGGACCACCTTATGATAATCTCCCCAGACGAGGGCGCGATGCAGAGATGCATCTATTTTGCAACACAGCTCGGCGTAAACCTTGGTATGTTTTACAAGCGCAGGGATTACACAAGAGTGGTAAACGGCAGGAACCCGATAGTTGAGCATCAGTATCTCGGCGATTCCGTTGAGGGCAAGGACATAATAATCGTGGACGATATGATCTCCTCCGGCGAATCAATGCTTGAGGTTGCCAAAAAGCTCAAGACGCTCGGCGCGGCGCGCATCTTTGTTTGCACCACCTTCGGTCTGTTTGCAAACGGGCTTGATGTTTTTGACAAGGCCTATGCAGAGGGCGTGTTTGAAAAGGTGTTCACAACAAACGGCGTTTACCAAACGCCGGAGCTGCTGAGCCGCGACTGGTATCAATCCGTTGAGCTTTCAAAATATGTTGCATATTTCCTTGACACGCTCAACCACGATCTTTCCGTTTCATCGCTGCTTGATTCCTCAAGCAAGATAGACACGCTGCTGAGAAACAAGGGTCTTAAATAAGCCCTGTTTTAATAGAATATTATTGAGCGTAAATAAATATCAGAAAGGAACGGTTTTATGAACGACTTTGATGAAAAAGACCTTATGAAGGATATTGACGCGCTTGGAAAGGCTCCGGTGGAAAAGCCCGCCGAAAAGGAAGAACAGGAAGAGGCGGCCGCGCCAGTAAAACCCGGCGCAAAAGCAAAAAAGGTTTTCACAAGAGCGCAGGTTATTCTCATTACCGTTATAGCCGCTCTTGCGGTGATTTTGGTGGGCACGATAGTTATCTGCTCCGTTGCAAACATCAACCCTGTTTCGTACATCGCCGGCGAGGCAACAAAGGAAAAGCTTGTTAACAAATGGCAGAGCCAGGATGCTCCGGGCATTTCGGCGTATGAATTTTACGAGGACGGCACCTACTCCTCATATTTCCTTTCCTACTCCTTTGACGGCAGCTATGAGGTTGAGGGCAACAAGCTTACGCTGAAGAACCCGAATTCGAACCAGAATGTTATTTACAATTACAGCATCACGGGCAACACGCTGACGCTGACGCTTGCCGATGTTAACGGCAAAGCTCTTAAGGGCAGCGAGCCGAGCAAGTTTGACAGAGTGGATACGCTGAATCAAAAATCGCTTCAGGAAGCGATAGATTCCTATAAAGCACAGAAGGCCGACGAAGACGCCTCGCAGCAGGCTGCGCAATAAGCGCTTTAATGGCATCGCGAAGCCGTTTTTATTGAAGCATTAACTTTATCAGCAAATGAAAGCGCGCCGTAACGGCGCGCTTTTTTGCGCAAAAAATGCGCCGCGCGGGCGAGCGCAGCGCAGGGCGGAAGCGGTTTGGGAATTTGGGGTCTGCCGTTTAGCTGCCGGGAGTCGAACCCGATGTGCCGAAAATGCGCTGGCGCGGCGCCTTTTCACATTTTCGCCCTTGTCGGGCGTCAGCCCGCCTGCGGTCTCAAAAGCAAAAATCCATCCGCGCCGCCGCTATTTTCGGTGCGAGCAGTTTTAAGCTGGCTGATTTTTGTGCGGGCAAGGCATAAAACGCAGTTAATCCTTTCGGATTAACGAGTATTTTAACGCCGCACGCGCGGGAATCAGCCGCTTAAAACCATATTGTGTTCGATTCCCGGCAGCCTAAATATGATCTTAAGCGGCAGCTCTCCTGCGGAATACCCGCGCCGCGCGCCTCATATATATGTAAAAGAGGTTATATAATGTTTCCTTTATATTATATACCATATATATGCTGTTGCTTGCGGCTCAGCCGCGCGGGAGGCGTGTAAAATGAAAAAGGATATCGCAATTTTTGCGGCGAACGCCGCCGCAGTGTTTTTATGCGTCTGCCTTGCCGTTCATCTTTCTCCGGCGGGAGGCTCTTTTGTAAGCTCGGCGCAGCGCGGCCTGCTTGCCGCGGCCGCTCCGTACACAAGCCTGCAAAACGATGCGCAAAATATTTTTTCCGCTTTTTTTGATAAAGAGGAGAAAGCTGCGGATAATAATAACACCACTCAAGAGGATTCGCGCGGGGTGATGCGGATAACCGGCCAAGGGGACGGCCCTGCCGGCGAAGAGCTTACCGCAACGCCTGATGATATCGCGCAGCTTATGAAGGCGGAGGAAGAGGCGATAGCCGGCCAGCAGAAAAAGGGCGCAACAAGCGAGGAGAGCTACACGGGTGGCGGAACAATAGTGGCTTTCGGCAATGTTCAGATTCAGGATAAGATCCCAAAGGATTTCTATTATCCCGATATAGAAGAGCTGCTTGAAGAAAAGGCGGCTCTCAGCATTGACGATCCCTCGCAGCCCACCGTGCTCGTCTATCACAGCCACACAACTGAAAGCTATAATCTTCTTGATGTGGGTTATTATACGGAGTCCTCCGGCTCGAAAACAAAGGATATCGCCAGAAATATGGTGCGGGTCGGGGACGACCTCTGCCGCGTGCTTGAGGCAAACGGCATAGGCGTTGTGCACGACCGCGAGATCCACGATTCCTCCTACAACGCCGCCTATGATTCCTCGCGCAAAAGCGTGGCGCAGTATCTTGAAAAGTATCCCACGATAGAGATAACCATAGATGTCCACCGCGACAGCATTACATATAAAAACGGCACAAAGGTTAAGCCCACGGCAATCGTTATGGGCAAAAAGGCGGCAAAGATGATGCTGATATCCGGCTGCGAATACGGCAGCGTTAAAAATTTCCCCTCTTGGGAAAAGAACCTGCGCTTTTCCTGCGCCGTCGCCCAAAAGATAGGCTCTATGTACGAGGGGCTGATGCGGCCCATCCTTTTTTCGGAAAGAAAATATAATATGGACCTCACCCCCAATTCGTTTCTGCTGGAGATAGGGACGGACGCCAACACGCTCGACGAGGCATGCTATTCCGCAAGGCTGTTCGCCACGGCGCTGTCGCAGCTCATTCTAAACGACTACACGGCTTCCTGAGCCTGTGCGGGGATAAAATATAACCGGCGCCCTTCGCGGCGCGAACGGGAAGTGGAAAGATGAAAAAGCATCCTGTGTTTCTGTGCTCAACGCTCGCCGCTGTGATTTTAACGGCGGGCGTTTTCACGGCTTATTACAACACAAAGACCTACGCCTTTGACGAGGAGGCGGTGCTTTTCAGCGCCGACGAGCAGGGCTTTTCCGTTATGGATTTTAAAATTTATTATGAAGATATAAGGGATATCGCTCGGTCTGCAAAGCGCGCCGCGCCGCAGGAGGAATACACCACCGCACCATATATTGTGCCGAACAGCGGGCTGCTGTATGATATAATGTATATGTTCAAAAAATAACAAAAAAGGCGGCAAAATGAAACACTCGGCGGGGTGTTGAAAAAGCAAAAAAGAGGCAAAAAAATCGTAAAAAAAGTGTTGACATTCGGGGGTTGCGTGTGGTAATATAGCAAGGCACTTGTGAAGAGCGAGTGCAAAAGGACATTGAAAATTGAACAACGACGAAAAGGAACCCTTTAATTCAAGAGAGTAAAAGTACTCAAGTGAAAAAGGAACGCAAAGTTCGCGAGCGAGAAGCTTGAAAGACGAGATTGATGCAGCGCAGGAATGCGCTGAATTGATACAATAGT
>CALWHV010000013.1 GCA_944380545.1 uncultured Eubacterium sp. | reverse complement strand
AAAACGCTCCGTACACCTTCTCCGAGCCGAAGTTCCTCCACGCCCTTGCGCGCACATAATATACCTTGCCGGAGTCAAGCCCCGTTATCGTGTAGCTGTTGTTTGCGCTGCCGTTTATCGTTGCGCTTCCGCTGACCGTGGCGAAGCTCTCGTCCGTTGACCACTGCACAAGATAGCCGTGGCTCGGCATCTCGTCCCAGCTCATAGCTATCGCGCCGTTTGAAGCGGCTGCCGTAACGCCCTGAGTCTGCGCAAGCGCGGCGCATACCCTGTATGTTGCGCCGACGGTGCTTACGGAATTATACGAAACCACCTTAACATCATATTCCCAGCCGGGCGTAAAATCGGTAAAGGTGAAGCGGTTGTTCTCAACCGTGCCCTTATACACATCCCCGCCGCCGGAAACTACATACACTCTGTAGCCGTCTGCCATTTCGTCGCCCGTCCATTCAAGGTACAGATCTTTTCCGTTGCCCCCGCGCGCATAAACATTAAAGCCCGTTGCCGCGCTGAGAGCGTAAGAGGTGTCAAGCGCGTCGGAATATTCACCGTAAACACGGCTTGAGCCGCTGTTCTTCCACGCCCTGACGCGCACATAATATCCGTCGTAGGACGCGCCCAGCGTGTATTTAAGAGCGCTGCCGCTTACCTCGCTCTGCTCCGCGACGGAGGTGAACGAGCTGTTTTTCGCCCACTGAATATTATAGCCGTCCGCGCCGGCGTCGTTCCAGGTTATGTTTATGCTGCCGTCTGAATTTTTGTTTGCCTTAACTCCCGTCACCGCGCCGAGTCCTGCCTCAACGGTAAAGCTGCCCTGCGAGCTTCTGCCCTCGCTGCTGTAAGCCTCAACAAGCACATCGTATTCCCAGCCCGGCGTCAGGTCGGTAAAGGTAAAGCTGCTCGTGTTCACCGTTCCCTTCAGGATATTTCCGTTTTGTGAAACTATGTAAACGCGGTAGCCGTCAGCCCCGCTCACAGCGCTCCATTTCAGCGTCAGCTGCGTTCCGTCGGAGCTGTGGCCGGTAACCTCAAAATCCTTGGGCGTCGGCAGCATCTTGCTCAGGTCGATAACATCCGTAAAGCTGCCGTATATCTTTTCGTTCCCGTGCGTTTTCCACGCTCTCAGCCTAACTCTGTATTCGTCGGCGTCTTTGATGCTCAGCGTGTATTTTGAGCTCCCCTGCGAAAGCTCTGTGCCGCTCACATTGTCTTCAAACTGTCCGGTCTTTGAATATTGCAAAAGATAGCTCAGACCCGCCTGCGCCTGCCAGCTCAGCTCAACTCGGTCCTCGTTGATTATCTCCGCCGCAAAGCCCTCAACATCGGCGGGCGCGGCGCAGACAACGGTGTTCGCGGCGGAGCTCTTTGCGCCGCCGGAGGCCTCAACGCGCACCTCGTATTCCCAGCCGGGGGTCAGGTCCGTAAAGGTGAAATTCGGCTCGCCGGCAGAGCCCTTCAATATTTTATTTTCGCCAGAAATGATGTAAACATCGTATTTTTCGGCTCCCGAAACGGCGTTCCACTTAAGATAAAGGTCCGTGCCTCCGTCGCCGCGGGCGTAAACATTGAACCCGCTCGGCATATAGAGCCTGTTTTGCAGCCCCTCGCCGTCCGTAAATTCGCCGTATATCGTCTCGCCGCCGGAGGTCTTCCACGCGCGCATCCTGATGTAGTATTGCGACGCGTCTTTAAGCGAGAGCTCAAAGCTCTCCCTGTCGCCGGAAACGGTAACGCTGCCCTTGTTTTCGGTAAAATCGCTGTTCGTTGCCCATTCAATAAGGTATCCGTGGCAGCCGGGCGACTCCCAGCTCAGAAAAACCGTGTTCGCGTCTTTGAGCTGCGCCTCAAGCCCGTTTATGTTGCCCGGCGCGGCGCAAACGGTCGTCAGCTCGCTTGTGGAATTTTCGCTGTCGTTCGCCGTGATCAGCACATCGTATTCCCAGCCGGGCGTAAGGTCCGTAAACACAAACTGTGTTTCTGTCGTTTTCCCTTTTAAAACAGATGACGAGCCGGAAACTATATAAACGCTGTACTCGGTCGCCCCGCTCACGGGGTCCCATTTAAGATAAAGGTCGGTGCCGCCGTCGCCGCGCGCAAAAACGGTTACGCCCGTTATGCTGGGGTCGGTGTTTTTGAAAACGGGAATAACAAATGTCTTCTGCGCGCCGAGCAGCCCCATCTCGCTGTACGCCTTATAGGTGTTCAGCGCTTCTGAGGAGGGCGCCTGCACATTCGCCATATATTCGTGCGAATACATATTGTCCGATTTCGGGTTAACATTGAATTTTTGAAGGTATCCCGTGTTCTGGTCGGAGCTGAAATTGTTTGCTATGTATTTTGCGCCGTTATATATCGAGATGTAGGGGTTCGTCCACGGCCTGCCGTATTTGTCGCCGCTGCTGTATTCAATAAGATCCTCGCGCACATAGCCCGTGTAGGTCCTTGAATCCACCTTTACGCTCACCTGGTGCCATATGTATCCGTCAGACTGCTTTCCCGTGGTGGAAAGGATGGTGACGAGCGTGCCCTCCGGAATCGTTATTATATGGTCGGAGGCCGTTGTTGCCGAGGCTCGCAGCTTTGCGTTGCAGTTCGTCTTGTACCCCGCGGCCGATTGAACTGAAGCCCATTTCAGCCCGTCCAGCGCGCCCGTGTTTGCGCCTATGTTATAGTAATTGTATATTCCGGGATAGCTTGAATTGGTGCCGCTCGCGCCGCCTGCGGAATTCGTTTTGCCGCCCACCTCCTGCACAATGCGCGAGGCAAGATAGTACGCGCTCAGCCCGCTGTACTGCGCCGCGTCAAGTATCGCCTCGGAGTATTTTGCGCCGTTCGGGTGCTTCGTGTTTGTGTAGGTGTGCGTTTTTCCGCTTGCGTCCTTATATGTGATAAGCGAATCATGCATCCAGGTGTTTTTGATTATCGTCTCTATGCCCGCCGTTGTCTGCGAGCTGTCGTAAGAGGTCTTTTCAAACTGGAAAATGTATTTTTCGTCCAGGAAATTCGCCGGGTCCATATAATATTCAACCGCGCTTTCCGAGGCTGATACCCAGCTGCTGCCCTCCTGTATAACATAATTTCCGTTCTTATAGCAGGAGGAGCAGGTGCAGTAGTAGCCCTTGCCGTTATTTCCCGAATATTTCTGGATAAGCTGCTGCGAGTGCGGTGTTCTTTCGTTTGCAACAGCCTCATCAAGCTCAACGCCCACCTGCATCGGCTCAAACACCCAGTTCGGGTATTTTTCCTTGAGCGCGGCAAGCTTCTGCGCGTAGGAGTAGGGGAAGCCCAGCGCCGTGAGCTGCGCCGTGTAAGAGCTTTCGGCCGACGCCGCAAAGCCTCCGGCAAAGCACGCTCCCGCCGCAAGCAGCACGCTCAGCAAAACAGATAATGCTTTTTTCATCGTTTTCACCGCCGTAATATATTATAATATCATAACTTTAGCTACAATATTAACATCGTTGTAACCGTTTTGTCAACTCTTGTGAACGAACTGTTACAATTTTACATCGAAATTTAACAGATTTGCGGTGTGATAATTGTTGACAATCTGTCGAATAATGTGTATAATTATCACACAATCACAAAAGGAGAGGATATTATGCAGGAAAAATCGGCATTGGCGCTGCGTCTTAAGATGCTGCGCAGAGAAAAAGGGCTCACTGCTCAGCAGGTGGCGGATGCGCTCGGAATAAAAAGCGCCACCTACCGCAGATACGAGATAGATACAAAACCCAGAGACGAGGTTTATATTGCGCTTGCCGAATTTTTCGGCGTAAGTGTTGATTATCTTATGAGCGGCAAAACAAGCGTTGCGCTCTCGGCGGCGTGCGGCGGCAGTGATTACATCGTTTTGCCGGAAAATCAGATCAGCCTTTCTCCGGCAGAAAACGCGCTGATACTCAGCCTGCGCTCGCTCAGCTCAGAGGAGCAAAACGAGGTCTTTGAATTTGTAAACTGGAAATGCGTGCGCGCAAAAAAGTAAATAATGGTGTTTACACCTTCGCAGCTTTTGCGGATATTTAAAGCTTTTAGGAGTTGCTTATTATGAAAAAAATTATTTCGGCGCTGCTTTCGGCGGTGCTGCTCGTCTCGCTTTTTGCCGGCTGCTCGGCGCAGAGCGGCGGTTCCGGCGGCGAAAGCGCCGGCAAGGTGGCTATCCTGCAATATATGACCCATTCAAGCCTTGACAACTGCACTCAGGGCGTTAAAAACGCGCTTGATGCAGCGGGAATCGCATATGATGTTCAAACCGGCTCAAGCGGCAGCGCGGATGCGGACTGCCAGAGCTACGCCGCGCAGATGGCGTCCGGCGGCTACGATATGATAATCGCCGTAGCCACGCCCGCCGCAATCGCCGCGTATTCTGCGGTGCAGAGCGCGGGAACGGGCATCCCCGTGGTTTTCTGCGCCGTTTCGGATCCCGTTGCCGCCGGCCTTGTTCAGTCTATGGATGCGCCGGGCAACAACTGCACGGGCACTGCCGATTCGTTTGATATCGCCGGTCAGGTGCAGCTTATCACGCAGCTTCAGCCGGAAATCAAGAATCTCGGCGTTATATATACCACAAGCGAGTCAAATTCGCTCAGCCAGCTCGAAAGGCTCAAGGAGCAGTGCGCTCCGCTCGGCATAAATGTTGTTGAGCGCGGAATCACGGACGCTTCAGAGCTGACCTCAGCCGCCGCCTCGATAGTTACGCAGGTCGACGCGCTTACAAACCTTACCGATAATAATGTTGTAGAAAATATGGGCATAGTGCTTGAACAGGCAAACAGCGCCGGCATACCCGTATACGGCTCGGAGATAGAGCAGGTCAAAAAGGGCTGCCTTGCCGCCGCTTCAATAGATTATGTTGCGCTCGGCGAGCAGACCGGAAAGATAGCTCTTGATATCCTCGGCGGCAGCCCCGCGGCTTCATACCCCGTTGTAACGGTGCAGCAGAGCTTTAAGGTGCTCAATACGGACGCCGCCTCTTCTCTCGGCATCGCCGTGCCCGATTCGCTCTCCGATGTTCAAAAGGTCACTACCTCGGCTGAATAAGGCATAAAAATAAAACCGCTGCGCATTTTGAGATGCACGGCGGTTTTTTTGCGCCCTTTATTATTTAAACAGCCTTTTTATGCGCCTTAAAATCGGATAGGCGGAATAGCGCCTGAGCCTTTGATTTTCCTTTTTCAGCCGGTTTATTTCAGCCGTTTTTTCGGATTTTTCGGCGTATGTGCGCTGAAGCTTTTCGTTTATCTCGGATTTTTCCCTGTAAGCCTTGTTGAGCCTGAAATCAAGCTCGCGGTACTGCTTTGTGGTGTAGCGGCAAAGCGCGTCGCGCTCGGCTGCAGCGGCGGTGAAGGAGCAGAGCAGCAGCGTGTCCTTGTCGGCTGCATCCGCGTCGGTTTTCGCGGCGTCGCAGTACTCCCTGCAAAGCAGCGCGGCGTGGTTGAAAACGGCGCTTGCAAAATCGCTGCGCTCGCCGTAAAGCACATATTCATTCATAAGCACGCCCAGCGCCTGCCGTATCTCCGCCTGTGCGTGAGACGCGCTCTCATTCCTTTCGGCGGCGTCGCACATCGCGCCAGTAAGCACGGTCACTCTTTCGGCGCGCGTAAGCAGCTTATATATGAACAGCCGCTCGTTATCAGCCTGCCCGACGGGCTCGGCAACGCCCATCCTAATCAAAAACGCGCGTTTTGCAAAAAATTCGCATCTCCTGCGCGGCAGCTCGTTTTTTATCTGCATAAGCGCAAAAAGCTGTTCGCCCGCGTAGATCTGCGTGTAGGGCTCCGTCCTTTGCTTTTCAATGTCGCGGTCGGCTTCGAATATCGCAGCGTCAAGCGAGTTTTCAAGGCAGACGGAACAGAGCCTGTCTATCGCGCCCGGCAGCATCCTGTCGCCCGCGTTCAAAACGCACACATACCTGCCCGCGGCTTTGCTTATCGCCTCTGTCAGCGCATTTTTGCCGCCGCTTATAACTTTGTCCGCGTCGGGAGCGTCTTTTGCGGCGTTCTCGTCGGAAATCAGTATTATTTCGGCTTTTTCCTTTGCGCCCTCGCGTATGCTCCTTATCGTTTCATCCGCGCCGTCGCAGCCCTCTATCAAAACGGATACCGCGTATTTTTCCGTTTGCTTTTCTTCGCTGCCGAAAAGCGCCGTGCGGTAGTGGTTCCATCTGTATGCGTGCGCGGCGTCCGGCTCCTTCCACGGCTTGTTTTTGGAGGCGTAGTGGATTATTCTTGCGTCGTCAAAAAGCTGCGCCTTGCTTTTGTATTTTGTGCCGAAAAATGCGTTCACATCGTCTATGCCCCATTTGCTGCCCGCGCGGTCAAGGCCGAGCGACTGAAAATTATATATCAGCGGCAGCATAACAGCCTTTTTGTCAAACACTATGTTAAACACATTTTGGTCCATCAGCGATGAATCTGCAAGATTGCGCTTCGTTTCTATCAGCACCTCACTGAGCCTGTCCTCGCGCATTTTCTTAAGATTGAGCAGCATAACGCCGCTGTTAAAGTAGTTCTCAACGCAGGAATTAAAATCGCTCTTCCAGTAAAGCTTGCTGATGTCAAGCACGGCGGCGGCGTAATTGTCGCCCAGCGGCGTGTTGTAAAGCTCCAGTAAGTCGTCCTCAACAATAAGGTCGCCGTCAAGATACAGTATCCTGTCAAGCTGCGGAAAAAGGTCGGCTATTATGAATTTAAGCAGCGCGGAAAGCGAGGCTACGCAAATGGAATCCTTCCTGAAGCTGTGAAGCCCGTTAAAGCGCTTCTCCGCGTCCTCGCGCACGATGTTCACCGTAACGCCGTCCCTCTCAAACGATTTGAATTTTTTCTCCGATTCCTCGGAAAGGTTGGAGGTTATGATGTAAAACACATAATCCTCCGGCCCCTTGTTTGCCGTCATAGAGCATATGGCAACGGATGTCGGCATTATATAGTTGTCGTCCGTTATCATACATATGTTAACAGCATTGTTCTTTTCGCTCATCGTTATCCTCCGTTATACAGACCTAAAGCGGTTTTCATCCGCGTTTCTTTTTTATACTATATAACTATATAATAGAAAACCGGCAAAGTCAATCTTTTATGACGGCGCTATTGATTATCTTTGCTCTATTTGCTATAATCTTTCAGTAAAAATTTTAATCGGAGTGGTCTTATGGAGGCTGTAAACATAATAAAAGTGGTGCTGGAGGAGGGCTTCAAGTACGCCATTCTTGCGCTCGGAGTCTATCTCAGCTACAGTATTCTTGATTTTCCCGATCTTTCGGTGGACGGCACTATGCCTCTCGGCGGAATAACCTCGTGCATTATGATAGCGGCGGGCATAGATCCGTGGCTCAGCCTGCTGTCGGCGTTTCTTTGCGGCGCGCTCGCCGGCTGCCTAACGGGAATACTGCATGTAAAGCTTAAGCTCCAGCCGCTTTTGAGCGGAATATTGGTGTATACCTTGCTGCTGTCCGTCAATCTGGTGCTGATTAAGCTCGGCACAAGCGGGCAGTCGATAGTTTCCGTGTTCGGCAAAAAAACGGTGTTCAACAGCGGCGCGGCGCAGCTTCTGCCGCAGGCGGTCGGCGGCGTAACGGTAAGAAAGCTTATCGTGCTGTTCATTTTCGTTGTTATCTTAAAGGTGCTTATAGACCTTTATCTCAAAACAAAATCAGGTATGCTCCTGCGCGCCACGGGCTCTAATCAGCAGTATGTCGTTATGCTTGCGCGCGATCCCGGAATGTCAAAGATACTCGGTCTTGCGCTTGCAAACGGGCTTGCCGCCGTCAGCGGCGCAATGATAGCCCAAAGCAACGAAACGGCAAACACACAGATGGGCGTCGGTATGGTGGTCTGCGGGCTGTCAAGCGTTATAATCGGGCTTTCGCTGTTTAAAAAGCTCAGCTTTATGAAGGCAACCACAATGGTGATCCTCGGCACGGTCTGCTACCGCGCCTGCCTTCAGATAGCGGTCGAGATAGGGCTTCCGAGCGATCTTAACAGGATGCTTATGGCGGTGCTGTTCGTTGCCGCCATCCTCTTCAGCAGAATGGGCAAAAGGTCTAAAAGGAGGGAGAAGCATGCTTGAGCTTAAAAACATAACAAAGCGCTTCAACACCGGCACGGCGGATGAGGCAACGGTGTTCAGCGATTTTAATTTCACGGTTGAGGACGGCGAATTCGTTTCCGTCATCGGCTCGAACGGCAGCGGCAAAACAACGCTTTTAAACCTCATCTGCGGCTCGCTCTCTCCCGATTCGGGCAGCATAGTTTTCAACGGGCGTGATATAACCGGCGTTTCGGAATTCAAGCGCGCCAAAATGATTGGCAGGGTGTTTCAGGACCCAAAGGCGGGCACTTGCCCTGACCTAACCATACTTGAAAATATGGCGCTTGCGGATAATAAAAACAAGCCCTTCGGCCTCGGCAGGTGCGTCAGCAAAAAGCGCATTGATCACTACCGCGCCCTGCTCGAGCAGTGCAATATGGGGCTTGAAAACAGGCTCGGCGTTCAGGTGGGCAAGCTCTCCGGCGGCCAGCGCCAGGCGCTTGCGCTCGTTATCGCCAATATGACGGACCTTGATATGCTCATACTTGACGAGCATATCGCCGCGCTGGACCCCAAATCCTCGGAAACCGTTATGGAGCTTACGGACCGCCTTGTTAAAAAGCACCGCATAACCACCCTGATGGTAACGCATAATCTGCGCTTTGCCGTGCAGTACGGCTCGCGCCTTGTTATGATGCACGAGGGAAACGCCGTTATGGATATTTCTGGCGAGGAAAAGAAAAACGCCCGCGTAGAGGATCTGCTCGAGGTGTTTGACAGAATCAGCATAGAAAAGGGAAATTGACGCTTATGGATATGGAAGAAAAGCTCCACTCCGGCGCGCTCTACCTGCCGGATGACGAGGATATAATGCGCCTGCAAACGCAGTGCCTTGAAAAGCTTTATGATTTTAACGCAACGCGCCCGTCGCAGCTTGAAAAGCGCGAGGAGCTGCTTTCCGATATGTTTGCCGAGCTCGGCGAGGGCTGCTATATAGAGCCGCCGCTTCACGCCAACTGGGGCGGCCGCCATGTTCATTTCGGGGATCATGTGTATGCGAATTTCAATCTTACCCTTGTTGACGATACGCATATTTATGTCGGCAGCTGCACTATGCTTGCGCCAAATGTCACCATAGCCACCGCCGGTCACCCCATTGCTCCGCCGCTCAGAAAGCACGGAGTGCAGTACAACGCCGCCGTGCATATCGGCAAAAACTGCTGGATAGGCGCCGGCGCGCTTATTATGCCGGGCGTTTCAATAGGGGATAATTCCGTTATCGGCGCGGGCAGCGTCGTAACAAAGGATATTCCTGCAAATGTAGTTGCCCTCGGAAATCCCTGCCGCGTTTACAGAGAGATAGGCGAGGAGGATATGCGCACCTATTTCAGGGGCAGGAAAATCGATTGGAGCGCCTTTTCGGAGCTTAAATAGCCCCGCGAACCGCTGCTCACGGAAAATCGGCTCGATTTTCGTCATATTATACTCTAAGCGGAATTATAACCGCTTTTTGCTTGTGCATTTGCACAAAAACACGGCTTCAAAATTATAAAATATGCTCATAGAATAAAAGCTCCCTTTCATCTATAATATTATTTGTGAAAGGGGGCATTTCATTTTATGAATGCTTATATAGAAAGCGTAATAAAAACCGTTGAGCGGCGCGACAATGCAAAGCCGGAGTACATCCAGTGCGTAAAGGAGGTCTACCGCTCGCTTGAAAGGGTCATAGAGGCGCATCCCGAATATGTTAAGGATGATCTTTTGACCCGTATGGTTGAGCCGGACAGGCTTATCACCTTCAGGATTGCCTGGGTGGACGACGCCGGAAAGACCCGCGTAAACAGGGGCTACCGCGTTCAGTTCAATTCCTCCATCGGCCCGTACAAGGGCGGGCTGCGCTTTCACCCCAGCGTCAATTCCAGCATAATGTATTTCCTCGGATTTGAGCAAACCTTTAAAAATTCCCTCACAGGTCTGCCTATGGGCGGCGCAAAGGGCGGCTCGGATTTTGACCCGCGCGGCAAAAGCAAAAACGAGGTTATGCGTTTCTGCCAGGCGTTTATGACGGAGCTTTACCGCCATATCGGCCCGAATATTGATGTGCCCGCCGGCGACATCGGCGTTGGGCAGAGGGAGATAGGCTTCCTCTTCGGCCAGTATAAGCGCATAACGGATGCGTTTGAAAACGGCGTTATCACAGGCAAGGGCATCTCCTACGGCGGCTCGCTCGTGCGTCCGGAGGCAACGGGCTTCGGTGCGGTCTATTATCTGTGTGAGGTGCTGCGCCACTGCCAGGATCATCTTGAGGGCAAGCGCGTGGCGGTCTCCGGCTTCGGAAATGTGGCTTGGGGCGCAATAAAAAAGCTTGTTGAGCTCGGCGCCGTGCCGGTTACCATCAGCGGCCCCGGCGGCTATGTTTATGATAAAGAGGGCATCTGCACTCCTGAAAAAATAGATTACCTGCTTGAGATGCGCGCAAGCGGCAGAGACCGCGTTCAGGATTACAGCGACAGGTTCCCGTGTGCAGAGTTCATCCCGAACGAGCGTCCGTGGAGGCGCAGCGATATAGACATCGTTATGCCCTGCGCCACTCAAAACGAGGTGGAGCTTGAGGATGCAAAGGCAATGGCGGCAAACAAGGTGCGCTATTACATAGAGGTCTCAAATATGCCCACAACGGCGGACGCGCTCGATTTTCTTATGGAGCAGCCGGATATAACGGTCGCCCCGTCAAAGGCGGTAAACGCCGGCGGCGTGTGCGTTTCCGGGCTTGAGATGAGCCAAAACAGCCAGCGCCTTTCCTGGTCCGCCGAGGAGGTAGACAGAAAGCTGCGCCAGGCGATGATAGATATCCACGCCCATTCGGTTGCCGCGGCGGAAAAATACGGCCTCGGCTACAATCTTGTGGCGGGCGCCAATATAGCCGGCTTTGAAAAGGTTGCCGAGGCTATGCTCGCGCAGGGCATATATTAAAATAATGCTTGACTTTTTTAATTTACTATATTATAGTATTAGCGTAAGAATATAAACGAAAGGTGAGAGTGGCAGAAATGCCGCTCTCATATTATTGTAGGCGCATTTAAGCGTAAAGCCGCCCAAAGCGGTATGCAGCTCAGCCGCGGCTCGGCGCCGCGTGCGTGCAATAACGCTTAAAAGCGCTCGGAAAAGAGGGATAGCTTGGCACAGAATATAGCGCAAAGGGTGCGCGATATCGTTGAGCCCTTCGCACGGCAGCTCGGTCTTGAGCTTTGGGATGTCATCTATAAAAAGGAAGGCTCGCAGTGGTATCTGCGCATATTTATAGATAAGGACGGCGGCGTCAGCGTGGACGACTGCGTAGATATGACCCGCCTTATCACCAAGCCGCTCGACGAGGCGGACCCGATCGCGCAGTCGTATATGCTTGAGGTCTCCTCGCCCGGAATAGAGCGCGAGCTGAAAGCTGACAGCCATTTTGAAAAGTATGTCGGCAGCCGCGTTATGCTGCGCACGATAAGGCCTGTAAACGGCGTTCGCGATTTTGCGGGCGAGCTTGCCGCGTACGATTCGGGCGTTATCAGTCTTAAGACCGATTCCGGCGAGCTTATGCAGGTTCAGAAAAAAGAAGCGTCATTCGTAAAGCTTGACGATTTCGATATATCCGAATTAGAAGCAAACAACGATTGATTTAAAGAAAGGTTGATAGGAAAAGATGAGCAAGGAATTTTTTGAGGCGGTACGCCTCATAGTCAGCGAAAAGAAGATACCCGAGGATGTGCTTTATGAAAAGATAGCCTCCGGCATAGAGGTGGCGGCGCGCCACGATTACGGCGGCAAGGAGATCGTTCATTGCCAGATCGATCCCGAAAAGGAAAAGATAAAGGTCTTCGTAACAAAAAATGTTGTTGATGAAATTGAAGATCCCGATACAGATATCCTGCTTGAGGACGCGCAGCAGCTGCGCAAATCGGCAAAGGTGGGCAAAACCATCGATATCCCGCTCAAAACAAAGCAGTTCGGCAGAATAATCGCGCAAAACGCCAAGCACATAATCCGCCAGGGCATCAAGGAGGCGGAAAGAAGCCAGATGCTTGCCGAGTTCCAGAGCAAGAATCAGGAGCTTTTGAACGCCAAGGTAAACCGCATAGACCCCGAAACCGGCGCAGCCACGCTTGAGGTGGGCGACAGCATCGCCCTGCTTCCCAAAAACGAGCAGATACCCGGCGAGGTGCTGCGCGAGGGGCAGAGCATAAAGATCTATGTTGTGGATGTGCGCGATTCCGGCCGCGGCCCGAAGATTATGATTTCCCGCACTCACCCCGGCCTTGTAAGAAGGCTGTTTGAAACCGAGGTTCCGGAGATCTACGACGGCACCATAGAGATCAAATCCGTTTCAAGAGAGGCGGGCTCCAGAACAAAGATCGCCGTGTACAGCCGCGAAGAGGATGTTGATCCCGTCGGCGCCTGCATAGGCCCCAAGGGTCAGCGCGTGTCCACTATCGTAGACGCGCTCGGCGGCGAAAAGATCGATATAGTAAAATACAGCGAGGATCCAACAGAGTTCATCTCCGCCTCGCTTGCGCCGTCGGATGTCTGCTCCGTCGAGATACTTGACGAGCAGGTCAAGTCCTGCCGCGCCACCGTTCCGGACGATCAGCTCAGCCTTGCGATCGGCAATAAGGGGCAGAATGTGCGCCTTGCCGCAAAGCTCACCGGCTGGAAGATAGATATAAGGCCGGAATCCGGCTTCTACGAAGGCTCCGGTGACAGCGATGAAGGCTAAAAAGGAAGTTAAAAGAAGATGCGTCGGCTGTATGCAGATGTTTGATAAAAGAGAGCTGATAAGGGTCGTAAAAAGCCCCGAGGGCGAGGTCTCGGTTGATCTCACGGGCAAAAAGAACGGTCGCGGCGCATATATCTGCAAAAGCCCCGAATGTCTTAATAAAGCAAGAAAAAAGCGGTCGCTCGAAAGGGCGCTCTCCGTCAGGATTGATTCGGAGGTCTACGACCGTATGGAAAAGGAAATAGCGGATGCAAACGAATAAGATTCTGTCCCTGCTCGGTATGGCAAGGCGCGCGGGCGCTCTTGCGGCGGGGCACGACGCGGCGGTAAACGCCGTTTGCTCCGGCAGGGCGCGGCTCATAGTGCTCTGCTGCGATCTGTCTGAAAGGGCAAAGCGCGATATGCGCATCGTTGCAGGCAGGCACGAGCCGAAGCCGCCGGTGGAGGAGATACCCGTCACTATGGCGCAGCTTGAAGCCTCGTGCGGGATACGCGCCGGCATACTTGCCGTGCAGAATCAGGATATGGCAACGGGTCTGCTTTCGCTGATACAGTCCTGAGCCCGCGGCGGCTCGGGCGGCAGCCAGAAGAAAATTAACCCACTCAAGGAGGAAAACGATATATGGTAATAAAAGTAAAGGTGTCCGATGTTGCAGCCGATTTCGGGATTTCCAACAAGGTTATCGCCGATACCCTCACAAGGCTCTGCGGAGGACCCGCCAAGAAACCGTCAACAGTCCTCGAAGAAAACGAACTCAATATCCTGTTTGACCATTTAACGCAAAAGCACAGCGTTAAAAGCCTTGACGAGTATTTCAAGGCGGGCGAGGAAAAGCGCAAGGCAAAGGCTGAAAAGAAGCCTGCCGAGCAGCCCAAGCAGGAAAAGGCAAAGCAGCCGGCGGCGCAGCCCCAAAAGGCGGTGACCGCCAAGGATAAAAAGCGCCAGAGCCAGGCGGCTATACTTCAGATGGCGCAGCAGGCGGCAAAGCGCGCGGAGGAAAAGGCAAAGAAAAAGGCGCAGCAGCCGCCACAGGCAAGAACAAAGGGCGAGACGCGCAGGGTCGATACCCGCGTAAATACGGTCGATCTTGAAAAATATAATCAGAAATACGAGGAGATCGCACCGGCGTCCTCTATGGGCGATTATCAGAAAAAGCAGAAGCTCAACCAAAAATCAAAGCAGTACAGAAAGAAAAAGCCCCAGGGTATGCACGCCCATTCAAAGAGGGAAACGGAGCAGCAGCGCCTTGCCCGCATCAGGGAGCAGCGCAAAAAGCAGCAGATCAAGGTTCAGATACCCGAGGAGATTACTGTTTCGGAGCTTGCCGCAATGCTCAGGATGACGGCGAACGAGGTCATCAAAAAGCTTATGGCGCTCGGCGTTATGGCGTCTCTCAACGAGGTCATAGATTACGATACCGCAGCCATCGTCGCCACGGAGCTCGGCGCAAAGGTTGAGAAAAAGATAGAGATCTCCATCGAAGAGCAGATAATAGAAGAGGATGTTGAGGACGATGAGAACGCCGTTGAGCGTCCGCCCGTAGTTTGCGTAATGGGCCATGTAGACCACGGCAAGACCTCCATTCTTGACGCTATCCGACACACCGATGTAACCTCAACGGAGGCGGGCGGCATCACGCAGGCGATAGGCGCTTACCAGGTTGAGGCGTCCGGCAGGAAGATAACCTTCCTTGACACCCCCGGCCACGAGGCGTTCACCGCAATGCGCGCGCGCGGCGCTATGGCAACCGATATAGCGGTGCTTGTTGTTGCCGCGGACGACGGCATTATGCCGCAGACCATAGAGGCTATCAACCACGCCAAGGCAGCCGGCATACAGATAATAGTTGCTATAAATAAAATGGATAAAGAGGGCGCCAACCCCGAAAGAGTTATGGAGCAGCTCACTGAGCAGGAGCTCGTGCCCGAGGAGTGGGGCGGCGATGTTATATGCGTGCCCGTTTCCGCAAAAACCGGTATGGGCATTGATAAGCTGCTTGAAACGATACTTCTTGTTGCAGAGATGGGCGAGCTCAAGGCGAATCCCGCAAGGGCCGCAAAGGGCGTCGTTATCGAGGCCAAGCTCGATAAGGGCAGAGGCCCCATTGCCACCTTCCTTGTTCAAAACGGCACGCTTCATTCGGGCGATTATGTAGTTGCCGGCACCGCAGTGGGCAGAGTGCGCGCAATGGTTGATTATAACGGCAAAAAGCTCACGGAGGCAGGCCCGTCCGTGCCCGTAGAGATAATGGGACTTGACGAAGCCCCGATGAGCGGAGACGAGTTTAACGCCGTTTCCGACGAAAAGCTTGCAAGGCAGCTTGTTGAGCAGAGAAAGGAAAAAGCAAAGGAAGAGGAGTTCAACCGCTTCCAGAAGGTTACGCTTGACACCCTGTTCTCCACGCTGGAGGAGGGTATGCTCAAGGAGCTCAACATCATCATCAAGGCGGATGTTCAGGGCTCGGTAGAGGCTGTAAAGCAGTCGCTCCTCAAGATTGAAAACGACGAGGTGCGCGTAAGGATAATCCACGGTGCAGTCGGCGCGGTAAACGATTCCGATGTTATGCTTGCCCACGCGTCAAACGCCATTATAGTTGCGTTTGCCACGGGCGTTGAGCAGGTTGCAGCCGATAACGCCGCAAGAGACGGCGTTGAGGTAAAGCAGTATAATATCATTTACGACCTTATCGCGGATGTAGAGGCGGCTATGCGCGGTATGCGCAGCGTTAAGTACCGCGATGTTGACACCGGCGCGGCAGAGGTAAGGGAGATCTACACCGTGTCCACAGTCGGCACGATCGCCGGTTCAATAGTTACAAGCGGCAATATCAAGAGAAACGGCAAGGTGCGCGTTATCAGAAACGGCGAACAGCTTGCCGATACGCCGATTAAAAATCTTAAGCGCTTCAAGGATGATGTCAAGGAGGTCTCCTCCGGCTATGAATGCGGCATCTCGCTCGAAAACTGGAACGACCTTAAGCCGGGCGATGTTCTTGAGTGCTATATAGTTGAAGAATACAGGGATTGATATGGCAGGTTATCGAACAGACAGATTGTCGGAGGATATACGCCGCGAGCTCATCTCGCTGATAGGCGGGCTCAAGGATCCGCGCGTTGCGGGAAAGATGCTCACCGTCGTTAATGTAAAGGTGTCGTCTGACCTGAGCTACGCCAAGGCGTATGTCAGCTCTATGAGCGGAATAGAGGATGCCGAGGAGGCTTGCGCGGGCCTGCGCAGCGCCGCCGGCTTCCTGCGCCGCGAACTCTCAAACAATCTTCATCTCAGAAAAGCGCCGGAGCTTTCGTTCGCAGCGGATGATTCCGTGCAGAAAAGTATGGAGATGTTTGAAAAATTAAAGGAAAGAACAGATGAGAATTGATGTTGAACAGTGCGCTGCGCTTCTTTCGGCGCACGATGATATCCTGATACTCACGCACGCCCATCCCGACGGCGATACTCTCGGCGCCGGCTTTGCGCTGCTGCGCGCGCTGCTCGCTCTCGGCAAAAGAGCGCGCGTGGTAAACGACGATCCCATCCCCGCAAAGTATTCGTATCTTTACGATGATATAGAGCCGCGGGAATTTGAGGAAAAATATGTTGTTGCCGTGGATGTTGCAACGGAAAATCTGCTCGGCTCGCTCAATCAAAAGTATTCCGGCAGGATAGACCTGTGCATAGATCACCATATGACCAACGCCGAATATGCCGATAAGCTGCTGCTGCGCGACGCTCCCGCCGCGTGCGAGATAGTGTTTGATGTTATAAAAGCGCTCGGCGTAAGCATAGATAAAAAGATAGCCGGCTGTCTTTACACCGGCATCTCAACCGATACGGGCTGCTTCAGGTATTCCTCCACCACCGCTCATTCTTACCGCCTTGCGGCTCAGCTTATAGACCTCGGCGCAGACAACGGCGTCATAAACCGCCTTATGTTTGAAACCAAGTCAAAATCGTATGTCTATCTTGAAAGAATGGCGCTAAACGGGCTTCAGCTCTTCTGCGGCGACAGGGTGGCGGTGCTCACCGTAACGCAGGAGATGTATGATAAAACCGGCTCCAACGAGCAGGAAACGGAGGCGCTCGCGCCGCTCACCCGCCAGATAGAGGGCGTGGAGATAGGCATAACCATCCGTGAAAAGAAGGATAAGACCTGCAAGGCGTCGCTCAGAACATATGAAAGCGTAAACGCGGCCGCGCTTGCCAAATGCTTCGGCGGCGGCGGTCACGCCCAGGCGGCTGCCTGCCGGTTCGACTGCTCCGTTGAGGAGGCAAAAAAGCTTATAGTCGCAAAATGCGCGGAGTTTCTTGAATGAACGGTATCATCTGTCTTGACAAGCCTCAGGGCATAACCTCGTTTTCCGCCTGCGCGGCGGTCAAAAGACTCGCCGGCGTTAAGCGCTGCGGTCATATGGGCACGCTCGATCCGCTTGCCACCGGCGTTCTTCCCGTTATGCTCGGCGGCGCAACGCGCTTTTTGGAATATTTCCCCGAAACGGACAAGGGCTATACCGCGCGCTTTCGCCTCGGCCTGACTACCGATACGCTCGATATAACCGGCGCCGTAACATCGCAGAGCAGGGTCGATGTCTCCGCAAAGGAGGTAGAGGACGCGCTCGGCGCGTTTCGTGGCTCCGTCACACAGCAGGCGCCTATGTATTCGGCTGTTTCGGTCGGCGGCAAAAGGCTCTATGAGCTTGCGCGCCGCGGCGAGGAGGCTGAGCGCCCCGTGCGATGCGTCGAAATAAAAAAGCTGCTTCTTACCGACGCGGATGAAAAAAATAACGAATATCAAATAGATGTGCTCTGCTCAAAGGGCACCTATATCCGCACGCTTACGGACGATTTGGGAAAAGCGCTCGGCTGCGGCGCGGTGATGACCTCGCTGAGGCGCACCTATGCCTGCGGCTTTTCGCTTGATGACTGCTTCACGCTCGAGGAGCTCGGCGCGGCTGCCGAAAGCGGCGGCGTCGAAAAGCTCGTTATCCCGCTCAGCAGGGCGCTTTCGGCATATAAAAGCGTAACCGTTACCGCCGCACAGAGTGTTCGGTTCAAAAACGGCGGCGCGCTCAGCACAGAGCGTGTGCGCTCCCTGCCGAAAAGCGGCATACTGCGCGTTTTTTCTCCGAACGGGGATTTCCTCGGCCTCGGCGAGGTTCGCGGTGACGAGCTTGCCGTGAAGCGTGTTTTTGTGGAATGATTATGACTGATTATGATAAATTAAAAACCGACCGCGCCGTTGCCATAGGTGATTTTGACGGTATGCACCTTGCGCATAAAACGGTTGTTACCGGCGCGTCAAATGTGCTTATATACTGCGTTCACAACAGGTTTTCGCTGCTTCAGAAAAGCCTTTTCAAGCGGCGCTGGCCGAATTGCGTCTTCGCTGATTTTGACAGAATCAAGAACCTTTCCGGCGAAGAATTTATAGAAAATATCCTTTTAAAGGAATTCGGCGCGGGCATCATCCTGTGCGGCTTTAATTTCCGCTTCGGTAAAAACGCCTCCTGGTCCGCCCTTGATATGCGCGAGTATCTTGAGCCGCGCGGTATTTGGGTAAGGATTCTTGAGGCGCAGGATTTTGAAGGCAAGCCCATAAGCTCAACGCGCATAAGGCGCGCCGTCAGCGAGGGCAGAATAAACGCCGCAAACGAGATGCTCGGATATAATTTCACCTTTGAGGCGCCCGTCATCCACGGCGATCGGCGCGGCAGAACCATCGGATTTCCAACGCTCAATCAGCACCTGCCTAAAAAGCTTATCGTTCCGCGCTTCGGCGTGTATGAAAGCCGCGTGCTGCTCGGCGGCAGGTCGTATAAGGCTTTCACCAATATCGGCAACCGCCCCACCTGGCGCGTTGAGGAGCCGATTTGCGAAACGCATATCTTTGATTACAGCGGCGATCTTTACGGCAAAAAGGTAACGGTTGAGCTCGTGAATTATCTGCGCCCCGAAAAGCTGTTTAAAAATCTTGAGGAATTGAAGGCTCAGCTCAATCATGATAAAAGCAGTATTGTTTGATTTTGACGAAACTTTGCAGGACAGAACCGCGGCTTTCCTCCGCTACGCGTCGGCGGTGCTGGATGAATATTATCCTCTTATCACCGCTCAGGAAAAGGAAAAAAGGATCGGCGATATGGTGCGCACCGGAAACGGCGGCTATGTGGACCGCGTCAAGTGGTATTCGCAGCTTCTTGATATGTGGGGCTGCGCCGCGCCGCCCGATGCAAAAACGCTTGCGGAGCATTATGACAGGAATTTCGGCTACTATAATGTTGTTTTTCCGGATGCCGTTCCAACGCTTAAAAAGCTGCGCGAGCGCGGCATAATCACGGGCGTTATCACAAACGGCCCCTCGGTGCTTCAGCACACGAAGATGAATGAGAGCGGGCTTCTGCCTTATCTCGATATTCTCGTGGTCTCAGGCGATATAGAATACAGAAAGCCGCAGCCGGAGATATTTCAATACACGGCTGATAAGCTCGGCGTAAAAACGGGGGAGTGCATCTATGTGGGCGATCACCCCGTAAACGACATAAGCGGCGCGCTTTCTGCCGGAATGAAGCCCGTTCGTATGAATTGGGGTTGGTTCGAGGGGCAGGAGCTTCGCGGCGATGTTCCCGTTATAACAAGCCTCAGCGAGGTGCTTTCATATGTTTAAGGATATATCTCTTTATGAGCGCACGGTGCAAAAGCTCATCCGCGCAGGGCTTCATATCTCGTTTGCCGAAAGCTGCACGGGCGGACTTTGCAGCGCGGCTCTCGTCAGCGTTGCAGACGCCTCCCGCGTTTTTGATGCCTCCTTCGTAACCTACGCCAATGAAGCTAAAATGCGTTTTCTCGGCGTAAGCGAGGCCGTTATAAACGAGTACGGCGTTGTTTCTCAGCAGGTTGCGGGCAGTATGGCTCAGGGCGCAGCGCAGGCGGCGGGCAGCGAGGTCGGCGTCGGCATAACCGGCGTTGCCGGTCCTACGGGCGGCACGGCAAAAAAGCCCGTGGGTATGGTTTGCTTCGGCTTTTACATCAACGGCTGCACAAAAACCTACACCTGCTGCTTCGGCGATATCGGCAGAAACGCCGTCAGGCAGAAAAGCGTTGATTTCGTTTTTGAAAAGCTAAACGAGCTTCTGTAAATTTAGCGCAGAAAATGCTTGACCTTCGGCGGTTTTTATTGTATAATTTCAAAGTGCCGCGGCAATGCGGCAGTTATGGCGCGCTACTGTGGCTCAGTTGGTAGAGCAGCGCATTCGTAATGCGCAGGTCGTCGGTTCGAGTCCGACCAGTAGCTCCATTCGCCGCAGGTGAAAGCCTGCGGCGATGCTTTTCACAATCAAACCAAAATATTATGAAGGCGTAGCTCAGTTGGTGGGGCAAGTGAGAGCCGAAAACAATATGGTTTTAAGCGGCTGCTTTCCGCGCGTGCTGCGTTAAAAGCCTCGTTAATCCGAAAGGATTAACTGCGTTTTGTGCCTTGCACGCGCAAAAATCAGTTCGCTTAAAACTGCACGCACCGAAAATGATGGCGGCGCGGATGGATTTTTGCTTTTGAGACCGCAGGCGGGCTGAGGCCCGGCAAGGGCGAGCGGCTGCGGCGCTTTAATTGAATATTTGAAGGCGTAGCTCAGTTGGTGGGGCAAGCGAGAACCGAAAACAATATGGTTTTAAGCGACTGCTTTCCGCGCGTGCTGCGTTAAAATCCTCGTTAATCCGAAAGGATTAACTGCGTTTTGTGCCTTGCCCGTGCAAAAATCAGTTCGCTTAAAACTGCACGCACCGAAAATGATGGCGGCGCGGATGGTTTTTTGCTTTTGAGACCGCAGGCGGGCTGACGCCCGGCAAGGACGAACGGCTGCGGCGCTTTAATTGAATATTTGAAGGCGTAGCTCAGTTGGTTAGAGTACCTGCTTGACATGCAGGGGGTCGGTGGTTCAAGTCCACTCGTCTTCACCAAACCGCTGCAAGAAGCATACTGCTTGCAGCGGCTTTTTGTTTTGAAAATGAAAAGAGGTCATCATCCGATGACCTCTCAGTTTGTTGAAAATGGACGCCGCGCCGTCGAAATTTATACAATTCCGCTCGCAATCGCCGAAAAAATGCGTTATTTTACTAAACATCGCGTAGGGGCTGCTATCAGCAGCCCGCGTACTCGGAGTCACCGGAAGCTTGCGTGTTCTGATCTGCTTTATCAACATCCGACGACCTTTATTTTGCGCCGGCTTATCCGGCGGCTTTGCTCTTTTCGATTATATCTCTGTAAAATTCTACCGCTTCGTCTATCGTCTGCGTTCCTATCTCGTCAAACGGCTCAAGTATGCTGAAAACATGCGGCAGGCTTTTGCCCTCGAATTTTCCGTAATCCTTGAGCACGGCCTGAACGCCCTTGCTCTCAAGCAGCTCGTAAGCGTCAAGCGTCTGGCTGTGGGCAAGGCTGTCGCCGCTGCTGGTTATAAGATATGTAGGCGGCAGCTCGGCGTAATCTATTATCTCGTCAAGATTCATATAATCGTATGTGGGCTTATCCTTGTAGTTTTCGCCCCACACAAGCTTTGTGTAAAAGCTGATCGCGCCGTTTTTCATATAGGCAACGGGCGAGGTCAGTAAAAGCGCGTCAACATCAAGCCCCGCGTCCTCAATGCCGAAGACGGTCTGCAGCTCCTCGCTCTGCATAATAGCCTCGGAATAGACGGCAAGCATACCGCCGGCGGAGTCGCCGGTCAGCATAACGCTTTCGGCATCGCACGGATAGGCGCTCATATTTTCGTTTATCCATTTAAGCGCGGCTGCGGCGTCCTGAAGCTGCTCCTCAACCGTAACATCCGGCACAAGCCTGTAGCTTATGTTGAACACCACGAAGCCCCTGTCAGCAAGGGCGCGGCAGTAATATTCGTTAAGCTCCTTCGTTGCGTACATCCAGCCGCCGCCGTGAATGTCTATTATGACTGGCAGGCTCGCGTCGCCGGCAGTCCCCTTCGGGTAATAAACATCAAGCATATGGTAAAGGTTGCCGTCGTCTATGTAGGGGATGTCCTTGATCATTTCCACATCGGGCGGCGTTTGGTCCTCGTGCTTTTTGGCGTCGCTTTCGGCGCAGAAATACCATATCATCTGCATCAGCTTGATAACGGGGTTCTTTTCAAGCCCCTTCGCGCTTTCGCTTTGGTATTCTATCGTGTCGGATTCAAGCATACCGCCTACATAAACTATGTTTTCGTCCGTGTCCGCCTGTTTTCTTGTAACTGCGGCTATAAATACGCAGGCGATAACGGCGATTGCCGCAATAACCGCAACGATTATCATAAAAGCCTTTCCCGCCTTTTTCTTTTTGCTTGATTTTACTTCTGCAACCGGCATATCAATTCCTCGCAATCTTAAAATTAAACCCTATATAGGCAGTATAGCAAACAAAATGCGGTTTTACAACAGAAATGCTCAAATTATGCCGAATGATGCGCGCCCGCCTTTCGCCGCTTTCAGCGCTTTCGCTATTCAAAAAGCGCCGTGCTGAAATATCTTTCGCCCGTGTCCGGCAGCACGGTAACAACCGTTTTGCCCTTGCCCAGCCTGCGCGCCAGCTTTATCGCCGCCGCCACATTGGAGCCGCTCGATATGCCGCACATAATGCCCTCCTCGGAAGCGAGCCTTCTGGCGGTTTTGATTGCCTCCTCGTCGGATATAACGCAGATATGCTCGTATATGGTGGTGTTGAGGTTGTCGGGGATAAGCCCGTCGCCTATGCCCATCTGAAGATGCGTGCCCACCGAGCCGCCGCTGAGTATCGCCGCGTTTTCGGGCTCAACCGCCCATATTTTTATCGAGGGGTTCTGGCGCTTTAGCACCTCGCCTATGCCGCTTATCGTGCCGCCAGTGCCAACGCCGCTGCAAAAGCCGTCTATATCGGCGCCCACCTGCTCAAGTATCTCAACCGCAGTGTGATATATATGCGCTTTCGGATTGTCGGGGTTCTCAAACTGTCCGGGTATGTAAACATTCGGGTCCTCGGCAGCCATACGCTCGGCAGTCGCCATACATTCCTCTATGCATTTGCCGATATTGCCGTCGTCGTGAATAAGTATCACCTCGGCGCCGTAGTTTGAAACAAGCTTTCTGCGCTCCTCGGAAACGGAATCCGGCATGATTATTTTCACATTGTAGCCCTTTACCGCTCCCACAAGCGCAAGCCCTATGCCCTGGTTTCCGCTCGTTGGCTCAACGATAATCGTGTTTTCATTTATAAGTCCCTTTTCCTCGGCGCGCTTAAGCATATTGTAGGCGGTGCGCGTTTTTATCGAGCCGCCGATGTTAACGCCCTCGTATTTCACAAGTATCTCTGCCGAATCCGGCTCGCAGAGCCTGTTTAGCCTGATCATCGGCGTGTGTCCTATCGCGTCAAGTATGGTGTTGTAAACCATTGTGCAAATACCTCGCAATCTGTTTTATCCGAATTATTTATCATTCATCATCAAAGCATTATACCATCAAAACGCCGTTTTTTCAATGATTCGGTTGGCATTCGCGCCTTAATGTGTTAAAATATTCCCGAAACCGCGGCTCGCGGCGCAGAACCGCCCCGGCCGCAATCTGAAAAACGGAATGAGCTATGGATATTTTTGAAAGAACGCGCCTTGTTGCCGGCGGCGAGGCGCTTGAAAAAATGAAGCGCTCGCGCGTTGCCGTGTTCGGCGTCGGAGGCGTCGGCGGCTATGCGGCGGAGGCGCTCGTCAGGTGCGGCGTCGGCGCGCTTGATATTATAGACGCCGATACGGTCAGCCCGTCAAATCTCAACCGCCAGATCATTGCAACCGCCCAAACGCTCGGTATGCCCAAGGTTCAGGCGGCAAGGCTCCGCGCCCTGTCCATAAACCCCGATGTAAAGATAACGCCCCTGCCGCTATTTTATTCCGCCGAAACCGCGGATATGATAGACCTCTCGCAGTATGATTATATTGCGGACGCGATAGACACCGTCTCCTCAAAGCTGGAGCTTATAAAACGCGCAAAGGCGCTCGGCGTGCCGGTCATAAGCTCAATGGGCACGGGCAATAAGCTGCACCCGCAGCTTTTAGAGGTCGCCGATATCTATTCCACCTCAGTCTGCCCGCTTGCCCGCGTTATGCGCCGCGAGCTCAAAAAGGCGGGAGTGGATTCGCTTCGCGTTGTCTATTCAAAGGAGCAGCCGCGCCGCCTTGAGGCTGAAAGCGGTCGGCGCACCGTCGGCAGCACTCCGTTTGTGCCGGCCGCGGCAGGGCTCATCATCGCCTCCGAGATCTTCTGCGCGCTCACGGGCGTTGAGGCTTAGGTCAGCCTTGCCGGTATGCAGACCGTTCCGGCGTCTGTTATGTCTATAATGCCGTAATTCCCGTCGCGCACCGCTCCGGGGTTAAAATAGTAGATACCGTCCTTATATTCGCATTTTTGGGCGTGGGTGTGGCCGTAAAGCGCTATGTCCGCGCCCTCTTTTTGCGCCTCGCTCTCAAGCTCGTAAAGCCCGAATTTCACTTTAAAGGTGTGGCCGTGGCAAAGCAAAACCCTTTTTCCGGCAAAGTCGATAAGCCTCACCGCCGGGCAGTCGTAATAAAAATCGCAGTTTCCGCCTACTCTCAGCAGCTTGAGCCGCTCTCCGAAATAAAGCTGCGCCTCCTCAAGGTCCGCGCCGCTGCCGCAGTCGCCCAGATTCACAAAAAGGTCCGCGTTTTCTATGTGCCTTTCAATGATGTCAAACAGCAGCCCGCGCCTTGAATGGCTGTCTGAAGTAGCTATCATCCTCATACATATCCGCCTCCAAGCTTTCATAAGTATTATTATACTTTAATTGGATGGTGATTACAATGAACAGCTCGAATTTTAATAAAAATCAGCAGGGCGACCCCGTAGGCAAAGCGGCGCAAAAGGCGGGGATAGACCCGCAGGAGCTGAAAAAAGCCGCGCACAGCGGCCGGCTTGAAAGCTATCTTGAAAAAAGCCTGTCGCCCGAGCTTTCAAAAAAGCTTAAATCGGTGCTGTCTGATAAAAAGGCGCTTCAAAGCCTGCTCGATTCGCCGCAGTCAAAGGAGCTGCTGCGCCGCTTCGGAAAGGATTAAGCTATGGACGATTTAAACGATATCATATCAAGCCTCACCCCGCAGGATATAGATATGCTCAAGGGCGTCGCGCAGTCCATCCTCGGCTCGCAGGGGCAGAGCGCCGCGCCCGAAAGCGAACGGACTGAACCCGCGCCACCCGCGCCGTCACAGCCAAAAGCCGGCGTTTCCCTGCCCGGCGGGCTCGGCTCGCAGGATTTTCAGCTTCTGATGCGCGCCAAAGCCGTTTTTGACAAGATGAACAGCGCCTCAAATAAAAATACGGACCTTATCCTCGCGCTCAAGCCGCACCTCTCGCCGAAAAACAGGGAAAAGGCTGATACCGCGGTCAAGATACTGCGGCTTTTTGAGATACTGCCGATGCTTAGGGAGATGTTTTAAACGCCGAGCTTTTCAAGCGCGGAGATAGAGGAGGCAAAAAAGCGGGTAAGGGAGATGCGCGAAAGGGCGGGCGCGTATGTTGACGGTGCACAAGCGGCAGAGGAGCGCAAAGCGCCCGCGCAGCCCGAAAATATCAAGCCGCAGGCGGCTGAGGCACAGGGCGGCGGGGAAGACGGCGAAACTACCGTGCTGCTTATAATAATGATACTTTTAACGCAGGGCGCGGCGGATGATAAATTGCTGCTTGCGCTGCTGTATCTGCTGTTTTAAGATAATTCAAATAAAATATGGAAATAATTATAATAATATGGTAAAATATCTGCATCATCTTTGCACCGCGGCGTAATTTCCGCGGCGCGGGGTCGAAAGGTCTTGATATTTAAAATGAAGGAATTTCAGCTGACTCAGATACTGCCGGGGGCGGAGGTCATCTGCGTTGAGGCAAACAGGTTTAAAACGAACGAGCTTTCCGTTACGCTCACAACGCCCTTGCTTGAGCAGACGGCGGCGCAAAACGCCGTGGCGGCGCATATCGTTTCGTCAACCTGCGCGCAATATCCCACCATCGGCGCGCTCAGCAGAAGGCTCGCCGGTTTATACGGCGCGCAGCTCGGCGTTCAGGTAACCAAATCCGGCGATTTTCAGCAGCTGCGCTTTAATATGACCTGCCTTGACGACCGCTTTTCGCTGGACGGCGAAAGGATCTCAGGCGAGTGCGTCAAGCTTCTGCTGTCCCTGCTCTTTGAGCCGTCGCTTGATGAAAACGGCGCGTTTTTGCCGCAGGATACGCAAAGGGAAAAGCGCATCATCATAGAGAAGATAGAAAGCGATGAAAACGAAAAAAGGATCTACGCGCTTGAAAGGGCGCAGCAGATTATGTTTGAGGGCGAGCCGTTTGCCGTCGGCAAAATGGGCACGGCTGCGCAGGTGGAGGCGGTAACGCCGCTTGAAGCCGCAAACGCGTGGCGCACGCTGCTGAAAACGGCAAAAATAACCTTTATATGCGTCGGCAGCGCCGATTGCAGCGCGGTTCCCTCACAGCTCAAGGCACGCCTTGAGGCGCTCGGCAGAAGCTATGCCCCGCCGACGCCCTCACCCTCTAAAGCTCCGGCGCAGGTAAGGCGCGTAACGGAAAGGCAGGAGGTGCGCCAGGGCAAGCTCGTTATGGGCTTTTATGCCGGCGTGGATGCTGACAGCGCCGAGCAGGGCGCGGTCTTAAGAGCGTTTTGCGATATATTCGGCGGCGGCCCCTATTCAAAGCTGTTTTCCAATGTGCGCGAAAAGATGAGCCTTTGCTATTATTGCTCCGCCCGACCGTTCAGGCGCAAGAGCTGCCTGTTCGTTCAAAGCGGCTGCGAGGAGCAGAATATGCAAAGGGCGCAGGAGGAGATCCTCAATCAGCTCTCTTGCATAGAAAACGGCGATTTTGATTATGAATTCACCTCGTCCGCCGCGGCGATAGCCGATATGCTCGGCTCGGTAGGCGATTCGCCAGAATCCATAGAAGCCTGGTATTCTGCGCAGTGCGCGGACGGCGAATATATCTCCCCGCAGGAGAGCGCAAGGCTCCACGCCGCAGTCACTAAGGAGCAGATCGCCGAGCTTGCAAAAACCGTGCGCCTCGGCGCCGTCTACACTCTGGCAGGAAATAAGGAGGCGCAGGAATGATACGCGAATCAAGGGAGCTCGGCGAAAAGCTGTATGAAATAGACCATCCGTCCGGGCTCAAGATATTTGTTATGCCCAAGGAGGGCTATAAATCGGCGTACGCCGTTATCGGCACAAAGTACGGCTCGATAGACACCTGCTTCAAGCGTTCAAACGAAAGCAGCTTTACAAGCGTGCCGGAGGGCATCGCCCACTTTCTTGAGCATAAGCTGTTTGAAAGCGAGGAGCTGGACGCGTTCACAAGATACGCCGAAACCGGCGCCAGCGCAAACGCCTACACCTCGTTTGACAAAACCTGCTATCTTTTCCAGTGCTCAGGCAGGTTTGAGGACAGCCTCAGAATACTGCTCGATTTCGTGACCCACCCTTATTTCACAAAGGAAACCGTTGAAAAGGAGCAGGGCATTATCGGGCAGGAGATAACTATGTATTACGATGTTCCCGGCTGGATGGGCACCTTCAATCTGCTGCGCTGCCTTTATAAGAACCACCCCGTAAGAATAGATATAGCCGGCACGGTGGATTCCATCTCAAAAATAACGGACAAGCTGCTTTACGAGTGCTACAACACCTTTTATAATCTCAATAATATGGCGCTTGCCGTCGTCGGCAGCGTAACGCCGCAGCAGGTCGTTTCCGTGTGCGACGAGCTGCTTGAAAAGGCGCCGGATATAAAGATCGAACGCGCCGAGGTCGATGAACCGCGCGATATAGTAAAGCCGTACGAGGAGTATCACCTTGCCGTAGGTATGCCGGTGTTTTCGTTCGGCTACAAGGAGGCGTGCAAAACGCCTCTGCGCAGCGTCGAGGAGCTTGTGGGTATGGATATCCTGCTTGAGCTCCTTGCCGGCGAGACCTCGCCTCTTTATATTTCGCTTACGGAAAAGGGGCTTATAAATTCCTCATTCTCCAAGGAATATTTCACCGGCAGGGGATACGAGGCGGTCATCTTTGAGGGCGAGAGCAGAGACGCCGCCGCGGTCGCAGACGCGATCAAGGCGCGTGTCGCTCAGCTCAGGCAGAGCGGTATAACAGACGAGGAGTTTGAGACCGCCCGCCGCAGCCTCTACGGGCGCGAGATAATGTCCTATAATGTGACGGAGGATATCGCAAATTCCATCCTCGGCTGCCATTTCGCGGGCTTTTGCGTTTTTGACGCGCTGGGCGTTTATAAAAACATCAAAAAGGCAGATGTTGAAGCCCTGCTGCGTGAAAAGCTTGACGAGCGCTATTGCGCGCTGTCGGTAGTCTGCGCAAATCAGTGAGCGGCAAGGAGGTATATTATGTCTGATTTTACAACCGTTTTTTTCGACGGGCTGGGCTTTTCCGTCGATATCCCGTCCGTTGCGTTTTCAATAGGCGGCTATGATGTTCACTGGTACGGCATCATAATCGCCTTCGGCTTTGCGCTTGCCGTTATCTACGGCGGCGTCACCGCCTATAAGTGGAAGATGAGCCTTGACGGTATGACGGATGTCCTTATTTGGGGCACCATCTTCGGCATAGTGTGCGCAAGGCTCTATTATGTTGCCTTTGAGTGGGACTATTTTTCGCAGAACCCCGGCGAGATAATCGCCATCTGGCACGGCGGCATCGCCATTTACGGCGGCATCATCGGCGCCCTCATCGGCGGCTGGATCGGCGCCAGGATAGGCAAGATAGATTTTGCAAATCTGCTCGATGTCGGCTCGCTCGGCCTGCTGATAGGGCAGGGCATAGGCCGCTGGGGCAATTTCTTCAATCAGGAGGCGTTCGGCGCAAATTCCGAAAACGGCCTCTTTCGTATGTGGTCGGTCAAGATAAGAGACGATATTGCAGCAAATCAGGCGCTGCTGCTTGAAAAGGGTATGCAGGTAGACCCCGATGTGCCGGTCCACCCCACATTTCTTTACGAAAGCGTGTGGTGCCTCGCTTTGTTTTTGATTTTGCATTTCGTTTTCAAAAAGCGCCGCAAATTCAAGGGCGAGCTGTTTTTGCTCTACGGCATAGGCTACGGGCTTGAAAGAATGGTGGTGGAGGGTCTCAGAACAGACAGCCTTTACATAGGCTCCACCACGATCCGCGTAAGCCAGCTGCTTTCGGCGGTAATCGTTGTGTTCTTCACCTGCGTTTTGATAGTTATGCTCAGAAAGCTCAAAAAAGGCACGCTTTCAAGGCGGTATCTGCTCAATCCGCCTCCGCTGCCCATGCAGACGTGCGCCCCCACGCAGAATTACGCATACACCGTATGCGCCTCCTCGCCGCAAAACGATTTCTTTTTCAGCGCGGCTCAAAAGTGACGAAAGGATGATTTTATTATGCAGCTTTTAAACGGAAAAGAGGTCTCCGCCGCCGTGCGCGAGCGCGTGCGCAGAGAAACTGCGGCGCTTGCCGAAAAGGGCGTTAAGCCCGGTCTTGCCGTTATTATAGTGGGCGACGATCCCGCCTCCCAGGTCTATGTAAGAAATAAGGAAAAGGCGTGCGCCGAGGTCGGCTTTTACAGCGAAAAATACGCGCTGCCGTCAAGCACCACTCA
This sequence comes from uncultured Eubacterium sp., assembly GCA_944380545.1. Taxonomy (GTDB): domain Bacteria; phylum Bacillota; class Clostridia; order Oscillospirales; family Acutalibacteraceae; genus Eubacterium_R. Next base: position 57,256 of record CALWHV010000013.1, on the reverse strand, counting down.
GCAGCAGCTCAACAGCCTTGTGCGCGAGCTCAACGAAAGAAGGGATATAAACGGCATACTCTGCCAGCTTCCGCTTCCCGCCCACCTCAATGATAAAGAGGTTATAGAGCTTATAGACCCCGCCAAGGATGTGGACGCGTTTCACCCCGTCAATGTCGGCAGGATAATGATAGGCGATTATGATTTTCTGCCCTGCACCCCCGCCGGAATAATGGAGCTTATAAAAAGCGCCGGCATAGAAACGCGCGGCAAAAAGGCCGTTGTCGTCGGCAGAAGCAATATCGTCGGCAAGCCGATGGCTATGCTGCTGCTTCATTCGGACTGCACGGTGGAGATCGCCCATTCCAAAACGCCCAACCTTGCCGAAACGGCAAAAACCGCCGATATACTCGTTGCAGCCGTCGGAAAGCCCAAGTTCATAACCGCCGATATGGTAAAGCCCGGCGCCGTGGTCATAGATGTCGGTATGAACCGGGATGAAAACGGCAAGCTGTGCGGCGATGTGGATTTTGAAAATGTAGCTCCCGTATGTTCTTATATCACGCCCGTCCCCGGCGGCGTAGGGCCGATGACGATTTCCATGCTGATGCAAAACACGCTTACCGCCGCCAAGCTTCAAAACGGCATAAGGCCTTGATTTCGGGAGGTTTTATGGATATTATCGAAATGCTCAAGGCGCTTGTGCTCGGAATAGTGGAGGGCATCACGGAATGGCTGCCCATAAGCTCCACGGGCCATATGATCCTTGTGGACGAGTTTTTAAAGCTCAATGTTTCCGAGGAATTTAAAAGTATGTTCCTCGTCGTCATCCAGCTCGGCGCCATTCTTGCCGTCGTGGTGCTCTATTTCAAAAAGCTCATCCCGCTCGAATACAGCGAAAAAAGATTGAGCTGGAAAAAGGACACGCTTGTGATGTGGCTAAAGATAATCGTGTCCTGCGTTCCCGCCGCCGTTGTCGGCGTGTTCTTTGACGATAAGCTGGAGGAGATATTCTATAATTGGCAAACCGTTTCCGCCGCGCTCATCGTTTTCGGCATACTTTTCATCATAATAGAAAGGCGCAACAGGAATCGCGAGCCCAAGGTCGATTCCATCGGCGGCATCACCTATCAGGCGGCGTTCATAATAGGGCTCTTTCAGCTCATAGCAGCCGTTTTTCCCGGCACCTCAAGAAGCGGCGCCACAATAGTCGGCGCGCTGCTCATCGGCATCTCCCGCTCCGTTGCCGCGGAATACACCTTCTTTCTCGCCGTTCCCGTAATGTTCGGCGCAAGCGCGCTCAAGCTCGTCAAATTCGGCTTTGATTTCACCTCGCAGGAGCTGCTGATACTTTTCATCGGCCTTGTAAGCGCGTTCATCGTGTCCGTTTTCGCCATAAAATTCCTTATGAGCTATATCAAAAAGCACGACTTCACCGTGTTCGGCTGGTACAGGATCATCCTCGGCGCCGCCGTGATCCTCTATTTCGCCCTTGCGTCATAATGCTCAACGCCTCCTTATAATAGGAGGCGTTTTTATATCAAGGCTTCAGCCGTTTACCGTTTTAATAAAATCCTTGTTGTATATTGGGCGGCGATGTGTTATTATACTATCGTAATTTTTTAAAAGGAGAATTTTAATTATGTACGCGGATTATTACGATTCAATCGCAAAGGTTGCGGAGACGGATAAGGAAGTGGCGGACGCTATGGCGCTGGAGCTTAAGCGCCAGAGAGAAAACATAGAGCTTATCGCCTCGGAAAATCTTGTTTCGCCGCAGGTTATGGCCGCTATGGGCAGCGTGCTCACAAACAAGTACGCCGAGGGCCTTCCCGGCAAGCGCTATTACGGCGGCTGCCAGTATGTTGATATCGTAGAGAATATAGCTATCAAAAGAGCGTGCGAGCTTTTCGGCGCGGGCTACGCCAATGTTCAGGCTCATTCGGGCGCGCAGGCAAACACAGCCGTTTATCTTGCGCTGCTCAAGCCGGGCGATACGGTTATGGGTATGAGCCTCGATAACGGCGGCCATCTCACCCACGGCTCGCCCGCCAATATAAGCGGCAAGTATTTCAATTTCGTGCCCTACGGTGTGGACGATAACGGCTTTATCGACCTTGCGGCGTTTGCAAAGCAGGTAAACAAGGTAAAGCCTAAGCTCATCGTTGCCGGCGCTTCCGCTTATCCGCGCGCCATTGATTTTAAAACGATGGCTGATATCGCCCACGCAAACGGCGCTATGTTTATGGTGGATATGGCTCATATCGCAGGCCTTGTTGCCGCGGGTCTCCATCAGAATCCCGTGCCGTACGCCGATGTTGTAACCACAACAACCCATAAAACCTTAAGGGGTCCCAGGGGCGGCCTTATCCTCTGCAACAACCCCTATCTTGCAAAGAAGCTCAATTCCGCCGTGTTCCCCGGCACGCAGGGCGGTCCGCTTATGCATGTAATCGCCGGCAAGGCGGTCTGCTTCGGCGAGGCGCTCAAGCCCGAATTCAGGGAATATCAGCAGCGCATCGTGGATAACGCCAAAGCCCTTGCGGATGCGCTTACCTCAAGGGGTCTCAATCTCGTTTCCGGCGGCACGGATAATCACCTTATCCTGCTTTCGCTCATCGGCACCGGCGTAACAGGCAAGGAGCTTGAGGCAAGGCTCGACGAGGTCCATATCACCCTCAATAAAAACACCGTTCCCAACGAGCCTCTCTCTCCGTTCGTAACCTCCGGCGTTCGCATCGGCACTCCCGCCGCAACAACAAGGGGGCTTCAGAAAGAGGATTTTGAAAAGATCGCAGAGTATATCTATCTTGCAATCACCGATTTTGACAATAAAAAGGATTATATCAGAGCCGGTGTTGCCGACATCTGCGCAAAATATCCGCTTTACGAATAATAAACAGCTCTTTTCATATTGGAAGTGACGCTTTGACAGGAATTTTTGCAAAGCTTTTCGGCGCGGTGATGAATTTTATCTATTCGTTCTACAAGCGCCGCAAAACGGAAAACAAGATAGCGTTTATCTCGCGCCAGAGCGAAACGCCCTCAACCGATTTTCGCTATCTTATAAACGAGATAAAAACAAATTATCCGCAGTATTCCGTCGTTGTGCTGTGCAGGATGATACCGGATTCCTTTTCAGGCAGGCTCGGCTATGCTTTCGAGATGCTGCGCCAGATGAAGGCGCTTGCCACCTCGCGCGTCGTCGTGCTTGACGGATATTGCATCCTCGCCTCTATGCTCAGGCATAAACCGGAGCTTAAGATAATTCAGCTTTGGCACGCGCTCGGCGCGTTCAAAAAGTTCGGACGCTCAGTGCTCGATAAGGAGGGCGGCAAGTCGTCAAAAACCGCCGAGGCGTTCAGGATGCACAAAAATTATTCGCTGATTGCCGCCAGCGGCGATAAATGCGTTCCCGCGTTTTCGGAGGCGTTCGGCCAGCCGGAATCAAAATTTATCCCCATCGGCATCCCGCGTATGGATTATATAACCGACCCGCAGGAGAGCGAGCGCGTGCGCGGCAATATCCTGCGCAGGTATCCGCAGCTCGGAAACGGGCGCAAAAACATCCTTTACGCCCCAACCTTCCGCGATACTCAGGAGGACAGAAACGCCCTTAAAGCCGCAACGAAGGAGCTTATAAACAAGGTCAATTATTCAGAGTATAACCTTATCGTAAAGCACCATGTTGTGGATTCCAATAAGGAGCAGATCTATGCCGATTCCCGTATGAACGCGGCGGAGGGCGAAAGCTTCAACGCAATGGATTTTATGTGCGTTGCCGATTATGTTGTAACGGACTACAGCTCCGTTATCTACGAGGCGCTCTTAAAGGAGCTGCCCATATATATCTATTGCTTTGACAGCGATAAATATATAGACGAGCGCGGCTTTTACATAGATTTCTGGGCGGATATCCCCGCGCTTTATTCAAAGAACGCCCGCGGCATATGCGATTTCATCGCCCGCGGTATGCGCGCCCCCGCCGAAAAGGAGCAGGCGTTCAAAAAGGCGTATGTAAACAAGCGCTTTAAAAGCATAACCGCCGAATACGGAAAGCTTATAGACGAGCTTGCCCGCGGCGTTTACGACGGCCGCTATAATTACGGCGTTTTGACAGACGGCGATCTGCAGCAGCCGGAAGAAGCGGATGAGCCGGAAGAGCGGGAAACGCCCGGCGATGAAAAACCGCAGGAATCCTCCGCCGAAAAAGAAGAGAACAGCCAATGAGCAAGATAAAAGAGTTTTTATACCCGGCGCTGCAAAGGCTGCGGCATGCCGGGTTTCAGCTTGAATACAGGCGCGCCTGCTCGCTGCCTATGGATAAAAAGCGGATACTGATGTATTCCTCGTCAAAGGGCAGGCTCGGCGGCAATCTGCTTGCCGTCAAGGAATATCTTGAAAAAAACGGCGAGGGCTTCACCGTTAAGGCGATAACCGCGCCGGACGGCGTTTCAAAAAAGCAGCTTGCGCGCGAAATGGCGCAAAGCGGCTTTATACTTGTTGACGATTATGAGCCGCTCGTCTATGTTCTGCGCCTTCGCAGCGGCCAGCGCCTCGTTCAGGTCTGGCACGCGCTCGGCGCGTTCAAACGCTTCGGCTACGGCAGAGCAAGCGCCGTCAAAAGCTCCATCACCCATAAGAATTATACGGACGCCATCGTTTCGTCTGCCGATATCGTAAAGATCTACGCCGAGGCGTTCGGCATAGACCGCAGCAGGGTAAAGGCTGTCGGCTCTCCGCGAACGGACAGGTTCTTCGACCCGTCCGCCGTAAGCACGGCGCGCGAGCGGCTGTACGGCGAGTATCCGGGGCTCAGGGGCAAAAGGATATGCCTTTTCGCCCCCACCTTCAGGGGTGAAAATGTGAACGACGCGCATTATCCCGCCCGCTTTTTCGATGTCGGCAGGTTTATGGATGATATGCCGGACGATTGGGCGCTTATCATAAAAATGCACCCGTTCGTAAAGGACTCGTTCGCCGTGCCCGCGCAATATTCGCACCGCGTCTTCGACCTTTCAAAGGAGCGGGAGATAAACGACATCCTGTTTATAACCGATGTGCTCGTAACGGATTATTCCTCCGTTATCTTTGAAAACGCCGTGATAGGCAATCCCGCCGTGCTGTATGCGCCCGATCTTGACGAATACGGCGGCGCCCGCGGCTTTTATTACGATTATTCCGATTATGCGTGCGGCGATGTTGTGCGCGATTTTTCAAGCCTTGCGCAGGCGGTCTTGAACGCGCGCCGCTCAGATGAAAGGCTTGAGGCGTTCAAGGCAAGGTTCGTTTCGCTGTGCGACGGCAGATCGTGCGAAAGATTTGTAAAAGAGGTATTGAAAAAATAAAGATGAGCGTAAGTTTATCAAAGAATTTCACAGATATGAAGCCCTCCGCCGTAAGGGAGATACTTAAGGTCACAAACGATCCGGGTATGATAGCCTTTGCCGGCGGCTCGCCCGATTCGCACGCCTTCCCGTGCGCCGAGGTGCGCGCCGTGGCGGCTGAAATACTTGAAAGGGACCCGGTTTCCGCGCTTGTGTACGGCGTTTCCGAGGGCTATGAGCCGCTCAGGCAAACGGTTTCAAAATGGCTTAAAAAGCGCAGCGATATAGGCACTGATGATGATACCGTCATAATCACGGCGGGCGGCACTCAGGTTATGGATATAGCGACGCGCATCCTCACTTCGCCGGGCGACACCGTTATCTGCGAGGAGCCGTCCTTTATCGGCTCGCTAAACTGCTTTCGCTCCCACGGCTGCCGCCTTGCCGGCGTGCCCATTGAGGCGGACGGTATGGACATCGCCGCGCTCGAGCGCACCGTAAAGGCAAATCCCGGCGCCAAATTCATCTATACCATCCCGAATTTCCAAAATCCCGGCGGCACCACGATGAGCCTTGAAAAAAGAAAGGCGCTCTACCGCGTTGCGCTTGAAAACGGTTTGGCAATCCTGGAGGACGACCCCTACGGCTTTCTGCGCGTTGACGGGCGAGATGTGCCGTCAATCAAAAGCCTTGACACTCACGGCATCGTGTTTTACGCCGGCTCGTTTTCAAAGATACTTGCGCCCGGCATCCGCGTGGCGTACGCCGTCGTTCCCAAAAGCGCGGCAGGCGCGTTCACGATAGGCAAGCAGGTCAGCGATGTCCACACCGGCGTGCTCAACCAGATGATAGTTTCGCGCTGGTTTGACGAATATGATGTGGACGCGCATATAGAGCAGATAAGAAAGATATACAGGCGCAAGCTTGATCTGATGTGCCGCTGCCTTGACGAATACTGCCGCGGCTTCATAACATATGTGCGCCCTCAGGGCGGGCTGTTCATCTGGGCAAAGCTGCCGGATGAGGTCGATATGCTCGAATATGTAAACGCCCTTCTCAAGGAAAGGGTGGCGGTAGTTCCTGGCTCGGCGTTTATGACGGACGATACCGCGCCGTGCAGCCATATTCGCCTTAATTTCTCCACCCCGTGCGACGAGGATATCGTCAAGGGCGTCAAAATTATGGGCAGCGTGGCAAAGCGGTTCAAAAAGTAATTTATTTAAGGAATTGATGTTTTTATGGATAATCAGATATCTCAGGAAACGCAGAAAAGGAAAAGAAGCCTCTCGCTGATTCAGCCAACCTCCGTGCCCACGCTCGGAAATTATCTGGGCGCTATGCGCGGCTGGCCGTCATTTCAGCAGCAGTTTGACACAATCTACGGCGTTGCGGACCTCCATTCAATCACCGTTCGCCAGGAGCCGCAAAAGCTCAGAAAGCAAACGGAGGAGCTTTTTGCAATGCTGCTTGCCATCGGGCTCGACCCGGAAAACGGCATAGTTTTCATTCAGTCGCAGGTGCCGGCTCATTCGCAGCTTGCATGGATACTCAACTGCTACACGCAGTTCGGCGAGCTTTCAAGGATGACTCAGTTCAAGGATAAGGCGGCTCAGCATAAGGATAATGTAAACGCCGGCCTTTTCACCTATCCCTGCCTTATGGCGGCGGATATACTGCTCTATCAGGCGGATATCGTGCCGGTGGGCGAGGATCAGCGCCAGCACCTTGAGATAACGCGCGATATAGCGGAGCGCTTCAACGGCGTTTACGGCAATGTTTTCACCGTGCCGGAGGCGTATATCCCCAAAACCGGCGCAAAAAGGATAATGAGCCTTCAGGATCCCACGCGCAAGATGAGCAAGTCAGACCCGAATCCCAAGGGCTCCGTGTTTATCACGGACGCGCCCGAAACGATTATGAAGAAGTTTAAATCCGCCGTTACGGACAGCGAGATGAGCGTTCGCTATGCCGAGGGCAAGGACGGCGTCAATAATCTTATGGCGATTTATTCAGCCGTTACCGGCAGCAGCCTTGAGCAGATAGAAAGCGATTTTTCCGGCAGGGGCTACGGCGATTTCAAAAAGGCCGTGGGCGAGGCTGTTGTTGCGGAGCTTGAACCGTTCAGAAAAAGATACGCAGAGCTTACGGCGGACAGGCAGTATCTGCGCGATTGTATGGAGGCGGGCGCTCAAAAGGCGTCGCGCATAGCGTCGCGCACTCTTAACAAGGCTATGAAAAAGGTAGGCTTTTTGATTTGATTTCAAGCGGGGATTTGCTGTCCCCGCTTTTTGAATTGCAGAGGTGTTTTTTTATGGAAGCTTTCGGCTGGGCTTACATCGGAAACGGCAATATCGCCGCCTCAACCGCAAGGGATATCCTGCGCGGCAGCCACAAAATAATATCCGTTTACGGCAGAAACGCAAAAAAGGCGCAGGCGTTCGCGCAGCGCGTCGGCGCGCGCAGCTTTGCTTCGGCAAAGGAGGCGCTCACCTGCCCCGGCGTGCAGGGCGCGTATATCGCAACCCCGCACACCTCCCATCTTGAATACGCGCTTTCGGCAATGCAGCTCGGCGTGCCCGTGCTGTGCGAAAAGCCCGTCGCCGTCTGCGAGGCGGATGTAAGGCGGCTTATCGACGCGTCAAGGCAGTATGATGTGTATTTTTGCGAGGCTATGTGGACCTGGTTTTCGGATGTTGCCCTAACCGTTAAAAAATGGGTGCAGGGCGGCGAGATAGGCAGAATAAAAAGCGTTGAGATTCACTATGCCTTTCCCGGCGTTATGCTGCCAAAAAATTCTCGCGTGCTGACTCCTCAAACAGCGGGCGGCGCGCTGCTCGATATCGGCATCTATCCTATAACATATTGCTATAATCTTTTCGGAATGCCCGAAAAGATATCCTGCCGCGGCAGGCTCAGCGGCGGCATAGATGTCAGCGAAACCGTCGTCCTTTCCTATTCCGGCTTTGAATGTAAGCTGTGTATGTCGCTGCGCTCGCTCAGGGAAAGCTGCGTCATACGCGGCGAAAAGGGCACGATAAGCCTTCCCGGCTTCTTTCATATGGCGTCAAAGGCCGTGCTGAAAAATAATAACGGGCGCAGGGTGTTCTGCGGCAAAACGGATTATCTAACGGAATTTTCGCGCGCCGCGCAAGAGATAACGGGCGGCAAAAAGCAGTCGGATTATATTCCTTTTTCCGCAACCCTCAGCTGTATGCGCATTATGGACGAATGCCGCCGGCAGATGGGGCTCGTCTATCCGTTTGAAAAGGATGCGCGGTAACGCATATTATACAGGGCGTAATAATATTTATTGATTGTTACTAAAAGCGCGCGTTAAATTTGTAACTCTTTGTAATTGACCGCGTTGTGCGCCTTGTGGTATAATGATTTCGTGTAATATTATGCTTCAGGCATATTTAAGCAAGGAGGAATTATTTTGACTGATGCAAAGGCAATGGCATATGTGAATATGTACGGCGTTTTGGCAACGCTTGAAAATCTTTGCGAGATAGACGACGAGGCAAAAAGCATCCTCGCCTCGCTCAAATCGCCGGTTTCGCTGTGCTTTGATGTTGCGGACGGTCCGTGCGGCACTTTCCACTTCACAAAAAACGGCTGCGAGTTCAAAGAGGGCTCGGCGGGCTGCACCTGCAAGATGAATTTTTCATCGCCCGAAAAATTCAACGCGCTGATAGACAGCTCCAAGCCGGGTATCCCCACAAAGGGCGTCGTTCAGGTGCTCTCTTTCCTGCTCGGCCCTTTCACAAAGCTTACAAACAGGCTCACAAAGCTTCTGCGCCCGAGCGATGAGGATATGAAGGACAAGGCGTTTTTTGAGGAATCAACGATACTTACCTTTTACACGATAGTCGGCGCCATCTCGGCGCTTGCCAATTCAGACCCCATCTCTATGTTCACGGCAAAGAGCACGGTGGACGGCGTTGTTTCAATGGGCATCAAGGATAAGTGCTATGCCGCCGTCAAGATCAAGAACAGCCATTTCACCACCATCAAGAAAAAGCCGGAAAACCCCAGGGCAATTATGGAATTTGCGGATGTTGAGCTTGCCCACGGGCTCTTCACCGGCACCGCCTCCACAATAGCCGAGCTTTGCGAGGGCAATATCTATATGTGCGGTATGATATCAATGGTGGATAATCTCAACAGAATACTTGACCGTGTCGCGGTCTATCTCGGCTGATAAGGAGGATACATAAAGATATGAGTAAATTTCCCGAATACACGCACGAAAAAAGCGCCGCGTGGTTCAAAAGGGCGCTTGCCGCTATCCCGTCAGGCGTTTACGGCCACCTCGGTCCCAGCGAGGGTCTGTTTCTTCCCATAACAAAATGGCCCCTGCTCAGCGACCACGCAAAGGGCACATATTTCTGGGATGTGGACGGCAATAAGTATCTTGATTTTATGTGCGCCTACGGCCCCAATGTGCTCGGCTACTGCGATGATGATGTTGACGCCGCCGCTATCGAGCAGCTCAGGCGCGGCAACTGCACCACCTCTCCGTCATATAAAATGGTGGAGTGCGCCGAGCTTCTTAAGGACACCGTTGCCTGCGCGGACTGGGCGTTCTTTATGAAGAACGGCTCGGACGCCACCACCTTTTCCGTTATGTGCGCCAGAGCGCATACCGGAAAGAAAAAGATGATATTCCTCAAGGGCTATTATCACGGAGATTTCCAGTGGGCACAGAAGATAGACTACCCCGGCATACTGCCCGAGGAGGTAGAAAACAATATCGTTATCCCCTGGTTTGATATAGACGCCCTCAAGCAGGCGTACGACGAGTGCGGCGGCGATGTGGCGGGCCTTATCGCCCAGCCCTACGACCACGGCAATTTCAAGGATAACGAGTGCGCCACAAGGGATTACTGGCAGGCTGTTCGCAAATTCTGCGACGAGCACGGCATCGTGCTGATATTTGACGATGTGCGCACCGGCTTCAGGCTCGACCTTGCCGGTTCGGACCATTATTACGGCATCAAGGCGGATCTCATCTGCTTCTGTAAGGCGCTTGCCAACGGCTACAATATGTCCGCCTGCTGCGGCGGCGAGCATATGAAGGCAACCGCCTCCTCTGTAACCTACACAGGCTCCTACTGGATGAGCGCCGAGCCGTTCGCCGCGTGCCTTGTGTGCATAGAAAAGATGAAAAAGCTTGATGTTCCCAATATGTTCAGAAAGCTCGGCACAGAGCTTACCCAGGGTCTTTCAAAGGCGGCGGAGGAGCACGGCTTTAACCTTGTCGTGTCCGGCGAGCCGGCGCTGTTCTATCTCAGAATAGCAAACGACGACAGCTTGATGCTCCATCAGGAATGGATTGCGGAATGTGTTTCAAGAGGTCTGTTCCTCGCTTCGCACCACAACCACTTCATAAACGCCGCCGTAACGCAGGACGATATCAAGCTTGCCGTTGATATCGCGGAGGACGCCTTCGGCGTTGTTGCCAAAAGGCATCCGGAAATAGAGGGATTAAAATAATCGCAATCATATTTGCATTATTTATTTAAGGAGGAAAATTTATGCCAGCAAATTACAAGCCGTTTGACAAAGAGGAGTGGCTGCGCCTTGAAAAAAAGGCGGATGAGCTCAGACGCCTCACCGTGCAGACCACGGTATGGGGCGGTTCGGGTCATATCGGCGGCGCTATGAGCGCTATGGATGCAATGACCATCCTTTACCACCGCTTTATGAAGCTCGATGTCAACAACCCCGATATGGAGGACAGAGACAGATTCGTCCTCTCAAAGGGACACGCTGCGGTCGGCTACGGCCCCGTCATCTGCGACTACGGCTTTATGGATGTTGAGGGCCTTCACAATTTCAATCTCACGGGCTCTCTGTTCGGTATGCACCTTGACTGCAACAAGATAAAGGGCGTTGACTGCTCCAGCGGCTCGCTCGGCCACGGCCTTTCGCTCGCCTGCGGCTTTGCGCTCGCCGGCAGAGTTAAGGGCGTAGACTATATGAACTATGTTCTCACCGGCGACGGCGAGCTCAACGAAGGCTCAAACTGGGAGGCGGCTATGACCGCGGCTCAGTTCAAGCTCTCAAATGTCGTTGTGCTTGTTGACAACAACAAGTGTATGATAGACGGCAGGGTGGACGACGAGATGAAGGTCGAGCCGCTCGACAAAAAGTTTGACGCGTTCGGCTTCATCACCCAGCGCGTTGACGGCCAGAATCTTAAGGAGCTCAACGACGCCATCGAAAACGCCATCAACAACCATAAAAACGGCGGCGACAAGCCCTATTGCATTATTATGGACACCAAGAAGGGCGCCGGCATCGACTTTATGGAGGACGATTATCATTGGCACTACGGCGCTCTTGACGATGAAAAGACCAAGAAGTGCTACGACAGTCTTGACAGGTATTACGCAGCTCGCGTAGAGCGCGCTCAGAAGGAGGCATAAGCTATGGCAAGCGGAATGACTTATACTATGACGGAAACCACTCAGCTCTCCACCGCCGAATATTACGGCAGAGCGCTGTGCGAGCTCGGCGAGGAGCATAAGGATGTTGTTGCCCTTACGGCGGACCTTGCCAAATCCACCAAGATAGGTATGTTCGGTGAAAAGTTTCCGGACAGATTCTTTAATGTAGGCATCGCGGAGCAGAATATGTTCGGTGTTGCGGCAGGTATGGCAAAGAACGGGCTTATCCCGTTCGCCTCCACCTTCGCCATCTTTACAGCCGCGCGTTCTCTTGATCAGATACATACCGATATCTGCTATCAGAATGTGCCCGTAAAGATCATCGCCACACACGCCGGCACCTCGTTCGGTCAGGCGGGCTCCACCCACCACTCTCTTATTGATATGACCTGTATGAGAAGCCTGCCGCATATGACGGTCATCTGCCCGTGCGACGGCGTTGAGACCTATCACGCGGTCAAAAAGGCGTATGAATATCCCGGCCCCGTATATATCAGGATCAACCGCGGGTTCGACCAGATCATTTACAAAAATCTTGAGGACTGCGATTTTGAGGTCGGCAAGGCAAAGGTTATGAACGAGGGCACCGATATCACCGTTATCGCCTGCGGCTCATGCGTATATCAGGCGATGCAGGCTGCCCAGATGGCAAATGCGGACGCCGGCGTCAAGGTGCGCGTTATCAATATGCACACCATAAAGCCCATTGATGAAGAGGCGATTATGTCCGCAGTTATGGATACAAGAAGGATCATCACCGCCGAGGATCATACCGTTATGGGCGGTCTCGGCTCCGCCGTTGCAGAGGTCGTTGCAAAAAGCGGCAAGGCGTGCGCGCTCAAGATGCTCGGCCACCAGGATGATTTCTCCACCATCGGGCTCCAGGAAGATCTTATGTCCCTTGCCAAGATAGATTCAAACGGCATTGCAGAGGCCATCGCCGAAGTAATGCACCAGGATTTCGAGGCGGACGACGCGTGGGACGACGAATTTTAATGTTGAGCGCGTTTCTCTGCTTACAATCTTAACCGGAAAGGAATGTATGTTATGGCAAGCGATGTAACCCGCTTTACCAATAAGGTGTTTATGGCGGCCGCACTGCCGCTGATGAAGACCATCGCCACCGATGTGCCCGAGCTCGCCGCGAAGTTCAAGGGGGTGGACGCCGTTTATCAGGTGTCCGCCATGGTGAACGCGCAGGATAAGGAAGCGGTGCATTTCATTGTTGAAAACGGCGAATGGTCCTGCAAGCTCGGCGAATATTTCGGGCAGCAGAAGATAGACGCGGAGCTTCAGTTCTCCTCAATGGAAAAGATGAACGCGTTTATGAAGGGCGATATGAGCAAGCTGCCGAAGATGAAGATAAAATCATTTTCAAAATTCGTCAAATTTATGATGGTGCTGCTCAAGATGAGCAGCCTGCTCGGCATCAAAGAGCCGCCTGAGGACGAGGCGCTTGCGCTGCTTTTGTGCAAGCTGTACTTCTATCTGCTTTCAAGCGGCATCAGCCAACTCAACAAAATGGGTCACCCCGAGATCCACGAGTGGACTATGAAGAGTCCGGACCGCGTTTATCAGTGGGCTGTTGAGAACCATCCGGAATGTACGGCGTATCTGCGCATCAAGGCGGGCAAGTCCCGCGCCGGCAGGGGCGAATACAAGCGCTCAAAGCCGTTCTTCTGTATGAAGTTTGACACGCCGCAGCACGCGCTTATGATCCTGCTCGGCACAGGCGATATGCTTCAGATGGTAAAGGATAAGCAGCTTATTATGGAGGGCGCGCCCGAATTCGGCGCTATGATAGGCGATTATATGATGACGGTCGGCGATCTTGCAAGATGATTTCGGCTTGAGGCAGGGAGCAAAATGCTCCCTGCTTTTTTGCGCTTTTTTGCGGCGGGTCTTTTTATTTTATATTTTTGCCGTTCGGTTATTGATTTTATCGGATTTATTGATATAATAGATGTAATCTCTTAACAATAATTGCGGCTGAAAGAGGATAGGATTTATGAGCGGATACAGAAGAAAAACAAAAATAATATGCACGATCGGCCCCGCCTCGTGCGATAAGGATATGCTGGAAAAGCTTATGATTGCCGGTATGGATGTTGCAAGGTTCAATTTTTCTCACGGCGATTACGACGCGTTTGAAAAATGGTTCTCAAACATAACCGAGGTGCGCGAAAAGCTCGGCATCCCCGTTGCCACGCTGCTTGACACCAAAGGCCCAGAAATTCGCACCGGCGCCTTTGAAAACGAGGGCGGCGTCGTGCTCAGAAGAGGTCAGCGCTTTACGCTTACGGCTCAGGATGTGCCCGGCACGGCGGAGAAATGCAGCATCTCGTTCAAGGGTCTGCCCCGCGAGGTCAAAAAGGGCACCACGATTCTGATCGACGACGGCCTTATCGCCCTTGAGGTTGAGGAGGTCAGGGGCGACGATATCGTCTGCACCGTTATAGACGGCGGCGTGCTTACCGACCATAAGGGCGTCAATGTGCCGAATGTTTCGCTCTCGCTCCCTTATCTTTCTGATAAGGATATGCAGGATCTCAATTTCGGCGCGCAGCTCGGCTTTGATTTTATCGCGGCTTCTTTCTGCCGCACCGGCGCCGATATAGCGTATCTCAGGAATTTCTGCCACGCGCTCGGCTGGAACGATGTTCGCATCATCGCCAAGATAGAAAACAGCGAGGGCGTAGAGAATATAGACGATATCATCCGCGAGGCGGACGGCATTATGGTCGCCCGCGGCGATATGGGCGTTGAGATACCGTTTGAAAAGATACCCGCCCTGCAAAAAATGATAATAGAAAAAGTCTTTGCAGCGGGAAAGATCGTGGTTACCGCCACCCAGATGCTTGAATCTATGATAAAGAACCCGCGCCCCACCAGAGCCGAGATAACCGATGTTGCAAACGCCGTTTACGACGGCACCTCCGCGCTTATGCTCTCCGGCGAGACGGCTATGGGCGCGCACCCCGTTGAAGCGGTCAAAACGATGTCGCTCATCGCCCGCACAACGGAGCAGGATATAAACTATATCGAAAGGTTTGAAAAAGAGGCGCAAAAGCACCTTTCCGGCGATATCACCTCCGCCATTTCGCACGCCACCGTCACCACGGCGCACGATCTCAGCGCAGCCGCCATCATCACCGTTACAAAAAGCGGCAACACGGCAAGGCAGATATCGAAATACAGGCCGAACTGCCTTATAATCTCAGCCACAACAAGCGAAAAGGTGCGCCGCCAAAACAACCTCTCCTGGGGCGTTCTGCCCGTTATGTGCCACGAAAAGTCAAACACGGACGAGCTGTTTGAGCACGCCGTTGAGGTAGCAAAAAAAACGGGCTATATCAAAAAGGACGATATAGTCGTAATAACCGCCGGAATACCGCTCGGCCAGAGCGGCACCACCAATATGCTCAAGGTGGATAAGGTGGATTGAAAGGCATAATATGAATAAAAAAGCAGTTAAGCTCATCATAGCTTCAATAGTCCTTGTCGCCGTTATAGCGGCCGGCGCGTTCGTCTATTCCCGCATATCGGGGGATATAAACGGTACCTCCGGCGGCGAGGCAAAGGAATATACGCTCGTTATCGAGCCGCAGGATTTTGAATACGAGGTCGCCAAAAAGCTCAGCAACAACGGCATCGTGATAGATGACTCCGTATGGACTATGTGGATGGATAAGCATTATCCCGATTTCACATATCTCAACGGCGAATATTATCTCAATTCAAATATGAGCTATGAGGAGATAGCCCAAAAGCTTCAAAATCCGGACATCAGCCATCAGATAGTAAAGATAGCCGTGCCGGAGGGATACAATGTTTTCGACATAGCAGAAACGCTGGAGGAAAACAATATCTGCACGGCGGAGGATTTTTACGCCGCCGTTTCCAAAACGGACGGCTATGATTATGAATGGCTTGCCGATTTTCCGCAAAACAGGGAAAATATCGGCTTCATACTTGAGGGCTTCCTTTTCCCCGCAACCTATGATATAGGTATGAACACCCCCGCGGAAGAGGTCGTGGATATGATGCTTGCCGCCTTTGATGAGCGCCTTTCGCAGGATATGCTCGATTACTGCGCCGCTAACGATATGACTCTTTATGAATTCATAACGCTCGCCTCGGTCGTGCAGGAGGAGGCGCTGACGCCCAGCAGCGCTCAAAACATCGCCTCCGTGCTTGTAAACAGGCTTGAAAGCGGCACAAAGCTTCAGTGCGATGTAACTTATTTTTATGCAAAGCAGCTTCTTGACCACGGCTTCCCGCGCGAGACCTACGACAGCTATTATACCTACCGCTGTCCGGCGCTGCCGAGCGGCCCCATCACAAATTCAGGTATGGAGGTAATCAACGCCGTTATCAATCATCCGGACACGGATTATGTGTTCTTCTTCTCCGATTTGAACGGCGATTTCCATTTTGCCGAGACCGGCGCGGAGTTTGAACGCCTCAAGCAGCAGCATCCTTGGAAATGATCTTATCAGGAGGGCGCGTTTATGTCTAAGTGGGACAGGGATTATCTATCCCTCTGCAAAAAAATACTTGATGAGGGCACCGAGGTCGTAAACAGGACCGGCGTCAATTCCATCAAGGTTCCGTCGCATCACTTTCACTTTGATCTTTCAAGCGAATTTCCAATACTCACCACAAAGCAGCTCTTTATCCGCCAGGCGGTGCTTGAGATGCTGTGGATATATCAGGCGCAGTCAAACGATGTGCGCTGGCTTCGGCAGCGCGATGTGAATATCTGGAACGAGTGGGAGATAGACGAAAACGGCTATTGGAACGCCGAGCAGCTTTTGCCGGATGAAAACGGAAAGCTCGTTAAACAGCAGGTGCATAAGTTCTTCGGCAAGGAATTTGCGCACACGATCGGAACGGCTTACGGCTATATCGTCAATAAATTCAAAATGACTCAGACTCTGCTTGATAAGATTCAGAACCACCCGGAGGACAGGCGTATGGTTATGACCCTTTGGCAGAACGATTATCTTGATACCGCCGTGCTGCCCAGCTGCGTTTGGAGCAGCGAGTGGGATGTAACGGACGGAAAGCTCAACTGCTGGGTACACCAGCGCTCGTGCGATGTGCCTCTCGGGCTGCCGTTCAATGTAACGCAGTATGCGGCTTTGCTCTCGATGCTCGCCCATGTTTCGGGGCTTAAGCCCGGCACGATAGACTGGAGCATCAAGGATGCGCATATCTATGTAAATCAGGTGGACGGCATAAAGGAGCAGCTTCGCCGGCTTGAGGAAAACGGCGATCTTCCCGCGCCTAAGCTCTGGCTCAATCCCGATGTAAAGGATTTCTTTGAGTTTGACAACAGCCGCGACTTAAAGGATGTAAAGCTTATCGATTACAGGCATATGGGAAAGATATCCTTTCCCATAGCTCAGTAAAAGGAGAATCTATGGCGATTTCAATGATTGCCGCCGTCGGTCGCGGCCTTGAGATAGGCAGGGGCAATTCCCTTATCTGGCATATTCACGAGGATATGCGCTATTTCAGGCGCACCACCACTGGCGGCACCGTTATTATGGGCAGAAAAACCTTTGAATCACTGCCTCACGCGCTGCCGAACAGAAGAAATATCGTCCTTTCGTCAAACGCGGCATATTCTGCTCAGGGCGCGGAGGTATTCACCTCGGCACAGCAGGCGCTTAACGCCGCGCAGGGCGAGGAGGTTTTCATCATCGGCGGCGAGAGCATATACAGGCTCTTTCTGCCGCTCGCTTCAAAGCTTTATTTGACGGAGATAGATGATTTTTGCGGCGACGCCGACGCGTTCTTCCCGCAGTTTGATCGCTCGCTTTACGATAAGGAAACGGCGGGGCAGGGCAGCGAGAACGGTATCTCCTACTCCTTTTGCGTTTACAGCAAAAAATAATTTTTGTATTGACAAAGCCCCTCGGCTGTGTTAATATATCTTCACAACAAAGAAGAACAGGCTTTCGTTCTCCCCTTCAGCGCAGGCAAAAAGGGCAATACAATTCCTTTTTTCGGTGTATTGAAGCGCGAACTGTCTGTCTGTTCGCGCTTTTATGTTTCTGTTAATTATTCTAAAGAGGTGTTATTTATCAGCAGAGATATCCCCCAGCTCAACTCCGAAATCAGAGATAAGGAACTGCGCGTCATCACCGCAGACGGCGAACAGCTCGGCATTATGAGCGCCAAAGAGGCGCTTCACGAGGCGGAGCTCAGAGGGCAGGATCTTGTTAAGATCGCCCCTCAGGCAAAGCCGCCCGTCTGCAAGATTATGGATTACAGCAAGTTCCGCTATGAGCAGTCCAAGCGGGAAAAGGAAAACCGCAAAAAGCAGAAAACCGTGGACACCAAGGAGATCCGCCTTTCCCTCAATATTGATATCGGCGATTTCAACACAAAGGTGAACCAGGCAAGAAAATTCCTTGAAAAGGGCGATAAGCTCAAGGTCTCGCTGCGCCTTCGCGGCAGAGAGATGGCACATTCCGATCTCGGCGTTGCCAATATGCAGCGGTTCGCACAGGCCCTCGGAGAGGATGTCAGCGTTGATAAAGCTCCAAAGCTTGAGGGCAGGCAGATACTTATGTTCCTGTCGCTCAAGCAGGCAAAATAATTAAAAATTTTAAACACGGAGGAATAAATTATGCCTAAGATCAAAACACACAGCGGCGCCAAAAAGCGTTTCAAGACCACAAAAACCGGCAAGGTAAAGCGCGCTCACGCCTATACCTCTCATATCCTTACCAAAAAATCCACAAAGCGCAAGAGAAACCTTCGCAAAACCACAGTCGGCGATGTAACCAACCAGAAGCAGATGAAAAGGCTTGTTCCTTATAAATAATCTCTTCGCTTTACACAAGATATATTCTAACAACCCATAAGTTATCGGAGGTAATAAATCATGGCAAGAATTAAGGGCGCTATGGCCACTCGCAAAAGAAGAAAGAAAGTTTTAAAGGCTGCCAAGGGCTATTACGGCAGCAAGCACCGCCTTTTCAAAACGGCTAAGCAGGCCGTAATGAAGAGCGGTCAGTATGCCTACATCGGCAGAAAGCAGAAGAAAAGAGATTTCCGCAGAATGTGGATCACCAGGATCTCCGCCGCCTGCAAGGCAAACGGCACCAATTATTCAACCTTTATGAACGGCCTCAAAAAGGCGGGCGTTGAGCTCAACAGAAAAATGCTTGCCGAGATTGCCGTTTCGGACGCGGCTGCATTCACCGCGCTTGTTGAAACCGCAAAGGCGGCTCTGTAAAAATACGGCTTTTAAAGGAAGCTTTGCCTCAGGGCACGGCTTCCTTTTTTTCGCTTCAAAGCCTTTTCGGCGGCAAATAATAAAAATATCGCGGTTTTTCAATTTTACTGTTGCACTTTTTTGCATAATAATGTATTATAATTTATATCTTATTTAAAGCAGCGCTCTTAAAGGCTGCCGTGTGGTTTTGTTAAACATAATTTTATCATAGGCCGGGAGTCGGTATGGAGAAAATCACAAGCAGGTCAAACGAAATAATCAAGGATGTAAAAAAGCTTTTCACCTCCCGCAGATTCCGCGCCGCCACCGGCAGGTTCGCACTGGAAGGTGCAAGGCTTTGTTTTGATTGCCTTGAAAGCGGCTGCCCGCTGCTTTTGCTGCTGGTAACGCAGTCCGCGCTTGAGCGCTACGGCGATAAATGCGCCCCGCTTATCGAAAAAGCGCAGCGCAGCGTCGCTATTACGGACGAGCTTTCGTCCTATATTGCAGACACCAAAAATCCCCAGGGCGTGTTCGCCGTCTGCGCGGCGGTCGAAAAAAGCTTCGAGCCGCGCCCCGGCGCAAAATACATCGCGCTCGATAATATTCAGGACCCCGCAAACCTCGGCGCCGTCATCAGAACGGCGGAGGCGCTCGGCATAGACGGCGCGCTTGCCGGCGGCGGGTGCGATATATATAATCCTAAGGCGCTTCGCGCCTCAATGGGCGGCGCGCTTCGCTTTCCCGTCTTTCGCTGCGAGGATCTTGCAGCGGAGCTTGAAAGGCTTTCAGGCCTCGGCTTTCATACCTATGCCGCCGTTCCAGATCCCCTTGCGCGCGATATAAAAAGCGTGCGCTTTTCCGGCTCCGATATCTGCGTTATCGGCAATGAGGGCAGCGGCGTTTCGCCGCAGGTGCTCTGCGCGTGCGAACAGCCGGTCACTATCAATATGCTCGGCAGGGCGGAGAGCTTGAACGCCTCCGTTGCCGCCGCTATCGTGATGTGGGAGATGCTCAGTTGAATTTAAACACGGTTTATTGGGTGCGGCTCCAGTGCGCTCTCGGCGCAGGAGCGCGCATAAAAGAAGCGATAGAATATTTCGGCGGCGTAAAAGAGCTTTTTGACGCGGGCGAAAAGGAGTGGAGGATGAGCCCCGCTCTGAACGAAAAGCAAACGGCTCGGCTCATCGCGGCGCCGCAGGAAAAGGCGCAGGATATCCTTACCGTCTGCCGCCTCAACGGCTGGCAGGTGTTAACTCCGGACGATCCCTCATATCCGCGCCGCCTCTATGAAATACCCGACCCACCCGCCGCTCTCTATGTCTGCGGCGAGCTTCCCAATATTGATTCAAGCCTTGCCATCGGCATCGTAGGCACAAGAAAGGCAAGCGATTACGCCGTCAAGGCGGCGGATGTTATGAGCCGCGGCATTTCGCGCCTCGGCGCGGTGGTGGTCTCCGGCGGCGCCCTCGGCGTTGACACGGCGGCGCACACGGCGGCAATCCTCAGCGGGGGCAAAACGGTAGCCGTTCTCGGCTGCGGCCTCGGCACTAATTACCTTATGGAAAATAAGCCGCTCAGAGACAGCATTTCGCAAAACGGCGCGCTCGTAACGGAGCTTCCTCCGTTCACCGCCGCTTCAAAATACACCTTTCCGGTCAGAAACAGAATAATAAGCGGACTGTCGCTCGGCGTTCTCGTCGTTGAAGCGGGCGTTAAAAGCGGCAGCCTTATAACCGCAAGGTGCGCCGCGGAGCAGGGCAGAGATGTCTACGCGGTGCCCTGCTCAATACTTGAGCCGGAATACGCCGGCACAAACAGGCTGATAGACGACGGCGCCGTTGTAGCCACAAAGCCGCTCGATCTCGTTTATCCTTATGCCGAGCGCTTCGGCATAGATGTGTCCGCAGCTCAAAGCGTCGGCGAGATAATGAAGAAAACCGCCAAAAAATATGTCGGCGCGCCGGATGAGTCCGGCAGCATATCGTTTGAAAATCTGGCGGACAGCCGCAGAAAACGCGTAGAGCGCCAGGCTGCCGCGGCAAAGCTGAGCGGAAATACGCTTGCCGTCTACCGCGCTATGAGCGATGATTATATGCATATTGACGAGATCACCTCGGCATGCGGCCTTTCTCCGGCTCAGGTGCTCACGGCGCTCACCACGCTTGAGATAATGCAGCTCGCAAAAAGCGCGGGCGGAAAAAGATACAAACTATCCTGAAAGGAATAATCATATATGTCAAAGCTTGTTATAGTCGAGTCGCCCGCAAAGGCGAAAAATATAAAGGGCTATCTCGGAAAGGGGTATGATGTCGTAGCTTCTATGGGCCATGTGCGCGACCTTCCCTCGGCGCGCCTGTCGGTGGATATAGAGCACGATTTCACCCCGAAATACGCCGTCATAAAGGGCAAGGAAAATTTTGTTAAGGAGCTTCGCAAAAAGGCTGAAAAAAGCGAATGTGTCTACCTCGCCACCGACCCCGATAGAGAGGGCGAGGCGATAAGCTGGCATCTTGCAACACTGCTCGACCTTGACCTTGACGAGAAAAACCGCGTCACCTTTAACGAGATAACGAAATACGGCGTAAAGCAGGGTATGGAGCATCCCCGCTCGATAGACGAGGATCTTGTGAACGCCCAGCAAGCGCGCCGCATATTAGACAGGCTTATCGGCTATAAGCTTTCTCCGTTCATCAGCCAAAAGATAAGGCGCGGCCTTTCGGCGGGCAGGGTGCAGTCGGTCGCGCTTCGCCTGGTTGTAGACAGGGAAGAGGAGATACGCGCCTTCAAGCCGGAGGAATATTGGTCCATAGACGCCAAATTCACCAACCCTCCCGGCAAAAAGACCTTTTCCGCCGCGCTCGCTTCAAGGGGCGGCAAAAAGATAAAGCTCTCCTCAAAGCAGGAGGCGGACGATATACTCGCCTATCTCGACGGCAGGGATTATATCGTGTCGGCTGTCAAAAAGGGCACCCGCAGAAAAAGCCCCGCCCCGCCGTTCATAACCTCAACTCTTCAGCAGGAGGCGTCGCGCCGCCTTTCGTTCCAGGCAAGAAGAACGATGAAAGCCGCGCAGGAGCTTTACGAGGGCGTGGATGTAAAAGACCTCGGCACCGTCGGCCTTATAACATATATGCGTACCGATTCGCTCAGGATCTCCGAGGAGGCTCGCTCCGCCGGCAATCAGTTCATCCTTGATGCCTACGGCGAAAAGTACCTGCCCAAAAAGCCCAGATATTTCAAATCAAAGGGCAATGTGCAGGACGGGCACGAGGCCATCCGCCCGTCAATGCCCGGCGTAACGCCCGCTCAGGTCAAATCCTCGCTCACGGCGGACCAGTATAAAATATATAAGCTCGTGTGGGAAAGGTTTATCGCCTCGCTTATGGAGAGCTGCGTGCAGGAGACCGTGCGCGCCGAGATCTCCGCGGGCGACTGCGTGTTCACCGCCTCCGGCTACACCGTTAAGTTTGACGGCTTCACCGCGCTTTACGAGGAGTCGAAGGACGATTCGTCGGACGATTCCGCCGCGCCGCTGCCCTCACTCGCGCAGGGCGATAAGCTGCGCTTAAAGGCGCTGGACGGCAACCAGCATTTCACCCAGCCTCCGGCAAGATACACGGAGGCAAGCCTCACAAAGGCGCTTGAGGAAAACGGCGTGGGCAGGCCGTCAACCTATGTAACCATAACCTCCACCATCGTTCAGCGCGAATATGTAAAGCGCGAGGGCAAGCAGTTCGTGCCCACGGAGCTGGGCGAGGCGGTCATAAAGCTGCTCAAGGACCGTATGCCCAATATAGTAAATGTAAAATATACCTCCAAAATGGAGGAGGACCTTGATAAGATAGACAGCGGCGAAAGGGATTATAAGGATATGATTCGCCGCTATTACGACGATTTTGAAAAGCCGCTCGAAAAGGCAAAAAAGGATATGCAGGGCGTTAAGATCCGCCTCAAGGAGGAGGAAACGGACGAGATCTGCGAAAAATGCGGCAGGCATATGGTCATAAAGGTCGGCAGGTTCGGCAAATTCCTTGCCTGCCCCGGCTATCCCGAATGTAAAAACACAAAGCCGCTCGTGCTCAAAACAAAGGCAAAATGCCCGCGCTGCGGCGGTGATGTTATAGAAAAGAAAACAAGAAAGGGCGCGTCGTTTTACGGCTGCTCAAATTATCCGGACTGCAATTTTATGACCTGGGACGCTCCGAGCGACGAGGTCTGCCCCCGCTGCGGAAAATCGCTTTTCCGCCGCCGCGGAAATGTGCTGTACTGCCCGGATACCGAGGGCTGCGGCTTCACAAAGCCCGTACCCAGAACTAAAAAAAGCGAAGAATAAATTATGGAGTTTAATGTAATCGGCGCCGGCCTTGCCGGCACTGAGGCGGCGTGGCAGATAGCTCAGGCGGGATACGGCGTAAAGCTCTTTGAGCAAAAGCCGCTCAAAAGGTCCCCTGCCCATTCATCGGATGATTTCGCAGAGCTTGTCTGCTCAAATTCCCTTAAGGCGGCGCGGCTCGATTCCGCCGCAGGCCTCCTAAAGGAGGAGATGGCGCGCCTCGGCTCGCTCACCGTTCCCGTCGCGCGCAGCAACGCCGTTGCCGCGGGCGGTGCGCTCGCGGTGGACAGAGAACGCTTTTCCGCCGCCGTAACCGAAAAGATAAGATCGCATCCCAATATCACCGTCGTGCAGGCGGAGGTCGGCGGGATAGACGCTTCCCCCGGCAGCATAACCGTTGTTGCAACAGGCCCGCTTACTGACGGCGATATGGGCAAAAGCATAGAAAAGCTCTGCGGAGGCAGGCTCTCGTTTTATGACGCCGCCGCGCCGATTGTCACGGCTGAGAGCGTTGATATGAGCGTTGCGTTCGGCGCATCGCGCTACGGCAGGGGCGGAGAGGACGATTATATCAACTGCCCTTTCAGCAGGGAGCAGTACGAGCGCTTTATTGAAGAGCTTGTAAACGCGCAGGGCGCGGTGCTTCACGATTTTGATGTGTACGAGGGCTGTATGCCCATAGAAAAGCTTGCAAAGCGCGGAGCGGACGCGCCTCGCTTCGGTCCTATGAAGCCCGTCGGTCTAACTGACCCGCGCACGGGCAGACGCCCCTGGGCAGCGGTGCAGCTGCGCCGCGAAAACAGCGCCGGCACGATGTTCAATATCGTCGGATTTCAGACGAATCTTAAATTCGGCGAGCAAAAGCGCGTGTTCTCAATGATTCCGGGCCTTGAAAACGCGGTCTTCGTGCGCTACGGTGTTATGCACAGAAACACATTTATAGATTCGCCGCGGCTTCTGAACGCCGCATATCAGCTCAAAAAAGAGCCGAATGTGTTCTTTGCCGGTCAGATAACCGGAGTTGAGGGCTATATGGAGTCCGCCTCCTCCGGTATTATGGCGGGCATAAACGCCGTAAGATACGCGCAGGGCAGAAAGCCGCTGATACTTCCGCGCACCACGATGATCGGCGCGCTCAGCTCATATATCAGCGATGAAAGCGTAAGCGATTTTCAGCCTATGGGCGCAAATTTCGGCGTGCTTGAGCCCATCGAGCCCAAGATAAAGGATAAAAAGCAAAGATATCAGGCGCTTGCAAACAGGGCGCTTAAGGATCTTGAAAGGAGCGTTCTTGATGCGGATAATAGTTGACGCGTTCGGCGGCGATAACGCCCCGCTTGAGATAATCAGGGGCTCGCAGCTTGCAGTCAAAGAGCTCGGCACGGATATCCTTCTTGTCGGCAGCGAGGAGCGCATAATGAGCTGCGTGCGCGAAAACGGCATAAGGCTTGAGCGCACAGAGATCTGCAATTCCACAGGCGAGGATATATTGATGACGGACGATGCAAACGCCGTCCTTAAAAAGAAAGCCGATTCAAGTATGGCAACGGGCTTTCGCCTGCTCAACAGCGGCGAGGGCGACGCGTTCGTTTCAGCAGGGAACACCGGCGCCATCACGGTCGGCGCAACGCTTATAACAAAAAGGATAAAGGGCGTCAAGCGCCCGTGCATCGCCTCGGTTATGCCGGGCGAGGCAAATCCGTTTCTGCTGCTCGACTGCGGCGCAAACGCCGAGTGCCGGCCGGATTTTCTCTGCCAGTTCGGTATGCTCGGCAGCCTTTATATGAAGCATATAATGGGCGTTGATTCTCCGCGCGTGGCGCTTGCAAATAACGGCACGGAGGAAACTAAGGGCACCCACACGGTCAGGGAGGCGTATTCCCTTATGAAAAACGCTCCCTACAATTTTGTCGGCAATATCGAGGCAAGGCGCATCCCTTTCGGCGACGCCGATGTGGTTGTGGCTGACGGCTTTTCCGGCAACCTTGTGCTTAAAATGTACGAGGGCGTGGCAAAAATGCTTATGGGCGGCATCAAATCCGTGTTCAAGAAAAATATATTCACGATGCTCTGTGCGCTCGGCGTGCTCGGCGGCATCAATAAAATGAAAAAGCAGTTTGATTATAAGGAATACGGCGGCGCAGTGCTGCTCGGCGTAAAAAAGCCCGTTGTAAAGGCTCACGGCAGCGCGGACGCGCGCACATTCAAAAACGCCGTGCGTCAGGCGGTGCGCTTCCTTGAAACAGATTTGATTTCAGAGATAGAAAGGAATTTGGAAAATGAAGAAGGCAAAGCTTGCAGAGCTTGAGGAGAGCATGGGCTATCACTTCAGGGAGCAGTCGCTGCTTCTTCAGGCGGTCACCCACAGCAGCTACGCCCACGAAAAGCACCGAAACGCCCCTTATAACGAAAAACTGGAGTTTTTGGGCGACGCCGTTATCTCCCTGATAAGCGCGGAGTATTTTTACCTCAATCACCCCGATATGTCGGAGGGCGAGATGTCCACTCTGCGCGCCTCGCTCGTCTGCACGGCTTCGCTGTGCGGCTACGCAAGGGAGCTGAACCTCAGCGAATACCTGCTGCTCGGAGTCGGCGAGGAGCAGACCGGCGGCAGAACGCGCGATTCGCTTCTTGAGGACGCCTTTGAGGCGGTTGCCGGCGCCGTTTATCTGGACGGCGGTATAGACGAGGCTCGCCGCTTCATAAACCGCTTTTTGGAAAACTCTGTTGAAAATCACCGCGCCGGCTTTTACGATTATAAAACAAGGCTTCAGCAGGTAGTGCAGGAGAGCCGCGAGGAAACTCTTAACTATCTGATAGTTGACCAAAGCGGCCCGCCGCACAGCCCAACCTTCACGGCGGAGATCCGCCTTAATTCAAATGTTATAGCAACAGGCACCGGAAAATCTAAAAAACAGGCAGAACAGGAGGCAGCAAAGCAGGCTTTGCGTTTGTTAGGATTATGAGAAAGAGTAATATTTCAATTTTTGTTCCGCATATCGGCTGTCCGCACAGATGCTCGTTTTGCAATCAAAACGCGATAACGGGTCAGGCAGAGGCTCCCACCCCGCAGGATGTCTGCAAGGCGGTGGAAAGGGCGCTTCAGTCAAACGAAAGCGGAGATTATACCTACGAGATCGCCTTTTTCGGCGGCTCGTTCACCGCGATAGACAGGGATTATATGATCTCGCTGCTTGAGGCGGCGTATAAATATGTTCAGGAAGACAGTGTGGACGGCATACGCATTTCCACGCGCCCCGATTTTATAAACGAGGAGATCCTCGGCATATTAAAGAAATACGGCGTTACCGCCATTGAGCTGGGCTGCCAGTCTATGGACGACGATGTGCTCAGAACTAATATGCGCGGCCACACCTCCGATGATGTCAGAGACGCCGCAAAGCTCATCAAGGAAAACGGCTTTGAGCTCGGCGTTCAGATGATGACTAATCTGCTGCGCTCAACGCGCCGCCACGATATAGACACCGCAAATAAGCTGATAGAGCTTCAGCCGGATACGGTAAGGATTTATCCCACGGTCGTGCTTAAGGACACATATATAGCAAGAGTGTATCAGGAGGGCAGGTATACCCCCTCCACGCTTGAGCAAACCGTTGCGCTTTGCGCCGATCTTGTTGATATGTTTGAAAAAAGCGGCGTAAGGGTAATCAGAGTGGGCCTTCATTCCAGCCCCGATATCAAGCGCAATATGCTTGCCGGCGGCTACCACGAATGTCTGGGCGAGCTTGTTGAATCGCGCCGTATGTTCAATAAGATAACAAGGGCGTGGCCGGGCAAATACGATGTTTACATAAACGAAAAATCGGTTTCAAAGCTTCTCGGCAACAAAAAATCAAATATCAAGGCGCTTGAAAGGCTCGGCTACCGGCTGAAAATTAAGTACAAAAACAGTCTTGCGCCCAATGAACTGGAGCTTCATAAATGTTCTTAAAATCACTTGAAATGCAGGGCTTCAAATCCTTTCCGGATAAAACGGAGCTCTCTTTCGGCAGGGGCATAACCGCCGTTGTGGGGCCCAACGGATCCGGCAAAAGCAATATATCCGACGCGGTGCGCTGGGTGCTCGGCGAAACCTCCACCAAAAGCCTGCGCGGCTCAAGGATGGAGGATGTCATCTTCGGCGGCACCTCGGTAAGAAAGCCCGTCGGCTTCGCGCAGGTGCGCCTCACGCTTGATAATTCCGATAAAGCCCTTAAAGACAAGGGCGATGTTATCACCGTTTCCCGCAGATATTACAGAAGCGGCGAGAGCGAATATAAAATAGACGGCGAGCTTGTAAGGCTGCGCGATGTGCACGAGTTGTTTATGGACACCGGCCTCGGCGCGGACGGCTATTCGCTTGTAGGTCAGGGCAAGATAGATTCCATTATCTCCGCCAAAAATGAGGACAGGCGCGAGCTTTTTGAGGAGGCTGCGGGCATCTCCCGCTTCCGCCACAAAAGAACGAGCGCGCAGCGCCGCCTTGAACAGGCGCAGGAAAATCTCGTCCGCCTGCTCGATATCCTCGGCGAGCTTGAAAGCCGCGTGGGCCCTCTGAAGCAGCAGAGCGAAAAGGCGGCGCGCTTCATAGAGCTTGCGGACGAAAAGAAAACGCTTGAGATAGGCGTTTGGGTAAACAAGATAAATAAATTCACAAACGAGCTGCGCGAGCAGGAGCACAGGATAGACGCCGCCAACGAATCTTATTCCGTCTGCGAGCGCGAGCTTAAGGATATAGAACGGGATATCGAATCGTCGCTGGAGCAGACGGTCAAGATAAACGCCGAGATAGACGCTCTGCGTGCGGACGCCTCGGCTCACGACGAACAGGCGCTCAAAAAGGACGGCGAGTGCTCCGTAATAGAGGCGACCATCAGCCATAACGAGCAGACCGCGCAGCGTCTTCGCTCCGATATTGACGAGGCTTCTCAGGGCAACGCCTCCATTGACGAAAGCATTGCGCAAAAGCGCGCGCTCATTGCAAGCTGCGCCAAAAAATCGCAGGAGCTTCGCAGCCGTCTTGAGCAGCTCGCCGGCAGTATGGAGGAGCTGAGCAGCTCAGATAAGGAGCTCTCGCGCCTGACGGCGCAGCTCAACGCGCGCCTCGCGTCGCTAACGATGAGCCTTTCTGACCACAGGGTCGCGCTCACACAGGCGTCCTCCGGCATAGAGGAGATAAGGCAGCGCTGCTCGGCAGCCCGCGAAGCGCGTGAAAAGCTTACGCAGGAGCTTGCGGCAGAAAAGGCAGGCAAGGAAAAAAGCGATTCTAAGCTAAAGGCGCTTGAGGCGGAGATAGAGGAGAGCACGAACGCCGCCTCCGGCTTCAGGCTCAGGGCGCAGAGCAAGGAAAAAAAGGCGTTGGAGCTTTCCGAAAAGCTTTCAAAGCTCACCGCCCGCCTTTCCGAAAAACGCTCGCGCGCCAATATGCTCAGTGATCTCGAAAAAAATATGGAGGGCTACTCCGGCGCGGTAAAGGCGGTCATTCGCGCCTCCCGTTCCGGTGCGCTCGGCGGCGTGCGCGGCGTGCTCTCTCAGCTCATACAGGTTGAAAACGAATACTCCACCGCCGTCGAGGTCGCGCTCGGAGCGGCAATGCAGAATATCGTAACCGCAAACGAGGCGGACGCGAAAAGGGCGATAAACTACCTTAAATCAAATAATCTCGGCAGAGCCACATTCCTGCCCGTTTCAAATATCAAGGGCCGTGCTCTTGACGAAAAGGGGCTCAGAGACGAGCTCGGCTTCGTCGCCGTGGCAAGCGAGCTTGTGGAGTGCAGCCACGAATATTCGCAGATAATATCAAATCTTTTGGGGCGCACCGTTATCGCTGATGATATCGACAGCGCCATCGGCATCGCCAAGCAGTACGGCAACCGCTTCAAGATAGTAACGCTGGACGGTCAGGTTATGAATCCCGGCGGCTCTATGACGGGCGGCAGCCGCGCAAAGGGCGCGGGCATACTCTCTCGCGCCAATATGATAGAGGAGCTGCTTGAGGAGGCAAAGGCGCTCGATTCTGAGCGCAGAGAGCTTGAGGCGCAGCTCAAAACCGCGCAGGAGGAGGCAAGCCGCGAGTCGGCGCGCCTTCAGGCGGCCGAGGCGGCCGCAGCAACCGCAAGAGAGGACCTTATCCGCGCAGAGGGCGAAAACAGGCTCATCGCAGATAAGCTGCGCTCGCTTGAGGAGCGCGTCGGCGAGCTTGACAGCGAGGTAAAGAGCGCGGATTCCAGGATCTCCGGCTATGAGGCGGAGCGCGATAAGGCGCAGAAAAACGCCGCCGATGTCCAGTCCGAGATAGAAAAGACGGAGCAGGAGCTTGAAAAGGCGACCGGCAACGCAAGGGGCGCGGCGCAGCAAAGAGAAAAGCTGCGCGAGGAAAGCGAGCAGCTCAATCTTCAGCTCGTTACCATCGCCAAGGATTCGCAGGCTGCAAGCCTTGCCATAGAGGAGCTTGAGCTTCGCCGCACGGCGCAGTCCGGCAGGGTCGGCGAGATAGAACGCGAGATAGCGGAGCTTCAGTCAAAGAACGAGGAGCTCGGCGCGCAGATACTTGAGATAAAAAAAGCGGCTTCGGCGCTGCGCGAAAGCTCGGCGCAGTCGGCGCGGCAGATAGAGGAGCTCATAGCTCAAAGAGACGAGCTTGACAAAAAGTCGGCTCAGCTCAGAGTGCTTGAAAGAAACAAGGAGCAGGAGAGGGAAAAGCTTTCTGCTGAGATAGTTCGCCTTGACGAGCGCAAGATAACTATGCGCAAGGAGTACGATGAGCTCAACGATATGCTTTTCGAGCAGTATGAGCTTACGCGCCGCGAGGCGGAGGCGCTCAATATCAGGATAGACGATATGGAATCGGCAAGAAAGCGCCTTCACGAGATAAAGGTAGCAATCAAAAAGCTCGGCTCCATCAATGTCGGCGCCATCGAGGAATATAAAGAGGTTTCGGAAAGATACGAGTTTTTGAGCGCGCAGGTGCGCGATGTTGAAACCTCAAAATCGGAGCTCAATAAGATAATAGACGATCTTACGCGCTCAATGAGCGAACGCTTCTTAACGCAGTTTTCCCGTATAAACGGCGAGTTCAGCCGCTGTTTCGCCGATTTCTTCGGCGGCGGCAAGGGCGAGCTCGTCCTTGAAGACCCCGATAACTGCCTTGAATGTCCGATAGAGATAAAGATTCAGCCGCCCGGAAAATCCGTGCAAAACATAAATCTTTTCTCCGGCGGCGAAAAATCGCTTGCCGCGCTCGCCCTGCTGTTCAGCGTGCTTCGCGTGCAGCCCTCGCCGTTTTGCATCTACGACGAGGTCGAGGCAGCGCTCGACGATGTAAATGTGGAGCGCTTTGCAAAGTATATGCGCCGTATGACGGATAAAACTCAGTTCATCGCCATAACTCACCGCCGCGGCACTATGGAAGAGGCGGATGTGCTTTACGGCGTAACTATGCAGGAAAAGGGCGTTTCAAAGCTGCTTGAGCTGCAATCGGCCGAGCTTGCGGCAAAGATGGGACTCAGCGATTGATATCCTAATATCGGGAGATGTTGAAATATGGGATTGTTTGATAAATTCAGAAAGGGCCTCAGAAAAACAAGAGAGCAGGGAATGACCGCTCAGATAAACGAGGTCGTTGAAAGCTATGAAAGAATAACTCCGGAGCTTTACGACGAGCTGGAGGAGATACTTATTATGGGCGATGTGGGCGTTCCCACCGCCGAAAAAATAATCAAAAGCCTGCGCGAAAAGGTGCAAAACGACGGGATTTCCGATGTTAAAAAGGTGCGCGAAACGATAAAGGATATCGTTTCCGGCATCGTGTGGGGCGGCAGCTATCTGAAGCTGCGCACAAAGCCGTCCGTCATCCTTGTTATCGGCGTAAACGGCGTGGGAAAAACCACCACCATCGGCAAGCTTGCCCTGCGCCTTAAGGAGCAGGGAAGAAGCGTCATCCTCGGCGCGGCGGACACCTTCAGAGCCGCTGCCATAGAGCAGCTCCAGGTGTGGGCGGACAGAGCAGGAGTAGACCTCATCAAGTCCGCCGAGGGCTCAGACCCCGCCTCAGTCGTGTTTGACACCGTTCAGGCGGGCAAGGCGCGCGGCGCGGATGTCATAATAATCGACACCGCCGGCAGGCTGCATAACAAAAAGAATCTTATGGACGAGCTCAATAAGATAGGCAGGGTCATAGACCGCGAGCTGCCGGATGCCTCAAAGGAGGTGCTCCTTGTGCTGGACGCCACCACGGGTCAAAACGCCGTGAACCAGGCAAAGGATTTCAAGGACGCTGCGGGCATAACCGGAATCGTGCTCACAAAGCTGGATGGCACCGCCAGGGGCGGCGTTGTGCTCGCCATAAACAACGAGCTTGATGTGCCCGTGAAATTCGTGGGCGTTGGCGAGCAGATAGACGATCTTCAGCCCTTTGATGCGGACGCGTTTGCCGCCGGGCTGTTTGACAGTGAGGAAAAATAATGGATTTCATTCTTGCAACAAACAATATGAAAAAGCTTGAGGAGATGCGCCGCATCCTCTCTCCGCTCGGCGTGAATGTGCTCACGGCGAAGGATTTGGGCATCACCCTGCCGGAGGTGGAGGA
This sequence comes from uncultured Eubacterium sp., assembly GCA_944380545.1. Classification (GTDB taxonomy): domain Bacteria; phylum Bacillota; class Clostridia; order Oscillospirales; family Acutalibacteraceae; genus Eubacterium_R. The sequence continues at coordinate 25,344 of CALWHV010000013.1, read as the reverse complement.
AACCGGCTCCACCTTTGAGGAAAACGCGTTTTTAAAGGCTGAAAACGCCTGCAGTATAACCGGTCTGCCCGGTATTGCGGACGACAGCGGCCTTTGCGTCGATTATCTCGGCGGCGCGCCCGGCATCTTTTCCGCCCGCTTTTCCGGCGAGCACGGAAACGACGAAAAAAACAACGATCTGCTGCTCGAAAAGCTCAGCGGCATTCCCGCGGAAAAGCGCACCGCGCATTATGTCTGCGCCGTTTGCTGCGTTTTTCCGAACGGTAAAAAAATAACCGTGCGCGGCGAGTGCCACGGCACGATAGGCTTTGAAAGAGACGGAAACGCCGGCTTCGGCTACGACCCGCTGTTTATAGTAAACGGCAAATCGTTCGGCAGATACACGGCGCAGGAAAAGGATAAGATAAGCCACCGCGGCAAGGCGCTTCGCCTTTTGCGCGATGAGCTCAAGTCGAACGCAAAATGGCTTTAAGCTACCGATTGCCGTCGGCTTAGGAAAAATCGTGAATCTTTATTCGGAGAAAGAGTTATGAATTCAAAGGAAAGAGCGGCGTTAAGAGCCGCCGCAAACCCGCTGGAGCCTATATTCCAGGTGGGCAAGGAGGGCGTCTGCCCAAATCTTATATCGCAGCTTGACGATGCGCTTGACGCAAGGGAGCTTTTAAAGGTCCGCGTCCATCTTGAAACCTCGCCCGAAAAGCCCAGGCAGATAGCCGATAAGCTTCAGGCTGCGCTCGGCGCAGAGGTCATCCAGGTGATAGGCGGCGTCATCGTGCTTTACAGAAAAGCGGATGAGGAAAAGACAAGGGCAAAAAAAGCCGCCTCTCAAAAAAGCAAAAAGCCGGCAAAAAAGCGCGTCAAGATAAAGGGTCTGCGCGCAAGAAACGCCGATAAAGCCGGCGCTTCAAGGCAGGAGCGCGGGCGTTCAAGAGGTGTCGGGCGTTGAGGCTCGGCGTGTTCGGCGGCGCGTTCAACCCCGTGCACAACGGGCACCTTGCCCTCGCGTCGCGCTTTATAGACGAGCTGGGGCTTGATATTCTCTTCGTACTGCCCACGGCGCGCCCGCCGCACAGAAGCGGCAGGGATTTCGCATCGGAAGAGGACAGGCTTTTTATGGCGCGCGCGGCGTTTCACCGCGTTGCCAAGGCGGTCGTTTCCGATATGGAATTCAAAACCCCCGGCAAAAGCTATACCTATGGCACCGTTCAAGCTTTAAAATCAATGTATCCCGACGCGCAGCTCTTTCTGCTTGTGGGCAGCGATCAGCTTTTAAAGTTTGAAGAGTGGTACAGGTACGGCGATATTCTCAGGGACGCAACGCTCTGCGCCGCCGCAAGGGATGAAAAAAACGCCGATATGCTGCGTGAGTTTGCGGCCCGCCGTTTCCCCGCGGGCAGCGTCATCGTCGCCGGCTTTGAGCCTGTAGATGTTTCAAGCAGCCTTATCAGGGATAATTTAAACAAAAATAAGGATATTTCGGCTCTTGTGCCGAAATGCGTTTTGGATTATATTATTGAAAAGGGGCTTTATGTTGAACGCTCTTGATGAATATGCGGCGGCGGTTCGGCAGCGTCTTTCGCAAAAAAGATACGATCACTGCGTCAATGTTTCAAAAACTGCCGCGCGCCTTGCAGGGCTGTACGGCGCGAATGCTGAAAAGGCGCGGCTTGCCGGTATCCTGCACGACATCACAAAGGAGACCCCCGTGCTCGAGCAGGTGGAATATATAGAAAAGCTCGGCGGCAGCGTTTCCTTTTTGGAGCTTAACAGGCCGCAGGTGCTTCACCAGCGCTCAGGCGCGGCGTACTGCCGTCTTGTCCTCGGCGTAACGGATGAAGAGGTGCTTTGTGCCGTACGCTTTCACACAACGGGCAGGCGCGGCATAACTCTGCTTGAAAAGGTGCTTTTCACGGCGGATCTCATTTCGCCGGACAGGGAGTACCCAGATGTTGAAACGGTGCGTCTGCTTGCCGAAAAAAGCCTGGACGACGCCGTTATATATTCGCTCGGCTTCACCTTAAAGCAGCTTGCCGGCGGGCGGGAACTTATCCACCCGGACACGCTTGACTGCTATGATTACCTGCTGGAGGAGAGGATTAAAGAAAGTAATGGAATCTCTTGATATTCTGAAAATCGCCGTGAAAGCGGCTGATTCAAAAAAAGGTCGCGAGATACGCGTGATAAAGATCCGCGATATCTCCGTTTTGGCGGATTATTTCGTTTTCGTCAGCGGAGATTCAAACACACAGACCAAAGCCATTGCAGACGAGATCGAGTTCAAGCTCACCGAGGGGGGCGAGCGTCCGGACCATATCGAGGGGCGCAGCTCCGGCTGGATCTGCATAGACTGCGCATCGGTGGTCATCCATGTTTTTCACAAGGAGCAAAGGCAGTATTACCGCCTTGAGCGCCTTTGGGAGGACGGCGAGGAGATAAACGCCGAGGAATTGCTTAACGCTTAAGGAGGAAAGGATATATGGAATACGATTTCAAACAGATTGAAAAAAAGTGGCAGGATATCTGGTATTCGCAAAACACCTTTGCGGCAAAGGACGATTATTCGCTGCCAAAATTCTACTGCCTTGTGGAGTTTCCCTACCCAAGCGGACAGGGGCTCCATGTGGGTCATCCGCGCTCATACACCGCGCTTGATATCGTTGCAAGGAAAAAGCGCCTTCAGGGCTATAATGTGCTCTACCCTATGGGGTGGGACGCCTTCGGCCTGCCTACGGAGAATTACGCCATCAAAAACCATGTCCATCCCGCGGAGGTAACGAAAAACAATATCGCCCATTTCAAGCAGCAGCTCCAGTCCCTCGGCTTTTCGTTTGACTGGACCAGAGAGATAAACACCACCGACCCCGATTATTATAAGTGGACTCAGTGGATATTCCTTCAGCTCTTCAAAAAAGGGCTTGCCTACAAAAAGAAAATGGCGGTAAACTGGTGCACCTCCTGCAAATGCGTGCTTGCAAACGAGGAGGTCGTAAACGGCGTCTGCGAGCGCTGCGGCTCAGAGGTCATCAGAAAAGAGCAGAGCCAGTGGATGCTCAAGATAACCGATTACGCAGACCGCCTTGTCAAAGATCTTGACGATGTTGATTTTATAGACCGCGTCAAGGTGCAGCAGAAAAACTGGATAGGAAAAAGCCACGGCGCAGAGGTGGATTTCGCCACCACTACGGGCGATAAGCTAACCGTTTATACCACCAGGTGCGACACGCTTTTCGGCGCAACATATATGGTAATATCGCCGGAGCATCCGCTTATTGATAAATGGGCGCCGCTTATTGAAAATATGAGCGAGGTGCGCGCCTATCAGCAGGAGGCGGCAAAGAAAAGCGATTTTGAGCGCACGGAGATAAATAAGGATAAAACGGGCGTCAGGCTCGTCGGCGTTATGGGCATAAATCCCGTAAACGATACCGAGATACCCATATTCATCTCGGATTATGTTCTCACCTCTTACGGCACCGGCGCCATTATGGCTGTTCCCGCCCACGACACGCGCGACTGGGAATTTGCCAAGAAATTCAACCTTCCTATCATCGAGGTCGTCTCCGGCGGCGAGGATGTTCAAAAGGAGGCGTTTACGGACTGCGCTACGGGCAAGCTCGTAAACAGCGGCTTTATCACCGGTATGAGCGTTGAGGACGCGCAAAAGGCAATGATAAAATGGCTTGAGGAAAACGGCAAGGGCCGCGAAAAGATAAACTTCAAGCTGCGCGACTGGGTGTTCAGCCGCCAGCGCTATTGGGGCGAGCCGATACCGATAGTAAAGTGCGAAAAATGCGGCTATGTTCCGCTGCCTGAAAGCGAGCTTCCGCTCAGGCTGCCCAATGTTGATTCCTACGAGCCCACGGACACCGGCGAATCACCGCTTGCCAAGATAACGGATTGGGTAAACACCACCTGCCCGTGCTGCGGCGCGCCGGCAAAAAGAGAAACGGACACTATGCCTCAGTGGGCGGGCTCGTCCTGGTATTTCCTGCGCTATACCGACCCGCATAACCAAAACGCGCTCGCGTCTAAGGAGGCGCTGGATTATTGGACTCCTGTGGATTGGTACAACGGCGGAATGGAGCACACAACGCTTCACCTGCTTTACAGCCGCTTCTGGCATAAATTCCTTTATGATATCGGCGTCGTGCCCACCTCGGAGCCATATATGAAGCGCACCTCGCACGGAATGATCCTCGGCGAAAACGGCGAAAAGATGAGCAAATCAAGGGGCAATGTCGTAAATCCGGACGAGATCGTTGACCGCTACGGGGCGGACACAATGCGCCTTTACGAGATGTTTATCGGCGATTTTGAAAAGGCCGCTCCCTGGAACTCGGATTCCATAAAGGGCTGCAAGCGCTTTATAGAGCGTTTTTGGAACCTTCAGCAGATGGCGTCTGATGAAAGCGGCTACAGCGAGGAAGTTGAGCCGCTGATGCACAAAACCATCAAAAAGGTAACTGAGGATATAGACAACCTCAAGTGCAACACGGCTATCGCCGCTATGATGACCCTGCTCAATAAGCTCTATGATAAAAAGAGCGTCACAAGGGACGAGCTCAAAACGCTCACCGTGCTTCTGAATCCGTTCGCTCCCCATGTAACGGAGGAGCTTTGGGAGCGTATGGGCTTCGGCGGCTTCGTCCACGAGGCTGCGTGGCCTGAGTATGACGAGAGCAAAACCGTTGAAAACACGGTGGAGATAGTTTTGCAGATAATGGGCAAGGTGCGCTCGCGCATAACCGTTCCCGTGGATATGCCTAAGGACGAGGTGCTTGCCCTTGCAAAGGCGGATGAAAAGATAGCCGCCGCCATCGCAGGCAAAACCGTCAAAAAGGAAATCTATGTTCCGAATAAACTCGTCAATATAGTTGCCGTTTAAAATCAGCGGCGTTTTAGGGGCGGCGCGGTTCTCTGCCGCGCTGCCCGTATCCATATAAAATCAGCTTTTATGAGGTGTTCCCATGGCGAACAAAAAGAAGATCTACACTGTTGCAACCGCGCATCTTGACACCGTTTGGTGCTGGGATTTTGAAAAAACCGTATCTCAGTACATATACAACACGCTTGTCGATAATTTCAAGCTTCTTAAAAAATATCCCTCGTATAAATTCAATTTTGAAGGCTCTTACCGCTACGAGCTTATGAAAGAGTATTACCCGGAGCTTTTTGAAGAGATGAAAAAATATGTTGCCGAGGGGCGCTGGAATGTCTGCGGCTCCGCCTTTGAAAACGGCGACACTAATATTCCCTCGCCCGAGGCGCTCTTCAGAAACATCCTTATCGGCAATTCGTATTTTGAAAAAACCTTCGGCAAGCGCAGCAAGGATATATTCCTGCCCGATTGCTTCGGCTTCGGCTGGGCGCTCCCGTCAATAGCACGCCACGCAAATCTTCTGGGCTTCACCACGCAGAAGCTTGCGTGGGGCAGCGCATACGGCGTTCCGTTCGATATCGGCAAATGGTACGGGCCGGACGGCAATTTCATCTACGCCAGCGTAAACCCGCACGATTATTATTTCACTTTAACTCAGCTTCGCAAATGGGATTTTGTTAAAAACAAGTTCAAGGCAAATGAAAAATACGGCCTTGACTGGACCTATATCTTCCACGGCATAGGCGACCGCGGCGGCGCGCCGGCGGAAAAATCCGTGGCGTTCGTCGAAAAAGAGGCGCGCGAAAACGAAAACAGCGATGTCGAGGTCTATGTTGCCGCGGCGGACGAGATCTTCCGCGATATAGATTCAAAATTTACGCAGGAGCAAAAAGCGCGCCTGCCGGAGTGGAAAACAGAGCTTGTTATGCAGAACCACGGCGTGGGCGGCTACACCTCGCGCGCCTGCGGCAAGCGCTGGAACCGCCGCTGCGAGGAGCTCGGCGACCTTGCCGAAAGAGCCTCTGTTCAGGCGGAATTTCTCGGCACGGCGGATTATAACCGCGATGTGATAAACCGCGCCTGGAAGCGCGCCATCGCCCATCAGTTTCACGACGATATGCCCGGCACCAGCGTTCAGCGCGTCTACCGCCGCAGCTGGAACGATCTTGCCCTTTCCGCAAATCAGTTCGCCGGCGAGCTTGAAGGCGCGTCGCGCGGCATCGCTTCAATGATGAAAACAGATTTCTGCCAGGGCGTTCCCGTTATGGTTTCAAACCCCGTAGAGGCGCCCGTCTCCTCCGCCGTCACCGTGTATCTCAGCGGCATCGACGCACAGTATGTGCGCGTGTTCGACGACACGGGCAAGGAGGTCAGGAGCCAGCTCAATTCCGATAAAAACGGCGTTAAGGAGATACTTTTCATCGCCGATGTAAAAAGCCTCGGCCACCGCGTTTACGATGTTCGCCCAAGCGATTTCCCGTGCAGGCTTGAAAGCGACCTTAAGATTACAACTGAAAATGTGCTTGAAAACGAAAAGTATATCGTCACCCTCAACAAGGCGGGCAATATTGATTCCATCCTTGATAAAACTATGGGCGAAAGGGAGCTGCTGCGCGAGCCCGTCATTCTCGGCCTTTTCAAATACACCGGCTCAAAGGACTGGCCCGCGTGGGAGATGAATTATAAGGAGGCCGCCAAGGAGGCGGACAGGATCCCGCTTCCCGTCAGCGTTTCAATAGAGGAAAACGGCCCTGCAAGGGCTGCCTTCAAGGTCGTTCAGCAGGATAAGAACCGCTCCAAATTCACATATATCATCGCCCTCACAAGCGGCGGAAAATGCGTTGAGGTATATTCGGAGATAGAGTGGCAGGCGCTTTGCACAATGGCAAAGCACAGATTTTCCTTTACCTGCTCAAACGAAAAAGCGTCGTTCGATCTCGGCCTCGGCGTCATTCAAAGGGGCAATATGAACGAAAAGCTCTTTGAGGTCCCCGCGCAGAAATGGGCGGACCTCACCGATGAAAGCGGCGAATTCGGCGTCTCCGTAATCAGCGAGTGCAAGTACGGCTGGGATAAATATAATAACAACACGCTTCGCCTCACCGCGCTGCACACGCCGCTTAAAAACTACCGCATAGATTCAATGCAGTCAATGATGGATATCGGGCTCAACAGGTATTCCTTTGCAATATTCAGCCATTCCGGCGCGGATCTTGAGGCAACTCAGCTTGAGGCGCGCCGCTTCGTTCAGCCGCTCACCGCGCTTGAGTGCCCGCGCCATTCCGGCGCGCTCGGCACATCGTACAGCTTCGGCGGCGTTTCGTCAAACGGCGTTATTATGCGCGCAATGAAAAAGGCGGAGCAGAGCGAAGAGGTGGTTGTGCGCCTCAACGAGGGCGCGGGAAAGCACTGCGAGCGCTTTGAGCTTACGCTCGGAGAGGGGATAGAGAGCGCAAGGGAGATCTATGCAAGCGAGGAGCCGCTCGCGGCCGCCTCTGTGGAAAACGGCAGGCTCGTAACCTCGTTTGAGCCGTATCAGATACGCAGCTTCGCGCTCACGCTCAAAAAAAGCCGCGTCACCGGCGAAAAGCCCGTCAACATCAGCGCGGATATAGAGTATACGGCAAATGTAATAACGGAAAATTCAGCCGTCGGCGGCGACATCCCCAAAACCATCCCGCGCGAGCTGCTTCCGGAAAAAATAACTGCAAACGGCGCGGAATTTACGATTTCTCAAAGCGATAAAAACGCGTTCTTTATGAACGGGCAGACCGTGAGCGTTCCCGCCGGCGCGGATAAGCTGTGCATACTTTGCGCCGCCGTCAGCGGCGATAAAACCGTTGAATTTTCGGTGGACGGCGAGCCGTGCATGCGCACGGTGCTTGCCGCCTGCGAGCCCTTTGCCGGCTGGGATCTGCCAGATCTCAACGACACGGCGTTCGTAAAGCGGGGCAGACTCGGCTTTGAAGCCACCCACAGCCACACCTCCGGCAAGGATAATATCGCCGCGGGCGTCTGCCTTTATATCACGCAGCTTGATGTTTCGGGCAAGTCCTCCGTAACCCTGCCAAAGGACGGCGATGTTTTCGCGCTCGCCGCGTCCTTCGTCAAAAATTCGCAGGGCGCGCTTGCCTCAAAGGTGTTTGACGAGGTGGACGAAAACAGACGGCAGACCTTTTATATGACCTTCGGCGAGTTTTTGCGCTACTGCCGCTACAAATGCGTTTGGCACCTCAACGACAAGGATGAATTTATCACGGCATTAAACAGAGGTAGAAAAAAGTGAAGGCTTCTTTTGAAAAAAACTGGGCAAACGGCAACTGCGGCGCAGAGCTTGATTCGCCGGAGGTAGAGCGGCTTATATCCGTCACTCCCTCGCAAAATCAGCTCAGGCTCGCGTCAAAGCCGTTTTACCTGTTCGTCCATTTCGGAATGAACACCGCCACGCACCGCGAATGGGGCGTCGGCACGGAAAAGCCCTCCGATTTCAAGATAAAAAAGATAAACGCCGACCAGTGGGCAAGATGCGCCCGCTCGGCAGGCGCAACCGGCATCATACTCACCTGCAAGCACCACGACGGCTTCTGCCTCTGGCCCAGCCGCCACACGGATTTTTCCGTTAAAAACAGCCCGTTTAAGGGCGATATAGTGGAGCAGGTCTCCTCCGCCTGCCGCAAGGCGGGGCTCGATTTCGGCGTTTATCTGTCGCCGTGGGATATGCACGAGCCCACTTACGGCACCGATGCCTATAACGATTATTTCTGCGCCCAGCTCACGGAGCTTTTGACCGGCTACGGCGCCGTGTCAGAGGTCTGGTTCGACGGCGCAAAGGGCGCGGACGCCAAGGCGTTTGAATACGACTGGCAAAGGTATTACGAGCTGATAAGAAAGCTCCAGCCCCAGGCGAATATCGCCGTCTGCGGGCCGGATATAAGATGGGTCGGAAACGAGGGCGGAAAAACAAGAAAGTCGGAGTTTTCCGTCGTCCCCGCCTACCTCAAAATGGCGGAGACCGTTTCCGAAAACAGCCAGCACAGCGAATCGGATTCGGCAAATATGAAAAAAAAGACCTCCACGGACGAAGACCTCGGCAGCCGCGCCCTGCTGAGCGGCTGCAAGGAGCTTTGCTGGTATCCCGCGGAGGTGGATGTTTCCGTGCGCCGCGGCTGGTTCTATTCAAAAAAGACCAACCTCACGGTCAAAAGCGCCCGAAAGCTGTTCAAAATCTATCTCAATTCCGTCGGCAACAACTGCACGCTGCTGCTGAATGTTCCGCCCAACGATAAGGGCGTGGTTGGCTTTCGCGAGGCGTCGGCGCTGCGCAGGCTCGGAAAAAGGATAGAGCGTCTTTATGCAAACCCCGTTATCGTAGAAAAATTCGGGATGCTCAAAAACACGGACGGCTGCCTTGATTTTGAATTTGACAGCCCCAAAAAAATAAAATACGCCGTGTTAAAAGAGGATATCCGCTTTTCACAGCGCGTGGAAAAATTCGATATCTATCTAAAAAAGGAAAACGCCGGCTATTCACGCGCCTTCTCCGGCACGGTTATCGGCTCTTGCAAGATCGCGCCTATCAGGGGCGGCAAATGCACCGGCGCAAGGGTCGTTATACGCCAAAGCCGGAGCGCGCCGGTAATAAAAGAGATCGGCTTTTATGAATGATTGCTTAAAAACGCAGGGCAAAGCCCTGCGTTCTGCGTGCCGAAAAAGGTAAAATTTCAATGAAAAGCGCTCCCCGACACGCTGACAGGCTGCCGAGAAATCGAGCCGGATTTCGCATTTGACGGGCGAAGTCGTATATTGATACTACGAGTCCGGCAAAGGCGGAAAGCGCGAATGCCGCACGGTTGTGCGGCATTATTTCTTTTTTTGTTGATTTGGAAAGCCAAGCCGCTAAACAAAACGGTTTTTACCGGAAATGATATGTTATTTTATAAAAACATCTTCGTGCGCTCCGGCCGACTTTATCGACAGTCTGAACGCAGGGCTTTGCCCTGCGTTTTGCCTTTCTTTACAGCCTTGCAATCGCGTTTAAAACGCGCTTCTTGTCCGCGCTCCACAGCGGCGCTATCAGGTCTTTTTTAGCCCCGTCGCCCGTCAGACGGTGTATAACGACGCCGTCGGGTATTATCTCAACGCAGCTTTTGATTATCTCAAGATATTCCTCAAAGCTCAGCGCTTCAAATCTGTCGGCTGCGTAATCCTTTTCAAGGTCCGTGCCGCGCAGAATATGCAAAAGCTGCAACTTTATGCCGTTTATCCCGCTCTTGCAGGCGTAGTCAACGCTTTCAAGCATATCGCTCCTGCTTTCGCCCGGCAGCCCTAAAATTATGTGGCACACAATGTCAAGTCCGGCGGCTTTAAGCCTTTTCACAGCGTCGTCAAAGCACGAAAGCTCGTATCCGCGCCTGATGTAATCGGCGCTTTTTTTGTGTATCGTCTGAAGCCCGAGCTCAACCGAAACGGGCTTTTTTTCGTTTATTTCACACAGCAGCTCAATAACCTCGTCCGGCAGGCAGTCCGGCCTTGTGGCTATCGAAAGCATCACGATGTCGGGATGCCGCACCGCTTCTTCAAATTTTTGCCGCAGTACTTCAACGGGCGCGTAGGTGTTTGTGAACGCCTGAAAATACGCTATGTATTTCCCGCTTTTCACCTTTTTTGCCACCCGCTTTTTGCCCGCCTCTATCTGCTGCGTTATGGAAAGGCGCGCGTCCTCGGCAAAATCGCCGCTTCCGCCCTCCGAGCAGAATATGCACCCGCGCGTTCCCAGCGTGCCGTCCCTGTTCGGGCAGGTGAAGCCGCCGTTTATGCATATCTTATAGACCTTGCAGTCGAATCTTTCGCGAAGATACCTGTTAAAGCTGTAATATTCCATCGGCGCACGCCCTCCCTTGCCCGTTTATGCCTATATTTTAGCATATTTAATTATAAATTCAACAATCAAAGCGATTTGCGGTAATTTAATTAAAAAATTTCTTGATTTTGCACTTTTGCTGTGGTAAAATGTTTCAGCACGGAATAAAGGCGTGCAATCCACACGCCGCGCGCTGCGTCCACGGTTATAAATGCGGGCGCTCTGCCATAGGCGCGGCGGAGGAATAACCTAAAGGAGGAAAAACAATGGCAAATGTAGTTTCTATGAAACAGCTTCTGGAGGCCGGCGTTCACTTCGGCCACCAGACAAGAAGATGGAACCCCAAAATGGCTCCCTACATCTTCACGGAGCGCAACGGCATCTACATCATCGATCTTCAGAAAACGGTAAAAAAGCTCGATGAGGCTTATATGTTCGTTCGCGATCTCGCTGCCGAGGGCGGCTCAATGATCTTCGTAGGCACCAAAAAGCAGGCTCAGGAATCCATTAAGGAAGAGGCGGAGCGCTGCGGTATGCCCTATGTAAACGCCCGCTGGCTCGGCGGTATGCTCACCAACTTCAAAACGATCCGCGGCCGCGTTGCCCGTCTTGCGCAGCTCAAGAAGATGCGCGAGGACGGCACCTTTGATCTTCTCACAAAGAAAGAGGCTGCCGGTCTTGAGCTTCAGATCGAAAAGCTTGAAAAATATCTCGGCGGCATCACAGAGATGAACAAGGTGCCGAACGCCATGTTCATCGTTGATCCCCGCAAGGAGAGGATCGCCGTTTCAGAGGCTATGAAGCTCGGTATCCCGATCGTTGCTATCGTAGACACGAACTGCGACCCCGACGAGATCGATTATGTTATCCCCGGAAACGATGACGCTATCCGCGCCGTTAAGCTCATAGCCGGCGCTATGGCAAGCGCGGTTATCGAGGGCAGGGACGGCAGCGACGCTTCCGAAAGCGCCGACGAGGTCGAGGCTCCCGCAGAGGCAGCGGAGGCTCCCGCAGAAGCCGAATAATCAAAAAGTATCTAATCTTTTCTTGAGTTTGGAGGAATAATAATGAATTTCACAGCACAGGATGTTAAAGCCCTTCGTGAAAAGACCGGCGTCGGTATGATGGAGTGCAAAAAGGCTCTTGCCGAGGCTGACGGCGATATGGACAAGGCTGTTGACTACCTCCGCGAAAGAGGTCTTGCGGCAGCTCAGAAGAAGGCCGCCAGAATAGCGGCTGAGGGCGTCGTTCTCTCCTATGCGGACGAAGCGGCAAAGAAGGGCGTTGTTATCGAGGTCAATTCCGAAACTGACTTCGTTGCCAAAAACGAAAAATTCGTTGATTTCGTAAAGGATTGCGCAAAAACCATCATCGAAAAGGGCGTCTCCTCCGTTGAGGAGCTTGCCGCCGCCGAGTATATGGGCACCGGCAGAACCGTTACCGAAACTCTTAACGACCTTATCCTTGCTATCGGCGAGAATATGAAGATACGCCGCTTTGAAACGATGGACGGCGTTGTTTCCACCTATGTTCACGCCGGCGGCTCCGTGGGCGTTATGGTCGGCTTTGATGTTGCCGACGAGGCTAAGGCGTCAACCGCTGAGTTCAAGGAGATGGGCAAGAATGTGGCTATGCAGGTAGCCGCTATGAGCCCCGCTTATCTTGACGAGGCCTCCGTTCCGCAGGAGGTTATCGACCACGAAAAGGGCATCCTTGCCTCTCAGATGAAGGAAGACCCCAAAATGGCTTCCAAGCCGGAGGCTGTTCTTGCCAAGATCGCAGAGGGCAAGATGGGCAAGTATTACAAGGAAAACTGCCTTGTTGATCAGGAGTTCGTTCGCAGCGATCTTTTTGACGGCAGCGTAAAGGGCTATGTTGATTCCGTTGCAAAGGCTCTCGGCACCGATATCAAGATCAACGGCTTCATCCGTATGACCCGCGGCGAAGGCCTTGAAAAGCGCCAGGAGAATTTCGCCGAGGAGATTGCAAAGCAGATCAACGGCTAAGACTTCCGCGAAAAATTCAATATGATTTGATTTTAACGGCTTAAAACCAACGGTTTTAAGCCGTTTTTTCGTGCTCGATACTTTTGAGGCAAAATTCATCGAATTATTGTAAAATATCGTAATTTTTCATATCAATATGAGGCAAAGTTGGGGCGAAAAATGGGGCGGGTTTGAATAATCTAATCTTCTGCTAAGTTGTCTCAAATCAGTATATTAAATATTCAAATTATAAGGTGTGTAATTATAGAAATATAGTTGCACACTTTTTTATCAAAGATAGAAAGGGGATAGTGTAAAGTGCCAAAATGCAAAACGATTGCCATATGCAATCAAAAAGGCGGCGTGGGTAAAACAACTACCGCAGTCAATCTCGGCGTCGGGCTTGCTATGCAGGGCAAAAAGGTCTTGCTTGTCGACGCTGATCCACAGGGCGATTTAACAATCAGTCTTGGTTGGCAGGACAATGACAATTTGCCTGTAACGCTTGCAAATAAGATTTCCGACTTTATTCAGGACAGAAACAGTACGCCTGAAGATGCAATACTGCATCATAAAGAAGGGGTTGATTTAATACCTTCTAACCTTGAATTATCTGCTCTTGAGTTAAGTCTTGTCAATGCTATGAGCAGAGAGATTGCTCTTAAGGGTTATCTTAATACTATTAAAAGTAATTATGATTATATCCTTATAGATTGTATGCCCTCGCTCAGTATGATAACCGTCAACGCTCTTTCAGCCGCCGACAGCGTTATTATACCTGTACAGGCACAGTATCTTTCTGCAAAAGGAATGACACAGCTTATTCAGACGATTGCAAAGGTTAAAAGACAGATTAACCCAAACTTAAAAATTGACGGTGTGCTTTTTACACTTCTTGACAAAAGATTGAATTTTTCAAAAAGCACAAAGGACGCTATCAAGTTTGCCTATGGCAAGAATGTAAGAATATTTGATACAATTATTCCTGTTGCCATTAAAGCAGCAGAAACAAGCTCAAAAGGCAAAAGTATATTTGCTTATGAACCTAAAAGCACAGTTGCACAGGCATATAAAAAATTGACGGAGGAGGTGCTTGACATTGAGCAAAGAGAGAAACACAGACTTCACATTGAACAGTTTAGATGATTTGTTTACATCTCAAAGCGAGAGAGATAACGGCTATCTTCCCAATATTCAGGATATACCGTTGGAATTACTCGATGATTTTCCTAACCACCCGTTCAAAGTCCGTGATGACGAAGATATGCTCAAACTCGTAGAAAGCGTTTCCGAGCGTGGAGTTCTTGTGCCTGCAATCGTAAGACCTAAAGCCGATGGCAGATATGAACTTATATCTGGCCATCGCAGAAAGAAAGCCAGCGAATACGCAAACAAAAAAACATTACGCTGTATTGTGTCGGATATGGACGATGATGCGGCTACTATTGTTATGGTAGACAGCAACATACAAAGAACGGACATCTTTCCGAGTGAAAAAGCATTTGCATACAAGATGAAACTTGATGCAATGAAGCATCAGGGAGAGCGTACAGATTTAACTTCTCGCCCAGTGGGCGAGAAGTTATTATCAATCGAAGAAATCGCAGAAAATAGTGAAGATAGTGCAAGACAAATTCAACGATATATTCGACTTACCTATCTCGTTCCCGAACTGCTTGAAATGGTAGACGAGGGTAAAATCAAAATGCGACCAGCCGTAGAAATATCATATCTTGACGAAGATGCGCAGCGTGACTTGGTAGACGCAATAGACACAGAAGATTGCACACCGTCCCACGCACAGACTATTAAGATGAGAAAATTTTTCAGCGAGGGCAAACTCAACGCAGATGTTATCACATCAATAATGCAGGAAGAAAAACCTAATCAGCGAGAAAAAATAATCATTCCAAACAAGGCTGTTGAAAAATATATTCCTAAATCAGTTCCGCTGGAAAAGCGTCAGGATTATGTGTGCAAGGCACTTGAGCATTATGGAAAATATTTACAAAAGAAAAGAGATAGAGAAAGGTAGCGTAATTACAAATTTTCTCTATCCCTTTCCCACACCCTAACCCTTAATATTCAATACCTACCGTAAAAGAATAAACTATCTCTATCAAGAGAGTTGTTTATAAATAACAAGATAAAGAAAGAAGATGGTCCCAATGATTTGATTTTAAACGCACTATTGCTATTTATTTTGCATAATAGTAAGATAAAAGCGAAAGGGGCGTAAATTTATGAAAAAGACTTTGTTAATAGTGTTACTCGTATTTGTAGTTATGTTTTTAGTTAGTTGCAGCAATGGCACAGAAAAAGCTGAAGATGTTGATAATACTACGGCTGTTTCTTCTTCGGTTGGTAATTCAGAAAGTAACAGCTCTAATGTTTCAGCAAAAAATGAAACAGTAAATAACACCGAAACTAAAAATTCGGCAAATGAAGATTCTGCCGAAAATGAAGAAACTGCCACAACCCAACAAAAAGCAACGCAAAACAACGACAGCGATACACAAAAAGCAACAAAAAGCAACGACGCAACAACCACTACACAAAAGTCAGCTTCTACAAAAGAAACAACTACAAAACGGCAGACCACAACTAAAAAGCAAACCACCACGAAGAAACCCACAACCACTCATAAACCGACTACAACGAAAAAAAGCGGCTTGAGTAAAAGCGATGTGGAATGGGTACAGTCACAGGCTCACGCCTACATCAAAAGTAAGGGCATATCCGTTGACAGCAGCGTACAAAGTTTTTCGTACAGGACTTCATCACATAATTACACCAGTAAAAACGACCTTTTAAACACAATTAAAGAGACAATAGATTATGAATATTCAGAATGTATGTCTTCAGGTTGGAATAAAGTAAGTATGTATGTGAGTATCAGCTCTGACGGAAATGGAGACTACTGGCTGATAGTTAAATACGGTTAATGCAAAAATATTTAAACGGCACCGATGAAAATCGGTGCTTTTTTTATACCTAAATACAGGAGGAAATTATGAGAAAATTTATTAAAACTAAGCCGAAAAGATTAATTTCGGTTTTCCTTGCACTGCTTATACTGCTTTCAACAATGATGCCTGCAATGGCTTCTTATGCCGCAGGTATTCAGTGCAAACTTAATATCCGTACAAGTACCAACTACAAGTATATGAACAACTGGGCATACCCTAATGCTCGAAACGGAATACATCTTGCTACCGTTGCAGACGGCGAACACAAAGGCGAAGTCGCATACTGTATTGAGTTTGGCAAAGATATGGGCGAGACCGGACAGGAAGAAACTATAACTGACATTGAGAAAGTTCCTGCTTGGGATAAGTTTAACGCTACTCAAAAAGCAGGAATAACCCGTGCCACAATTTATGGTTATCCGAATTTTACTTACGGCGTCTCAAATGAAGCTGCTCAGGTAGCAACGCAGTTTGTAGTTTGGGAATATTCACAAGGCTATCGTACATCAGCTGACGGAAACAATCCGACAGCAGGACTTAACGGTACAAGTTCAAAGATTGAGAACGCTATTGAAGCCGCAGGATTTGATGTTCGACAGCAGTATTACAAGTCCGGCGTTGTGCCGTATGATGATGTAATGACCGCATACAAAGGTATTTTAAACGGCATAAAAACTCACAGAACTATTCCGAGTTTTAATTCAAATACAGTCGAACTCAAATGGAACGATAGCAATAATCGTTATGAAGCAAAAGTAACCGATTCAAACGGTGTTCTTGCAAACTTTGCAATTACTTCAGGAAATTCAAATCTCAAGTTTTCAAAATCAGGAAACACTTTGACGATATACAGTACAGCAGTTATCAATTCAGCCGCTACTGTTACAATGACAAAGACTTGCACAACCGTTGGTGCGGACATAGGCTTTGTGCCAGATGATCAGGATTATAACCAGTCTCTTGTCGGAAGACTTACTGACCCTGTTACAGCAACATTTAAAGTTAAAACCGCCACAGGCAACGCAAGAATAGTTAAAACATCAGAGGACGGCGAAGTCGAGGGTATAAAGTTTACCCTTACAGGAAACGGTCTAACTTACACAGGTGTGACCGACAGCAAGGGTGTATTTTTGAAATCCAATATTCCTGCCGGAACATACACAGTAACCGAAGAATCAATTGATAAGTATGTGCCGCAGAAATCACAGACTGTAACAGTCAGAGGCGGAGAAACCGCAACGGTGAACTTTGATAATATCCTCAAAAAGTTTAGAGTTAAGGTAGTTAAATCAGACATTGAAGAAGGAACAGCACAGGGTGATGCGTCACTCGCTGGTGCTACCTATGGGTTGTTTAAAGGTGATGAACTCATTGACACATATGTCACTGACTCAAACGCCTCATTCACAACTGATTACTATGTTTGTGATACTGACTGGACACTCAAAGAACTTGATGCAAGCGAGGGTTACCTTGTAAACAGCACAGTGTATAAAGTTGGAGCTGATCCAAAACTTTACACAGTTGAATACAACACCACAAACAATGAAGTAAAGGAACAGGTAATTAAGGGAAATATCTCAATTATAAAGCATACAGATGACGGCAGTACACAGATTGAGACACCCGAAAAAGGCGCAGAGTTCCAAATTTACCTTAAATCAGCAGGTTCGTTTGTTAATGCTAATGAGAACGAAAGAGATACAATCGTCTGTGATGAAGACGGCTTTGCATCTTCAAAACTTATGCCATACGGCATTTACACTGTTCACCAGACAAAAGGCTGGGACGGCAGAGAGAAAATCAAGGACTTTGATGTGTTTATTAACTCAGACGGTAAAACATACAAATTCCTTATCAATAATTCAAACTTTGAGTCTTATGTCAAAGTTGTTAAACTCGATGCCGAAACAGGCAAACAGATAGCTTATTCTGGTGCAGGCTTTGAAATTTATGACAGCAACGGACACCGAGTAAATATGCAGTTTACCTATCCGCAGGTAACAACAGTCCACACATTTTATACAAATTCTGAAGGTTATCTCATAACACCCGAAACACTCCCGTATGGCGACTACACTCTTGTTGAGGTACAAGCTCCATACGGATATGTGCTTGATGATACGCCTATCCCCTTTAACATCAATCAGGAAAACAGTTCAACAGACACAGGAGTAACTGTTGTTAAGGTTAAGGCTCACGATATGGCACAGAAAGGCGTCATAGAGATAAGCAAGACAGGAGAAGTCTTTGCAAGCGTAACCGAAACAGAGGGTATGTATTCGCCTGTTTACAATGTTCAGGGACTTCCTAATACAGTATTTCAGATTTATGCCGCAGAGGATATAACCACTCTTGACGGAACAGTAAGAGCTTATCAGGGAGAACTTGTTGATGAAATTACCACCGATAAAGACGGAAAAGCAAAGTCAAAAGAACTTTATCTCGGCAAGTACACCGTTATTGAAAAGACGGCAACAGAAGGTTTCTACAATTCAAACGAACAGTACGATGTTGAACTTACTTACGCAGGACAGAATGTAAGCGTTACTTCAACAGAGTTATCACTCTACAACGAAAGACAGAAAGTCACAATTTCTCTTGCTAAAGAACTTGAACAGGACGAAACCTTCGGCATCGGTATGAATGACGAGATCAAAAATGTTCAGTTTGGTATCTATGCAAACGAGGACATCACAGCGGCAGACGGTTCGGTAATTCCTAAAGACGCTCTCATAACCTATGCTAATTGTGATGAAAACGGCAAAATTACATTTAACTGCGATTTGCCAATCGGTTTCAAATGGTACGCAAAAGAGATTGCCACAGACGAACAGTATGTAATAAGCGATACTAAATATGCCTTTGAAACACAGTACAAAGGTCAGACCGTCAATATCTATGATATTGCTATCAATGACGGAGATCCTATTAATAACTCGATTAAACGAGGTACAGTATCAGGTATCAAAAAGGACGAAAACGGAAATGCACTCGGCGGAGCGTTAATCGGTCTTTTCGAAGCAGATACAACTGAATATACAGAAGAAAATGCCTTAATGACTGCCACATCTGCTGATGACGGCAGCTTTTCTTTTGTTGATGTACCTTACGGCACTTGGTGTATTCGTGAGATAAAACAGCCGACAGGCTTTATCCTTAACGAAAAAGTCTTTGAAATAACTGTTACAGAGAATGAGCAGATTGTAGAAATCGAAATCGAAAACGAGTACATCAGAGGAAATATCAGCCTGACAAAAGTTGATAAAGACTATCCCGACAACAAGCTCACAGGTGCAGAATTTGTGGTTTATGAGGATACAAACAATAACGGCAAATACGATACGGGCGATAAATCAATAGGCAAATTAGCCGAGAATGAAACAGGCGTTTATACAATGAGCGACCTTGTTTACGGTCAGTATTTTGTCCGTGAAACCAAAGCTCCTGAAAACTTCCTGCTTGATGAGAATGTATATCCTGTATTCATTGACACAGACGGTAAGACATACATCATTGAAAACGAAGCAGGTGTAGGCTTTGTAAACGAAGCTATGACAGGCTCGCTTAAAATCGTCAAAACATCTTCAGACGGAAATGTAGAAGGCTTCTCTTTCCGTGTAACAGGCGCAAACGGTTACGATAAAACCTTTAAGACCGACAAGAACGGAGAAATCCTTATTGAAAACCTGCGTGTAGGTGAATATCACATTGCAGAGGTTTCGGACAAGGCTTCTTCAGGATATATCTTGGTTGATGACAAAGACGCAACCGTTAAAGCAGACGCAACAACAGTAGTTAAGATGCACAACGAGTTAAGAGACACACCGAAAACAAGCGATGACGGTAATAACCGCACGCTTGCAACAATTATGAGTGTTTCAGCTCTTGCTATTGTTTCTATTGTTTACTATCTTCTTAAAAAGAGGAAAAAAACTAAGGAGGACGAATGATGGAGCCAAAAGTAATAATCGGTATCATAATCGTTGTGGCTATCGTAGCTGCTATCGTGATTATGCAAATCAAAAGAAGAAATAAAGAGTGAGACTAACGGGGCAATCGTAAAAGGTTGCCCCTCTTTATTTCAACCGGGAGGAATAACTTATGACATATTTCAAAAATAATGTGGCATTGAGATATGGCGTTAAAAGTGCAATCATAGCCCAGTATCTTTGGGATTGCCTTTATGTTGTTAAGAAATCAGAATGCCACATTGCAAAATTTCGTGGTAAAGAATGGTGCAGATGCTCTGTTGCTCACTTAACAAGCATTTTTCCTTATTTATCAAAGCATCAAATAAGAGACGCTATTGATGTTTTGATTGAGAATAAGGTACTCAAGAAAAAACCATTTAATGCGTCTTGCTTTGACCATACAAACTGGTATGCCTTTACTGAATACGGCAAATCACTTATGACACAAGGGGGCGTATAACTTAATGAGCGAAGATAAGAGAATAATCAATGATTATGAGATTATCCAATCTTTTTATGTAGGAAAAAGAGAAGTTGTTGTAGCTGAAAACCAAAAGGCTAAGTACAAATATATCTGCGGTTATTACGAAAGTAACGAAATCTTTGAAAGAATAGACGATTGCTTTGCAAGCAATGACTATCTTGACATTATGACCTTGTTTTGCGAGCGAGCCAAAGAACAGGTTGAGCTTTGTAAGGAAAACGAACTTTCCGACCTTGGAATTTTATCATCAGATATGTATTTTCGTATAAGCAATGATGACGATTTAACGGGCAAAATCGTTGTTGAAAATCCTGACAATCTGCGCCGTGAATACAGAAACGCTGAAAACCAGCTTTTTTATGTTACGGGCGGTAACGGTGCAAAGCCTAACTCTATCGGCACAAAGGTTTACGGGTACGGTTTCTCGGATAAAAAGCATTGTTTCATTCGCAGATACGATATTGTGGGTATAGCCGATTCCGAAAAGCTGCCTGAATGGGCAAAGAAAGACCTTGCCGACATAAAAAAGCAGATAAATCGTGAAAGAAAGGAGGTCAGGTAACTTGGAAAAGAGAATGAACGAAAATCACGAAATCATACAGAGCCTTAAAGTTTCGAATAGCGAAATAGTGCTTGGATATAATCCAACAAACACTCTTACACCCTATGTTACTTGGGAATACAATGCCGAAAATGACAGCTACTTTTGGGGGCATTATTTCAAGGACGAATATTCAGCCCAGAAAGACCTTGTTGCCCGTGGTAATGACAAAGTGGCATTTTATGACAGGTTTCTTAAGAAAACGGACAAGGAGCCTGAGCATAACAGCCACGATGACCGATAAAAAATATGACTGCTCAAAATGCAACTATCGGTATATGCAGATAAATTTCTGCGGCTTCTGTACTAAAAAATTGCTTGACGAAATTAAGGAGGCAAAAAATGAGCGAAAAAAGAACAAACTTTCAGCAGAAAACAAGGGTGCTTAATAAGCTGTTTTCTTCGGGTGTTAAAACCGAAAAAGACTTACAGAAACTCACCCTTGAAAACATCCTTGAGATAAAGAATATCACTATTCCTGAAATGGCGATCATAACCGAACTTCAGAAACAGGTCAAATCAGGAACATTGTATTCTTACCTTGCGGGAGGTGGCGAAAATGAGCCAAGAGAATAAACTCACACTTCGCTGTGCAAAAGAAAATGAAATGATATTCACTTTTACGCCTTCGCATCAGCTCATAATGCAGACAGGGTGCGTAGGCTTTCTGCGTGGTGATTTTGGAACGGGAGATGAGTTCTACACTTCTTGGTTTGACGCTGCTTCAGTAAGAAATACACCTGAATTCAAGTCGGAATTTAACGAGGTAGTAACTGCCCTGAGAGATGATCCACAGTACAAAGGAATACTCCGCAACATTTATGATATGAAAATGCTGTGCGCAACAAGACCCCAGAGCAAAATGCCCGACAGATTAAGGGAACACTGTTATGCTTTCAGAGCTGATACTCAAAAGCATACTTACCTGTTACGCCTTTTTCCGTTTCAGAGCGACTATAACTTTTATATGTATGCTTACCAGAGAGAGCCTTTTGAACATCATCTCAAAAATGCAGAAAAAGGTATCCGCTTTATTAAAAGCGACTATACTCCTCTTTTCACTATTGCAGACGGCGGCAAAATTGAGGTAACTGCTTTTAACGGTGAAAAGACCACCCATACTTGCCGATATATCGACGATTACCACCTTGAAGTCGGTCGAAACCTTTACCACATTTGCGAATTTGCAGAGCGTATGGAAAGCGTCGGCAGCAAGGTCGAGCCTAAAGTTGGCGAAAAGACTTTAAACAAGAAATCGCAGGACAGGAGTGATTCAAGATGACCAAAGATAAGTATATCCTTTGGAGTGATATAAACCTTGATTTTGACGACTGGAAGGACGATCTTCAGGCTGAGTACCCCGGAATGAGTGAGAATGACCTTATCAGCAAAATGTATGAGCTTAACGCTGAGTATCTTTCCGATGAAAGAGCAAATCTTGATAAACAGTTCTTGCAGCCGATAATCATAATCGGAGATATAGGCAGATGGAACGGGCGTGTCCAGGGGTACAAAATGATTGATTCTGGAAATCTCAAAGATTGCCTTTACACAGACTGCGATATGGCAGAATGGTATATTGACAGGCGTGGTGATTTGAGATGTGACGCCGTTCATCACGATGGCACAAACCACTATCTTTATCGTGTTTTCAAGGATAATGCAAGTGAAACGCAGATTGAAAACTTGCAGAACAAAATTTACTTCGGTAAGGCAACAAGGTCTGATATAACAAGGGTAACAAAAAGGCTCGGCGACGAAATAAACAAGGTGTACGGTATCGATTTGCCGTTTGCCAAAGAAAAGCCGCCGAGAGAGCCTGAAAGATAGGAGATGATAACTTGCCAAATAAATTTGAACTTGTTACAAAACTCTATTACGAAATCTGTAAAGATGTTGTGCGTTCACCGCAGGAATGGCAAAAGTTTTTAGCTTCAGATTGCAGGAACTACCGTCTGCGTTTTGACGAGCAGCTTCTTATTTATGCCCAGCGTCCTGACGCTACTGCCGTACTTGAGTTTGACAAGTGGAACAAGAGATTTAACCGCAGAATCAACAGAAACGCCAAAGGTATCTCGGTGTTTGAAACTGTTGAGAAAACAAAGCTCAAGCACTATTTTGATATTTCCGATACCAAGGAAACAGAAACATCAAGAGCAGTTCCAATATGGGAGTATAAACCTGAATATGAACAAGCGGTAATTGAAACACTGGAAAACACTTTTGGTGAGCTTTCAAACAAAAGCGATATTGTTGACGCTGTTATTTCCGCCGCAGAGATTGCAACCGAAGATAATACTGTTGACATTGTTTCCGACCTGCCGAGAGCAAAAGAGAACAGCTTTCTTGAGGAACTTGATGATGACAGTATATCAACGATATACCACAGAGTAGTTAAAAACAGCGTTGCATATATGCTTCTTACAAGGCTGGGAATTGACGCTGATGAATATTTCGACAGAGAAGATTTTGAGGGCGCAGTAAATTTTAATACTGTTGAGTCACTCAATGCTATCGGATATTCAACAAGTGATATTGCTGAAATTGCACTTAATGAGGTGTCAAAAACCGTACTGTCACTTGAAAAAGAAAATCGCATAATTGCAAAGTCTGAAAAGACTGAATATACTGAAAGCGTAAAAGAAAACGAAAGGAGTGTTTCAAGAAATGACGGAGATCACATACAGGAGAGAGGGCGAAGTTCTGCTTCCGAACTTGGTACTTCCAACGCAGAAAAATTTGACCTTGAGCAGATATGGGCAGATGAGGAAAAAGTTTCTCAAGGAGGAACACCGCCTGATCTTTTACAACCTGATGACAACAGGCAAGCTGGACAGTCATCTGGCAGAGACAGACGAGAGAGCGAAAACAATGGAGCAGTCGCTTATGGAAAAGATGGCGGCACAGGAAGGCTTGACGGAGGAACTCAAGGCAACGGATCAGATGGCTTGGGTACAGGGTATGAACAACCTGAAACAGAGAGTACAGGAAATCGTGATGAACGAGGTAATATACGCTCTGTAAGCAATGAATTACCGCCGTTTATTGATGAAAACTTAATATTGAAAATACTATCCAACCCTGACGATGATTTGAAACAGAAAAAAACGAGTATCGTTGATTTCTTTAACAAAACATCTAATGAAAATGAGAGAGCGGACTTTATCAAGGGTATATATACTGACAGATATACCGAACTCATTTTTGACGAACAGAGAGTAGGATATGTTAGATCAGAAAACGGACTTCTTATCTGGAAAGGCAGTTACCCTTCAAGAACTGAGGAGTCCGTTTTTTCTTGGGATATTGTCAGCCAGCTTATCGGCAACATCATTGATGAGGGTAAATACTTGCCGAAAGCAAAAGAACAAGAATCTGCACAAATAAGTCTTTTTGACGCTGTATCTAAAATTCCCGAAGAACAGATTTTGGGCGAAAGCGCACAGGTTTCGCTTTTTACTGACTTTGGAGTATCGCAGCAGATAATTGACGAAGCGCTTTGTATCGGTGCTAATGATAAAAACAGTACCGTGGAAATTGCAATGATTTTCCGTAGGGACAGAGGAACGGAATATAACGCAGAGTTTCTCAAAAATCACTACAAAACAAACGGCGCAGGCTTTTTATTTAACGGCGAAAAGGTATCTCTTTGGTATAACGAAAACGGTTTAAATATATCAAAAGGCACTACTGCACAAAAATCAACTGCTACCCACATAACCTGGGAACAGGCAGCAAAGCGTATCAGGGAGCTTCTTTATGAGGGCAGATATATGCCGCAGGATAAACTTGACGCTGTTGATGATTATGAAATAAACAAACTTGCCGACAGAATAGTTGAGTTTAACAGGAATGTTAAAGAAGATTATGAAGGCAATGATAAACTTTTCCCATTTGTCCGCAGTCAGCTTAAAGGTATTCTCGGTTATCCTGATGAAGTTGAAAAGATAACACAGCTTCTTAATAATCCGTCATATTCAGAAAAAGTTTTAGACGAATATGAGGAATTTATGACCGCCTTGATGAAAGACGGATATTTTCTTCGCTTTAAATATGCTCAGGAATATACGCCATATTACATTTATGAAATCGTTAAGGGTATGAGAATTGAGCCTGTTGACTTTAAAACTGCTGCTGATTTCAACCCCGACAGGCAATATTTTATTTCAAACGATGAAATTGAAAATTTCCTTCGTGGCGGTAAAAGCAGCGCCGAAGCTCGATTCCGCATCTATACCCAACTTGTTAATGCGGATACTAAAGAGAAAAGAGCGAAAGTTCTTAAAGACTACTATGGCATAAGCGGTTCAATTTCAGGTAATGACAGGATTGACAGTTCTGCAAAAGGACTTGAAATAAGCCACGGCGATATATTTACCCCTTATGCAAAGGTTACTTTAAAATGGAGTCAGGTTGAAAAACACTATGACGATATGATAAAAGGCAATCGTTTCTTTTATGACAGCGATTTTAACGAACTTCAAAACATATACAAGAGGAATATTGCAGATTCACTTGAAAGATTTTTTGAATCATTGCCAGATGAATATGCAAAGCCGTATCCTGCTGATACAGAAAATTACAGAATAAGC
>CALWHV010000012.1 GCA_944380545.1 uncultured Eubacterium sp. | reverse complement strand
GCTTCGTGCCGGATATGCCATTGTCGGCGGAACTCGCTGCCCTCTACGATTTCTCCGACATGCCGGAAAACGGCTTTGACGGAACGGAATCCAACTATCCCTTTACCGCCTATGTGACGGTTAAAGAAGAGAGCGAAATCCCCGGCAGCACAGACCCCATCACCCTGCCGGTGCGGGTGCTGGAGGAGGGCGATGTAGACTATTCTCCGGCTCCGGAGCTCTCCGCAACCTTTACCCCGGACACAGCGGTGACCGTAGGCGAGTTCAATGAGTGGCAGGGACTTGCCATCGACTATTATTATCCTATGACAGAAACGGAATGGTATGAACCGGTAAGCGAGGGCTATGATATTCAGGCGGAGTACACCGTCTCCATTCCTCTTATGGACTATGAGGGAACAACTCTCAGCGGAACGCTGACCGTCCCCCTGCCGGAGGGGTATGACGGGGCGACCGCGCGCATCAAGGGCGGTGCTTCAGCCAGTAGCTATACGGCGACCAGCGTCAGCTTCCCGGTGACCCTGGACGTATCCGGCGGTACAGCCGAGGTGTTCGGACTGCTGATCGAATACAGGGAGGCGCAGGAGCCGGTACAGCCGCCGGTGATTATCGCCGGAGCCAACGGCAGCTGGCAGAAGAGCGACACAGACGGACTCAGCTTCACGTCTGACGCTGAATATGCTGATTTCCTGAAAGTCATGGTTGACGGCAAAGAGCTCAAGACTACCGACTACACGGTAAAGGAAGGCAGCACGATAGTCACGCTCAAAGTGGATTATCTGAATACTTTGTCCGTAGGCAAGCACACGCTTGAGATCGAATCAAAAAACGGCATAGCCAAGACGGAGTTTACGATCACGGCGGTGCAGGGCGGAGATGACAGCCAGACCGGCGGCACCACGCCGCAGGAACCGGGCAAGAATGAAGGTGCTGTCACCAGTCCGCAGACGGGAGACAGCAGCAACGTGGTGTTGGGGGTTTCCCTGCTGTTTGCATCGGGAGTCGGCTTGTTTGGAGCAGCCGTATATAGCCGAAAGAGAAAATACAGCAAATAACCGATGAGAAATTGTCCTGTGAGGTTTTCACAGGACAATTTTTTGGATACAACCTATGAGTAAAATCTTGACAATCAAACATTTGTTCTATATAATAAACGAAAGGCAGTTTATCTGTCCTACAACTGAATAGTTATTTTCACAGATTGATTGAAAGAACGGCTATGAGCCGGACAATGCCTGCGGCATGCTAATGAAAATGCCGCTGCTTCCAAGCTGCCTTGAACTGTCGGCAGAGGGCAAAGCGTAAAGGACAGTTTCGACTTTGAATTTCAAAGCCGGTTACATGAATGTGAAGCCACCACCGCAAAAGGGATAGGTCTATCCTCTTTGCGGGAAGTCGGTACGCATTTGTGTGCCGGCTTTTTTTGTTGCACGAAAGCCGGTTACAACGGAATGACCGGCTGGATGGGATATGATTTTGCGATGACCTCTTTCTGATAGGAGCGAGCACGGCAACGCTGCTGCAGGCCCGCGCTTACGGATAAAATAATGTTAAGAAAAACAGGGCTTTGCAAAAAGCGAAAGCCCTGTTTTATTAAGCGTATAAAATTACTGCTCTACCGGGTAAACGGAAACCTTCTTCTTGTCCTTACCCATTCTCTCGAACCTGACGGTGCCGTCAACAAGGGCAAAAAGAGTGTCGTCCGAGCCGATGCCTACATTGGTGCCGGGGTGGATATGAGTGCCCCTCTGGCGATAGAGGATATTGCCGGCAAGCACGAACTGACCGTCCGCTCTTTTGGCGCCGAGGCGCTTGGATTCGGAATCACGGCCGTTTTTTGTGGAGCCCATTCCCTTTTTATGGGCAAAGAGCTGTATATCTAACTTGAGCATTACTGCACCTCCGATATCTTAACTGTTATATCTTCGGGATGATCCTTTTGAAGGGCGCTCAAATGGAGCAGCAGCCCCTTAAGGATATCCTGCGCGGGAGACGGGTCTTCCTTGATATCAAGCCTTAAATAGCCACTTTCGGCATACGCGTCAGCCTTTAAGAGCAGCACATCGGTAACGGTGTTTGCCGCCATAAGGCACGCGCTTGAAACGAACGCGCACACGATGTTTTTGCCGCTTGGCGCCGAAAGCGAATGGCCCTTTGAAACGAAGCCCGTGAACAGCCCGCCCTTTTTAAAAAAGCTTGCTTCGATCATTGCTTACGCCTTGATAGACGCTATCTCAACCTTTGTATACGGCTGACGATGGCCCATCTTGCGCTTTTCGTTTTTCTTGGGCTTGTAGGTGAAAACGGTTATCTTCTTTGCCTTGCCGTTTTTGATGACCTTGCCGGTTACCTTTGCCTTGGCGCAGTCCTTGCCAACCTTGATGCCCTTTTCATCGCCGACGGCCAAAACAGTGTCGAATGTGATCTTTGAATCGGCTTCTGCAGCGAGCTTTTCTACATAGATAACATCGCCCTCGGAAACCTTATACTGCTTGCCGCCCGTTTGAATAACAGCGTACATAAGTTCTACCTTCCTTTTCCGTAAACTCGCTATGGCAGGCGAGGCGAAGCCTCTTGCAACCTGCAATATGCGGCTTATTCATTATATCACATAAAACCGTAAAGTCAAGAAAAAAATGAAATATGCTCAAAAACAACGCGCCCGCCCGCAGCAAGCCGCGGACGGGTGAAGCGTTTTTATTTTGTGAAAAATGTTTTGAACGCCTTATATGCCATATAAACATCCGTTTTTGCAACTATCTCGTACGGCGCGTGCATCGAAAGCACCGGCACGCCCACATCAACGGTGTCCACATCAAGATTTGCAATATACATCGCAACGGTGCCGCCGCCGCCGGCGTCCACCCTGCCGAGCTCGCCGCTCTGCCAGAGCACGCCGTTGTTTTCAAGCAGCGCCTTTACCCAGCTTACATATTCCGCAGAGGCGTCGTTCGTTTCGCTCTTGCCGCGGCTGCCCGTGAATTTGGTTACGCACACGCCGCCGTTTATGAAGCTTGAATTGTTTTTTTCAAACGCGCTGCTCCAGGTGGGGTCGTACGCCGCGTTAACATCGGCTGAAAGGCATTTGCTGCGCCTGAGCACATCCCTGCCCTCGCAGCCCTCAAGGCGCGCAAGATCCTCTATGAAATACTTGAAGTAGCTTGAATTGAGGCCTGTGTTGCCCACGCTGCCTATCTCCTCCTTATCGGTGAGAACGGTAACGGCGGTGTATTCCGGCGCTTCGTCTATCTCCGCGGCAGCCTCAAACGCCGGATATGCGCAGACTCTGTCGTCGTGGCCGTAGCCGCCTATCATACTCCTGTCAAAGCCGATGTCGTCCACGGTGAAGGCGGGCACGAGCTCAAGCTCGGCGGAGAGGAAATCGCGCTCAACAACGCCGTATTTTTCGTAGAGGATATTCAGTATGTTGAGCTTTATCCTCTCGCTCTCCTCATCGTCCTTAAACGGGCGTGAGCCGATCACCACATTCATCTCCTCGCCCTTGATAAGCTCGTTTGGCTTTCTGGTGTACTGCTCCAGCGCAAGGTGCGGCAGAATATCGGTTATGCAAAAGCGCGGCTCGCCCGGCTCCTCGCCGAGCCTGATGTCAACAAAGCTGCCGTCGTTTTTGCAGATCCTGCCGTGAAGCGAAAGCGGTATCGCTCCCCACTGATATTTCTTTAATCCGCCGTAATAATGCGTTTTGAAATATGCAAGCGAGCTGTCCTCATAAACGGGGCACTGCTTGAGGTCAACGCGCGGGGAATCAATATGCGCCGCAACTATGCGAACGCCGTCCTTCACGGGGCGTTTGCCCTTTACGCACAGGATGACCGCCTTTCCCCTGTTTGCAAGGTATACCTTTTGACCGGGCGCAAGCGGCGAGCCGAATTCGTTGAATTCTTCAAAGCCGGCAGCCTTTGCGGCTTCTTCAGCCCACGCGGCTACCTCGCGCTCCGTTTTGTTGTTCCAAAGAAACGCCTTGTAGCCCTCGCAAAATGTGTCGCAAAGGTTAAGCTCCTCCTCGCTCATAAAATCAGCGCCGTTTTTCTTGTCGTTAAAAAGCAGCTTTTTAAGCTCCTTTGCGCTCTTTTTTTCGCTCATAGCAATTCCTCCTTAAATCTGATGAGCTGTGAAATTATATCTCTGCCGTCGTTTATAACGGTAAAATCCGAATTTTCAGTGAGGTATTCCTCGCTGAGCTGAGACGCCGCCCTTTGGCGCGCCGCCGTCTGCGATATTCCGTCGCGCTCTGTTATGCGCCTGAGGCGCAGCTCCTGCGGCGCCGTTACGCAAAGCACTCTGGCGCACAGCCGCTCGCCGCCGCTTTCAAAAAGCTGGGGCGCGTCAAGCACGGCGGGAAAGCGGGCAAGGCTTTCGCACCTTTCAAGGATAAGCGGATGCACGGCGGCGTTCAGCCTGCCGAGCCTTTCGGGATCAGAAAACACCAGCGCGGCAAGCCTTTCCCTGCACAGCGCGCCGTTTTCAAATATCTCTTCGCCGAACTCGCGCCGCAGCACGCCGAGAAGAACCGGGTCGCTCTCAGTCATCTCGCGGTAGACCTTATCCGCGTCGATTATATTATACCCCATACCGGCAAGCTTTTGAGAAACATATCCCTTGCCGGCGCCTGTCTGCCCGGTGAGGCCTATCAAAAACGGTTTTTCAAGGTCTATGACGCAAAACGCCGCCGCCCTGATAAGGCGGTTGTAGACCGCAAGCCCCACTCCCTCAAGGCGCGGATTGCGCGCGTACACCTTTTTTGCGCCCAGCTCGTCAAGGCGGCGCAGCGCGTCAAACAGCGCGTGGCTCTGGCTCAAATCGTCGCCCTCTCTGCCGAAAGTGACCCTGGGGATCTTCACATCGTCCTCCTCATAGCAGAGGGCGAACGCGCCGCTTTGCGAATTGACGAAGCGCTCGTACTTATCCTTCGGCGCGTTTACGATAACTATTTTTGCCCTTGGAGCGTAATGCTTGTATTTCATTCCGGGCGAGGCGGCAGTCTCGCCGTCCTTCATGCCGCAGGTAACGGCGCGCGCTATGTCCACCCTGCCTATGACCTCGCTGAGCATCTCGCGCGTAACCGCGCCGGGGCGCAGGATGACGGGCACCTCGCCGGCAAGGCTCAGCACCGTTGATTCTATGCCGAATTCGCAGCTGCCGCCGTCTATCACCGCGTCTATTTTGCCGCGCATATCCTCAATAACATATCCGGCGTTCGTGGGGCTCGGAAGCCCGCTTGTGTTTGCGCTGGGAGCGGCGACCGGCACGCCCGCCGCCTTTATCATCGCGCGCGCTATCGGGTTGAGCGGCATCCTTACGCCCACCGTATCCAGCCCGCCGCTCACCGTTTTGCCTATCTTATCGCTTTTCGGCAGGATTATCGTGAGCGGACCGGGGAAAAACGCCTCCATAAGCGCTCTCGCCTGCGGCGTGACCTCTTTTACGAGCGGAAGAATATCCTCCTTTTCGGCTATATGCACTATAAGCGGATTATCGCCGGGGCGCCCCTTTGCCGCATAGATCTTTGAAACGGCCTTTTCATCAAGCGCGTTTGCGCCGAGACCGTAAACGGTTTCCGTGGGGAACGCAACAAGCCCGCCGTTTTTAATTATTTCGCCCGCCTCGGCAATGCCGCCGGCCGTGGGCTTCAATATCTTTGTTTTCATAAGCTTACCGCCGCTCATTCGCTCTGCTCGCCCGCCTTGAGCTTCTCCGCCGTGTCCGCCGTGATGAGCGCGTCTATAAGCTCGTCAAGCGCGCCGTTGAGTATCTGCTCCAATTTATAGAGCGTCAGCCCGATACGGTGGTCCGTCACCCTGCCCTGCGGGTAATTATATGTTCTTATCCTCTCCGAGCGGTCGCCCGTGCCCACCTGCGCCTTGCGCTCGCCCGCTATCTCGGCGTCGTGCTTTGCCTTTTCCATATCGTAAAGGCGCGAACGCAGCACCTTTAGCGCCTTTTCCTTGTTTTTATGCTGGCTGCGCTCGTCCTGGCACTCCACAACGGTGCCCGTTGGCAGATGCGTTATCCTTATTGCGGACGAGGTCTTGTTTATATGCTGGCCGCCCGCGCCGCTGGAGCGGAAGGTGTCTATCTGCAGGTCCTTTTCATTCAGCTCAAAATCAACATCCTCCGCCTCCGGCAAAACGGCAACGGTGGTGGTGGAGGTGTGTATCCTGCCCTGGCTCTCCGTTTCCGGCACGCGCTGAACGCGGTGAACGCCGCTTTCAAATTTGAAGCGGCTGTATGCGCCGTCGCCCTCAACAAGAAAGCTTATCTCCTTGTAGCCGCCGAGACCGGTTTCATTGGCGTTCATAACCTCTGTTTTAAAGCCCTTTGATTCGGCGTACATCGAATACATCCTGAACAACACGCCGGCAAACAGGGCGCTCTCCTCGCCGCCCGCGCCGCCGCGTATCTCTATTATAACATTTTTATCGTCGTTGGGGTCGCGCGGGAGCAGCAGTATCTTGAGCTCGCCCGCCGCCTCGTCGCGCTTTTTCTCCGCGGCGTCAAGCTCCTCGCGCGCCATTGCGGCAAGCTCCTCGTCCGCGCTGCCGTCGTCCAGCACCGCGCGGCAGTCCTCTATATCGGCAAGCGTCTTTTTATATTCCCTGAATTTTTCCACCACGGGAGAAAGGTGCTTTAGCTCCTTCATAAGCGCCGTATAGCGCTGCATATCGCCCACCACCTCCGGCAGGCAGATGAGCGAATTTATCTCCTCGTATCTTTTTTCAACCTCGTTAAGCTTATCAAACATCAAATCTGCTCCAATATCTCAAAAAAGCGCTTTTCCTTTTGCGCCCTTGTTTTTTCATCGGCTGAGGAATCCTCAAACTCCACCCGCGAGCTGCCGCCGGGCGAGCCGCCCTGCGCTTCAAGCAGGTATTTGAGCCGGCGCGCCACGCCTGCGGAGCCGTCGTAAAACCGCACATCGCCGAGCGCAGCCGCTATCTGCGCCTTTATAAGCGGATAGTGCGTGCAGCCCAGCACCACATTGCGCACCCTGCCCCTGTATTGAGAAAGATTTTCCTCAAGATATTTATCTATGCCGGCTTCGTCTCCCCGCTCGATAAGATCTGCAAGGCCGGGGCAGGCGTGAACGGAGGTGTTATGGTCGTAATACGAATAATAAAGGCGGCGGAATTTTTCGCTTTTTATGGTGCCCTTTGTTGCCATTATAAGCGTTGCGCCCTGCGGACGCTCGTCGTGCACCACCTTATAAGCCGGCTCTATCGCCGCAACGGGAACGCCCTGAAAGGACGCACGCACCGCCCTTGCCGCCTTTGCCGAGGCGGTGTTGCAGGCGATCACAACGGCGCGGCAGCGTTTTTCTTCAACCAGAAAGCGCGTTATCTGCTTTGAGCGCAGGATTATCTCCTCGTCGCTTTTATCGCCGTAGGGGTTATTGGCGCTGTCGCTGAAAAAAACATAATCCTCCCGCGGCAGCAGGCGCATCGCGGCTTTTAAAACCGTTGCGCCGCCTATGCCGGAATCGAAAAAGCCTATAGGGCGGTTCAATCTGCGCGCTCCCTTTTCTTTTTTATGCTTTTAAGCGCCTTTTCACGCGGCAGCATAACCTCTCTGCCGCAGCCAGCGCAGCGCAGCTTGAAATCAACGCCCACGCGCAGCACCTCAAATTCGGCGCAGCCGCACGGGTGCGGCTTCTTCATTATAACAAGATCGCCTACGCTGTAATCCATAACACCACTCCCGATTGCTTATTTTATCACATTTCCGGCAGCTTTACAACATAAACAGCCGCGCGGCGGCATACATTTAAAGCGAACGGTAAAATATTTTGAAAAAGACAGAGAGTGAAACATATGAAATTTTATCCGGAAGGGCAAAACAGCAGGCTTTTAAGAAGCTTTGACAGGCTTGAGGATGTTAAAACGGCAATGATGAACGGCGCCGTGATGGAATCGCGCGTGCTGCTGTGCGACAGCGAGCATAACCTGCATGTGGATCTGGGCATAATAAAGGGCGTTATCCCGCGCGAGGAGGGAGCGATCGGCATAGACGACGGCACCACGCGCGATATAGCGCTTATCTCAAAGGTCAACAAGCCCGTTTGCTTTATGGTGCTGGGCTTTCAGCGCGACGACCGCGGCAATGTGAGCGCCATCCTCTCGCGCAAGGCGGTTCAGCTTGGGTGCAAAAAGAAATTTCTTGATTTGCTGACACAGGGCGACATCATAGACGCGCGCGTGACGCACCTTGAAAAATTCGGCGCGTTCATAGACATAGGCGCGGGCATAAACGCGCTGATACCGATAGATATGCTTTCCGTTTCGCGCATCAGCCACCCGCGGGAAAGGGTGTTTGAGGGCGAGGACGTAAAGGTTGTGCTCAGAAAGCGCGAGGCGCACAAGCTTACCTTTTCGCTTAAGGAGCTGCTCGGCACCTGGAGCGAGAACGCCGCGATGTTTCAGGCGGGCGAAACCGTTACGGGCACGGTGAGAAGCATTGAAACATACGGTGTTTTCGTTGAGCTCACGCCAAATCTTGCGGGGCTTGCAGAGCCGTGCGACTATCTTTTTGAGGGGCAGCGCGTGGCGGTCTACATAAAATCCGTGCTGCCGGAAAAGATGAAGATAAAGCTTGTGATAGTTGAGGCGTTTGAGGAGGCGGACACTGCCGGCGAGCTGCATTATTTCATCAGCGCAGGGCATATCGAGCGGTTCGACTATTCGCCGCCCGGCGCGCCGAAGGAGATAACGACGGTGTTTTGATATCAGCCCGTCAAGCCGAAGCCGCGCAAAAAAAGAAAAGCGCCGCATACTGCGCGCGGCGCCGAAAAAGCATTATTCATACAAAAAGAGCTGCGCCACGGTGCGGCCCTTTTTTGTTGAGCCGAGCGTTTCGCCGAGCCTGAAGCGCCCCCTGCCGCGCACGGAGATGATATCGCCCTCGCGCGGGGTGAGCGAAAAATTCTCGCACAAAGCGGAGTTTACGAAAACGCGCCGCTGCAAAAACAGCTCCTTAACAGCGGAGCGCGAAAGATTATAAACGGCGGCAACAAGCACATCTATGCGCATTGACGCAACGATCCGGCGCTCCTCGCGCGGCTCGGAAAAAATATCCTGCGGCAGCTGAGAAACAGCCGAGCATTTAACGCTCGTGCGCTTAACAGAGCTCAGATTTTGAATTATATATTCAGAAACGCCGTCAAGGCACACAAGATAGGCTGTGCTGCCGCTTATCAGAATATCGCCCAGCGTTTCGCGCTTTATGCCAAGCCCCATCAGCGAGCCTAAGAAATCGCGGTGCGAAAGCTTATCGGCAAATTTTGCGCTGAGCGGCTCTATTTTTATATACGCCAGGGGAAACGAAGCGTTTTGTGAGTCCTCCCCGAACGCGGCGACGCGCCTTTCAGCGCCCTCGTACCCGCCGAAAAGCGAAAACGGCGTTTCAAGGCGCAGCTTCAAAAGCGCGCTCTGCTCCTCCATATTCAAAAAATCGGTAAACACGGCGCAGTATCTGCGCGCCGCGCGGGAGGCGAGCTCCTCAAATCTTTTTTCTGTGAAATCCATGGCAAAAGCACCGAAAGCGGCTTGGGAATTTCTTTCCAAGCCGCTTTTAGCCGTTTATTTACGCGTTTTTGCGCGCCTTGACCGCCTGAGTGATAAGCGGAACTATCTTATTGAGGTCGCCCACGATGCCGTAATCCGCAACATCGAATATGGGCGCGGATTCATCCTTGTTTATCGCAATGATGATATCCGACTCCTCCATACCGGCGGTGTGCTGTATCGCGCCGCTGATGCCGATTGCAAAATACACATTGGGACGAACGGTTTTGCCCGTTTGGCCCACCTGCATATCCTTCGGCATCCAGCCGTTGTCCACAACGGCTCTTGAGCAGGAAACCGCGCCGCCGAGAGCGTTTGCAAGCTCCTGAAGGATTGCAAAATTCTCCTTGCTGCCAACGCCGCGTCCGCCTGATACAAGGATTTTTGCATCCTGGATATCGGCAACCTCGGAAACCTCTTTAACTATATCGAGTATCTCTACATAGCAGCTGTTTTCTTCAAGCTTGGGGCTGAACTCAATGACCTCAGCCTGCGCGCCGGAGACGGGAGCTATCTTCTGCATAACGCCGGGACGGACGGTAGCCATCTGCGGGCGGTTATCCGGGCAGGCGATGGTGGCGATGGTGTTGCCGCCGAATGCCGGACGAGTCATAAGAAGCTGATTGTGCTTCTGCTCCTTGCCGGGGATGGGGTTGAGCGGGAAATCGCCTATTTCAAGCTGCGTGCAGTCCGCCGTGAGGCCTGTGCCCACCCTTGCGGAAACGCGGGGGCCGAGATCGCGGCCGATAGCGGTTGCGCCCACAAGCATTATCTCAGGCTTATATTCGTTTATAACGGCGGCAAGCGCCTGGGTGTAAGGCTCCGTTCTGTAAACCTCAAGAGCGGGAGAGTCAACAACGATGACCCTGTCTGCGCCGTATTCGGCAAGCTGAGAGGCAAGCTCCTTTATTTTGCTGCCGAGCAGCACCGCCGTTACCTGCGTGCCAAGCTCAGCGGCAAGCTCCTTTGCCTTGCCGAGCAGCTCAAAAGCAATAGGGCTTATCTCGCAGTCAACCTGCTGGGCGTAGATAAAAACGCCCTTGTATTCTTCAATATTCTTAGTAACCATTCTTCAGCCCTCCTCAGATGATATGCTTTTCGGCAAGCTTTTCGATGATGTAGTCGGCGGCTTCCTGCGGGGTGTCGGGCTGCACCTTTTCGCCGGCGCCCTTTCTTACCTTATCGGAAGCCTTTGCGATTTTTGTGGGCGAGCCGTTAAGGCCGAGGTCGGAATCATCCACATCCTTGAGATCGGCTCTGCCCCAAACGGTGATATCCTTTTTGTACGCCTCAAAAATGCCGCCGGGGGTCATATATCTCGGCTCGTTGAGCTCCGAGAGCGCCGTGATAAGCACGGGCAGCTTTGCCCTGAGCATATGGTACCTGTCGTCAAACTGGCGCTTAACAACAACGCTGTCGCCCTCAAGCTTTATATCCTCGGCATAGGAGATAACGGGTATGCCCAGATGCTCCGCGATCTGCGGACCCACCTGCGCCGTGTCGCCGTCTATCGCCTGGCGGCCGGTTATGATGATATCATAATCTATGTTTCTGAGCGCGCCCGCTATGGTGGTGGAGGTTGCCCAGGTGTCCGCGCCGCCGAGCACTCTGTCCGTTACAAGCACGCCGTCGTCCGCGCCCATTGCCATAGCCTCGCGCAGAACCTCCTCCGCCTTGGGCAGGCCCATCGTGAGCGCCGTTACATGCGCGCCGGTCTCATCCTTTATGCGCAGCGCGGCCTCAAGCCCCGCCTTATCGTCCGGATTCATAATAGAGAGCATCGCGGCTCTGTTCAAAGTGCCGTCCGGGTTAAACTGAACGCCGCCTTTTGTATCCGGCACCTGCTTAATACAAACTACAATATTCATTCTTAACCCTCCTTATTTGAGCAGATTTCCGCTTATTACCATACGCTGCACCTCTGAAGTGCCCTCGTATATCTCTGTTATCTTGGCGTCGCGCATCATACGCTCAACCTCGTATTCCCTGATATAGCCGTAGCCGCCGAAGAGCTGAACCACCTTTGTGGTGACATCCATGGCAACCTCCGCCGCAAAGAGCTTTGCCTTTGCCGCCTCAACGGAATATGTCTTCTGCGTTGCCTTTGCCATTGCCGCCTTGTAAACGAGCAGCTTTGCCGCCTCTACCTCGGTTGCAAGGTTCGCAAGCTGGAACTGCGTGTTCTGGAAAGCGCCGATAGCTCTGCCGAACTGCTTTCTTTCCTTAACATATTCAACGGCTCTGTCAAGCGCGCCCTCTGCAATGCCGAGCGCCTGCGCGGCTATGCCGATACGGCCGCCGTCCAGCGTGTGCATCGCAATGCCGAAGCCCTTGCCCTGCGCGCCGAGCAGATTTTCCTTGGGGATCCTGCAATCCTGGAATATAAGCTCATAGGTGGAGGAGCCGCGAATACCCATCTTCTTTTCCTTTGTGCCGAAAAGAAAGCCGGGCGCGGTCTTGGGAACGATGAACGCGGAGAAGAGCTTTTTCTTTCTGCCTCTTTTATCCTCCACGATATCGGTTACGGCGATAACGATATAGATATCGGCCTCCTTGCCGTTTGTGATAAAGCACTTGGAGCCGTTGAGCACCCACTCGTCGCCGTCAAGCACAGCCTTTGTCTGCGCGCCCTGCGCGTCCGTGCCGGCGCCGGGCTCCGTGAGCGCGAACGCGCCCAGCAGCTCGCCGCTTGCAAGGGGCTTTAAAAACTTTTCCTTTTGCTCCTGAGTGCCGTAGGTAAGGATGGGGTCGCAGCACAGCGAGGTGTGCGCGGAAACGATAACGCTTGTTGTGGCGCACGCCTTTGCAAGCTCCTCAACGCACAGAACATAGGTGAGCGGGTCGCAGCCCTGGCCGCCGTATTCCCTTGGGATAGGGATGCCCATAAAACCGAGCTTCTGCATTTTTGCAACGGTCTCCTTTGGGAACTGCTCCGTTTCGTCCGTTTCGATTGCAAGGGGCTTTACCTCATTTTCGGTAAAGTCGGCAAAAAGCTTTTTTGCCATCTCCTGCTCTTTGCTTAATAAGAAATCCATAGTATTCCTCCTGACTTCACAGTGCTGTAAAGTCTTGCGCCTTTACAGCCCAAAGGCTTCCGCTCAAACGGGCGAAAGCCTTTTTGCTTTTATTATTTGCGGTAATCGTAGAAGCCGATACCGGTCTTGCGGCCGAGCTTGCCGGCGCGCACCATCTTTTTGAGAAGCGTTGCGGGGCGGTATTTCGGGTCGCCCGTTTCGCTGTAAATGGTTTCCATAATGGCAAGCACGATATCAAGGCCAACATAGTCGCCCAGCTCCAGCGGGCCCATCGGGTGGTTTGCGCCGAGCTTCATAGCGGTGTCTATATCCTCTACGCTGGCAATGCCCATTTCGTAAACCGTGATGCCCTCGTTGATGAGCGGAATAAGTATCCTGTTAACAACGAAGCCGGGAGCCTCCTTTACCTCTACGGGCGTTTTGCCTATCTCTGCCGAAATGGCCTTGATCTTTTCAACCATCTCCGCCGGCGTGTTCGCGCCCGCGATGACCTCTATGAGCTTCATTACGGGAGCGGGATTAAAGAAGTGCATTCCTATAAGCGGTCTGTCAAGTCCGGCTCCTATCTCCGTTATTGAAAGAGAGGAGGTGTTTGTTGCAAACATACAATCCGGCTTTACAATATCCTGAAGCTCCCTGAAGGTCTGCTTTTTAACATCCATAACCTCAAGCGCAGCTTCAACGATAAGGTCGCAATCCGTGCAGATTTCCTTTGTGCCAGTGGTGATCTTTGCAAGAACGGCGTCCGCCGCAGCCTGCTCCATCTTGCCCTTGGCAATCCTCTTTTCAAAGCCCTTAGCGATCTTTGCCTTGCCCTTTGCGGCAAGCTCCTCGTTTATATCGCAAAGAGCAACCTCATAGCCCTCTACCTGCGCAAAAGCCTGCGCAATGCCGGAGCCCATCGTGCCGGCGCCTATGATTCCAACCTTCATAATAAAGTTCCCCTTTCTGTTATCTGTTTTTGAACGGCTCCTTGACCTTTTCCTTGTTCCTGTCAAGGAAGAACGCCATACCGTATCTCTGGTCCTCTGTTTCAAAGCAGCCGCCGAAGAGCTTTTCCTCAATCTCTATGGCGGTGTCAATATCGGTCTGGAGGCCGTCGTTTATCGCCTTTTTGCAGTTTCTTACGGCTATCGGGGCGTTTGCCGCTATTGAAGAGGCAAGCTTCATTGCCGCAGCCATAAGCTCCTCCGCCGGGTAAACGGCGTTTACAAGGCCTATTCTGAGAGCCTCAGCAGCCTTGATATTCCTTGCGGAATAAATCATCTGCTTTGCCATGCCCACGCCTACCGCGCGCGCAAGGCGCTGAGTGCCGCCGAAGCCGGGAGTGATTCCGAGACCGACCTCCGGCTGGCCGAACACGGCGTTTTCGGAGCAGATTCTGATATCGCACGCAAGCGACAGCTCACATCCGCCGCCGAGCGCGAAGCCGTTTACAGCGGCGATAACGGGGATCGGCAGGGTCTCTATCTTTCTGAACACATCGTTGCCCTTTTTGCCGAACGCCTCGCCCTGCGCCTTTGTAAGATTGCTCATCTCGCCGATGTCCGCGCCGGCAACGAACGATCTTTCGCCCGCGCCGGTGATTATAAGAACGCGAACAGAATCAAGGTCTATCGCGTCTATTGCAGCGTTGAGCTCGTCAAGCACCGCGCTGTTGAGCGCGTTGAGCGCCTTTTGGCGGTCTATCGTGAGCGTTGCCACAGCCGCAGCCGTTTCATATTTTATAAATTCCATATCTTTGTCCTCTTAAAAATTCAATCAGTCTCTCTCAACAACCGTTGCGCAGCCCATACCGCCGCCGATGCAAAGCGTTGCAAGACCCTTTTTGGCGTCTCTTCTCTGCATCTCGTGAAGCAGGGTTACAAGGATGCGGCAGCCGGACGCGCCTACGGGATGGCCGAGGGCGATAGCGCCGCCGTTTACATTG
This sequence comes from uncultured Eubacterium sp., assembly GCA_944380545.1. Taxonomy (GTDB): domain Bacteria; phylum Bacillota; class Clostridia; order Oscillospirales; family Acutalibacteraceae; genus Eubacterium_R. Next base: position 18,220 of record CALWHV010000012.1, on the reverse strand, counting down.
AGCTTTGAAAGGTCAAACTTAAGATCTCTGCCTACCGCGATGGACTGCGCCGCAAACGCCTCATTCGCCTCGATAAGATCCATATCGTCAACCGTCATTCCTATCTTCTTCATAAGCTTGTTGGTGGCTGCAACCGGTCCGATGCCCATAATCGAGGGGTCTACGCCGGCAAGCGCGCCGCCGACCCAGGAAGCCATCGGCTTTACTCCGAGCTCCTTGGCCTTTTCCTCGCTCATAACAACAACTGCAGCAGCGCCGTCGTTTATGCCGGAGGAGTTGCCCGCGGTAACGATGCCGTCCTTCTTGAACGCGGGGCGAAGCCTTGCAAGGCCCTCGGCGGTGATTCCGGCTCTGGGGCCTTCATCGGTGTCGAAAACAACCGTTTCCTTCTTTTTCTTTATCTCTACGGGCACAATCTCGTCCTTGAACTTGCCCTCGGCGATAGCCTGCTGGCATTTCTGCTGGCTGTTTGCCGCAAACTCGTCAAGCTCCTCGCGGGTGATGCCGTATTTCTCACAAACATTCTCTGCCGTGATACCCATATGATAATCGTTGAACGCATCCCAAAGCGCGTCCTTGATCATAGTGTCCACCGCCTGGGCGTGACCCATACGGTAGCCGTAGCGGCCCTGCATAAGCGCGTAGGGCGCCATGCTCATATTTTCCATACCGCCGGCAACAACGATATCGGCGTCGCCGCACTGGATCATCTGCGCCGCAAGGTTTACGCAGTTGAGGCCTGAGCCGCAAACAACATTGACGGTAACGGCGGGGGTCTCTATCGGAAGACCCGCCTTGATTGAGGACTGGCGGGCAACATTCTGCCCCTGGCCTGCCTGGATAACGCAGCCCATATAAACATGATCCACCTGCTCGGCGGGAACGCCGGCTCTTTCAAGCGCGTTCTTGATAACGATTGCGCCCAGCTCGGCGGCGGGGGTGGTGCTCAGCGAGCCGCCCATTGTGCCGATGGCGGTGCGGCATGCGCCTGCGATAACAACTTTTTTAGACATTATCAATACCTCTCATTCTTTTAAGCGCTCTCGCGCTTTCGGTCGGAAAGCCGAAGGAATTTCGGCGTTTCCTTTTCACCGTTGCCAATATGATAATATATGTCGGGGCGATTGTCAATAATTTAACAAATTTTCGGCAAAGCTCATAAAATTCCGCTTGCGAAGATAATTTTTTAGTGCATTTTGAGAGTATGGAAAAATGCGTTTCACAAGGCTGTTGAGCGGAATTTATAGCTTTGTGCAGAATTTATCAAACTTTTTCATATTCTTGACGCACGCACCTTGAGCTACGAAAAAAGCAGCGGTTTTTGCGCCGCTGCTTTATTGCATGGATATGCTTTTTACATAGCCGTGATATTCTTTTCCGCAAGCTGCTCCGCCGTTGCCGGGAAGGTGTTCTTGTAGATTATGTCAAGGCTTGCGCTCTTATCCTTGATTACGGTTACATTGGCGTGCTGAACATCAATGTGAACAAGCATCGTGTATTCGCCGGAAAGGATCTCGCCGGTGGCGGTGTCGATCGTAACGGTGCCTGAGCCGCCGTTGTAATCAACAACAAAGTTATCGGAGATAGTGCCCGAAGAGAACGAAAGAACGCTGATGGATTCAACGGTTGAGGTGATATCGCCGAGGGTGTTGAAGAAGTGACCCTGAGCGTCCGAGCCGGGCATTGAAAGCACTACGCCCTTGGGCTGGATGGTGATATCTATGGTGCCGTCGCCGTTGTCAACAACATTGGCAACCTCAACATCCTCCGGAGTGAGCAGAGATTTCTGAACATTTATGCCGTCGCCAACCGTGTCTGCGGAGGGGCTGATGTTTCCGCAGGGCGGAAGAGCCTTGACGCCCGCGTTGAACACGCTGTCAAGAATGGTGGGCACAAGATCGTTTATAACCTTGTTTGACTGGCCCTCAACAAGCAGATTCTCTATAGTGAGGCTCTCCATACCGAGCAGCTTATAATAAGTGGCGGTGGTGCCGTTGTCGTTATACTGAGCGGTAAGAGTTTTTGAATAGTTGTAGCACTCAACATAGTAGTTAACAACATCATCCTGAGTTTTGAACTCGATGCCGCCGTATGTGCCGGCAACGAACGGCTCAATAGTGGTTTCGGCAGCCGCGTTCGCATCCTCCGCCGGAGCGTAGGCGTTGCCGGGCTTAACAACCGTAACAACAAGCACGAGAGCGATAATTGCCAAAACAAGCACTACTGCCAAGAATTTATTGAAATTTCCGAGTTTTGAATTAGCTTTCATGGTGTAAATTCCCCCTTGCCTTATAATAATAACCTATTTCAGCCGCATTTTCAACATTTTTTTAAAATAATTGTTAAATTTGTTTTCCGGCGGTCTATTTTATAATAAGTTTATTCTTGCAATCGCGCCTTTATGTGATAAAATTATATTAAAACAAATATCGGAGCGCTGAGAGATATGGATAAAAAGGAAAGATCGACGCTCAGAAAGCTGCGGCGCAAAAACTACGAGGGCTTTCTGCTGATAGTGCGCGGGCTTGAGGCCGGCGTTGCGGCGGGACTCGTGTGCGTGCTGTTTCGCTTTTTGCTTTCAAAGGCGGAGGAATATCTTTACATAATAATAGAGCGCGTCAAGGGCAGTTCGCTTGCCGCCGCCGGGTGGATAGCGGCGCTGTGCGCGCTGGGAATAATAGTTTCGCTGATAATAAAGCGCGTGCCGGATTCCGGCAGCAGCGGCATCCCGCAGGTGGGCGCGGAAGCGCGCGGGCTTATGGACGCCGACTGGAGGCGGGTGATACCGGCAAAGCTTTTCGGCAGCACCGTTTCCGTTTTCAGCGGGCTGAGCCTTGGGCGCGAGGGGCCGAGCGTGCAGTTCGGCGCAATGGCGGCAAAGGGCGCCGCGCGCATCACGCACGCGGACAAAACGACCGAGCTTCGTATGCTCAGCTCCGGCGCGGGAGCGGGGCTTGCCGCCGCGTTCAACGCTCCTCTTGCCGGCGTTATGTTTGTGCTGGAGGAGATACACAAGACCTTTGACAAGGCTGTGCTTTGCGTTGCGATAGTGGCGTGCGTAACGGCTGATTTCATATCAAAGCTTTTTTTCGGGCAGGACACCGTGTTCAGCTACCAAAGCGAGACCATACCGCTGCGCAGCTACTGGCTGATAATCCTTTTCGGCGTGCTGGCGGGGCTGTTCGGCGCGTTTTACAACAGCTTTATGATCTTCTGCCGCGACCTTTTTCAGCGCCTCGGCAAAATACCGCTTTGGGTGCGCTTTGCCGCGGTGTTTGCCGTAAGCGGCGCGGTGGGGCTGCTTTTGCCGCAGGTGCTCTGCGGCGGGCACACAATGTCGCAGCTGCTTATAAACGAAAGGCCGGAGGCGGGCGTTGTTTTGGGGCTTTTCGCCGCGAAATTCCTTTTCGGCGCGTTCAGCTTTTGCAGCGGCGCGCCCGGCGGCACGCTTTACCCGATGTGCGTTTTGGGCGCATACGGCGGAGCGGCGTTCGCCCAGGCGGCGATTGCGCTTTTCGGTATGGACGACGCCCTTTGGCAGGATTTTGCCGTGCTGGGTATGGCTGCGCTTTTCGCCTCGATAGTGCGCGCGCCCGTGACCGGCACGATACTTGTGTTTGAGATAACCGGCAACCTCAACACCCTGCTGCCGCTTGCGGCGGTAAGCGTTATATCCTACGCCGTTGCAAACGCGCTGGGCAGCACGCCGTTTTACGAGGCGCTGGAGCAGCGGCTTGAAAACGGGGCGCAGGCAAAAGCGCGGGCAAAAAGCAGCGAAAAGGTGCTTAAATCATATGTTATACCCACCGGCAGCCGCGCAAACGGCAAAACCATAGCCGAGCTTGACTGGGGCAAGCACAGCGTTATCGTTTCCGTTGAAAGGGGCGAAACGCCGATAACGCCCAAGGGGAACACGAGCCTTTGCTGCGGCGACACGCTTGTGTTTATGATAAGCCAGCGCCGCTTTGCCGAAAGCTGCAAAAAGATAGAGCAGCAGCTTGCGCCGGAGGAGGAATAAGCGCAAAAAAAACACACGAGCCGCGGCGCACAAAACAGTAAACGCGCCGCGGCCCATGTGTGAGGTATGAAAACAAAATCCGGCAAAGCGGATATTGAGGAAAGCTGAAAAGCAAGGCGGCAAAAGGTTGGAGTAATTTATTTTATTTTTATCTGCTAACGGATTGCGAGAAAACAGACCGCCTTGCAATTCTCATTTTACCACATAAAAAATTTTTGTCAACAAAAGCTGCTCAAATTTTAACCTATATCTTAAAAGTTTAAGTTTTATTAACATTTTGCAACGGCATATATAAACAGACCGCAGGGCGGATTTTCAGACCGCCGGTCCTTTTTCAGCCTGTAAAGCAGCCGCAAAAACGCCCGTAAAATGCAAATACAGGAAATTTATTTGCAAAAATCGGAAATTTGTGTTAAACTATTCTTAATACCACTTTTTATCGGAGGAGCCCCATTGAAAAGAGAAGAAAAAAACAAGATAAGCACCCAGCAGATAAAAGACGCGGCGATAAGGCTTTTTGCAAAGCACAACAGCACGGATATCTCCGTAAACGAGCTTTGCCGCGACAACAATATATCAAAGGGCAAGTTTTACCACTACTTTGCTTCAAAGGACGATCTGCTTATGGTGTGCGCAAGCTATGTTATAGACGATGTTTGCGCCGATATAGAAGCCGTTGCCGTAAGCCCTCAGCGCCCGCTTGAGGAGAACCTGCGCAATTACTACGCCTCGCGCATATCCTATTGGGTGGCGCACACGGATTATTTTGTGCTGATCAGCCTTATACTCAACAGCCGCGATTACGAGTTCAAAAAGCGCTTCAGGCCGCTGCGCGCCGAATTTGACGCGGCTCTTTCCGGCAAAACGCTTGAGATACTGCACGCCGCAAATGTTAAAAAGAACATTTCCGATTCCGAGCTGCTTGAGGTAATGAAGCTTGTGTACGACAATATGTTCCTCACCGATATGGCAAAGATTGTGGACGCGCTCCACGCGGGAGACACGGCGCACGCGCAAAAGCTGTGCAACGATCTGCTCGGCCTTTACACAAGGCTTATCAATGTGATGCTCTACGGAATCCTTTCCGATAAGCCGGATAATACTACCCCCCCCCCGCGAAATTTGGCATAAATAAGCCGTAAACGGCGATTTTAAAAAAGCCCCGACTCGTAAATGAGCCGGGGCTTCGTCATTTTAAACGCCGCTTAAGGAAACGAACTAACATTCCCGCGTAGGGGCGGCGACCCGCCGCCCGCTTTGCCGTTTATTCCACACCGCCGTCGTAGGCGGTGTAGCCGCATTTGTAGGCGGAGGAGCCGTCCACCTTATAGATAACAAGGAACATACCCTTTGTTTTGGTGGGGCAGAGGCACGCCTCGTTAACATTCAGGCTGCCCACCTTCTGCCGCTTATCCGTGTCCGCAAACACGGTTTCGGGTGTGGAGCCGTTCTTGTAGCTTCTGCCGCTCGTCGGCGCGTTCTTGACGCCGCCGGCGTATTTAACAAAGCCCACCTTTCTGGCGCTCGTGCCGTCCAGATCATATTCCACGCAGTAGGCGCTGCCCTTTTTGCCGAAGCACTTTGCCGCCTCGCGCGGGGAGAGGCTGCCTATCTCCTCCTTAAAATCGGAGCGGGCGTAGACCTTTTCAGCCGTTGAGCCGTTCTGCCACTTGACGCTGGGCACATACGCGCCCGCATTTTTTGAAGCGGCGGCGACCTTGCTCTGGTCCTTGGGGCGCAGCACGCCGTAAACATCATCGTAGTCGTGCTTTACCCTGTGCATCTCCTTGCCGTTCCAGTTTTGGTCGTAGGAATAAAATTCCGAGGTGCTGCCCTCGCCGGTGCAGATGGCTATATGCCCCGCGCCGCCGCCCTTTGCGCCGTTCCACACCATTATATCGCCTCGCTTGGGCACGAATGACGGCGTGTTGCTTATCCTGCTGAACGCCCCCACAAGCGGCTTATGCTCGGCGTAATTGAGCCAGTAATACTTTGCGTTGCCCCAGCTGCCGGGCTTGATGCCGAACACCTTATCGAGATACAGCTTGATAAGATCCACGCACTGCGCGCCGTACGCGCCGTCATAATCTGTTGCCTTGCCGTTATACGCCTTCACAAATTCATCGTAATTCATACGCCGTCCTCCTTATCCGAGCCGCTTTTCGCAGCCTTAAGCTCCGGCAGATCCACCACGGAGGTCAAAAGCGAAAGCACGCCCGCAAGCCCCGCGGAGCTTGCAGCCATAAGCCAGTTGACCTCGCCCAGAGTCATAGCCGTGGTGCCGATTGCGGCTATCGCCGTCTGAGCCATCGTCCGCACCGCGCGCAGCGCGGCAGGGCGCAGCCACGGCAAAAAGTTTTCGTTAAACCATTTTTTCATTCTGTTCCCCTCTTTTCTCAAGGGCGCATATCCTGCCCTCGTGATTTATCAGCATACCCTCCTGCTCGCCGAGCTTTTCAAACAGCTTTTCGTGCTTTTCCGCCGCCTTGCTCTTAAAGGCGTTCAGCGCGTTTTCCTCGCGCTCAAGGCGGAAAACAAGATGGTTTATGCGCTCGCTGAGCCGGGTCATCGCCCTGGTGTTTTTGGCAAGCGGGCGCGCCACCGTAACGATAAGCCCCGCTATGACCGCCAGCACGCTCACAACAGTCCATTCCATATTATCACCCCGCAGAAATCAGCAGCCCCAAGCTTGTATTATCGTGCCCGCGCCGAGCATTGCTCCCGCGGCAACTCCGCCGGAATCGCAGGAGAGCGTGAAGCTGTCTATCTCGCCGGAAGCGTTGCCTACGGCGTACGCTATTCCCGCGCCGAACGCCTGCTTGCTGCTTGCGCTTGAATTCGGGCGCGGCGTGTTTGAGGCGCAGCCGTCGTATTTGTAATACGCCGTGCCCTCGCCGAGCATCTCTAAGCTGATAACGCTTGAAAAGCTGCCGCCGCTCATACAGTATATCTGCTGAAACGGAAACGCGGTGCGCCCCTTTTGGGTGGTTATTATAAACTCCCTGTTTTTAACATTTGCGCCGCTTCCGTTCGCCCTTACGATCAGCACGAGCCTTTTGACGGAAAACGGCTTGCCCTCGGCGTCCGTGTCAACGGTAACGCTCGCCGTGTCCTCGCCGAGCGTGATGTCCGCCAGCTTTTTCCAGGCGCAGAAATCCCTTACGGCAAGAAAGCCCTGCGCGTCTATCGCGCAGCGCAGCGTTTCCTCCTGTGCCGGCGCGGCCTTTACGCCGCCGAGGCGTTCCTCGCTTGCCGCCTCAAGCTCAACGAGCTGCGATATCTCCTCCTTGTCGGCGCTTGTAAGCACATAATCGCTTCCCGGCTCGCCCCTTTCGCCCTTGGCGCCGGGCTCGCCTTTGTCGCCCTTATCGCCTTTATCGCCTTTTTCGCCCGGCTCGCCTTTTTCTCCCTTTTCACCGGGCTCGCCCCTGTCGCCCTTATCGCCCTTGAACTCGCCCGACTGCGCCGCCTGCAAAAGCTCCTCGGCGGCGCTTTGCGCGCTTTCCGCGCTCTCGGCAGCCTCGGCGGCAAAAGCAACGATCCGGTCGTACGCGCTCTCAGGCGGCTCCTCCTCAGGCTCGCCGCCGTAAACGGCGTCGCCCACAAAGAGCTCGCTTTTTGCGGTGGTTATCCTGAAATCCTGCTTTTCGCCAGCAACGGAAAAGCCGAAGTAGCCGCTTTTTTCAAGCACCGCCCTCGGCACCTTGCACCGCCCCTCGGAATCAAGCACGGCGCTGTATACCTCGCCGCCGTTCGTAAAATAAGCGGTTTTCACAAGATCGCGCCATTCGTCCGAAGCAAATTCGAACTCACATTCGCAGCAGTTCACGCCGTACTGCGCCGCCGGCTCGCACGCCGTTATCTGCTGGCGCTGGCCGTTCACGCGCACCTTTATCAACATAAAATTCCCCCGTTTTTCGGGCGGAGCCGCCCCGCGCCGCCCTTGATTGCGCGCCGAAGCATCCTGCCGATATATCCTATGCCGCGCGCAGCGGTATGCCACCGGCACGGCTATGCTTTTGCCCGCAGCCCTTCATATTACACAAGCCGCGCCGCCGCGTCAACGAAAAAACAAAAAGACGCCGCGAATAAATATTCGTAGCGTCATTTTTGTCTCTGTGAAAGCTTCACTTATATTTGATTTTTAAAATTATGCGTTCAAAACGCCATAAGCTCTGCTTTTTCCGCGCGCTTACCAGCCGAGGCGAACGATAACGATCTCGCACTTGCCGGTGCCTCTGCGGTAGCACTCAGCGTGGCCCTCGGGCGTGTAGATATCTATCCTGCCCTTTTTGGAAAGGCCGCTGCCGCCGCGGTCAACAACGGTGTAATTAACGCCGTCAACCTGAATAACGGAGCCCATCGGAAGCCAGTTGCAGGCAACATAGTACGGGTTGGGCATACCGTTGTAGATCTTTTTGCCGGAAGCCGTCATACCGTCGTTTTTGCCGCAGCAGATAGAGCAGGCGCAGTAGTGCGTGTATTTGCCGGTTATCTTCTGGCCAAGATAATAGCCGTTTTTGCTCTGAACGCCGTTGGGCTTAACATCGCCCGCCTTTGAGCCCACATACTTGATCTCCGTAACGGGCTTCTTGGTGGTGCTTGAGGAAAGCTCCTTGCGCGATTGCTCCTCGCCGTTAACATATGTTATCTTGTATGTTACGATGCGGCTGCCGTCCTCGCCCTTGGTCTCTATCCTTGATTCGCCTATCTCCATAGAGGAATCCGTTTTTGTTTTGGTGGAGTGCTTTATCGTCTCCGTAACGGTCTGTGTTTCGGTGGTGACCCTCATGACCGTTATCTGCATACCGTCCTCAACGGTGGTGCCGAGCTGAGGCTCAGTGTAATCGTCCGCCCCGAGGGTAACGCCGGCAAGCGCCAGCACATCCTCTACCGTAGCGTCGTCCGCCGCGCCGAGCTCATATGTGTTTGAATCGGCGTAAAGGGTTACCTTAACAGGCGCGCTCACCCTTACCACCATGCCGTCGTGCACGGCGTCGCCGTCTTCATAATTAAGCGCCTTCTGACCGTCAAGCCCGATCTCCGCCAGCGCCTCGCCCACGGTGTCGGCGTAAACCTGATACTCCGTGATAACGCTGCCGCTCTCAATATTAACGGTATTCAGCCTGTCTATAATGATTATGCCGCCCTCGCCCGCGGTAAAGCCGGATATATCCAGCCTGTCGTGCTCGCCGAGGGTAAGATTTGCTTCGCTGAGAATGTCGATCGGTTCCGTTTCCTCTGTGGCAACCGTCATCTGCGCGCCGTTGTCGTCTATAACAACATCATACTGCATCGCCATACCCGCAAACGCGGTTGTTGCGAATATGCAGAAAATAAGCACAAATGAGATTACCGCTGCCGCCGCTAATCTTGCTGCGCGTTTAAGCGACGGTGCTGCTGTTTCATTGATCATCTTAATCTCCTTTGAATCGACTGAGCCATAATATCAGCCTTGCTGAAGCCGACAGAAGAAACCCTGTATTTGGCAAAATCACATCGCCAAGGCGCCCTGCCGCCGGGAAAAGCTCCCGCTTTCAGAGCCTGCGCCGAAGAGGGGCGCACGCCGCTCTGCCTTTAGTATTGCTCAAGTCTTGTGCATTATAGTCATTTCTGCATAATGTGTCAAGCCGAGAAAATATGTGATTTTGTGCAGATTACACAAATAAGTCAAAGGTTACACCGCTGTAACCTTTGCAGCATCGCTACATCTTGTGGTTTTTGCTTTTATTGATTTAGAGCGTTAAAGCAAATTTTTGGGCAATTTAAAAGAATTTGCAAACTCCGCCTTAATAATTTTGTAACTTTTTCAAATTTTTAGGCCTTACGCAACAATATATAGTTGTTTCGCGGCAAATGCAGCGGTGTAAACAACAATATATAGATTTAAATTCGTGAACCGATTTTGAATAAACTTTTCGATTTTTCATATATATAATAGGTATATAATAATTATATATTATAATATATAATACAGCGCGGCTCTCCTTGCATAACGGCGGCGGCGAAACTCATACCATTTCGCTTACAACCGCCGATTGAAAACAGTGTTGTTTTACCAAACCACGCGTAGGGGCTGCTTCGTCGAAATTCATACCATTCCGCTCGCAACCGCCGAATAAAATAATGCTGTTTTACTAAATACCGCGTAGGGTCCGCAACCTGCGGACCGCTAAGAAGTGTTCTTTCGGCGATTGCTCGCTCCAAGTATGAATTTCTCCTCTCCCCAAAAAGCTTGCGCTTTTCGGGGACCCCCCGATTGCCCGCCTAAGCAGCGTTTTTTCGGCAAAAACACAAGGCTCCCCTGTGTAAGGGGAGCTGTCAGCGAAGCTGACTGAGGGGTTGTTATGCGGGCTGCTGATAGCAGCCCCTACGCGTGGTTGCCGGGGCTCGCGCTTTTCGGGGCCCCGATGCGGACCCTACGCGGAGCTTATGCCTTTCACAGACGCATACACGGCAGCAGCTCAACGCCGTTTCTGGGATTTTTGCGTTTTTTATAATTGACAACCCGCCCCTTATAATATATAATATGGTGTGTAAAAAATCTGTCTCAGTAGCTCAGTTGGATAGAGCGACCGCCTCCTAAGCGGTAGGTCGGAGGTTCGAATCCCCTCTGGGACGCCAAAAAACGGCAAGCGCCTTATGGCACTTGCCGTTTTTATTTATTCGCTGTTCGCTTTTCGCTTTATCACTCGCCGATCGTTACTTCTTCGCCGTTGAGGATAAATGTGCCGCCGTTGATGGTGTAGCCGTTGGCAGCAAGATCCTCCGTTGCATCCCACGAGGGCATGCCGCTGAAGCCGCCGATAAGTCGGTCTGTGCCGTTTTTTTGCTCGAAGGTGCCGCCGTTTACAACGATATTACTATCATTAGCTTTGTTTGTAACGAGAAGCCAATATGTCTGTCTGCCCGCGGTAGACGGCGCTTCCAGCTCAACACGAACATCGTTGATGGTGATTATGCCCTTGTCGCAGGATATGCCGCCGTTCATCGAGCCGTGAACATAACCGCCGTTAAAGATCATTTCACCTTCACTTGTGATTGCATAAGCAAAATATCCATTGGGATACAGCGGGTTGTCGTTGCTGACTCCCATAAAGTCTCCGCCGTTTATCGTGGTCTTGCCGCCTTCGCGGGTTATCACCGCTATATACCCGTAATAAGTGCCGTCATGGATAACGGTCGTGCCGCCGTCCTGCGTGTCGATAGCAGCGCCTTTTATGCTGTCGCAGCCGATGAAAGTGCCGTTTTCAATGGTCAAATCGCCGTAGTTGCGAATTGCGCCGTTGCAGTTCACTGCGCTCGTGTCTATCGTGCCGTTGCCGGTCACGGTCAAAGTGCCGTGATTTTCAATGGGGCGAGCGGGCAGGTACCCAGCGTCTTCAGCAGCGGTTATCGTTTTGCCGTTGAGATCAAGCGTAACAGTCGCACCCTCCGCTACCTTCTGTATGTCGGCGATTTCTATGTCCTCCGTGAGTACAATCTCGCCTCCGGCTTCCAGCGCAGCCTTGAAGCTTTCCTCGTCCGCAACGAACTGAATATCCTTGCCGTTCCACGCCTCAACGGCATTGGCAAACGGCTTTGCCTGGATAGCATATGCCTTAAAGGTGAGTTCAAGACCGTCCTTGAGCTCGCCGTTTTCATCAAGCATATTCTCGTTTGTGAGCGCGGCGTCGTAGGAAACGGTGTTGTCCTTAAGAACATTGAATTCCTTAACATCAGCGTTCGCCGCTACCTCGCGGTAATATACGCCGGGGTAAGCGTCGCCGAGAGCAGTCCAGCCGTCCTCTATCGCATAGTCAACAAGCCCGTCCGTGTTGTCCGTTACCTCAACAAACACATACGCGTCAACAGTGTTGTTAACGGTTACCTTGGGGTCTTTTTTCTGTGAAGTGCCGGGGATGATGTTGTATTCATCTCCCGTGGTTTCCTGAAGGTCGACAGTTACCTGATTGGCGTTGAAGGTGTTTACCTTTTCCTCCGACACATCCTGATAGTAGGCGTATGTGCCGCCGCCGATTATCATCGACGCCGCCAGCGCAACCGCCGCTACGGATGTGAGCACCTTTGCTTTTTTACTTCTTTGCATTTTGTTTTTCCTTTCATTTAAAGGGTGTCGGGCGCAGGCAAAGCCCGCGCCCTTAGGGTTGCTCTGCCTTTCGGCAGGGGGGGTGTTGCCGGTTAAGCCGGAACGACGGTGTACCAGGTGCCGTCCGCTCTTTCTTCCTCAACCACCTTATAGCCCTTCGCAACAAAGCTTACCGGGTCGCCGGGCTCTGTGGTTGAATTAGACGGGTCATACTCCCAGAACGAGCCGCCCTTTACAACGATAGTGCTTCCCGAGTTGTCTTTCAGATTAAGCGTCCACTTCGGTACGCTGTGTTTAAATGTTCCGCCGTTTATGGTGATATGACCGCCGGCATCTGCATAAATCAATTCGCCGGTGGAATCCGGGCTGATATAAGTGCCGCTGTTGATTACAACATATGCACCTGCGCCGTGAGCATATACAGCCTGCTTAATATTGCTGTTACCGCTTCCGTCCACAGTGCCCTCGCCCTGTATCGTTATTGTGGTCGGCAGGTCTGCATTTTCATTTTCTACACCAATGGCATAACCGTCACTTGTTGCTGAATTAACGGTATAGCCGTTGAGGTCAATGTAAACATTCTGACCATTGGAGCTGGTTCGCATCAATTTGATCGTTTCCATATCGGCGCCTAAAACAACATTTTTATTGTATTTAAGCGCTGTTATTGCTCTGGATTTTGTAGTTACAGCTATTGCATCGTCTGTGCTTGCAATGATATACGCTTCGGCATTGCTGAAATTCTTATAGCTGCCGTTTGAATAGGTATCCATATTCTTCTGGATTGCATACGCCTTAAAGGTGAGTTCAAGACCGTCCTTGAGCTCGCCGTTTTCATCAAGCATATCCTCGTTTATGAGCGAGGCGTCATAATAAACCTCATTGTCCTTGATAACATCAAATTCATAAGCTTCATCGGAAGCCTTTACCTCGCGGTAATAAACAGTCTTGCCAAAGCCGGTAAGCTCTTTCCAGCCCTCGGCTATCTCCCAATTAACAAGACCGCCCGTGTTGTCCGTCACCTCAACGAACACATACGCGTCTACGGTAGCGTTAACGGTCACCTTGGGGTCTTTTTCCTGAGAAGTGCCGGGAATGATGTCGTACTCCGAGCCCGTGGTTTCCTGAAGGTCGACAGTCACCTGATTGGCGTTGAAGATGTTTACAACATCGTCCGACACGCCTTGAAGATAGGCATATGTGCCGCCGCCGATTATCATCGACGCCGCCAGCGCAACCGCTGCAACGGATGTTAATACTTTTGCTTTTTTACTTCTTTGCATTTTGTTTTTCCTTTCATTCAAAGGGTGTCGGGCGCAGGCAAAGCCTGCGCCCTTAGGGTTGCTCTGCCTTTCGGCAGGGGGGTGTTGCCGGTTAAGCCGGAACAACGGTGTACCAAATGTCGCCGTTTGCCTGTTTTTCGGCTTCTACGGTATAACCTTCGGCAACATACGATGTGCCCGCGCCCTCAGGATTTGCTGATGGGTCAAAGTTCACAAATGTACCGCCGGTGATTGTGAGAGTTGCGGTGCCGTTCTTATACGAAGGATCATAGCAGTTTACAACATAATTCGCAAGGTTCGGCGCTTGTGCCTTGCATGTGGGTGCCAGATCAAAGAAGCCGCCGTTAATTGTAAGACTGCCTTTAGTTACCTGAAAAGCTGTACATGCACCGTAATAGGTGCCGTTCTCTACAATAACATTACCGCCGTTAATATCAACGCCATAAACCTGATTGTTTCCTGCCTCGCAATTAAGCACACCGTTACCTCTAAAAACGGTGGTTCCGGAGTTAACAGATATCATCAACGGAGAATACGGCAAACTTTCATCGCTTTCTACGATGTTAAGCTCCTTGCCGTTAAGATCAATAACAGTGTCCTCAGTGATTTTTGTTATAGGTACAAGGTGATTGTAATCTTCTTCGGTTACATTGCTCGGATTGTTAAGTTTAAAATCCTCATCTAAAACAACCTCGCCGCCGGCTTCCAGCGCAGCTTTAAGGCTTTCCTCGTCCGCAACGAACTGAATATCCTTGCCGTTCCACGCCTCAACGGCGTTGGCAAACGGCTCAGCCTGGATCGCATACGCCTTAAAGGTGAGTTCAAGACCGTCCTTGAGCTCGCCGTTTTCAAGCATATCCTCGTTTGTGAGCGCGGCGTCGTAAGAAACGGTATTGTCCTTAAGAACATAAAACTCGTTTTCCTGAGCGTTCGCTGCTACCTCGCGGTAATATACGCCGGGGTAAGCGTCGCCGAGAGCGGTCCAGCCGTCCTCTATCGCATACTCAACAAGCCCGTCCGTGTTGTCCGTTACCTCAACGAACACATATGCGTCAACGGTGTTGTTAACGGTCACCTTGGGGTCTTTCGCCTGAGAAGTGCCGGGGATGATGTCATAGTCAGGTCCTTCAGTCTCTTCAAGCTCAACAGTAACCTGATTGGCGTTGAAGGTGTTTACAACATCGTCCGACACGCCCTGAAGATAGGCGTATGTGCCGCCGCCGATTATCATCGACGCCGCCAGCGCAACCGCCGCAACGGATGTGAGCACTTTTGCCTTTTTACTTCTTGCCATATTATTACTCCTTTTCAAATATATTGTTATTTTCCGGCATACCGGTTTTGCACCTGACGCGCGCCGCCGCCAAAAGCACGGCGCAAAGCAGCGAAACCGCCGCCGCGCACACCGCCGAGGTGATGTTCGGCGCGCCCGTTGCCGGGCCTACCGGACTTTCATCCTCAAAATCGGTGGTGGGCTCCTGCGGCAGTGTGGTCTCCCCGGAGCTGCCGCCCCCGCCGTCCGTAGTCGGCTCGGTTGTGGGTTCCGTGGTCGGCTCGGTGGTTGGTTCGGTTGTGGGTTCGGTGGTTGGTTCGGTTGTGAGCTCGGTGGTATCCTCTCCGCTGAAGGTGTTTACACAGGTGCCGGATGAATCCGTTATAAAGCCGAGGGCCTGTCCGACAGGCAGAAGGCATGAAACGAGCGCGCAAACAGCCATTACAGCCGCCAGCACGGCAAGCATTCTGCGTTTTTTATCCGCCATTCAGGCAATCCCCCTTTCAAAAATCAGCATTTGCAAATTAAACTATCTCCACATAATCGGCAGTCGTGCCCTCCGGCATAAACTCCGCAACGGCAAGGTCTATCGCCTGCTGCGAGGTGAGCTCGGCGGTCTGCACGGCATAGGCTGTTGTGCAGAGCGTTTTTTCGCCCAGGGCTTCTATATCCTGCTGAGTAAGCTCTTCAGAAACCTTTACATGGGTGAAAATCGGCTTCAAAACAATATCCTGCGGTGCCTGTGACGCGTCAACGCTGCTTGAGTAGATATAGAGCGTGTCGCCGCCCGACTGCGCAACCTGCTTCCAGGAATCCGTGTCAATATCAAGCGAGAACAGATCGTTGAGCTCGTTTTCAACAAGAATGAAAACATAGCACGCCTCGCTGCCCTTTAGCACCGTAGCGGTCGGGTCCTTATCAAGCGTTACGCCCGCAACATACTTATAGCTGTTGCTTGTAACCCTGTCGCCGTCTATCTCCTTGCCGTAAGCGTCAACCGGCGCCTCGTCCAGCACAATGGAGATAGCGCCGCCTGCAAAGGTGTTTACAACCCTTTCGCTGGTGTCCGAAAGCCAGGAGAGCGTGGGCATTGCGGAAATAGCAGCAACAAGAGCCGCGGAAATAAGTAATGCCAGGAATTTTTTGCTTCTCTTCATCCGAAAACCTCCTTTCCTTTAAAATGATTATATAAAAATGCCAACAGGATATTTGCACGCTTATTCATCAGCCGTTTCCCCTGCCGTTTCGGCTGTCGGGGAGGCTTTTTCTTTTTTCTTTCTGCGCTTTTCTGCAATATCGCCGGCTATTGAGACCGCACCGAAAACAACGACGGCTGCTATCAGATACGGCCGCGCGGCTTCGGACTGTATTATCCTGAGCGCTGCGCCCAGCACGGGCAGGCCGAACTCAACGCGCCCCACCACATTGCCCCACATCACCGGCGACGGGTCGTTTGAGGAATTGGCGTCGCCCTTTGTGATAAGCGTTTCGGTTTCGGCATCCGTTTCAACAACGCGGTGGGTGACGAGCGTGCCGTGCGCGTCCATAACATAGGTAACGACATCGCCCTCGCGCAGCTGCTCAGGCGGCACATCCTTAACGAAAACAACGGAATCCTTGGGATATTCGGGGCTCATACTGCCGCTTTCCACCGTAAAAAGCTCAAAGCCGAGCAGGTTGAGCACGATCATCCCCACGGCGATTATCACCACTGCGGAGACGATGAATGTGCTCAAAAAGCTGAAAACCCCGCCCAGGATATTCCGTGCGCGCGCCGAGGACTTATTTGATTTGATTTCCGTTTTTTCCATAAAGCACCGCCAAGCTGCGAAGATTGTGCATAATTCCGAGCGAGCATATACGGTTTGATTTCTGATTTTTGTATATTCTCGCGGAATACAGCAGCCGAAAATACCGATATAGCTTCAGTTTGATGATTATACCGGCAATTTTATAATTATATCATAGTATCAATATTACGCGTTGTCAAGCGGCAAAAGCGGATTTTTTATAATTTTATTTCTGTATCCATTTTTATGTACCATAATATGCGGCTTTCAGAGCATAACCGACCCGCTTCCTCAATTATGTATTATTATACATTTTTTGAGACAAAAACGGTGCATCCCGTCATCCGCCGTCAGCAGAAGCAGAAAAGCTGTTTATAAATCCGCATAAAATGCCTATTTATATTATATGGGCGCTGCCCATATTTGTCAATATGGTTCTCACCCATATTATATAATTTTTCAGGTGATTCATATGTTTTCCAGGATTCGTGACCTTCGGGAGGATTCGGATCTAAAGCAGCGCGAGCTTGCGCAATACCTTAAGGTGGATCAAAGCACCTATTCCGATTACGAAAACGGCAGGATAAATATACCCGCCGATGTGCTGATAAAGCTTGCGGATTATTACTGCGTTTCGCTTGATTATCTTGTGGGCAGAAGCAATTCAAAGCAGATTTTGCCGTAAATTTTCTCTTGATATAGACATTTCGCCGAGCAGGGGTTATAATAGGAATATGCAGTAAAATAACCACGCGGGAGATGCTTATATGGAAAGAAAAAAGAAAACGGCAGCCGCAGTGACCGCCGTTATGCTTGTTGTTGCCGTTGCCGCCGCCTGCACGGCTATCGCGCTCCACCGCAGCGCAAGGCAGTATGATCTGCTGATGAGCGAGGTGGCGCAGGTAAACGAGCAGGTAACGGCGGAGCTTACAGGGAACATCGACCGGCAAGAGCTTACGATGCTGCTTGAAAGGCGCGCCGTTGGCGGAAAGTACGCGCCGGTTGAATCGGCATACAAAAATTATATGGACGATCTGTTTGTAATAATCTACGACGCAACGGACGCCGTTTCCGGCAGCGGCGTAATGAGTGTTCTTTCACCCGAATCGCTCGCCGACGGCGCGCCGGAGCTAAAGGAGCAAAAGGCGGCGGTGGCGGAGCTTTCATCAAGGCTTTCAAAGGATCTTGACGACTACAACGCTATGAAAACCGCAAGCGCCGTTGATTCATACGCAAGCCGTTCCGGCCTCAGCGGCAGGCAGCTTGAAACCTACCGCGGCATAATGAGCGCATATATAAACGCAGAAAACGGCGCGCAGGATAATTTCGGCATAACGCTAGGCAACGCAGTTGAGCGTTGCGCCGCCGCCGAGGATGCGCTTGAGATTCTAAGCGAAAATCCCGACGGCTGGTTCGTGGCGGACGGCAAGCTGAAATTCCGCTCAAGCGAGCTTTATAACTCCTATTCCGAAATCGTCGGGCGCAAATAGACCACAATATATAATGTTATAATTTATATATTAGTACATTATATAGTGCCCGAATATATTTGCACAAAAAAAGCAAGCCGCTAAAGCAGCGGCTTGCTTTTATATACGCAAAATAAAAGCGCTGAGCGAAAGCACAGCGCTTTATGGAGATGTCAGCGTCGACCTATTTTCCCGGGCGGCTGCCCGCCAAGTATTTTCGGCACTGAAGAGCTTAACTGCCGTGTTCGGGATGGGAACGGGTGGACCCTCTTCGTAATAGACACCGACTATGAACTGC
>CALWHV010000011.1 GCA_944380545.1 uncultured Eubacterium sp. | reverse complement strand
ATTTCCATCTGCTTCTGAACAGCCTTGTTTTGTTTCGTACTACGTGCCTGCGGATCAAGATTTCCGTAGAAAAATTCTTCAATAAAGTTTGCCATTGTGTAATCCTCCGTTATGAATTGAATTATCCTTACAATTCAATCATTCTGGCTGACTACAAAAGCCGAAGGGAGACAACTTCCTTACGAAGTGTCTCCCTTCGGCAGGTCCTTTTTTATGTCTTTAACGCTGTTTTTTCCGCTTCCTTTTGCAGCCTTCGCGCTTCTTGAGGCAGCGGCTCGTTTTGCTCGTAAACACTGCTTATTGCCTGCGTTAGCCCCAGAAGAATCATCAGCGCGATTATCTGCTTCGGCGAATTGAATATGTAATCGGAAAGCCCGAAGCCCAAAAACATTATAAGGCTTGTGAAAACATAAAATATAAGGTCGTATCTCTTTCCGCTCGGCGCTTTGGTTTTAAACAGCGTTGCTATCATCATTCCGATAACCGCAAACAGCAGCGCTATTCCGATAAGCCCAAGCTCCGCCCATATCTCAAGCACAAAATTATGCGCGTGCGGCTTGTTGAGCTCGTATTCCTCAAGCAAAAGGTTGCCCGTGCTCTCGCACCCGAAGCCCAGCCCCATAAAGAACGCGCGGATATTCTCCGTAAGATAATCCATCACGCTTTCCCATATAACAAAATGGTTTGCGGAGGAGCGCTTCGCCGCCTCCTGCGCCGCGGCGGCAACCTCGTGATGGGGGATAGCCTCAACGCCCGCTTGTTTTACGGGAACGGCTATTACTCCGTAGCGCGCCAGCATGCTCGGCACTATTATCAGCATCGTTGGAATAAATATTCCGAAAAGCGTTTTTCCGTGCCTTTTTATCAGCACGATAAACATAAACACCCATCCGGCAAGAGCTATAACGCAGCCCGCGCGCGTCATAGTGCTGCTCATTCCGGCGGATATAAGAATGTTGAAAAAGATATAAAGCATCTTTCTCTTTTTGTTTTTTGCGTTCAAAAACATATAAACGGAAAGAGGATAGATGAACACAAGATATGACGCAAGCAGGTTCGGGTTAGAGAAAAATCCGCTTGCCCTGTCCGTAAAAATATTCGTGCTTATATCAAACGGCAGCCAGGTGTACACCGCCTTGTCAAGCGTTGCGTAAAACGGCGTGGGCAGCACAAGCTTTTCGCTCAGGTATCCCGCGCGGTTCATAAGATATGTGCATATCTGTATCGTGCCCGCAAGCCCGTTCAGCGCGCCGCTGCATACCGCCGCTTTTATAATATCGTCTATCCTTTTACGCGTGTCGGCAAGATTGTATATCATCACGGCAATCAAAAATACCGCCCACCATAGCCCCGCGCTTCCGAGCGTGTCAAGCGGCGTGTCGCTCCACAGCACGCTAACAAGCGCCAGCGTCATAAAGGCAAGCATAACCTTGCCGATGGTTCCAACCTTTGCCTTTCGCCCCTCGCGGCTCCACTGCACCTTAAACACGATAAACGCCGCAAAAAGCAGAAACGGGCTTATGTATTCCGGCAAAACCGGAAACAAAAACACCGTTGCAAGCAGCAGCTGCCAAGCCGGCAGCGTTTTTTTTCCGTTAGTTTCCTGCATATATTATTCTTTCTCCGAACCGCTTTTCAGCGATGATTTTTCTTATCTCGGTCTAAATTCCATAATACAACATTTTTTGTGTATTTTCAACACAAATATTATTTTGCTAAAATATTAATATTTATGTAACCATTTATTGTTGAAAAGCGCCGCCGCTTAGTGTATAATTATTTTTATTATTACAGTTTATGGTAAGGAGTGTCCTTATGAGCGAAAAAGAGCAAAACGGCTATTCCCCCGAGCCGGAGGAAAACGCCGCAAAGGGCGCCGAGGAGCAGTTTGAAGAAACGCAGCGCCTTGATGTTGAAGACGCCGAGATGCACACCGCGCCGCTTAAAAACGGCGGCAGGCCCAAGGAGTTTGAAAGCAGCGATAACTGGCAGTTTGACGCCAGCGCCCCGTCTGCTGATGCCGATGTGCTTGAGGGCGCAGGCGGAGCGCAGTTTGATTTCGCCGCGGGCGAGAGCGCAGCCGCAACCCGTCCCGCCGAGCAGCAGGGCGGCGATAATCAGGGCGATGATCATATAGTCCTGAACAGGGGCAAGGTAACCGCGGTCCTCAGCGTGCTTATCGCGGCAGTCGTAATCGCTATCATCGTTGTTCTCGGCGTGCGCTATTATACGGTGCCGAACAGCAACGAGGATATGAACCCCGGCAATGTTGCTATGACCGTGGGAAACACCGATATATCCGTCGGCCTCTATAATTATTTTTATGACAGCGTTGTGTACGAATATACTAACTATGCCAATTACGGATATTATGAGCTTGACAGCTCCTCTGATTTCTCAAAGCAGGCAACTACGGACGAAGACGGCAATCAGATAAACTGGCTCGACCTTTTTAAGCAGACCACCACCCAGCGCATCCAAATGCTTGTGGCGTATTACGAAAAAGGCGTTGAGGCCGGCGTGACCGTTACGGATTCGCAAAAGGAGCAGATGGAATCCCAGCTTGAGATGATTCGTTCCGGCGCGTCCTCCGCAGGTCTCGGCGTAAACGAGTATTCCGAGCAGTCCTTCGGCGCGCACTGCGGGCTTGAAACGCTGCGCAAATATATGGAGATGTCGTACATCGCCAATAATTTCTACAATCGCTATTGTATTACCCAGCGTCCGGACGAGCAGGAGTTCACGGCTTATTTTGACGAAAACAGCAGCGATTATATGTCCTGCTCCTTCGCCGTGCTTGAGATGGAGTACGACACTGCGGACGACGCTTCCAAGCAGGCAAGCATAGATAACGCGGTTGAGTATATGCAGCAGATAACGGATGTTGATTCGATGCGCGATATGATCCCGCAGGCGTGCGCGCCGCTTATCGAAAGGTTCGTTTCCGCCGGCTATTTTGAAAACAGCGAAGAGGCCGTTTCCGTGCTCAGCGAATCGCTTGAGACCACCCAGGCGCGTTCCGATTTTGAAAGCACCTTCGGCACGGAGCTTGCAGACTGGCTGTTCAGCTCCGAAACCGCCGTCGGCAGCACGGATTATTACGCCAACGAAAGCGTGGGCGTTATATATGTTGTGCTGAAAACCTCCGAGCCTTTCCTTCAGGACGATGATGTGCTGTATTCCGTTCGCCACATCCTTGTCACTCCGGAAAGCGGCGAGGAAACCGCTTCGGCAAACCCTGAATATACGGATGAGGAATGGCAGGCCGCCGAGCAGGAGGCTCAGAACATCCTTAAGGAATACGAGGCGGGCGATAAGAGCGAGCTTTCATTCGCCTTGCTTGCGGAAAAATACAGCGACGACACCGAAACCACCTCAAACGGCTCCGGCGGCCTTTTCGGCGGCGCATACGAGGGCGTAACTCCCGGCTCCTCCGTTGAGGCGTTCGACGACTGGTGCACCGATCCGGCGCGCGCCTACGGCGATGTGGAAATCGTTAAAACCGAATACGGCTACCACATTATCTTCTTCATAGATATGTGCCCGCGTTACGAGTATCAGGCTAAAACAGACTGCGTAAGCGATAAGCTGCTCAAGCTCATTGATTCCGCCGAGGTAAAGGACGGCATCGGCTTCAAAAACGCAGACAGCGCCACGCCGTCAAGCGATTATGTTGCAAAGCCCTCCGGGCAGTAAAAATTATATCTTGTAAAATCAGCGTGTTTGTTGTAAAATGATATACAAATGAACTGCTGTAAAATCTATATAGGATAGGATGAAAAAAATGGCTAAAAACGATAAAGACCTTAACGAGGATATCCTCAGCGGCGGCTCCATTTCCGGCTCCGGCAAAAAGGACTCCGCCTCAAAAAAAGCTGCGTCTCAGGCAAAGCGCGCAAAAAAGCTTGCGGAAAAAAGAAGCGCCCTTGAAAAGGAGCTTCAGCAGCTTAAATCAAAGCGCGATGTTGAAACAAGCGATGCAAAAAAGCAGGAGCTCAATAAGCAGATAGACGCCGTAAGGAATAAGATGGACAGATTAAACGGCAAAAAAAGCGGCGTTTCCTCAAATACGGCGCGCGTGATAAAAGGCGTTGTCGCCGCCGTCGTAGTGGTTGCGCTCCTCGTCACCTATGTCTGCACCGGCGCGGTGCGCAAGGGCTTCGTCCATTCCGTTTTGCAGTGGACTACCGGCATTACTGCCGCCACTATCACGGATAAGGACGGCGATAAGATAAGGATCCCCGTCTCCACCTATAACTACTATTTTGCAAATACATACAATAATCTTATGTCCACCCAGCAGACCTATGAGCAGTACGGTCTGGACCTTGCCGAGAATAATCTTGATGTCGATTTTGATATTCCGCTCTCCAAGCAGACCACCACTAACGAGGACGACGAGGTCGTTACCTGGCTCGAATATTTGAACGAGCAGGTGCTTGAGGGCATCAAAACCACATACGCCTATTATAACGAGGCTGTTGCGGCAAACGGCGGCGAGGAGCCGGAGATAACCGAGGAGCAGCAGACTCAGATAGACGATACGCTCAGCGAATACGAATCAAACGCCAATACCTACGGCTACACGCTTTCCGCCTATCTCGTTCAGGCGATGGGCAAGGGCGTAACGGAGGAAGTGTTCAGGCGCGAGTCCAAAATATCCTATATAGCTCAGAACTATCAGTCTGAAATGTCCGAAAATGTTTCCGAAACGGAATATACGGACGCTGATTTCGAGGAGTACCGCGACGCCAATATCTCTGATTTTGAAGCTGTTTCAGTTCGTATTTTCGAGGCAGGAACAGAGGACGACGCCGTTGCCTTCAAGGATGCGCTTCGTGCCGACGGCTCCAATTTCTCAGACCTTGCCGTGCAGTACAGCGACGATACGGCGTTCAACAGCGAGTATTACGCCCAGGACGAGGCTACAACAAAGCGTTACGCAACCAGGCAGGTGCTTCAAAACGGCGGCTATGCGATAGCCACGGCAGAGGAGCATACGCACGAGGAGGGCGAGGAGCACAGCGAGGATGAGGAGCTTTCCTATCCCGGTCTTGACTGGCTCTTCAGCGCTGACCGCGCCGCCGGCGATATCTATCAGTATTCAACAACGGTCGTCTATGTGCTTGAGCCCGTTTCCGTGCCGGAGGCGGAAAGCGCAAATGTTCGCCATATTCTCGTTGCCCCCGAAACCGATGATGATTCAACGGATGCAACCTCCGCAAGCGCAGAGCAGTGGAGCGCGGCGTACGAAAAGGCTGAGGATATCGTCTCTCAGTATGAGTCAGGCGAGCGCACGGAGGCTTCCTTTGAAGCGCTTGTTGCCGATAATACGGACGACACCGGCTCAGCTTCCACCGGCGGCCTTTACGAGAGCGTAGCGCCCGGCCAGATGGTCGATGCGTTCGAGGCGTGGTCGCTTGATCCCGCCCGCCGCGCCGGCGATATCGATATCGTTCAAACCGAGTACGGCTATCATATTATGTATTTTGTCGGCGGCAGCGGCACGCCTATCTGGCGCGTAAACGCTGAAAGCGCTGTTGCCTCGCGCGATGCCGAATCCGCAGCCGATGAGATAGATTCAAATTATTCAATCAGCCTTAACTGGTTCGGCAGATTCTATATTGAAAAGGATACCGATATAGACGCGTAAATCTCAGCAGGGGGCTGTCGATAAAGACAGCCAAAGGCGCGCTGTGAGATTATATTGATAAAAATAGTTTTTGCTTAAACATTTTATTAAATAGTCGCATTTTTAATCAACGCAAATAAATTATGCCGCACAGTCGTGCGGCATTCGCGCTTTGAGCGTTTTGCTCTGCTGCGGTTTTGCGGCGTATATATCACATTTTAAGGAGGGCTGCCCTACGGCAAACAGGGATATAGAAACATTAAAAGAGCAGATATCGCGCCTTATGGCAGCTCTTGAGGATGTCAACTTTGAATGTCAGCGGCTGGAGATCGTTAACACAAACCTTGATTTTCAGCTCAAGGAGGCAAACCGCGAGCTTGCCCAGAATATAGCCGTGCTGCAATCGCTTGAAGAGGAAAACGAAAAGCTGCGCGAAATGCTTAAAGCCGCGCGCAACGAAAACGGCGGCAGCTGAGGGAGAATGGTGATATGAAAACTTACGAGCTTGATTCGTCGCAGCTTCGCGAATATGCGCCGATCCTCAAAGCAGGCGACAGGGTGGTGCTTTCCGGCGTCGTTTATACTTCAAGAGACGCCGCCCATAAAAGGATCGCGGCCGCTTTAAACAGCGGCGGCGAGCTGCCGTTTGACCTTAAGGATTCCGTTATCTACTATGCCGGCCCCACCCCCGCGCCCGAGGGGCTTGCCGTCGGCGCCTGCGGACCGACCACCTCCGGCAGGATGGATGTTTTCACCCCGCTCCTGCTCGATAACGGGCTTGCCGCAATGATTGGCAAGGGCGAGCGCAGCGGCGAGGTGTGCGCTTCAATCATCAATAACAAGGCGGTTTACCTCTGCGCCATCGGCGGCGCGGGCGCGCTTGCTTCAAAATGTATAAAGCAGTGCGATGTTATCGCTTACGAGGATCTCGGCTGCGAATCCGTCAAGAGGCTCGTGTTTAAGGATTTTCCGCTCACCGTGGCAGTTGACTGCTCCGGAGGAAATGTGTTTTCACGCTGAAAAAAGTTTTTTATATACTTTCAATAAAAAGCACCTTTTTAACAGATTTATGTTATAGAATTTTCCTATTGCATTTTTGTTTTAAAGGTGTTATTATTATATTCCAAGTTAGCAAGTTCTAACCATATATAGTTAGCGCTCTGCTCCAAAACCACAAAATATAAGGTTTTTCCTTATTTTAACATTTTCTGCAGGAGGTTTAAAAATGACGGATTTTAAGCAGTGGAAAGGCTTTGAGGGCCGCATCTGGAAAGAGGAAGTAAATGTCCGCGATTTCATCCAGAAAAACTATGAGCCGTACGACGGCGATGAGTCCTTCCTTGCCGCTCCTACCGAGGCAACGGATAAGCTTTGGGGTATGCTTCAGCAGCTCCAAAAGGAGGAGCGCGCAAATAACGGCGTGCTCGATATGGAAACAGAGGTGGTTTCCACCCTCACCTCCTACGGTCCCGGATATATCGGCAAGGATACAAAGGAGCTTGAAAAAATCGTCGGCCTGCAAACCGATAAGCCCCTCAAAAGAGCCTTTATGCCCTTCGGCGGCATAAAAATGGCGGAGGAGGCGTGCGAAACCTACGGCTATAAGCCCGCGTCCGAGCTGCATAAGATTTTCACGGAATACAGCAGAACTCATAATCAGGCCGTGTTTGACGCGTACACCCCTGAAATGAAAAAGGCGCGCCACAATAAGATCATCACCGGCCTGCCCGACACCTACGGCCGCGGCAGAATAGTAGGCGACTACCGCCGCGTTGCGCTTTACGGCATAGATTTCCTCGTTGAGGAAAAGGAAAAGGATTTTGCAAACTGCGGCGACGGCACTATGACGGATGATGTCATCCGCCTGCGCGAAGAGATAAGAATGCAGATAAACGCCCTTAAGGGTATGAAAAAAATGGCGGAGATTTACGGCTTTGATATCTCTCAGCCCGCGGCAAATGCAAAAGAGGCGGCTCAGTGGCTCTATTTCGGCTATCTTGCTGCTATCAAAACGCAAAACGGCGCGGCTATGAGCGTCGGCAGGATCTCCACCTTCCTTGATATTTATTTCCAGCGCGACCTTAAAAACGGCGTTATCACCGAAAGCGAGGCGCAGGAGATCATAGACCATATGACTATGAAATTCCGTATGGTCAAATTCGCCCGCATCCCGTCTTATAACCAGCTCTTCAGCGGCGACCCGGTATGGGCAACGCTCGAGGTCGGCGGCATCGGGGTGGACGGCCGCTCCATGGTAACCAAAACGGATTACCGTTTCCTGCACACGCTTGAAAATATGGGTCCCTCTCCGGAGCCGAACCTCACGGTGCTCTATTCAAGCGCGCTTCCCGATAATTTCAAAAGGTATTCCTCATACATCTCCATCACCACCAGCTCCATCCAGTATGAAAACGACGATGTTATGAAGCCCGTCTGGGGCGATGATTATTCCATCTGCTGCTGCGTTTCCGCCACCCAGACCGGCAAGGAGATGCAGTTCTTCGGCGCGCGCGCAAACCTTGCAAAATGCCTGCTTTACGCCATCAACGGCGGCGTGGATACAAAGTCGCATGATCAGGTAGCCCCGCCGTACGCCCCCATCACAAGCGAATATCTTGATTATGACGAGGTTATGAAAAAATATCTCGTTATGATGGATTGGCTTGCAGGGCTCTATGTAAATACGCTGAATCTCATCCAGTATATGCACGATAAGTATTATTACGAATCGTCGCTTATGGCGCTTATAGACACCGATGTGCGCCGCACCTTCGCCACCGGCATCGCCGGCTTCTCCCATGTCGTTGATTCGCTCAGCGCAATCAAATATGCAAAGGTAAAAACGATTCGCGATGAAAACGGCCTTGTTGTCGATTATGAAACCGAGGGCGATTTCCCCAGATACGGAAATGACGACGACCGTGCGGACGATATCGCCGTATGGCTGCTCAAGACCTTCCTTGAGATGATCAAGCGCCGCCATACCTACCGCAATTCAGAGCCCACCACCTCAATCCTCACCATTACCTCAAATGTCGTTTACGGCAAGGCAACCGGCAATATGCCGGACGGAAGACGCGCGGGCGCTCCGCTTTCTCCCGGCGCAAATCCCAGCTACGGCGCAGAGCAAAACGGCCTTCTCGCCTCGCTCAATTCCGTGGCGAAGCTGCCCTATCATTGGGCGCTGGACGGCATTTCAAACACACAGACCATCAATCCCGAGGCTATCGGCCACAGCGAGGAGGAGCGGGTAACAAACCTTGTTCAGGTGCTGGACGGCTATTTTGACCAGGGCGCGCATCATCTCAATGTAAATGTGTTCGGCAAGGAAAAGCTGCTGGACGCTATGGAGCATCCCGAAAAAGAGGAGTATGCAAACTTCACGATCCGCGTATCCGGCTACGCCGTAAAATTCATAGACCTCACGCGCGAGCAGCAGCTTGATGTTATCGCGCGCACCTGCCACGACAGGATGTGATTTGATGACGGGATATGTCCACTCCCTTGAAAGCTTCGGCTCGGTAGACGGGCCCGGCGTTCGCTTCGTGATATTCCTTCAGGGCTGCAATATGCGCTGCCGCTACTGCCATAATCCCGAAACCTGGGCTTTTTCGGGCGGCGAGGAATGGGATGCCGAGGAGCTTTTTGAAAAGGCATGGAAATATCATAATTATTGGGGAAATGATCTCTCCCGAGGCGGAATAACCGTCAGCGGGGGAGAGCCGCTGCTCCAAACGGAGTTTGTAACGCGGCTCTTTGAGCTGGCAAAGGCAAGGGGCGTGCATACTGCGCTTGATACTGCCGGCCAGCCCTTCACACAGGAGGAGCCGTTCATCTCCGGCTTTCGCCGCCTTTGCGAAGTAACGGATCTCTTTTTGCTCGACCTCAAGCAGATGGATCTCGAAAAGCATAAAATGCTCACGGGTCACGGCAATGAGAATATCCTTCAAATGGCGCGCTTTCTTTCCGATAACGGCAAGGATATGTGGATACGCCGCGTCCTCGTGCCGGGACTTACCGACGACGAGGAGGAGCTTGCAAAAGCCGGCGAGTTTATCTCTTCTCTTAAAACCGTCAAAAGGGTGGAGGTGCTGCCGTATCACACGCTGGGGCTGTTCAAGTGGGAAAAGCTCGGCATACCGTACACTCTCGGCGCTCAGCGCGTCCCCACGGAAGACGAGATTAAAAAAGCAGAAGCGCTGCTGAAAACACAAAATTATATGTAACTCAAATAAAGGCGCGCGCAGGCGTGCCTTTTGCCAAAGCAGGAGGTCGCTATGACACTTCATACATCCGGCGAGGATTATCTTGAAGCCATACTTATAATCAAAAACAGAAAGGGCTATGTGCGCTCCGTGGATGTCGCCGGCTTTATGAATTATTCAAAGCCGAGCGTCAGCCACGCCGTGTCCCAGCTCAGAGACGGCGGCTTTCTCACGGTTGAGGATAACGGCTGCCTCGTGCTCACCGAATCCGGCTTGCAGACAGCGCAGGAGATCTACGAGCGCCACCTGTTCTTCAAAAAGCTGCTTATGAGCGTGGGCGTGGATGAGGATACCGCCGAGCAGGAGGCTTGCCGCATTGAGCATAATGTAAGCGAGGACACCTTTAATAAGCTCAAAAGCAATCTTAAAATAAGCTGAGCGCATCATTTTAGCAGGAGATGGTTTTGTGCTGATACGCCGCGCGCAAACAGGGGATATCCCGCAGCTTAACCGGCTGCTCTTTCAGGTAAATAAGATTCATTCGGATGCAAGGCCCGATTTGTTCAAGGCGGGCGCAAAAAAGTATACGGATTCGCAGCTTGAGGCAATCGTGCAGGATGAAAACACGCCCGTTTTCGCCGCTGTTGAGGGCGAGAGGCTTCTCGGCTATGCGTTTTGCGTCTTTAAGCGCTCCGATTCGGGCGCTATGAACGATATAAAAACTCTGTATATCGACGACCTGTGCGTTGATGAAAGCTGCCGCGGTCGGCATATCGGTTCAAAGCTTTATGGATATGTGCTCGATTTTGCAAAAAGCTCCGGCTGCCGCAATGTAACGCTCAATGTCTGGGCGCTCAACGAAAGCGCAAGAAAATTTTATGAAAAATGCGGCCTCTGTATACAAAAATATACTATGGAACAGATTTTATAAATTAAAAAACGCAAAAGCGTGTGTAAAGTGAAATGCTTTACACACGCTTTTTTCATTCGGCGCTTTTTCTGATGTCGTCAAGCACCTTTTTTTCGATTCGCGAAACATAGCTCCTGCTGATATTCAGCCGAGCAGCCACCTCGCGCTGCGCAAGCGGCTTTTTGTTGTCAAGCCCGTAACGCAGAATGATTATTTCACGCTCGCGCTCATCCTTCATATTCTTTATGTAATCGGCAACCCTCTCCCAAAGCAGCTTTTTTTCAAGATCCTCGGCAAGGTTGCGGCTGTCGCTTATCGTGTCGCGCAGCTTCAGCGGGTTCCCGTCGCGGTCGCTCTCCAAAGAATCGTCAAGATACACATCGCCCGCCGTCTTTTTCATTGCCCGAAAGTGCATAAGTATCTCATTTTCTATGCAGCGGCCGGCAAAGGTGGCAAGATGGGCGCATTTGTCGGGATCAAAGCTGTCTATCGCCTTGATAAGCCCTATCGTGCCGATAGAGATCAGGTCGTCCGTGTCGTTCGTCCTTGAATAGTATTTTTTAACTATGTGGCTCACAAGCCGCAGGTTGCGCTCAATAAGCAGCGCCCTCGCATCCCTGTCGCCGGCGCGCATGCGCTCTATCGCCGCCTTTTCCTCCTTTCGGCTCAGCGGCTTCGGAAAGCTTGAGGTGTTGTTGATGTGCAGAATAAAGTAAAGAAAATTAGCGCTCAAAAAAGATAATATCGCGCCAAGCATAGGCATCACCCGTTTATTATATGCCCCATCGCCCTTTTAAATTCTGAACAAAAAAAAGAGCAAAGCGCCACAATCGGCACTTTGCTCTTTTTGGTCGGAGTGACAAGACTTGAACTTGCGGCCCCCAGACCCCCAGTCTGGTGCGCTACCACCTGCGCTACACCCCGTCTTATTGCGTTAATACTATATCATAAGTTGAAAAATAAATCAATAAAAATATTTAAAAAATTCAGAAAATATGATATATTGTTATAAATTACGATCGGCGGTGGTAAAATGGCGGTAAAACGGCGCACTCTTGCAGGCAGGCTGCGCCTGCTTTTTCATAAGGATGAGCGCGTGACGCAGGGCGGGGTATATCCCGACATCCGAAAATTCGATTATTCGTCTTATCTGCCTGTGGATGATTATATTTCGCCTCAGCAGCCGCCGGATGAAAATGTGTTTGACATCCGCGATTTCGGCGCTGTGCCCGGCAATGAAAGCGCCGACTGCGCACCGGCTGTAAACGCGGCGATAGATGCTGCGTCGCGGTGCGCTGGCACCGTGCTTGTTGACGGCGGCGAATACTCCTGCTCGCAGATAACTCTCAAAAGCGGCGTCACGCTTTTCATCGCCTCCGGCTCCTGCATACGCGTGCTTCCCGTCGGCAGCTTTCCGAACGGCACGCTCCTGTTTGCTGACGGGGCGGAGAATATCGCCGTCACCGGCGGCGGCAAGCTCTTCGGCTGCGGCGAGTTTTTCGGCAAAAGGCCGATAGCGCCCGAAAATATGACCGCGCCGCGCGGATATGTTGATGTTCCGCTGATGCGCTCGGATTACAGAAAGCAGCTCAGATTTGCGCATCCGTCAAAATTCGGCGGTATGATAGTTTTTAAAAACTGCACCGGAGTTAGCGCGCAGAATTTCGTGATAGAGGACAGCCCCTACTGGACCTTTCGCCTTGATAACTGCCGCGGTGTTAAGATCAGGGATCTTGTGATAAATAACAACAGAAATGTCGGCAATGCGGACGGTATCGACCTTGTCTGCACCGGAGACGCTGAGATAGAGCATTGCTTCATCTCCACCGCGGACGACGGCATCGTCCTGAAAAACGCCGTGTGGGAGGGCGGCTGCCGCGAGATGAGCGGAGTCACCGTTTCCCGCTGCGAGATAATCTCGCGCACGAACGGCTTTAAGATTGGCACCGAGACCACCCACGATATAAGCCGCGTCAGGGTGGAGGACTGCCGCATCTTTATGACTGACCTTTACCCCGGAACGGTCAGCGCCGTTTCCGTTGAGGCGGTGGACGGCTCGCGTGTAAGCGATATAAAGCTCAAAAATATTCGCTGCTCGCGCTGCTCATGCCCGCTCTTTATCCGACTCGGAAACAGAAACAGAGCCGCCCTTGTCAATTCCCAAAGCGCGCGCGCCGTTGAGCTTTCGCAAAAGGCTGCCGGCGGCGGGGCCGCTTCCAAAAAGGAATTTGATATGAAGAGCCGCATCTTTGATATAACTGTTGACGGGCTTTTTGCCGAGGAGGCGGAGATACCGGTCATCGTCTGCGGCTTTCGTATGCGCGGCAAAACGGTGTGCGCGGAAAACATAAGGCTCAAAAATCTTGATATTTCAATGACGAGCCGCCCGTTCATCCGCGACAGACGCCTTTTTATACCCGAATACGCCGCCGAATATCCTGAGGCAAACAGGTTCGGGAATCTTCCGGCGTACGGTATCTTCGCGCGCCATGTGCGCTCTCTTTCGATGGAAAACTGCAAATTCTCCTGCGCCGATAAAAGCAAAAAGGAAAGATATTTTAAGGATGTTAAATAATATAGATTCCTCGCCGGTTAAATTCGTAACAAAAGAAAACGCGCTTTCCCTTGCCGCGGAAAAGCTTCTTTGCAATCGCGGCGGCAGTCCGTTTATCGTAGGGATAGACGGCAGGTGCGCCTCCGGCAAAAGCGCCTTTGCGTCGGAGCTTTCCGCGCTGACGGGCGCAGCCGTCGTTCACGCGGATGATTTTTTCCTGCGCCCGGAGCAGCGCACCGCAAAAAGATATGCTTCCGCAGGTGAAAATCTTGATTGGGAACGCCTTCTTTCTGAGGTGCTGCTGCCGTTTGGCAGGGGAGAGGAGGCGCGGTTTCGTCCGTTCAACTGCCGCACGCTTGATTTTGACGAGCCTGTTGCCGTCAGTCCGCACTGCGGCGTCATCGTTGAGGGAACCTATTGCCTAAATCGGCATCTTTCGCAGCTTTATTCTTTCAAGATCTTTATGGATACGGATAAGAAAACGCAGGAGCTTCGCATCAGAGCGCGAAACGGCGAATACGCCGGCGCTTTCTTTGAAAAATGGCTGCCGCTCGAGGAACTGTATTTTTCCTCGTTTGATATACCGTCGTCCTGCGATATCTGCGTTCGCACATAATAAAACGGCCCGCGTCTTTTGCTTCGGACCGTTTAAGACTGCCGGTAAAGTCGCCGCAACGCGCAAAAATGATTTATATAAAGCACATCATTTTCCGGCGGGAACATTTTGTTGAAAGGCCTTGTTCTCTTAATCAGCTCAAAAAGAAAGAATGCCGCACGGTTGTGCGGCATTCGCGCTTTTATACTTTGCTTATCCCGCCTTCACAGGCGCGGTAAATTCGCTGTATACTTTGTCGCCGTTGTAATTTCTCCACGCCCTGACGCGCACATAATAGTCGGCTGCGCCGCTCACATTTATGGTGCATCTTGTTGTGTTTGTGCCGTTTATGACAGCGCTGCCGTCCACCCGTGAAAAGCTCGCGTCGCGCGACCACTGTATCAGATATCCGTGGCAGGCGGCTGTGCTCCAGCCGGCTTCTATCCTGCCGGATGATTTTGCGTCTGCATAAAAGCTCTCTATCCTTGCCGGCGCGGCGCATATCGCGGTTTTTGACGATGCGCTGCCGTATTCGTTGGCTGCAACCACCATCAAATTGTATTCCCAGCCGGGCTCAAGGTCGGTAAATACAAATTTGTTTTCGGTCGTTGTGCCCTTGAGCGTTTCCCTGTAGCTGCTTGTGCCCGGCGTGCCGGAATAGATGTAAACCCTGTATGAATCCGCGCCGTTTACCTCGTTCCATTCAAGATAGAGGTCGGTGCCGTTGTCGCCGCGGGCGTAAACATTATAGCCGCGCGGTGCTCCGGGAGCTTGCGGTTTGAGCTGCGCTCTTGCAGCCGTGCTGAATGCGCTGTATACCTTTTCGCCGTTGAAATTTCTGAAAGAACGCACCCTTGCGTAGTAAACATCCGCATCGTTGATGCCAACGGCGGTGCAGCTCGTTGTGTCCGCTGAATTTATAACGGCGCTTCCGCTGATATCGGAAAAGCTTTCGTCCGTGCTCCACTGCACGATATAGCCGTGACCCGCGCGGCGCTGCCAGCTTATGTCGAGCCTGCCGCCTCCCGCGGATGCCGAAACGCCCGTAACCGCCTCAGGCGCGGCGCAAACCGTTGTTTTGCCCGCCGCGGTTCCGTATTGGTTCTGCGCCACAACCATCACATTGTATTCCCAGCCGGGCACAAGGTCGGTAAACACAAATCTGTTCTCGGTCGTCGTGCCCTTGAGCGTTTCTCGGTAGCTGCTCGTTCCGGGTGTGCCGGAATAGATATATACTCTGTATTGCTCCGCGCCCGTATCGCCCCATTCAAGATAGAGGTGCTTGCCGTTGCCGCCGCGGGCGTAAACATTGAAGTTTTCAGGGGTTAGCGGAGCTATCGCAAGCTCAACATCATATCCCACTTCCATAGAGCCGGAGGTTCTCGGGCTTCCGCTTGCGCCGGCATAGCCGAATGCCTGCGCCCAGTAATAGACGCCGTCTATCTCAAAGCAGCCGACACCGATGCTTTTGAACTCCTCGCGCAGGATGTTTTCCCTGTGCCCCGGCGAAGCCATCCACTGCTCCATAACCTGCTCTGCGCTGCCCGCGCCGTATCCGTAGCCGTAGGCGATGTTTTCGCCGTACATCTTATTGCTTACGGTAAAGCACATCTGCCCGTTCGGTCGCACATGGTCAAATAAAATCGAGATCTCCGCCGCGCGCCTTACTGCGGCGTTCGTCAGCTCCTCGTCAACGCCGAGCGTGGGAAGCCCCGCAGCCTTGCGCTCGCGGTTGACTATCTGCACCACTTGATAAGAGGTGCCGTAATAGCTTGTTCCGACAACTCTTGTATAGATCGCCGCAAACGCAGTAACCGCGCCGGAAAGCGCAATCACCGCCGCAAGCGCCGCGCACAGCAGCGCGCTCAGCCTCTTTTTAAGCTTCATTAAAATTCCTCCGATCCTTTTGTACTGTAACCTTATTATAATTCACAATTATGTGCAATGTCAACAAAAATTAACCGTAAGAACTGTTCGATTAGTTAATGATCAACAGCATTATCGCCGTTTTTGAGCGTTTTATGATATTTTATCCGAGCCGTTTCTCTTTTTTATATTGCTAAAGCCGCGCGTTTATGATATATTTTTGTTAGTGTGCGTTTATTTTTTATTTAGGGGGTATTTATTTGAACGCACAAAAGATAAAGGAGCTGCTTGTTTCCTTCAAGCTCTACTGGAACAAGCCGCCTCAGGGCAGGTATATGCCGTTTAAGGAGATAGCCTCTTATTCCCTCGGCAGTATGGGCGGCAGAATTATCGTCTACTGCATTGCGAATATGATAATCTCCGTGGGCAATGTGCTTATCGGAAACACGATAGGCATAGACCCGCTGCCGCTTTATGTTATCTATATCATAAGCATTCTTGCAAGCATCCCGCTCACGGCTCTGCGCGCTAAGATGATAGATAACACGCGTTCTATGAAGGGCAAGTACAGGCCTTATATCCTTTCAATGGGCATTCCCACCATCATCCTCGGCTGCGGCTTTGTCTGGATGCCGTACGAGCGTATGAGCCTGATTGTAAAGTGCGTCGTGGTTCTGGCGTTCAATATAGGCTTTCAGTTTTTCTATCAGTTTTATAACGATGCTTACACAAGCATCATCAATGTTCTTTCACCCAACACATATGAGCGTTCGGATGTCATCTCGATAAAGTCAGTTGTTGAAAACCTCTCTCCCTCCATCATCGCGCTTATCATACCGATAGCTGCAAAATGGATAACGGGCGAAAACACGATTTACGACCTTAAGGTTTACAGATTCATCTATCCGCCCATCTTGATTGCCGGATTTCTTCTGTCGCTCCTCATCTATGCCAACACCAAGGAAAAGATAGTTCAGGCAAAAACCCACACCCTGCGCATCAAATTCACCGATGCGCTGCGTATGATTGCTCAGAATAAGTATTTCTGGGTGATCTCGTTTGCAAGCTGGATCGGCTTTCTTGAATCCTCGTTCACCAATATCCTCGGCTGGCTCTATAATTATCAGGACGCCTGCACGGCAGGGCAGTATTCGCTTATCGTTACCATAACGGGTAACGCCTCTCTCTGGCCGTTCCTGTTTTCGCCGTTTCTCATAAGAAAATTCGGCAAAAGAAAGCTTCTGATATTCAGCAACCTCTGCAATATCTTCTGCATCGCTATGATGCTGCCCATCGTGCGCCTCTCCGGCTCTCCCAGGATCATCTGGTTCTTGGTGCTCGTCTATTTCGTAAACCAGTTCTTCACCTCGATGAGCAATGTTCTAAACACCGGTATAAACGGCGATATCAGGGATTATCAGCAGTATAAGACCGGTATCAGAACGGACGGCATCTTTGCCTCCGTCGCTCTTATCGGCAGCGTTGTAACTCTTGCAACAAGCTCCGTTCTGCCTGCTATTTACGAGCGCGCCGGACTTAATCAAACCGTTGCAAAATCACTCGGGTTTGACGGCTCCAATGTCTATGATGTTCTTTACAACCGCGAATATTTCATAAGCATCTGCTCCGTGCTTGTCATAGCCTCCGTTGCCGGCGCGTTCCTCAACCTCGTGCCCTATTTCTTCTATGATTTAACAGAGATCAAGCAAAAGGGTATGGTAAAGGTGCTCAAGATCCGCGCTATGTTTGACGATTATGCCCAAGGCGTACTTACGGACGAGCAGCTTGTTGAGGGCGTTGAGCTGATAAGGGAAGCGCAGGAGTGCGAGCATAAGGAAAAGGCGCCCGTTTCAAAGGCAGGTTTAAAGGCCGCCAGAGAAACAGGCGATAAGGCAAAATTCAAAGAAGCAAAGGAGCAGTATAAAAAGCTGCTTGCCGATAACGAGGCAATCGAGACCTCAAGATATGTGCTTTTAGAGCTTCACCGCTTTGAAACGGAGCAGGGCAAGGCCGATCTTGAAACGGCGCGCGCGATAATAGAGGCGGGTCCGGAAAAGGCAGTCAGCGCGTTTACCACAACGATGCGCGAGGCAAAGCGTATGCCTAAGCGCACCGAGGAGGAAAAAGAGCTTCGCAAAAATATGATACGCCTTGTGCGCGATGTGAACGCGGCCAAAAAGTGCATTGCAAAATATTATAAAAACGGCCCCGTGGAATTTGATTCCGCCGCGCTTGACGCGCTTTACGAAAAGGATTATGAGCTTCAGCTCAAGCTTTCCGAGCTTTATAAGCAGATCAAAGAAGCAAAGGCAAAAAAGGATTCCGCGCAAACGGGCAGGCTTTCGGAAGAGATACGCGCCGTGCGCGCCGAGCACAGCGATGTCCAAAAGCGGATAAAGAAGGGCTCGGAGGAAAATTCCATCTATTACAGAGCCGCAAAGCCGTATCTTGACGCTAAAAGGCTCGTTGAGCAGAGCGAAAATTACACTCATCTTGATGAGATACTTTCACTCTACGATGAAGCCGCGGCTCGCATAAGCGAAAAGGCGGCGGTATCGGTCTAAAGGGGCGTTTGGGATGAATATGGGTGCTTTGCTTTGCTGCCCCGCCGTCTGCGCGGTGGAGGAGAATTATATCATAGCCGTTCCCGTAAAGCGCAGCGCGTTCGTCAGCGTGGAGGTCGGCGGCAGACTCTATCACTGCCATAAAAACGGCGTGCGCATCTCAGATGCCGGCGTGCATATGTTTTGCGTGCCTCAAAGGGAGCTCAACAGCACAAAAAGATACAGCGTTCTTGTCAGAACCGTTTTTGCGCGATTGCCGTTCACTTCGCTTGCGGGAAAGGAAAAAAGGCTTGATTTCAGCTTCAGGCCTCTTGAAAAAACGCAGGATATACATATATGCCATATTTCCGATTCCCACGGAATGTATGAGGAGGCGTGCGGCGCGGGCGGATATTTTTCGCGCGATAAGCTTGATTTGCTCATCTTAAACGGCGATATTCAGGATTTTTCCTCGCGCGTTTCGCAAACGCTGCTGCCGTATAAAATAGCGTCGCGCCTCACGGGCGGCGAGCTGCCCGTTATAATCACGCGCGGCAATCACGACCTTCGCGGCAAGGCCTCTCAGCTCCTGTCAGAGCTGTATCCCTGCGCCGGCGGCAGGTTTTACTACACCGCCCGCGTCGGCTGCATTGAATTTCTTGTTGCCGACTGCGGCGAGGATAAGCCGGACAATCACCGCGAGTACGGCGGCTCTGCGGCTTATCATCCGTTCAGGCTTGAGGAAACGGAGTTTATCGAGCACGCGGCGGAATCCGGCAGCTTTTTCGCGCCGGAGGTTAAATACCGCTTCATCCTCTCCCATGTTCCTTTTTCGGTCAGGAACAAGGAAAATTGGGGCAAAGAGATCTCTCCCTTTGATATAGAGGACGATATTTACCGCCGCTGGTGCGAAATAATAAAAAGTAAAATAAAGCCCCAGCTTTTCATCGCCGGCCATTTTCACGAAACCGAGATATACCGCCGCGATGATAAGGAATGTTCACGCGGGCCGCTGCGCGCTGTCGGGTGCGACACGCTGATTGCCGGCGGCAAGGCAAAGGGCAAAAAGGATTTTTACAGCGCCAATATCACGGTCGATAAGTCGGGCTGCGATATCGCGTTTGCAAATAAAGAGGGCAGGGAGCTTTTGAAGCTCCGCTCTGATTTTGAGGGTGAATGATATGGATTACAGATATGATACTCAGCTTCTCATAGAAGGCAGCGGCCTTGACGAGGATGAGATAAACGATTATTTTGAAAAGAATTTCAAGGGCGACTGCCTGCTTGCCGTCGGCGACGACGAGCTTATAAAGATCCATTACCACACCAACGAGCCGTGGAAGGTGCTTGAATACTGCGCCACCCTCGGCGAGATATTCGATATCGTGGTGGAGGATATGGACCGCCAGGCGCGCGGCTTAAAAGGCTGAGCAGCCGAATAAATAAACATATGAAAAAAGGCACGGCTTTCACCGTGCCTCAGGCTGTCGATAAAGTCGGCCGGAACGCGCGAAGATGATTTATCAAAAAAGTGCATCATTTCCGAATATAACCATTTTATTTAACAGCTTTGTTTTTTAATCAGCCAAAAAGAAAGAATGCCGCACAGTTGTGCGGCATTCGCGCTTTCCGCCTTTCGCTCGGGGGCAGTACCGTTGTACGGCACCCCTCGCGAAAAACGAAATCCGGCTCGATTTCTCGGCAGCCTGTCAGCGTGTCGGGGAGTGCTTTTCTTTGAAAATTTACCTTTTTTCTACACGCAGAAAGGCACGGTTTTCACCGTGCCTTTAAATTTTATAATGCTCTTATGCCATAAAGCGGCGGATAACGCTCTCCATATCCTTGTAGTCCATAATAACGGGCACGGGATATCCGGGGTTGCCCTCCTTAAGAGCGCGCGTGATAAGAGTGGGAAGATCCTCTTCCTTTATCATATCAAATTTATCCGGTATCTCCATATCGGCGTTCAGCTTTTTGATAGCCTCTATGAATTTAACCGCCTTGTCCGCCTGAGAGGCACCGTCTATGCCAACAACCTCGGCAAGCCTTGCAAGCTGAGGGTGGATCTTGCTGCCGTACCATTCAAGCACATACGGCAGGATTACCGCGTTTGCAAGGCCGTGAGGAGTGCCGTAAAGCCCTCCCAGATTATGGGCTATCGCGTGAACATACCCAACATAAGCGCGTGTGAACGCACAGCCCGCAAGGTACGAGCCCTTAAGCATATTCGCCCTTGCCTCGTAATCCTTTCCGTTGTTGTACGCCTTTTCGATGTTGTCGAAAATAAGCTTCGTTGCCTCTTCCGCCTGAGCACGCGTCTGCCTCGTGTTGCTCCTGCCGATGTATGCCTCAACCGCGTGAGTGAGCGCGTCCATACCTGTCGTCGATGTTATCTTCTGCGGCAGACCTACGGTAAGTTCCGGGTCAAGCACAGCGTATCGCGGACGAAGGCAGATATCGTTAACTGCGTTCTTCTCGTGCGTTTCGGGGTCGGTCACTACGGCGGCTACCGTTGTTTCAGAGCCTGTTCCCGCTGTGGTGGGCACGGCAAAAAACGGCGGCAGCTTTTTAAGCACTTTAAGATAGCCCCTCATCTTGCGAACCGTTTGATTGGGCTTAACAACTCTTGCGGCAGCCACCTTTGCGCAGTCCATCGAAGAGCCGCCGCCGAAGGCGATAAAGCCCTCGCACGCGTTCTTGATATACATCTCGCGCGCCTCTTCGATCTCCGGGATGGTGGGGTTGGGCTGAACGCCGTCGTAAACAACATATTCAACGCCCGCCTCGTCAAGCTTTTCAAACATTGGGTCAAGCAGGTGAAGGCTCATAAGGCCCTTGTCGGTCACAACAAGCACCTTGTTGATTCCCTTGCTTTTGATGAATTCCGGCAGTCTTAAAACAGAGCCCTTGCCCTCAAGAAGCTGAGGCTCGGACCAGTCCAGAAAATTCATTGCAAGTTTAAAAGCGCCCTGGTAAATTCTGTACCAGCACTTTTTAAGCTCCCAAAGCACCGATGATTCCTCCTTTTCAAAATATTTGTCTTTATTTTACTAAAAAACGGAATTTTTTTCAATAGCATTTAAAGAGAAAGAGCAATCTTATTTAAAAACTCTTTCATTTGCCGCCGGATTATGGTATACTCTCATTATCAAACAGCGGAATTTATAATACGAAAGGAGCTTGTTATGGCACAGCCTCAACTTCTGTTCTGCGGCAGCAGTCCCGTGTATCTTAAAGAGGAGCTTACAAAAAACAGCAACGAGGCAAACGGCGGTATCGCCTTCAGAATACCGAGCCTCATAAACGCAAACGGCACGCTCATCGCCGCGGTGGACAGAGCCTCCACCGGCGAGGACTGGGGCTATATCGAGCTTGCCGTGCGCCGCAGCGAGGACGGCGGCAAAACCTGGAGCGATATTGAAACGGTTGCCGCTCCGCCCGCAAGGGAAACAAGAATATCAAGCGATTGCTACGCCTCGGCGTTTTACATAGATCCGTGTATGGCGCTCGCACCGAACGGCGATATAATTATGATTGCCGATTTCTGGCCGGAATGTATGGGGCTTCACAAAAAGAAGCTTCTTGATAAAAAGAAGATCCCTTACGCCCAGCTCAACGGCAGGATGCGCCCGCTGATTTACGACAGGGACGGCGCGTTCTATTATGTGGCGGAGGACGGCTGCGTCCTCAACAGCCGCAGGGAAAAAACGGATTACCGCGTAACACCTCCGTGCGGCTCGCTTTACCGCGGCGAAGAATATATGGGCAATATCTATCTGAACGGAGCCATCGGCAAAAACGAGGCAGGCGCGAAAACCACCTTCGGCGCGCCGCTCAAGGCGCCCAAAAGGTGCTATGTGTTTATGCTCAAAAGCTCGGACGGCGGCAAGACCTGGAGCGAGCCGCGCGATATAACCCATATGATCCTGTCACCGCAGGACGGCGCCTTCCTCGGCGTTGCTCCGGGAGTGGGCGTAACAACTGCCGACGGGCGCATAGTTATGCCGCTTTATTCCACAAAAAACGGCGCCGCGTCGATATACAGCGTCGATAACGGCGAAACCTGGCACAGGATGACCCGCTGCCCCTATGCCGAAAATATAGACGAATGGCAGCTCGTCGAAACGCCGAGCGGCGCTCTTCTCGGTCTCGGCCGGCAAAAGTCCTTCGGCAAAACTCCCGTTTCCTATTCGCCGGACGGCTCCAAAACCTGGGAAAAATGCGCAAAGACCGCGCTTTACGCCCCCAAGTGCCAAAAGAGCGTTATAACGCACGGCGGTTATGTTTTCTGCTCGCACGCAAGCAAAAAAACAAGAAGCTGCGGCGTTCTCTCCGTCGGAAAGCTCAGAATGTCAAAGGGCAGATATACGCATATAGACTGGTTCAGGGATGTGCCCATAAACAGCGGCTTTTTCGCCTATTCCTGCCTTGCTGCTATAGACGATGATACTGTCGGCGTGCTCTATGAATCCGAGCCTAGCAGCTATCTTGAATTTCAAACCTTTAAGATAAGCGAGATAACGCGCTGATAAAAAATGCTTGCATTATCAAAAGTAATATATTATAATATTTGCATATTGAAACGCAGTGACGAAGAAAAGTAGTCCGATTCTTCCTTTTTCAGAGAGCGCGGTCACGGCTGAAAGCCGCGCAAAGGCGCATCGGGTGAAGTTCCCTTCAGAGCGGCCGCGCCGAACGCAGTGCCATTAAGCGCGGACGAAATGAGCCCCGTTACCGGCTCAAAGAGTGTTTGCTTGGATGTTTCTATGCAAAAATCAGGGTGGTACCGCAGGTATTTCAAATACTTGTCCCTCGCGCAGGGGCAGGTATTTTTTTGTTTTCGGTTATGAAACGGAAAGGAAGATATTATGAAAGAGCAAATCGAACAGATTAGGCAGGCGGCGGCAGCGGCGCTTGACTCGGCGCAGGACGCGCAGCAGCTTGAGGATGTAAGGATTCGCTTTCTCGGCAAAAAGGGCGAGCTCACGGCAATATTAAAGCAGATGGGCTCTCTTTCGGCTGAGGAGCGCCCCGTTATCGGCCAGCTTGCAAACGAGGTGCGCGAGGATATAAACGGCAGGATAGCCGCTAAGGGCGCCGAAATCAAAAAGGCGCAGCTTGAAAAAAGGCTACTCGGTGAAAAGATAGATGTCACGATGCCCGGCGTTCAGCCGCTCATCGGGCACAAGCACCCGCTCTCCATCGTGCTTGACGAAATAAAGGAAATATTTATGGGAATGGGCTTCGATATTGCCGAGGGCCCCGAGGTGGAGTACGATTATTATAATTTTGAAGCGCTGAATATCCCCAAGGACCATCCGGCAAGGGATACGCAGGATACCTTCTATATCGACGATAATATCGTTCTTCGCACCCAGACCTCTCCGATGCAGATAAGATTTATGGAGGCGCACAAGCCGCCGTTTCGTATGATCGCGCCCGGCCGCGTTTTCCGTTCTGACGCTGTGGACGCCACTCATTCTCCGCTCTTTAATCAGATAGAGGGGCTTGTTGTGGACAAGGGTATTTCGATGGCGGATCTCAAGGGCAGCCTTGAAACCTTTGCAAAAAGGCTTTACGGCGAGGATACCCGCATAAGGCTTCGCCCGCACCACTTCCCGTTCACCGAGCCGAGCTGCGAGATTGATGTTTCCTGCTTCAAGTGCGGCGGAAAGGGCTGCCCGATGTGCAAGGGCGAGGGCTGGATAGAGATCCTCGGCGGCGGTATGGTGCATCCCAAGGTGCTTAAAAACGGCGGCGTTGACCCCGATGAATACAGCGGCTATGCGTTCGGCATCGGCCTTGAAAGGCTCGTTATGTTCCGCTTTAATATAGACGATATGCGTCTGCTTTACGAAAACGATCTCAGATTTTTAAGTCAGTTTTAAGGGGGCGTAAATTATGATACTTTCAAGAAAATGGGCGCAGGACTATGTTTCCACCGCCGATATATCGGACAAGGATTTCTGCGACGCTATGACGCTTTCCGGCTCAAAGGTAGAGGAATTTAAAAAAGAGGGAAGCGAGCTTCAAAATATCGTTGTTGCAAGGGTCGATTCGCTTGAAAAGCACCCTGATTCAGACCATCTCTGGGTGTGCAGCGTCGATGTGGGCGCGGGCGAGAATGTGCAGATAGTCACCGGCGCGCAGAATCTCAAGCCGGGCGACATCGTACCCGCGGCGCTGCCGGGAGCCGTTGTTTATAACAGGCACGAGCACCGCCTTGAAAAGATAAAAAAGGGCAAGCTGCGCGGCGTTGAGTCAAACGGTATGCTCTGCTCGTTTGACGAGCTCGGCCTTACGCAAAACGATTTCCCGTATGCCGCGGCGGACGGCATCTTCGTCTTGGGCGAGGACTGCGATCGAACGCTCGGCACGGATATTCGCACCGCAATCGGGTATGACGACACCTGCGTTGAATTTGAGATAACCTCAAACAGGTGCGATTGTATGTCAGTTACCGGCCTTGCAAGAGAGGCGGCGGCAACCTTCGGCAGAGAGTTCGTG
Source organism: uncultured Eubacterium sp. (assembly GCA_944380545.1). GTDB lineage: Bacteria > Bacillota > Clostridia > Oscillospirales > Acutalibacteraceae > Eubacterium_R. The sequence continues at coordinate 18,343 of CALWHV010000011.1, read as the reverse complement.
CTCAAGGAGCCGCAGGTCGCGCCCGGTCACGGCGATGTAAACGATTTTCTCAAGGTCAGCATCGCGGAGCCCGAAAAGTGCTACCGCTATTCAGGCGCGGTCGTAGAGAATGTGCGCGTAAAGGAAAGCCCGCGCTGGCTGCGCGAAAGGCTGCGCGCAAGCGGCGTGCGCCCCATAAGCAATATTGTTGACATCACAAACTATGTTATGCTTGAATACGGCCAGCCGATGCACGCGTTTGACCTGCGCTATCTTGAGGGCGGCGAGGTCAATGTGCGAAACGCCGAAAACGGCGAAAAGATCACCACGCTGGACGGCGTTGAAAGAGAGCTCAACGATTCAATGCTCGTTATCGCCGATAAAAGCAAGCCCGTGGCGGTTGCCGGCGTAATGGGCGGCGAATACAGCGGCATTATGGACGACACCACCACCATCGTGTTTGAATCGGCGTGCTTCAACGGCGTGTCCGTAAGGCGCACGGCAAAGGCGCTCGGTATGCGCACCGAGGCGTCGAGCCGCTATGAAAAGGAGCTTGACCCCGGCGCCACGATGCGCGCGCTCAACAGGGCGCTGGAGCTTGTTCAGCTTCTTGACGCAGGCGATGTTGTAAACGGCGTTGTGGATTGCTTTGTAAATCCCAAAAAGCCCGTAAAGGTCAAATTTGATTATAAGTGGATAAATGATTTTATCGGCATCAGCCTCAGCGAGGCGGAGCAGAAGAGCATCCTTGAAAAGCTCGAGTTCACCTTTGAGGGTGATTATGTTGTAGCTCCCTCATTCAGAAACGATATAGAGCATATCGCCGATATCTCGGAAGAGGTCGCCCGTTTTTACGGCTACCACAACATCCCCAACAGGATGCTCAGCGGCGTTGCAAACGGCAAGCTCACCCCCTGGCAGAAATTCCTGCGCCTCACCGGCGAAACGCTGCTCTCCTGCGGCTGCACGGAGATTTCCACCTTCAGCTTCATAAGCCCCAGAGCTTACGATAAAATCGCTCTTCCCGCCGATTCGCCCCTGCGCGATTCTGTAAAAATCCTGAATCCCCTTGGCGAGGATACAAGCATTATGCGCACCACCGCGCTGCCGTCAATGCTCGATATACTTTCCGGCAACTATAACCATAAAAACGAAGCCGCCTGCCTTTATGAGATAGGCACCGTTTATCAGCCCACTCAGCCCGGCAGCCTGCCAGTTGAAAAGCAGATGGCGGTCGTTGGCCTGTACGGCGCTGGCTCGGATTATTTCACGCTCAAGGGCATTGTTGAAAAGCTGCTTGAAAGGCTCAATACCGCAAGATATGATGTTGAGCCTGTCACCGATAACCCAACCTTCCATCCCGGCAGGGCCGCTCGCTTTACGATAAACTCCGCGGAGCTTGCGCTGCTCGGCGAGGTGCATCCCGCCGTCGCGGAAAATTACGAGATAGGGGAAAGGGTGTATATCGCGCAGATAGACCTTGAAACGGCGTTTAATAACACTCTGCCGCAGAGGACCCATAAGCCGCTGCCGAAATATCCCGCCGCCACGCGCGATCTTGCGCTCGTGTGCAGCCGTGATATTCCCGTTCTCACCCTGCAAAGAGAGATAGAAGCCGCCGTGGGCAGCACGCTTGAAAGCGTAAAGCTTTTCGATGTTTACGAAGGCGAGCAGATCGAAGAGGGCAAAAAGAGCGTTGCCTTCAATATCCGTATGAGAAGCGCCGAGCGCACGCTTACGGACGATGAGGCGGACGCCGCCGTAAAGCGCGTAATAAAGGCGCTTGAAAAGCACGGCGTGTCGCTCAGGGCTTAAAAGCGCGCTTATTTAGCCGCTTTAAGTCCCGAAAAGCTCCCATCGCCCGCCGATTTTAAAAATAATTATTGTAATTACGCTCAATATTGTATATAATGGATTTGTATATTCCCGCAGGAGGTGGACTTTACCTTGAAAGATAAAACCATGACCTTTAAGCTCGGAGACGACCACGAGGATCTTATGAGGGAGACCCTCACCCAGGTTTTTGACGCGCTTAAGGAAAAGGGCTATAATCCCATAAATCAGATAGTGGGCTATATCCTTTCAGAGGATCCCACCTATATCACCACGCACAAAAACGCAAGAAGCCTTATCCGCAGGATAGACAGGGATGAGCTTCTTGCCGAAATGGTAAAGTCGTATTTAAACACCTGATGCGCGGCTCAAAAATATAAAGGAGGGATTGTTTTGGCAGAGAAAAAAGAGCTTCCCCTCACCTATAAAGGGCTTCCCCTTGTAAGGTGCGGAAAAGAGATATATCTCGGCAGTATGGCAGACCCGTATGTTGCGTATTTTCGCATCCAGTCAGAAGACAGCTTCGGAGATATGATGCTCTCCGGCAGAGTCACCGTCCAGATCCTCAATACGGACCCCGAGGTGAGCATCAAGGAGCGCGTAGTTAAAAAAACAGAAAAAGAGGGCCTTTATAACGCCCTCGACATCGGCTCGATATGGCTCAAAAGAGAGCTTAAAAACCATAACGGCTGATAAAAAACCGCCGAACGGGGCTCCCCGCTCGGCGGTTTTTTTGCTTATTCTGTCGGCTTAAGGTTTTTAAGGCTTATGTCCATCGCTTTAACGGAGTGCGTCAGCGCCCCGCTCGAAACATAGTCAACGCCTATTTCTGCTATTTCCCTGAGCCTTTCGGCGGTCACATTGCCGGAACATTCCGTTTCGGCTCTGCCGCCTATCAGCTCAACGGCGCGCCTCATAGTCTCGTTGTCCATATTGTCAAGCATAATTATGTCCGCTCCGGCGTCAACAGCCTCGCGCACCTGTTCAAGCGTTTCCGTTTCTATCTCTATCTTTCTGACGAACGGCGCGTAATCGCGCGCCATCTCTATCGCCCTTGTTATCGAGCCGGCTGCGCCGATGTGGTTGTCCTTGAGCAGCACTCCGTCGGAAAGATTGTAGCGGTGGTTTTTCCCTCCGCCCACGGTCACGGCGTATTTTTCAAACGGGCGCATATTCGGCACCGTTTTGCGCGTGTCAAGCAGGGTGGTGGAGGAGCCCTCAAGCTCCTTTGCGCAGCGCCTTGTCACGGTGGCTATTCCGCTCATTCGCTGAAGGTAGTTCAGCGCCGTCCTCTCGCCGGATAAAAGTGCGCGTATGTCGCCGTAAACAGTGCCCAAAAGCTGCCCCTTTTTGACCTCGTCTCCGTCCTTTACGCCGCTTTCAAAGGAAAAGGATTCGTCCAGCAGCTCAAACACGCGGCAGAATACCTGAAGCCCGCAGATGATTCCGTCCTCCTTGCAGATAAGCTGCGCTGCGCCGCGGCGCGCGTCCCTCATCACGGCGTTTGTGGAAACATCCTCGCTCGTTATATCCTCCTTAAGCGCGTGCAGGATGTATTCATCCATGTTTATCTTCATCGTTACACCACTTATCATAAAAAGCACGGTCCTTTCTTTTGATTTCATCCATTATCAGCCGCCTGAACTCGGCCTCGCGCTGCGCCCTCGGCGGCAGGGAATCCCAGTCCGTGTCAGGCTCGTAGCTGTTTTTTCCGCTCTTGTCTTTTGCAATCAGGTCCGCCGCCCGCTTTGCAAAAACAAGGCTTTCAAGCAGGCTGTTTGAGGCAAGCCTGTTCTTTCCGTGAACGCCGTTGCACGCTGTCTCACCCACGGCAAAAAGATGCGCCATTGATGTTTTTCCGTTTATGTCCGTCTTTATTCCGCCCATCATATAATGCTGGCCGGGCGTAACGGGCACGCGGTCCTTCGTGATGTCGTAGCCCTCTTCCATGCACGCCTCAAAAATATTCGGAAATCTTTTTTGAGCCTGCTCGCTCGTCATCGTCGGCAGGGTGATATAAACATGGTCGGTGCCGAATTTCTCCATCTCCCTGCATATCGCGTCGGTCACCACATCGCGCGGCTGCAGCTCGTCCGTAAAGCGCTCGCCGTTTTCATTGAGCAGCACCGCGCCCTCGCCTCGCACGCTCTCGCTTATCAAAAAGCGCCTGCCGCTCTTTTTGCTGTAAAGCGTGGTGGGGTGTATCTGTATGTAGCTTATGTCTTTCAGCTCTATCCCGTGGCGCAGAGCAAGCGCAAAGGAGTCGCCCGTGATGTGCGGAAAATTCGTGGAGTTTTTAAAAAGACCGCCGATTCCGCCCGTTGCAAGAATTATGTCCCTTGCAAGTATCGCGCCTCGCTCGCCGTATTCATCCTCGCACACGATGCCGTAGCAGATGTTGTCCTTTTCAATAAGGTCTATCATCGTTGTTCGCGCAATAAAATTTATGTTTTTGCGCTTCTTGGCTATTGAAAGCAGCGTGGCGGTTATCTCCTTGCCGGTCTCGTCCTTGTGGTGCAGGATCCTGTTTCTCCTGTGCGCGCCCTCGCGCGTGTAGTCGTAGCCGCCGTCGCCCTGAGTGTCGAATTTAACGCCCAGCTCAATCAGCGTGCTGATAACATCCGGTGAGGATTCTATCATTACGCGCACGCTTTCGGGGTCGTTTTCATAGTGGCCAGCCTTCATCGTGTCCTCAAAATAGCAGTCGAAATCCTTGATGTCCTTAAGCACGCAGACTCCGCCCTGCGCAAGGTAGGAATCACATTCCTTAAGCTCTTCCTTAGTTATCACAAGCACGCTTTTGTCCGCCGGCAGGCACAGCGCGGCAAAAAGCCCCGCAACGCCGCTGCCCACTATCACAGCGTCTGTTTTTATGTAATCTCTTTTCATCGTTCGCCCCCGTGCTTTGGGGAGTCGTTCCCCCTCAGAGCTTTTTTCTGAAAAACTTTATAATAATATATAATTATTTTAAATCAAAGTCAAGAAAAATTGATTTTTGCTTGCCAGCCGCGGCACATTTTGATATTATTATCTCATAAATCCTGCCTTGGCAATATTTTACGGCGATTTTACAAAGAACTGATTTATCCTTTAAAAACGGGGCTTATATTATGAATGTTAATGTTTATGATTTTGACAACACGATTTACGACGGCGAAACGCTTGTGGATTTCATATTGTATTTCGTTCGCCGCGATATAAAAATATGGAAATATCTGCCCAAGCTCGTCGTTATCGCGCTCAAGGATGCGCTTCACCTCTTCACGGTCGAGGACGCGGTCGGCGCGTACGCCTCGTTTCTTGAGGGCTACTATGTGAACGCCGGCGATATATCCGGCGCCGTTGTCGATTTCTGGAACAAAAACGAAAAAAAGATAAAGCCGTGGTATTCCGCCGTCAGGAAAGACAGCGATATAATCGTCTCCGGCACAACCGATTTTCTGCTTGATGAGATAATGAAAAGAATGGGCATAAAGCATTATGTCGGCTCCAGCATAGATAAAAAAACGGGAAAATTCGTTCGCCTCTGCTTTCTTGAAAACAAGGTCAAGATCTTCCGCGAGCTCTTTCCCGGCGCGCATATAGAAAATTTTTATACAGACAGTATGAACGATAAAGCGATGATGGATATTGCGGATAATGTCTATCTCGTTAAGAAAAATAAAATAACCAAAATCAAATAAAAGGGGAGAGGCAAGTGGCAAAATTCAGCGTTAAGGAATTTCTTAACACAAAGATAATAACAAAGGATGTGGGCGAGGAAACATATCTCACCTGGAAGGAAACGCTTTCCTACGCCGTCGGCAGAGGCGCACAGGGTATGAACACAAGTATGACCTCGTCGAAATACATAAATTTCTTTTTGACGAATGTGCTTTTCAAAAAGCTCAGCGACCCGATGGGCGTCGCCTCAAAGATACGCTTTTTCTGCGGTATATTCGACGCGATAAACGACCCGATGATGGGCGTTATAGTTGATAAGACCCGCACTAAGGACGGCCAGATGCGCCCCTATATCAAATGGGCGCCTATCTTTGTTTCAATAGTGATGGTGCTGTTTTTCATCGGCAGCGCAGACGCGTCGCCGCTTTTCAATATAATCTACACAACCATACTTTTCGTCGGCCTTGATGTAACCTACACCGCCTTTGACATCCCGATGGGCGCGCTGGCGTTTTCAATAACGCCCAGCGGCATAGAGCGCACAAAGCTTTTCGGCATAAGCTCAATAACCCGCTCAGTGCTCGGCGCGCTGCCGCAGGTGTTCGTTGCCGGCGCCGCGCTGCTGCCTTATTTTAAGGACCACACTCCCCAGGCATACCTCACCTCGGCAATAATTTCCGCCATCGGAATCGTGTTCCTCACCCGCTTTACCTTCAAAAACACCACGGAAAGGGCGGAGCATAGGGAGGATGTGCCCTCCGTAAAGGAATGTCTTGCGCTGCTGTTTAAAAACAGGCCGCTGCTTATGCTTTTCCTGGGCAATATTTTCTTCGTCATCTGCAAGATAGCGGAGCAGGTAAGCTTTTACTTCGTTGCCGATTTGATGTTCAACAGGCAGTACAATATATTCATCGATGTCGTTAAATTCCCCGGCTTTCTCATCGCCGGCCTGCTCGTTCCCAAGATCGTGGAAACACTCGGCAAAAGGGCGGACAGCAAAAAATTCTATCAGGCGTGCTGCGTTTGCGCTATCATCCTGCACGCGCTCTTTGCGATCACCTGCTATAACGGCCTTATGAACAAGGCGGCGGGCGAAAGCGTGCCGCTCTTCACCGGCATACTCGTCGTCCTCTTCACCGGCCTCACCTCTATCCCGCTGGAGTTCAAAAACCTCATCCAAAAAGAGATGGAGGCGGAAACCGTCGATTATATAGAGTGGAAGACCGGCACGCGAGTAGAGGGCATAATGCTCTCAATAATGAGCTTCACCGGCAAGATAGAAAACACCTTCTCCTCCTCGATAGGCCTTGCCATCCTCGGCTTCACCGGCTATGTGCAGCACACCGAGGGCTCGCTCGTTCAAAACGCAGAAACAAACTGGGCGCTCTTCCTGCTCACAACTCTCGTTCCGGCGGTCGGCTATCTTCTGATGCTCGTCCCTATGCATTTTTATAACATAACCGGCGACGGCCACAGAAAAATGATGAAAGAGATTATGCAGCGCCGCGAGGCGATAAAAGCCGAAAAGGCAGCTAACGAATAAAACGGACACAACCAAAAAACAGGACGCTCTGTGCGTCCTGCTTTTTTGTGCCTCTTATCTGCTTATTTCCACAGATTTTTGTAGATTTTTACAATATCCTTTTTGGTAACATTCTTTATCGTGTTGGCGGGCGAGCCGGAATCGAGCGCATCCTGCGTCATTTTGTCTATCGCTTCAAAGAATTTGCCGCGGTCTATGCCGTATTCCTCAAGGCTGGGTATCTCGCAGGTGCGGCAAAGCTCGATGCACGCGTTCAAAAAAGCTTCGGCAGCCGTGCGGTCGTCGTCCGTATGGTGCGCCGCCCTTATCGCCCTGCCGAGTGCGGCAAACCTTGTGTAGGCGCCGTCTATTGCAAATTTAAAGCATTCCTCAATCAGCATCGCGTTCGATATGCCGTGCGGCACATGGAAAAGCGCGCCTATCGGGCGGCTCATTCCGTGGATTATCGTAACGCTCGCGTTGTTGAAGGCAACGCCCGCTTCAAGCGCCGCCAGGCTCATCTCCTCGCGCGCCCTGATGTTTTTCGGGTCGTGATAACATACCGGCAGGTTCTTGAATATCCTTTTGACCGCGCTCAGCGCCAGGTCGTCCGTCAGCGGCTGCGCCTTTCTTGAGGTATATGCCTCGGCAGCGTGGCACAGCGCGTCAAGGCCGGTCGCCGCCGTTATGGCGGGCGGCGCCGTAAGCGTGAAGCGCGGGTCGTCGATAGCAAGGTCGGGCATAAGCACCGCGCCCTTTAAAAGCATTTTTATGTCTCTTTTCGTGTTGGTTATTATCGTAAACTGCGTGGCTTCGGAGCCGGTTCCGCTCGTCGTCGGTATAGCAACGCTCGGCGGCGTCGGAACGGTGATTATCTTGCCGTAATAATCGTCTATCTCCCCGCCGTTTGTTGCAACCGCGCCTATCGCCTTCATAGCGTCTATCGGCGAGCCGCCGCCCAGCGCAATCAAAAAGTCGCAGCCCTCGCGCCTGTATTGCTCTATTCCCATATCTATTATGGTGTCTGTGGGCTCGGAATTAACGCCGTCAAAAACGCTGTAGCCGATGCCCTCCTCGTCAAGCACTGCCTCTATATGCCGCACATTGCCGGAGCGCACCATAAATCTGTCGGTAACTATCAGCGCCTTCTTGCCCATATTTGCAAGCAGCGGCTTTGCGTCGCTGAGCGCATTTTCGCCGTAAACTATCTTTCCCGGCATAATGAATTGATTTCCCATATGTCTATGTCCTTTCCTTCGGGGAATTTCCCCTCCTTTTCAGACCATAGTATTTTTCAGACCATAGTATATTTTAATCTAAAAAGCGGAAATGTCAATACCGAATCTCAAGAGGCGTCAAAAAACGGCGGAGCGCCGAAGCTCTCCGCCGTTTTGCTCATATATCGCTCGGTATCAAAGCAGGCCGTCCCAGGTGTCAACCTCCTTGGCCTTCTTTTCCTCCTCGTCAAACCAGTGCTGGGTAACTGATTTGCTCTCCGTAAAGAAGCGGTAAGCGTCCTTGCCCAGGCAGTGCAGGTCGCCGAAGAAGCTCTGCTTGTGACCGCTGAACGGCACAAAGCCCACAGGCACGGGAATTCCCACATTGATTCCAACCTGGCCGCCGTCCGTGTATCTTGCAAACTGCCTTGCATAGTAGCCGCTCTGAGTGTAAATAACGGAGCCGTTGGCATAGGGGCTGGCGTTCATAATGGCAAGTCCCTCGTCAAAATCCTTGCACCTCTTTATGCACAGCACCGGTCCGAAGATTTCGTCCCTGCCTATCGTCATATCCTCGGTAACGCGGTCAAACACCGTCGCGCCTATAAAGTAGCCGTTCTCGTATCCGGCGGGCACCTTCGGGTTGCGCCCGTCAACAACAAGCTCCGCGCCCTCGTCAATGCCCTTTTGAATGTCCGCAAGCACCTCCTTGTAGTGCTTTTCGTATGTGATGGGTCCGAGGCGCGTGTTCTTGTCCCACGCTGGTCCGCAGTTGACGGAGGCTATCTGCTTTTTGAGCTCGGCAACAAATTTATCCGCAATGGATTCCTCAACAACGCAGCAGGAGAGAGCCATACATCTCTGTCCGGCGCAGCCGAACGCCGAGTTTATAACGCCTGCAACGGTTCTTTCAAGCGCGCAGTCCTCCATAACAAGCGCGTGGTTCTTTGCCTGGCAAAGCGCCTGGCATCTCTTTCCGGCAGCAGCCGCCTTCTGATATATCTTGAGCCCCACGGGCGTTGAGCCAACAAAGGTGATTCCCTTGATGTCGGGGTGGTCAAGTATTGTGTCTATCTCGTTTCTGGAGCAGGTAACTATGTTGATAACGCCGTTCGGAATGCCCGCCTCCTTGTAAAGCTCGCCTATCCTCATAGCGGTTCGCGGAGTAAGGGAGGCCGCCTTGAGCACCATCGTGTTTCCGCAGGCAACGCACACGGGCGTCATCCAGCCAAAGGGTATCATCGCCGGGAAGTTTACGGGCACTATTCCCGCAAAAACGCCGAGCGGCTCGCGGTACTTGACCGTGTCAAACCCTGTTGAAGCGTCCATAAGGCTCTCGCCCATCATAAGCGACGGCGCCTGCGTGGCAAGCTCTGTGCCCTCCTGCGCCTTGCCCACATCGCCGGCAGCCTCGCCCCAGGCCTTGCCGTTTTCCTCGCACACAAGCATCGTAAGCTCGTCCATATGCTCAATAAGCAGCTCGCGCACTCTGTAAAGTATCTGCGCGCGCTTTCTTGCGGGAGTGTTGCGCCACGAGGGATACGCAGCCTTAGCCGCCTCTATCGCCTCAAGCACCTCGTCGTTCGTGCAGCAGGGAGCCTGACCCGTGACCTCGCCTGTTGAGGGGTTGTGCAGGTCGTACCATTTGTCGGTCTTTGATTCCCTGAATTCGCCGTTTACAAAATATTTAAGCCTTTCCATTTTTGTTACCTCGCAAAAATTTATTTCAAAGCTTATTTTACCATTGCGTGCGCTTCAATTCAATTCATAAAACTTATAAATATACTGCTTTTCTCTTGTGCAATTTCACATAATGCTTTGCCTTAGCATAGGATGCCGCAGGGGATTTTGCAAGCAAAGCGCCGTGAAAGCAGGGCAAAAAACGCCTCGTTCGGCTGCAATTAAGAAGTTGATAAACGATAATCTGCTTTACGCAGCCCGAAAGGCGATGGTGTTTATGGTGGAAAACGGCGCATACACGCGGCGCAGGATAGCCGTTGCCGGAATGTGCTGCGCCGCAAAGCTCAGGGTGTTTGAGGAGCTCACCGGCTCGTTCGTCTGCACAGCGCCCGAATGGGGGCTCAGGGGAGTGGTCTATTATAAGCGCGTTTATTATCACATAACGCTGCTGCCGCCGGACGCATCGCCGAAGTGCGCGGCGGATTACGACTGCGTTGTGTGCGTCGTAAATCCCTTCGAGCTGCAAAAGGAGCTTTTCAATGCGCTGTGCTTTTTGAAATATTCGCGCGGCTTCGTTCTTTACATAGCATCGCCGCTTCAAAAAGCTCCGCTGCCCGTCGAGCTTATAAGGCTTGCGTCTTTTTTGCGCGTTTCGCCGGTCAGGGAAACCAGAAAAAGCGCAAAAGGCATAAACAGGCTGCTTTGCAGCATACGGCGCGAAACGCTTTCATCACGCGGAAAAAGAGAACAAAAAGAAAAGCCGGTGTATATGAAATACACCGACTCACTTGGCGATAAAAGGACTTAAATCAAACGCCGCAGCCTTTAAAACGCTTACCGGCACGGAGCCGAAAACGAATCAAAAGCTAAGGCAAAATCATTAAGCCAATAAACGCGATTATCCTGTCCGTTGTACTCAGATAGGATCAAAGAATTGACAATAAACTAAAACCAATTCTTCTGTTGCTTGCGGGCGCTGATAGCCCGCTCGGACAGCAACAAGCCCGGTTGATCAACAACTATATTTTATCACGATTCGTTCTGAATTTCAATAGAAAAAGCTTCAAAAATCGGAAATTTTTTAACATTTTCAAGAAATGTAATATCCGTCAATTAAATTCACGCTGCCGGCGGGCGGAAAAGACGGGGATTTTGTGTTGAAAAGCGCGCCGCCTTGTGATAGAATAAAGAAAATAAAAAAGGCGGTGGTTTTACGGCTAATCTTAAGCGCGGCCTTATCGTTTCTTGCCAGGCTGTAAAGGGCGAGCCTCTTTACGGGCTTCATATGATGGGCCATTTTGCCCGCGCTGCGGTGCTCGGCGGCGCGTGCGGAATAAGGGCGAATTATGTTTCCGATATAAAGGAGATAAAAGAGCAGGTCGATGTTCCCGTTATCGGGATAATCAAGGCGGAGTATGAGGACAGCGAGATTTATATCACTCCCACGCTCAAGGAGGTAAAGGAGCTGCTCACAGCGGGGTGCGAGGTCATCGCAATGGACGCCACTCAAAGAAAGCGTCCCGGCGGCGTTGAGCTCTCGGAGCTTGTTGATTACATCCGCAAAAACTCCCCGAACACCGAGATTATGGCGGACTGCTCCGATTACGAGGAGGCAAAGGCGGCGGACGAGATGGGCTTTGACTATGTGGGCACCACGCTTCGCAGCTACACGCCGTATACCGCCGGCGCCGCGATACCCGATTACGAGCTTTTGAAAAAGATGACCTCAACCCTCAGGGCAAAGGTCATAGCAGAGGGCGGCATATGGGAAACGGGGCAGCTTGAAAAGGTGCTGGAATGTAATCCCTATGCAGTAGTCATCGGCAGCGCGATAACAAGGCCTATGGATATCACAAAGCGCTTTGCAGGCGTTTTTGAGAAGAACAACAATTTTTAATGCAGCAGGAGGATAAAAATGACAGATCTTAAAAAATTCAAGGGGCTCTTTTCGGCTCTGCTCACACCGTTCAATGCAGACGGAAGCATCAAATACGGCTCAATAGCCGATCTTGTTGAGTTCAATATCAAAAACGGGATAGACGGCTTTTATGTCGGCGGCAGCACCGGCGAGGGTCTGCTCCTCACAAACGAGGAAAGGGAGCAGGTGTTCAAGTGCGTTAAGGAAGCCGCGGGCAACAGAGTTACTCTGATTGCCCATGTCGGCACGATTGCCACCGATTCCGCCATAGAAATGGCAAAATGCGCCGAAAGCCTCGGCTATGACGCTATCTCTGCCGTCGCGCCGTTTTATTACGGCTTCCCGCTTGAGGCGATACTCGGCTATTATCAGGATATCGCAAACAGCACCTCGCTGCCGATGATCATCTATAATTTCCCGAACTCAAGCGGCTTTGCTCTCACCAAGGAGATAGCAAACGACCTTTTCAAAAACGAAAAGTTCATCGGCATCAAGCACACCTCAAGCGATATGTTCGCGCTTCAGAAATTCAAGCAGCTCGACAGAGAGGTCGTTGTCTATAACGGCTTCGATGAAACTCTCCTCGCCGGGCTTGCGATGGGCGCGGACGGAGCCATCGGCAGCACATATAATTTTATGGGCAAAAAGTTCAAGAAGATAATGACGGATTTCCAAAACGGCGATCTCAAGGCTGCCCAGCAGGGCCAGAACGAGGCGGACGCCATCATTTCCGAGATGATCAAATACGGCGTTTTCCAGTCCGAAAAAGCCATTCTCACCGAGCTCGGCGTCGATATGGGCGAGTGCAGAAGACCGTTCCTGCCCATAAGCGCGCAGTGCCGCGCGTCTATGAAAAAGATTGCGCAAAAGCTTGCCGCCGAATAAAATCCAATACATAAATAAATGAAAAACGCGCTTCGGCTTTCCGAAGCGCGTTTTTTCATCAGTCCGTCTTTTATTTGATTTAGCGATTCGTCATTCCAGCAAAAATCTTTGCCGCAAAAGCTCCGTCGATTGTATCCGCTGAATCAGAGAATCGTTTAAAGCTCATTAAGCTCTTCAACCATCATATCTTTATTTACCGGTTCGCCGAGCAAATAGATTTTGTATATAACATCTTTTTTAACAATAACAATGTTCAAAGTATTATTGTAGCTCCAATAATAGCCCGTATCCGCCGAGATGTCCTTGAGCTGCGGAGCGGTCAGGTCTTTCACCTTGCAATCCTTACCCCGTTCCTTCAGTTCTTCATAGTACTCAGACAAAAGCGAGTTATCGGTTATCCGAATACAGGAAGTAAAAACAGAATATTCATCCGTCGCTTGCTGAATCTCATAATTAACAGGTATCTCGGAACAGATATTACCGTAATTTGTCTGCTCCCTGTAGGACTCGTCATCATAAGAAACATCAAACACCCGGTGTATATCAACATATGATTTGACGGAAATTGAATCCACTGTTTTAATATCGCTTGCCTGAAATGACATAACGGCAATAAGAAAAGCTATGTTTATCACTGCGAACAGCGATATAAAAACAATCTGCGCAGCGCTTTTTTTCAGCCTTTTGTGCTTGATGATTTTAACAACGCTTATTATCAGCAAAATTAAAAATATCAGGAAAAAGATTCTGTCAAGCGCTGATGCCCACAGATACATCATTGACTCGGTGTAGTTGAGATATTTGTCCAACACGGAGTTAAACAAAATCGCCATGGAATCTCCAATCCATAATGATAACAACAATGAACCTGCGGCAAACACCAACAGCACTATGCACTTTATTATCCCTTTTGCAAGAACTTTGTTTTTAATCATCATACACCTCCATGAAGTTGTCAATGTTGATGAATTATTTGTAATTCAACACTTTATTATCATTGATACAGGATGCAACGAATGTGTTAAATAAATTTTTCTTTTAACCATTATCAACACCACCTCTCTTGAAAACTCATTCAATATACTTAATCCTTTAAAAAATCCATTTTGTGACGGAATTATTCAAAATTATTTTAAATGATAAATCCGTTCCTTGTCAAGATGGTTTGCAGAAATGCCGAAACGGCGCGTTGCTGCGAAACAAAGAACAACGCGCCGTTCAAAATGATCGCTATGGCAAAAAAGCAGGGGACTTTTTATTTTTGAAAAGATATAACGATTACATTTTTATCTCGCTTAATAAAAAAGCAATTATCAAACGCTTTATTCATCCTTATGTCGGGGTTATTTTTTTATACCGGAAATAGTCCCGCTTCCTTTAATAGTGGTGGTATTTTTAGGATTAACTTTTTGAAAGGTAAGCCGATATTTGTTACCTTTTTTTACATTAAAAGTTTTGCTGTCAGGCTCAGTATCATCTTTTGCCTGCGTCATACTTTTAAATGTGGGATTAGTCGGATTCTTAGTTACATCATATAGTGCGATGTAATAATAGGACTTGCTATCTGTGGTTGTTCTAAAATTAAGTGTGATTTTGTCAGCATTCGCCGTGAAATGGCTCGAATGCAGTCTTGAGGTAAAAGAATAGGTAAATGAACCGTCTGCATTGATGCGCGGCTGAATCAGATTACCTTCGTCATCGTAAAAAACCAAGTCAAAATATTGCTCGCAATCTTCTTTATTGATATTATTAGCACTTTCGTTTGCAAAAGCAATGCTTGATGTGCAAGTAAACATTAAAACCAGTGTTACAAAGAACGCTATTATTTTTTTCATATCTAATTAGCTCCTTTTATTATAATGTATTGATCGTTATAAAGATAAACAGAAATTAAACAGTGCAATCAAAAGCAAAAGCACTAACAGGACTTTATTAAATTTAGTTTTATGTTGTTTAAAAATTGTGTTGAATAACAAATACACGGCTGCGCCGCACGCAGCGCCGATTATGTTGCTGATTAAATCCGTTATATCGGATACGCCGAGCTGATAAACATATTGCAAGACCTCAATGAGCAGGCTGCAAGTTAAAGGGATCAATACTGACAACCAGAAAAGCCTGTTTTTTTGAAGCCCCATTTGAATCAAAAAACCAAACGGGAAAAACAAAATAACATTCAGCAAAACATCCCGAATCATACCGCTTCGATCCACATTCCAGTCTGCAAAAGGAATCAGATTAAGGCTGTCTACCCGATAACGGTCGGCAGAAGAAATTTGAGATAAAGGAACATATTTGAACAAGGTCACATCTAAAACAGTATCAAAATAAGAAAGAAAAACGAGCAGCAACAATAATGCAAAGATGATTTTTTGTTGCTTTTGAGAAAGCTTTATTCGTTTCATTTGGATTTTCCTTACTGTTGTTTGTTGTATGCTTTTTCATTTTAAAGCAGGAATTTGAATCCGCGTTTCTGTGGCCTCGCCGGCTGATTTAACATCGCATATAAACGAATATACCGGCTGGTAAAAGCCCTTAGAATCCTCGTCAAAGAAGATTTCACAGCTCTTTACAGCAAGTGCATAAGACTCCGGTAGGTATTCTGCCGAATATTTGCCCGCTCGGATGCGTTCTACAGCCTCCTGCACATTTATGATATCCTCTGACGATACGATTTGCAGTGTAACAATGTCGTTGGTAATACCAACGATGTCGCCGCTTTCGTTTATATAACAGTAAAGAGTGCCGCGCACAATTCCGTTTTGCGTTTCCGTTTCCGGAGAAAACACATAACAATCCCCCTCTATAACCTGTGCCGGACAATCGGGCGGCAAATCGATTCCATAGGTCTGCAGCGCCAGGCGTGCTTCTTCGGCAGATAGTGGTGTGGATGGGCGCAGTGAAGAATCCATCCAAAAATAAGCAAACTCTTCAAATCGATAGGTGCCGTTTTCGGTATCCATAGTAAATGTGTAATCTCCATCGGCGGACTCTATGGAAAACCGTCCGTCCTCATAAAATTCCGTGGTATCATCCGCAACTGTGTCGGCAGCGTCAAAAAGTGCGTTGGCCGCAGCGCGTGCCTCTTCCCAAGATACCGGCACTTGCTTGTAAACATTTTCTTTATCGCCAAAATCCGTTAATTCGCCTACAGCTACGCTTATATTGTTCGGAGCTTGCTTTGCGTAATAAGACAACTGCAAATTGCCGTAGGGCTGCGCTGCATACGCCAGGAAAACACCACCAAAAGCAGCAACAACAGCCAAATACGGCACACCGCATAAAAGCGCCTTTTTAAGCTGCTTGCGTTGAAAGGCACAGATAACCATTTTTAATGCGCAATAGCCAAGAAGCGCACCAATAGTGTTGTTAAAAATATCGTCCCACTCAAAAACGCCGAGTTTCAGAATATATTGCAGGGATTCTATAACCAATGTAAGCAAAAATCCTGCCGGAACAGTAATATAAAGCTTCTCCAGTTTTTTGCTCCAAAGCGGTAAGAAAAAACCAAACGGAACAAAAAGCAGAATATTCAGCGCAATGTTTAACCAGTCTGCCGAACGCCAATAATACCAGGCGTGGCGGTAGCTGGCAAAAAGGCTCTGCACGCCCTCCTCGTACCCTGTCCGGTCGGCAAAAACGGCACAGGCAACAATAAAAAGATAAACAAAGCTCACTGCCCCGAGCACCAGATACTTTTTGCGCAGTTTCTTTTGCCCGTGAAAAACTTTTTTATAGATCAGCCAACTGCTCAAAAACAAAACCAGCAGCACAGCCAGCACGGCAAGTCCCGCAAACGCATAGCGAAACAATAACGGCAGAATATCTTCGATTCTCAAATTTTAATCTCCAATTATAAAACCTCAACATAATAAACTTCGCCGCTGCCTTTTATGGATTCATACGGACCAAGCGAGCTTTGATAGACAGATATTTTTAAATGGTATTGTTTGCCCTTTTCTACATCAAACTGAAGGCCTCCCTT
The DNA here is from genome assembly GCA_944380545.1 of uncultured Eubacterium sp. Taxonomy (GTDB): domain Bacteria; phylum Bacillota; class Clostridia; order Oscillospirales; family Acutalibacteraceae; genus Eubacterium_R. The sequence goes on along the minus strand of CALWHV010000011.1, from coordinate 1,661 downwards.
GATATTGTCACATTTTCCAACATATGAACCTACGACTTTTTGATTATGGCTGCTTATCAATTCAACTTTGAACTTCACATTGTTACTTTTGTAATTGTTAACGATATTGCCGTTCTCATAATGAACCAGCGCTTTGGTTTGAACGGTAATTTTATTACTGGTTGCTTTAAAGTTGTCTGATTTAACCCATTTTTCAATTTCAAACTCAAATGTTCCATCGTTGTCCATTCGTGTAACTGCAGTAGTAAATTGGAAATAATTATGTTCATTGTTGTCATTTGCCAATGCCGTAATAGGGTTAAAACACGACAAAATCAAGAAAAGAACTGCTGCTAAAGATATAACATTTTTCTTCATTATAATCACCTCAAAATTAGTTTTGGATTTTTGATTTACTAATATTTTGTTTGCAAATCAAAACAATGTTTGTTTAAAATTCGCGGTAATACTCTGTGCTTACCATACGATTAAGATTATTGATGTACATAGTGCTTGCAAATACAGTAACTGCTGTTATTGCGGCAACAACGAAGGCGATTTATTTTTTTGACAATTTTACGATCACCTCTCATTTACAATATCTTTTTGCTTATCGCAATAGGCGTAATCAAAACATCGGAAACACCTCTTTCATAAAATAAACATAAGCCCATAAAATGACTACCAATATCTATACATTACTTGAGTTTCGGAGCCGGCAGTGAAAGTAACTTTGAGTCTGTAATTGCATAAAATATTTATGTTTCTTGATTCTGACATCGTCAACAATATTCCTGTATTACTGCTTGTCCAGGTTTTAACGGTTTCGTATCCGCTTGATTTTTCTTTTTGCAGTTCCATTTTTATTTTAAGATTCATCGAGCTCTTTGCTCTAACCGTAGCCTTGCATTCTGCTTTTATGCCTGAAACATTTAAACTTACCGAGCAGCTTGTTATATTAGTGTAATAAGGCACTATTTCCGGTCCGTCATTAGCAGAGGCACCAACGATTGCAAAGCTGTTGAAAATTATAACTAATGATAAAACGAAAAAAACGAAAGTGCTAAATAAATTTTTTCTTTTAACCATTATCAACACCTCCTCTCTTAAAAATTCTTTCAATATACTTAATCCTTTAAAAAATCTATTTTGTGACGAAAAAAATAAAAGAAGCTGTAAATTCAGCTTCTTTTACAAATAATTATTCAATATTTTGTGCAATTTTTACAAGTTCATCCTTCCCTATATTTCCTTCTATGAGATAAATGTAATTTGTGTTGTTGAATAATATTCCGCCTGCATTTTCGCCTGATTGGTAATATACGGCGTTTGCACCGTTTATCATTAAGTGTTCGTATTCGTGTTTTTCGGTATCAAAGCCAACTGTTGAATTTAAATTCATTTTTTCTACGGAAAAATATTTATTGCCGTTTTCATATAAATATATGTAACCATAATCCTCCGTTTTCTTAAATCCGGCAGGAATATAATTTAATTCTAACGATTTTACTTCTTGTGCTTCAGATGCATCCTGCACATTGTATTCGGAACGATTTGAAAACCTGTCTATAATGAACTTTCTGCTTGAAGGATTGGCGAAAGCGGTTGCCGCAACTGCCATAATTACAGCCGCTATGATTATAAATTTGATTATTTTTCCTGAAATCCGGCGCTTGCCGTCT
>CALWHV010000010.1 GCA_944380545.1 uncultured Eubacterium sp. | reverse complement strand
GTGTTGTCATACAGGCAGCTTTATGAGGCTGTATGGGGAGAAGATCCAATGGGAAATGAAGCCAATGCGGTAAGCTGTCATGTATACGGCCTGCGCAGAAAATTTCGTGAGATAGCACTCAGCTTATCTTCAAAGCTCCGGCGGCGAGGAGGTTCGGATCCGCCAGCGCGGCGCGGACGGACATTATATCTATTTCCAAACTAAAAAACGCAGGATTTCCGCCGTTAAGCGCGTAGAGGTCGAAAGGCGTTTGTCGCAGGAGGAGTACCTCAGGCTTCTTATGGAGGCGGACACATCAAAACGGCAGATTCGGAAAACAAGATATTGTCTGACCTATAAAAATCAGTACTTTGAAATAGATGTTTATCCGTTTTGGAACGATAAGGCAATAGCTGAGATCGAGCTGCGCAACGAGAATGCTAAAATCGTATTTCCGAAGCAGATTAAGGTTATCCGCGAAGTTACCGATGACGATTCTTTCAAAAACGCGTCGTTATCACAGATATGAGGGAAAATATGAGCTTGTTCAGAAATTTATTTGCGAAAAAAAGCTAAAAAGAAAACAAAGATACGCCGCGTCCGTCCGTATCGCCCGAAACATTGATGACCTCTCAGTTCGCGGCGTTTTATGTTTGTTACGGCGACCTTGCTTTCCGCGATTTTTATATCGCCAAATTAACGCGTATAGGCTTCAGCCGTGAAGACGCGATCAAAATGTTTTTGTTTGAATGTGATATCCTGCGCCGATATAACAAGCCGTGGCTTTCGGAGCCGCGGTACACGCAATCCTGGTGCTTTTCCTTGGAGCGGCCGGTTTTTACGGCGTATCCTAAAACCAAACAGGATATATTGAAAGAAAATTACCTGACTATGAGCGAGCTGTGCAAGCTCATAGATGAAGCCGAATGGCATTTTTGGAACAGCCACGAAAAGAACCTGCCCGACGGAGTTTGGGAAGAAATCTGCGCCTGGCGGATAAAAGGGGCGGGCGCTGAGTTCGCAATATCGTATTTTGAAAAACTCGAACAGACGCTCGGCATACCGAGCGGCAATATCAGCGCCTTGTCAAATTTACAGGGCGCGCATTTAAATCGCTATAAGTGGGGATAACGGCTTTTTGAATTTCAGTGTCGCGTAATCGGCATGTTGCAGCACTTTTGCGGCAAATTAACCGAAGCATAAAATTATGCTTTACCCGCAGAGCCCTTGGCTCAACCGAATAAAAACCCGCGGCGCGGCAGGCGTCACGGGTTTTTTGTGTTTAATATTTATACGGCTGCTTGTCCTTGCCCTTGGTGTAAAAATCGTCTATCACCGCGCCGTATCTTTCGTAGGCTTTGTTCACGGCCTCTTCCCACGAGATATAGATGTCGCTTCTGGCGTTTTTTCCAACCTCGCAAAGAAGCTGCGGGTTGCGCAGCGCCTGCAATATTCCGGCGGCAACGGATTCGGCGTTTTCGCTGCATAAAAATCCCGTTTTTCCGTCTATTATGCCCTCTGCCGCGCAGGTGCCCTCAACAAGCAGAGCCGCCGTTGCGGAGGACGCCGCCTCGCGCACAACAAGTCCATTAGTGTCAAATACGGACGGGAACACGAGCAGATCCGCCGCGCTGTAATAGAGCTGAAGCTCGCCCCTGTCGAGTATCTGCCCCGTAAACACCGCGATGTCGGCAATGCCGGCTTTTTTGAAATATTTTTTTATCGCGTTTTCATCGGGCCCCGCGCCCACCATCAGCAGGCGGAAATCCCTGCCCATCAGCTTGAGCCTTGCGCACGCGTCGGCAATCAGCTTTATGTTTTTGTACCACATCATCCGCCCTACGAATATCAGTATCGGTATCCCCGCGGGTATCGAATGCTTGCGGCGGATTATATCGCGGTCGTCGTCCGAAAAATCACACGCAGGCAGGTCGCAGCCATTGGGCATAATGATATAATCGCCCTCGTAGCCCACCTTGCGAAGCGATTGCGCCGTGCCGCTGCTCGTCACCCACACCTCGTCGGCGCTTTTTATGTTGTTCAGCAAAAAGCCGTATGCGCGGTGGCGCAGCGGGTAGCCCGGTATGCGCGAATCAAAATCATATTCGTATTTTGTGTGGTAGGTCAGTATCTGCGGTATGCGCTTTATGCGGTTCACGCGGCGGTAAAAATAGCTTGTTGCTATCGGGCAGTGCGAGTGAAGCACATCAAAGCCCATATTTATGATGTCCTCGCTGAACTCTCGCTTGAACGGCCATCCTACGGGATAGCCCTCGCCGAAGGTGAAAAGGCTCTTATAGCGGTAAATCTTGTATTTGTACTTATAGTCCTCCTGGTTCGGGTTTTTGGGAGTAACTATTACCGCCTCGCCGAGGCGTTCGTTGATTATGTCGGCATAGCATTTTGCAACGGTGCTTATCCCGTCTATCGTGGGCGGAAACGCTTCCGTGCCTATCGCTATTTTAAGCCTGTCTTTTTTATCCATACGCATCTTCCGTATTTTGCATTTTTGCCGGGTCCGTATTTACGGACGCGGCTCTTTGTTTAAATCAATATATCATAAAACGGGGCGTTTGTAAATCTTATAGATAATTTCTTAGATTTTGTTAATAAATGCTTGATAAGAGCGCGCCTTTTATTATATAATATAGTTGATTATATCTTGCGCAAAGCTGTGCGCGGAAAGGATTCGTTATGTCGGAGCGCTATTCGGTATCACTTCAAAAGGTTATAGACGCCCACGGGCTTGAAATCGTCTATATGCCCGGCGACGCGGAAAAGATTTTTATTGAAACCAACGAGGTCAACCGCCCCGGCATTGTGCTCACGGGCTATCAGGATTATTTTGACCCCAAAAGGATCCAGATTTTGGGGTGGACGGAATTCGGCTTCCTGCAAAATATGAGCCGGGAGCGCCAAACCGAGGCGCTTGAGAGCTGGCTGAGCCTGAAGCCCGCCGCAGCCGTCGTCACCCGCGGACTCGAAACTACGGAGCTTTTCGAAAATCAGTTCAAAAAGCACGGCGTGCCGCTCCTCAGAACGGAGGAGGAGACCTCGCCGTTTCTTGCAAACCTTATCCAGTTCCTCAACACCAGCCTTGCGCCCAGAATAACGCGCCACGGCGTTTTGTGCGAGGTCTACGGCGAGGGCGTGCTGATATTAGGCGAAAGCGGCGCGGGCAAATCCGAAACCGCGGTTGAGCTTATCAAGCGCGGCCACCGCCTTATCGCGGACGACGCCGTTGAGATAAGAAGAACGGACGCGCACACGCTGATAGGCTCATCGCCTAATAACATCAAGCATTTCATAGAGCTTCGCGGCATCGGAATAATCAACGCCCGCCGCCTCTTCGGTATGGGCTCCGTTAAGGATTCGGAAAGGATAAATATGGTCATCTGCCTTGAGCCGTGGGAATCCGGCAAGGCATACGACCGCCTCGGCCTCGACGATGAGTACACAAAAATCCTCGATGTCAAGGTTCCTGTTATCACGGTGCCCGTGAATCCCGGCAGAAACCTTGCCGTCATAATAGAGACAGCCGCAATGAACAACCGTCAGAAAAAGATGGGCTACAACGCCGCGCGCGAGCTTATGACCGGCCTCGGTATGGACGATATAGAGCCGGAGGAAAAAGAGCTGGAGCTGTGGAAGAATTCGTAAAAACTTCCGATTTTTATATTGCCTGGGCATTTATTTTATTTTATTATATATTCACAGAATGCGTCGTCGGGTGCCCGCAGTCCGGCGAGAAATCACCAGCGGGGGAAAGGTATTTTTATGTATAACATAGGCATTGATCTCGGCGGCACTAACATAGTTGCCTCCGTGGTGGACGAGAATTACAGAATGGTAGCAACGGGTAAGACCGCAACTAACGCTCCGCGTTCCCCCGAAGAGATTTTTGACGATATTGCGGCGGTGTGCCGCGAGGCGCTCGACAAGGCGGGCCTCACGCTCGGCGACATCGCGTCCGTGGGTCTCGGCACGCCCGGCACGGTAAACGAGTACGGCGTTATCGAATTTGCAAATAATCTCGGCTTCAATAATGTTCCCGCACGCGATATGCTTGCCGAAAGGCTCGGCGAGATGCCGATATTTATTGAAAACGATGCCAACTGCGCCGCGATAGGCGAGGCGTATGCCGGCTGCGGCAACGGCGCAAAGAATTTCGTGGCGGTAACGCTCGGCACGGGCGTCGGCTCGGGAATTATCGTGGACGGCAAGATCGTTAACGGCGTAAACTGCGCCGGCGGCGAATGCGGCCATATGGTAATAGTGCTGGACGGCGAGCCCTGCACCTGCGGCAGAAAGGGCTGCTGGGAGGCGTACGCCTCGGCAACGGCGCTTATCCGCCAAACCAAAAAGGCTATGGAGGCGGACCCGTCCTCCGTTATGCACGAGCTTGCAAAGGCGGAGGGCAAGGTCAGCGGCAGAACAGCGTTTGACGCTATGCGCCGCGGCGATATCGCAGCTATCAATGTTGTGGACAACTACATAAAGTATGTTGCCTGCGGACTTATAAATATCGTAAACGCCCTCCAGCCGGAGATAATCTGCGTGGGCGGCGGTATCTGCAACGAGGGCGAAACGCTTATGAAGCCGCTTCGCCGTTTCGTTCAGGCGGAGCGCTATTCCATCCACAGCAAGATTCAAACACGCATAGTAAAGGCGGAGCTCGGTAATGACGCCGGTATCATCGGCGCATCCCTGCTTGCCGTTGCAAAATAACGGTGATATTTTGGAAAAGCTTGTTGAATTTCTTAAAAATCAGAATATTGAGTTTAAAGAAAACGAGCCTATGAGCGCACACACCACCTTCAAAATAGGCGGTCCGGCGCGCGTTATGGCGTTTCCCGCCGGCGAGGAGCAGGCGGGCGGCATCATCCGCTTCTGCCGTGAAAACGGCGTTCGCTGCGTCATAGTCGGCAACGGCTCCAACCTTCTTGTGGCGGACGGCGGCATTGACGCCTGCGTGCTGTGCTTTTCCTCCGCCTGCTCCGATATCCGCCTTGTTGATGAAACAACCGTTTTTGCCGAAAGCGGCGCGCTTCTTTCAAAGCTCTGCCGCTTCGCCGCGGAAAAATCCCTCTCCGGCCTGGAGTTTGCTTACGGCATACCGGGCTCCTGTGGCGGCGCGGCATTTATGAACGCCGGAGCTTACGGCGGCGAGATGAAGGATGTGCTTATCAGGTGCGATCATATAGATAAAAACGGCGATAAGGGCAGCCTTGAGGGCGAAGAGCTGGGGCTTTCGTACAGACATTCGGCATATTACGATAACGGCTGCGCCATAACCGGAATATATCTTAAGCTCAAAAAAGGCGATAAAGCCGAAATAGAAGAAAAAATGCAGCAGCTTCTCGGCCGCAGAAAGGATAAGCAGCCGCTTGAATATCCGAGCGCAGGCTCAACCTTCAAGCGTCCGCCGGGTCATTTCGCCGGCGCGCTCATTGAGCAGTGCGGCCTTAAGGGCGCGCGCGTGGGCGGCGCTCAGGTAAGCGAAAAGCACGCGGGCTTCGTTATAAACACGGGCGGCGCCACCTGCGCCGATGTGCTTGAGCTGTGCAGGAGCTGCGCTGAAAAAGTGTATGATGAAACAGGCATTAAGCTTGAAATGGAGATAAGGGTAACTGAATGATGAGTAAAAAGGAACTTGTTATAATCACCGGGCTTTCGGGCGCGGGCAAATCCACGGCAATAGGATTTATGGAGGATATCGGCTATTATTGCATAGATAATATGCCGCCTGAGCTGCTCACCACCTTCGTTGAGCTGCTTTCCAGGCAGAAAAACGGAAAGACCGCTATCGTTATGGATATCCGCTCAACCGAGGATTTCAGCGGCGTTATAGATATTCTCGATCACCTTGAGGATTACGGCTACGAGGTCAAGGTTGTATATCTTGACATCAAAACGCACATAGCCTTGAAGCGCTATAAGCTTACAAGAAGAAAGCATCCGTATGCGGACCGCTTCAACGGCGATATAGAGCAGGCGCTCGCGTACGAGAGGGAGATTATGACTCCGCTTCGCTCGCGCGCCGATTTTGTTATTGATTCCTCGGATTTAACGGGCAATCAGCTCAGAACGCGCCTCACCCAGATACTTGTGGGCGAGGATAAGGATATTATGAATATCCATGTCGAGTCGTTCGGCTTCAAGCACGGCATCCCCAACGAGGCTGATTTCGTTATAGATGTCCGCTGCCTGCCGAATCCCTATTGGGTGGAAAATCTCAGAAACAAAACCGGGCTGGACAAGGATGTCCGCGACTATGTTTTTTCGTTCGCAGAATCAAAGGAGCTGCTTTCGCGCCTTATTGATTTGCTTGATTTCCTTAACCCGCTTTACATAAAAGAGGGCAAAAGCCAAATAGTTTTCGCCATCGGCTGCACGGGCGGCAATCACCGCTCCGTAGCCATTGCCGAGGCGCTTAAGGAGCATTTCTGCAAAAAGTGGGATAATGTTTCCGTAAATCACAGAGATATCGCCAGAAGCTGAGCCTTGCGCGGCGGTATCGCATAGGGGGCGGCTTCGTGAGCTTTTCATCTCAGGTCAAAAACGAGCTTGTAAAAATCGAATATGAAAGCCCGTGCTGCAAAAAATCGCTGCTTTACGGTATGATGCTCTTCGGCAAAAGCTTTTCGCAGCAGAGCGTTTGCCTGCAAACCGAAAACGAGCCGACGGCGCGTCTTTTCCGCTCTCTTATCAAATCTCTTTATAATATCGACTGCCGCATAACGGTCTCGCCGCGCGGCAGGAACTACACGGCATCTGTTTTAAGCAAAACAGATGCCCAAAAACTATTCAGAAGCTTCGGTCATTCGGGCGCGGAGAGCCTCAAGATAAACCACAGCATCCTCCAGTGCCCCGTGTGCCTGAGCGCGTTTATCGCAGGCGCGTTTCTCTCCTGCGGCACCGTTTCCGACCCTAAAAAGGATTATCATCTTGAATTTTCCGTGCCGTATTATAATCTTTCAAAAAGCCTTTTCACGCTGTTTTGCGAGATAGACGAGCTTACCCCGAAATATACCAACAGAAAGGGCTATAACATCGTTTATTTTAAGGAGAGCGAGTCGATAGAGGGCTGCCTTTATCTTATGGGCGCAACCGATTCGATGTACGATGTTATGAACATCAAAATAGTAAAGGATTTCAGGAACCGCGCCAACAGGCAGGCTAATTGCGAAACGGCGAATATAAATAAAATGGTAAACGCCGTTGCCGTTCAGCTTGCCGCAATAGAAAAGATATGGAAAACCAAGGGCAAGGGCTTTCTTGAGGAGAGCCTTCAGAGCGTGGCGCAGCTCAGATACGATAATCCCGATTCAAGCCTTGCGGAGCTGGCGTCCCTCTATCCCGGCAAAATAAGCAAAAGCGGCATAAATCACCGCTTGAAAAAAATAACCGAAATCGCAAACAGCCTTTAGCTGAAAGGAGCTCCTATGGACTTCAAAAAAGCATTTTCATTGAACCTCCCCTCAAAAACAGACGGCAGCCAAACCTACACGGCTGAAAATTTGCGCATAAGCGTCATTACCCCGCGCCTTTTCCGTGTGGAGTTTTCAAAGAGCGGCGGCTTTACCGATATGCCAACCCAAAAGGTCTGGTGCAGGCAGCTTGAAAAGGCAAGCTTCAAGGTAAAGCGCTCCGGCAGCTTCGTCATTATCGGCTCGCTTAAATACGGCGTGTGCGTGGACTGCAAAACGGGCAGGATCGCCTATGCCGTGGCAAACGGAGTCAAGGTCAGGGATTTCAAAAAGGATAATCTCGGCGGAACATACAGAACTCTTGACGGCACCACCGGCGCCATACCGCTCGGAACGGGCATCGTTTCAAAAAGCGGAGCGGCGCTGTTTGACGATTCCGATTCCCTCCTTTTAAACGAGGACGGCACCGTTTCTCCGCGCCGGGCAAAGGCAAAGGATATTTATGTCTTTGCCTACGGCCGCGATTACCGCGCCGCCGTGCGCGATTTTCTGCGCCTCACGGGCGGCGTGCCGATGATCCCGCGCTTTGCGCTCGGCAACTGGTGGAGCCGCTACAAGGCGTACACCCAAAAGGAATATCTTGATTTGATCGAGCGCTTTGAAAAGGAGCGGCTCCCGCTCACGGTCGCCACCATTGATATGGACTGGCACTGGGTGGACCTCAAAAAGCAGTTCTCCTCGGTGCCCGGCATCAATAAAAAGGATATTTCAAGCGGCTGGACGGGATACAGCTGGAACACTGAGCTTTTCCCGAATTACAAGGAGATGTTTGATAAGCTCAAGGAGCGCGACCTCAAGATAACTATGAATCTTCACCCTGCGGACGGAGTGCGCTTTTTTGAGGATATGTACGATGAGGTTGCAAAGTATATGGGCGTTGACCCCGCTTCAAAGGCAAAGATACCGTTTGACTGCGGCAGTACGCGCTATATGGAGGCGTATTTTGAGCTTATCCACCATAAGTACGAGGAAGACGGAGTCGATTTCTGGTGGATAGACTGGCAGCAGGGCAAGCGCTCCTCTATACCGGGGCTCGATCCGCTTTGGGCGCTCAATCATTATCACTACATAGATAACTGCCGCGGCGGCAAAAGAGGGCTTATCCTCTCAAGGTATGCCGAGCCCGGCAGTCAGCGCTATCCCGTCGGCTTTTCGGGAGATACTTTTATTTATTGGAGCTGCCTGCGCTTTCAGCCGTATTTCACTTCAACGGCTTCAAATATCGGCTACACCTGGTGGAGTCACGATATCGGCGGGCATCAGCACGGCAAAAAGGACGATGAGCTTTACGCCCGCTGGGTGCAGTTCGGCGTGTTCAGCCCCGTAAATCGCCTTCATTCCACAAGCAACGAATTTATGGGCAAGGAGCCGTGGAAATACGGCGTTGCCGCGCGTGAAGTAGCCGGCCGCTTCCTTCGCCTGCGCCGCCGTCTGATACCGTATCTTTACACGATGAACCGCCGCACCTATGCCGATATGCGCGCGCTGTGCGAGCCTATGTATTACGCTTATCCCAACGAGGAGGAGGCGTATTGCTGCAAAAACGAATATCTTTTCGGCTCGGAGCTTATCGCCGCGCCTATAACAAGCCCCGAAAACCCCAAAACCTCGCTTGCCGGCGTAAAGGTCTGGCTGCCGCGCGGCACATATATAGATATGTTCACCGGCAGAAGATACGAGGGCGGCAGGGTCATAGAGATGTTCAGACCGCTTGAGAGCTTCCCCCTGCTCGCAAAGGAGGGCGCAATAATCCCGCTCGATATGAACGAAACGGAAAACGGCGCGGAAAATCCCGCCGCGCTTGAGATATTCGCAGTTTCCGGCAACGGGTCGTTTACCCTTTATGAGGACGACGGCGAAACACAGGAATATCAAAACGGCGTGTTTGCCGAGACACCGTTTGAAATAGAAAAAACGGGCGGGGATGTCAGATTTTCTATCCTGCCCGTGCGCGGCTCGGCTGAATGTACCGTTTCAAGCAGGGCTTATAAGATAAGCTTTTTTGATATCGCTTCGGCGCTTGATATCAGCGTTAAGATAAACGGCAAAAAGGCTTCTGCAAATATAGCCTCCGGCGCATTTTTAAGCGTTGAGCTTGCCCCGGTAAAGCCCGCGCAAAGCGTTGAGATAAAGCTATCCGGCGTGACGCTCAGAACAATCGACCGCCGTGAGGAATATATAGAAACCGTTTCAAAATACAAGCTCGCAAACGAATATAAAAAATCAGTTTTCACCTGCGGCGTTGATTCAAAAATGCTGCCAAAATGCCCGCAGCAGTATCTCGGCCCCATCAAGGAGATCAACAGCTGCCTTTAAAAGGAAGAAATTAAATGTTTACCCATCTTCATCTGCACACGGAATATTCGCTGCTTGACGGCGCCTGCCGTATCGAGCCGCTCGTCGTACGCGCAAAGGAGCTGGGAATGACCGCGCTGGCCATTACCGATCACGGCAATATGTACGGCGCGGTCGATTTTTATAAGGCGTGCAAAAAGCACGGAATAAAGCCAATCATCGGTTGCGAGGTCTATGTTGCTCCGCGCACCAGGTACGACAGGGAGGGCGCGCTCGATAAGGATTATAACCACCTTATTCTGCTGTGCGAAAACGAGGAGGGCTATAAAAACCTTATAAAGCTCGTTTCGCTTTCGTATACGGAGGGCTATTATTATAAGCCGCGCGTAGACCGCGATCTTCTTCAAAAATATCACGGCGGGCTGATCTGCCTTTCCGCCTGCCTTGCCGGCGAGGTGCCGCAGGCAATCCTTGAGCGCGATATGAAAAAGGCGGCGGATACGGCGCTTTGGTACCGCGATGTGTTCGGCGCGGATAATTATTTTCTTGAGCTTCAGTATCACGGCTTGCCGGAGCAGCAGGAGGTTGCCGCCGGCATCAGAAGGATCAGCGCCGAAACGGGCATACCGCTCGTCGTTACGAACGACACGCATTATATAGAAAAAGATGATTCAAAGATTCAGCAGGTGCTGATCTGCATCGCCACAAACCATGTTCTCGGCGAGGATACGGGGCTTGAATTTCGCTCTAAGGAATTTTATCTCAAATCGGAGGAGGAGATGCGCAGTCTTTTCCCCGATCTCCCCGAAGCCGCGGATAACACTGCCGCAATAGCCGAACGCTGCAATTTTGATTTTGAGTTCGGCAACACAAAGCTGCCGTATTTTGAGATAGACGAAAATATCGGTCATTTTGAATATTTCCGCCGCAAATGCTACGAGGGGCTTAAAAAAAGGTATAAAGACCCTCCGCGCGAATATGCCGAAAGGCTTGAGTATGAGCTTGAAACCGTCAATAAAATGGGCTACACGGATTATTACCTCATCGTGGCGGATTTCGTTTCCTTTGCAAAAAAACGCGGCATCCCCGTCGGCCCGGGCAGAGGCTCCGGAGCCGGCTCGCTTGCCGCTTACTGTATGGAAATAACGGATATAGACCCGATGAAGTACGATCTTCTGTTTGAGCGCTTTTTGAATCCCGAGCGCGTTTCGATGCCGGATTTCGATATAGATTTCTGTTACGAGCGCCGCCAGGAGGTAATAGACTATGTCACCGATAAATACGGCGAGGACCATGTTGCCCAGATAGTCACCTTCGGCACGCTGCAAACAAGGGCGGCGATACGCGATGTCGGCAGGGTTATGGGTATGCCGTATTCGGCGGTCGATTCCGTTGCGAAGCTCGTTCCGAGCGAGTTTAAAATAACGATAGACGAGGCGGTTAAAAAATCTCCGCGCCTCAGGGAGCTTACCGAAAGCGACAGGCAGGTGGGCGAGCTGATAGATACCGCAAGAAAGGTGGAGGGAATGCCGCGCAACACCTCAACGCACGCGGCGGGCGTCGTTATCACGCACGATCCCGTATCCTCCTATGTTCCCCTTGCAACGAACGACGGCCTTATCGTAACCCAGTATATTATGACTGAGCTTGAGGAGCTCGGCCTTTTAAAAATGGATTTCCTCGGATTGCGCACCCTCACCGTGATAGACGATGCTTCAAAGGCGTGCGGAGTAGATATAGATAATATCCCGATAGACGACCCCAAGGTCTATAAGCTGTTTTCACGCGGGCAGACGGAGGGCGTTTTCCAGTTTGAATCAAGCGGTATGAAGCAGATGCTTATGAATCTGCGCCCCACAAGGCTGGAGCATCTGATCGCCGCAAATTCGCTTTTCCGCCCCGGGCCCGCAAAGCAGATAGATACCTTTATTGAAAATTCCCGTCATCCCGAAAAGGTGCGCTACGACCTGCCTCAGCTAAAGCCCATCCTTCAGGACACATTCGGCTGCATAGTATATCAGGAGCAGGTTATGCAGATCCTGCGCGCGCTTGCCGGCTATTCGTTCGGCAGGGCGGATGTTGTGCGCCGCGCGATGAGCAAAAAGAAAAAGGATGTTATGGAGGCGGAGCGCGTAAGCTTTCTTGAGGGCTGCGCAAAAAACGGCATAGACACGGCTGTTGCAAACGGTATTTTTGACAGGATCGCCGAATTCGCCAAATACGCCTTCAATAAATCGCACGCCGCCTGCTATGCTCTCGTGGCGTACAGAACTGCGTATCTCAAGCTCTATCATCCGGCGGAATTTATGGCGGCGCTGCTCACCTCCGTGCTTGATTCCTCAAACAAGGTTGCGCGATATATTGCAGAGGCAAAGCGCCTCGGCCTGCGGCTCGCCGTGCCGGATGTCAACACCTCCGCAAAGGGCTTCTCTTCAAAGGGAAGCGTTATCAGCTACGGGCTTCTCGGCATAAAAAACCTCGGTGCGGAATTTATCAATGACATCATAAAGGAGCGCGAAAACGGCGCGTATAAAAGTTTTTACGATTTTTGCTCTCGGCTTCAAACCGCGCATTTCAACCGCCGCGCGGTAGAGAGCCTCATCCGCAGCGGCGCGCTCGATTCTCTCGGCGCAAACCGCCGCCAAATGCTCCAGGCGCTGCCCGTTATATCCTCACGCCTTGAGGAAAAGCGCAAAAAAACGATGTACGGTCAGGTGGGCTTTTTTGAGCTGTCGCCCGGCGGCGACGATCAGGATGATTCCTCGCTGCCCGATGTGCCGGAATTTCCGCGCTCAGAGCTTCTTAAAATGGAAAAGGAGATGACAGGGCTTTACCTCTCCGGCCATCCGCTCGAAAAGTATGAAAAAGAGATTGCTGCGCTCGGCTGCGCCAATACGGGCGAGCTGCTCGAGGCCGGCAGATCCTCATTTTCAAAATATAAGGACGGCGGCAGGGTAACGCTCTGCGGCATAATCACCGCCGTAACGGTAAAGCAAACAAGAAACGGCGCAAATATGGCGTTCGTCACGACGGAGGACCTTTTCGGCAGCATTGAGATAATCGTTTTCCCTAAGCTTCTGCAGTCGGCTGCAGATTATCTTTCGGTCGGCGGAATTATAACCGTAAGTGGCACTCTTTCCGTTGAGGAGGAAAAGGATCCGAAGGTGCTGGCTGCCGAAATATCAGGCGCGCCGGGGCAGGGGAGCGCGACCCTGAATTCATCACCCGCGCCGGTAAAGGACGCCCCGCAGCAAAAAACTCATTCCCGCCGCAAAGGGCTTTTCCTGCGCTTTGATTCAGCCGATGATCCGCGCATTAAAAAAGCCGGCGTTATCATTTCAATATTTGAAGGTCCTATGCCCACCTATTTTTACTATAAGGATAAAAAGCATTACGAGCTTCAAAAATCACTGCCGAGTGCGCCTAATAATACGATGCTCTCTGAGCTTCGCCGCCTGCTTGGCGAGGAGAATGTGGCGCTCATTGAATAGCGCCCCCCCGCCGAAACATTGGTATTGACTTTTTTTGCCGCAGATAGTAGAATAATCAAAGCTGATTTTTAACTCACGAATTTCAGAGGAGGATCCATTATGAAAACAATAGCTGTTTTGACCAGCGGCGGCGACGCCCCCGGAATGAACGCAGCGGTGCGCGCGGTTGTAAGAACCGCCTGTGTAAACGGTATCCGCGTTCTCGGCGTTATCCGCGGCTACAACGGGCTTATCAACGGCGATTTTGTAGAGCTTGATCTTCGCTCCGTTTCAGATATAATCCACAGGGGCGGCACAAAGCTTTACAGCGCCCGTTCCGCGGAATTTGCAACGGAAGAGGGTATGCGCAAGGCCATCAGGACCTGCCGTGAAAACGGCATAGAGGGCGTTGTCGTCATCGGCGGCGACGGCTCCTTCCGCGGCGCGCGCGATCTTTCGGAGCGCGGCATCCCCTGCGTCGGCATCCCCGGCACAATAGACAACGATATCGCCTGCTGCGATTATACCATCGGCTACGACACCTGCCTCAACACCATTATGGAATGTGTTGATAAGGTAAGAGACACCACCGAATCTCACGACCGCTGCACCGTTATTGAGGTTATGGGCAGGCGCGCGGGCTATCTTGCCCTCAACGCGGGCATAGCCGTCGGCGCAACCTCCATCCTTATCCCTGAGATACCGTTTGATATTCAAAAGGATGTTATAGAAAGAATGAAGCGCACGCAGCGCACCGATAAAAAGCATTTCCTTATCGTGGTTGCAGAGGGCGTCGGCGTTGATGTTACGGAGCTTGCTAAGGAAATACAGCACAAAACGGGCGTAGAATCACGCGCCTGTATCCTCGGCCATATCCAGCGCGGCGGCTCGCCCACCGTGCAGGACCGCGTCATGGCGACCCGTATGGGCAATTACGCCGTCAAGGAGCTTCTTATGAAGAATATCGGCAACCGCGTCGTTGCAACTCAAAAGGGCGAGGTAGTTGATTTTGATATTTTCGAGGCGCTCAATATGACAAAGCATATAGACGAGCATCTTTACGATATCGCCATGGAGGTCTCCATCTAAATACTTTTTGTAAAAATTTGGATATTTCTTTGCGCCGCTGTTTCTTTACGGAAACGGCGGCTTTTCATATTTTTGCATTTTTTATTACGCTCCGGCGCGGATATACTAAAACGGGTGACTCAGAAATGCGAAAATTTATCAGAATCTTAAACGGCGCGGCGGCGTTTGCCGTTGCGGTCATATTTGCCTTCGTGGCGTACGCCGATTTTGCTTATCCGGACACATTTTATGTCAAAAACAGCTCTGATAATGTGATAGACGATATCTATTACCTTACCTATGACAGCGAGCAGAGCGTGGACAGCCAGTCAGCTCAAAGCGTCGGCGGCAAAAACAGCACGCTCGCCCTCTTCGGCATAATCCCCGTAAAGGAGGAGACTGTTCGCCGCACCGGCAAAAACACGGTTCTCGTCTCCGGCGAATCGTTCGGAATAAAGCTTTACACAAACGGCGTTATGGTGGTGGGCACAAAGGATGTTGAAACCGCCTCGGGAGCCGTAAATCCTGCCGAGGACGCAGGAATCGAGGTCGGCGATGTGATAATTTCCATAAACGGAGAAAAGGTCTATTCGTCAGACAGGGTCGCAGAGATTTTAAACGACAATAACGGCGCGGCTCATAAAATAAAGCTCAACCGCGGCGGCAGCGCGCGCGAGGTAACGCTCACTCCCGCATACTGCGTGCCGGAGGGCTGCTATAAGGCGGGGCTGTGGGTCAGGGATTCCACGGCGGGGATCGGCACTGTTACCTTTTATGACCCTTCAAGCGGCAGGATGGCGGCGCTCGGCCATCCCATAACGGATGTTGATACGGGCGAGCTTATCCCGATTCTTGACGGCAGCGCGGTCGAAACCACCGTAACCTCCGTCACGCCCTCCACAAAAAGCGGCACAGGCTCGATAAGCTGCGAATTTTCAAGCCGCCGTATCGGCGTGCTGGACGAAAATACGCGCCAGGGAATTTACGGAGCGTATAATAAAAAGGCCGACCTCGGCGGCACATACGAATACGAGGTCGCGCTGCCGCAGGAGGTAGAAAGGGGCTTTTGCCAGGTGATAACAACGGTGGACGAAAACGGCCCCGCCGTCTATTCTGCGGAGATAACGCGCGTTTATCAAAACGACGATGAAAAAAACTTCATAATCAAGATAACGGATGAAAAGCTCATATCCAAAACCGGCGGCATAGTTCAGGGGATGAGCGGCTCGCCGATAATCCAAAACGGCAAGCTCATCGGCGCCGTCACCCATGTCATTGTAAACGACCCGCTGCGCGGCTACGGGGTGTTCGCAAGCTCTATGCTTTCCCACACGCGCTGAGCGCAGCCTGCTTTAACCGTAAATACGGCAAATTTTCTCTTTGTGTTGAATATGCCGCCGCCGTGTGGTAAAATAAGTTATATATTAAGCTGACTGGCTCGCCTTGAGTCAGCTCAGCGCAATAAGGAAGGAGCAGTTTATGGAGCCGTTGGTGTCAGTTATAATCCCCGTTTATAATACGCAGCGTTATCTTGAAGAGGCTGTTTCGAGCATACTGAATCAAAAGTATAAAAATCTTGAGGTCATCTGCGTGGATGATGAATCAACCGATTCCTCTCCCGCCATTCTTGCCGGTTTTGCAAAAAAAGACAGCCGCGTGCGCGTTTTCAGAAAAAAGAACGGCGGCGGCGGTTCTTCCGCGCGCAATTTCGGTCTTGACCGCGCCACGGGGGAATATCTGTATTTCTTTGATTCTGACGATGTCGCTTCCCCCTCTCTTATTCAAAAGGCGGTCGGCCGCGCAGTTGAAACGGGAGCGGATGTCGTCGCCTTCAACGGCTTCACCTTTAAAAACGACGATCTTTCCGCCAAGCAGTTCAAGGACGGCTATAACCGCGCCGTTCTCAATAATATAAAAACGGACACCTTTTCTTACCGCGATTTTCCGGCCAGAATACTTGAGCTTGTCAATATCGTCCCGTGGAACAAGATAGTGCGCCGCAGCCTTGTTGCGGATAATTCAATACGGTTCGACGAGCTTTCCTCAACGGACGATCTCACCTTTTCCGTGCTCTGTATGGCGTATGCGGATAAGGTCGCCGTGGTGGAGGATAGGCTCATCTATTACCGCCTCGGCCATTCCGGCACCATCACCTCCACGATGAAAAACAAGCTCTTCAATGTAAAAAAAGCGCTTGAAAGCGCCGAAAGCCGGCTCAGAAGGCTCCCGTATTATGACGAGATCGCCCTTTCCGCGGCAAATCTTTATATCAATAATTACTCTTTTATCTTTGCAAATTATACATATGATTTTGAAAGCGAGCAGTGCCGCGAGTATTATGAGTTTATACACGAAAGATTCCTGCAGCCGGATCTTTGCAATATAGAAAAAAAGCAGCTCAATAACGCCTATACCTACGCCGCCTACACTGCCGTAAAATCGCACACCTACGAGCAGATGCTCGCGCTCAGGTCAAGGGATATCACCGTGTCGCTCACCACATATCCCGGCAGGATTGCGTATGTCCACAGCGTTATAGAAAATATCGCCCGCCAAACGATGAAGCCCGCGCGCGTGCTGCTCTGGCTTGCAAGGGAGCAGTTCCCCGGCGGCGAGGAATCGCTTCCCCAAAGCCTGCTTGACTGCAAAAGCAGGGGAGAGGTGCAGATAAAATGGTGCGCCGACGATCTTCGCTCCCACAAAAAATATTACTATACTATGCTTGAATATCCGGAAGACCTCATCATCACCGTGGATGACGACCTTATCTATCCGGACGATATGATACACAAGCTCTATCAGTCCTATCTTGCCTATCCCGGCTGCATCAGCGCAATGCGCACCCATATCGTCGGGGTGGACAGGGACAGCCGCACTATCCTTGATTATTCCCGCTGGATAAAGGAGTTTGACCGCGATATCCTAGTTCCCTCAACCCAGCTTTTCGCCACAACGGGCGCCGGCACGCTGTTTCCGCCCCATGTGCTTGACGAGCGCGTTTTCGATAAAGAGAATATAAAAAATCTCTGCCCGCTGGCAGACGATATTTGGATAAACCTTATGGCTCTTGCAAAGGGCACCGAAACGGTCTGCGTCACCGGCAGCTTTCATCTTAACTACTGCGCCCCGCAGGAGGATTCGCTGTTTTGGGTTAATGTGAACGCCAATAAAAACGAGGAGCAGTATGAAGCCGTAACCGCAATGCTTGAAAAATCGCTCGGCAGCGGATACTTTTATAGTATCGTCACAAAAAGCGATAACGCTCTCGATCTTTCAAATCCGCCGGCTCTTATTGATTACGCCGAGCATCTTCGCACGGTCATACGCAGCCTTGATAAAAAGCTTCAGAAAACATACGATGAAAAATCAGAGATAAACGCCAAGCTTCAAAAAACATACGCCGAAAAATTCGAGCGCGGCGTTGAGATAAAGAAGCTCAGGGCGCAGCTTGCCGCCGCAAAGAAAAGGAAAGGCTTCTTTGCCCGCCTCAAGCGCTTTATCAAAAAAACTCCGCTTTATTCCGTTTTAAAAAAGCTCAGGTAATTTAAAGGAGAATATATGAAAAGCCTAACAGCAAACAATCACGATAAAAAGCTGCCCGCGCTCCTGCTCGCATCGTTCGCCGCCGCCTCGGCGGTGATACTTGCCGTTTACATAGCGTCGGGTATGCAGCCGTTCGGCAAGCTTTCCATCCTAACAAGCGATATGCTCATCCAATATAAGGATTATTACGGCTATCTGTGGGATGTGCTCCACGGTCAGGCAAGCCTTGATTATTCGTTTTCAAAATCGCTCGGCGGCGGTATGGCGGGCCTTGTTGCGTATTATCTCACCTGCCCGCTTAACCTGTTTGTGTATTTTATAGAAAAAACGCAGATACCGCTCTTTTTCAGCGTCATAACTGCGCTCAAGCTTGCGTTTTCCGCGCTCACCTCGTCGTATTATCTCAGAAAAAGATTTTCGCTCGGCGCGGTGTGGTGCGTGCTGCTTTCCGTTTGCTATGCGATGTGCGAATATTCGCTTGTTTATGCGCACAATATTATGTGGCTGGACGGCGTCGTTATGCTCCCGCTCGTCTGCCTCGGCGTGTGGCAGTCGGTCAAAAGCGGCAAAAAAGGGCTTTTGTTCTTCTCCGTTTTTATGGCAATATTCTCAAACTGGTATTCCGGCTATATGGTCTGCCTTATGGGCGGTTTCGTGTTCCTGTTTGAGCTTTTCCTCAAATATGCGCCCAAAACCGCTTCCGGCATAAAGGCGGCTGTCCGCCCCGCGCTTGCTGATTGTATCCGCACCGCCGCGGCAATGGTTCTGGGCGTGCTTGCAAGCGGCGCGCTGCTCATACCCGCGCTCCTTTCGCTTCTCGGCGGCAAGGCGGGCGGCTTTGAGCTTCAGACCAAAATCAATGTCGGCGTGCTTGAAAGCCTGAAGGGCTTTATGATAAACGCCCAGTCAAATAAATCTGACGCAACCATTATGTACTGCGGCGCCGTCGTCCTCGTGCTGGCGCTCTATATGATGCTGGATAAAAAGGCGGATAAGCGCCGCCGCATCCTTTCCGCGCTGTTCTTCGCGTTTATGATCTCGTGCTTTTGCATAGAGCAGCTCAATGTTATGTGGACGGGCTTCATAAAGAGCTATTCCTATCAGTTTCGCTGGGCGTTCGTTTTCGCGTTTTTGACGGTCGCCTTTGCCGCCGCGGGAATAAAGCAGATAAAAGCGCACGGCTTCAGCTCAAAAACGATGCTGGCGTCGCTCGGTATTGCCGTCGGCGTGTTCCTGTTGCTGGAGCTTGCCGGCTGCGTAAGGGATAATCTTGTGTCCTATATCTATATCATTCTTATGGTCACCGTGGGTCTCGGTGTTGCGGCTGCATTCTCGGTCAAAAGCAAAAGACTGCGCTCGCTCGTCGCGCTGTGCCTGTGCCTTGTCACCTTCGCAGAGCTTGCCTATAACGGCGTAAAGGCGTTTGAGGGCAATTATTATGTTAAAGCGGATGATTTTGTCGAATATACGCAAGAGATGTCCGCCGTTATGGATAACGGGAGCCTGAATGAGGACGGCTTTTACAGAACGGAAAAATCCGTAAGCTATCTCACCGAAAAGCAGCACCGCGAAAATGCAGACAGCGAAAGCCTTATGTACGGCTATGCCGGCATATCAGGCTACACCTCCACCTACGACCCGAATGTTGATATCTTCCTTGCAAAAATGGGCTATTGCGATTCCACCTCCGTAAACGCCGAAAATCAGGGCGAAAAGCGCTTCAACCCCACGGACACCTATTGGAATTCGCCCCAGCTCGTGGCAGACAGCCTTTTGGGCATCAAATATATGATAACCTCCGCGCCCGCGCCGGCAGCCGAAAAGCTCAGCGGCTCGGAGTGCTTCGATTCAAAATTCGCAGTTTATGAAAACACCTGCGCTCTGCCGCTCGCCTATAATGTTTCGTCAGGTCTCTATGACGGCGTTGAGTACACAAAAAATCCGTTTGAAAATCAGGAGCGCTTCGTCTCCGCCGCCCTCGGCAGGGAAACGAGCTTCTTCTTTGAGCCGGAATATGAAAGCGGCGAAATGATCTCCGGCTCTCAAAAGATGACGGTTCATATCACCCGCAGCGGTCCTCTGTATTTTTACACCGACCCCGCCGATGTCCACAAGGATTCAAACGGCAAAAAATGCGAGCTTTTCGTAAACGGAGAAAGCGTGCAGAAGATCTGCTCAAGATTCTGCACGAACGCCGTTTATATCGGCGATTTCTCCGCGGGAGATACTGTTCAAATCGAGATAAGGTGCAGCGATAAAAACACGCAGAAAAACAAAAGCCACACCGTTTGCCTTGCCCAGCTTGATGAGGACGCGGCAAAAAGCGCGCTTTCAAGCCTCGCCGCAGGCAGCAGCTCGCTTCTTGAACTCGGCAAAAACACCGTCTCCGGCTCCTACAAAACAGATGCCGATTCAACCGTTATGCTTACCGTGCCGTACGACGAGGGCTGGAGCCTTACCGTGGACGGCAAAAAGGCGCAGTATAAAATGATTGCAGACACATTTATCGGCATAGATTTGCCCGCCGGCGAGCATCAGATAGAAATGGAGTATAAAACGCCGCACAGAGCTCTCGGCGCCGCTTCAAGCGTCGTCGGCTTTGCGGGCTTCGCGCTTTGGTGCGCCGCCGAATATGCGCTCAAAAAGAAAAAGGAGCGTGCCGCAGCCTCCCGCTGACGGATAAATCCGCTCCCTTTAACTCATAATTCGCCCGTGC
Organism: uncultured Eubacterium sp.; assembly: GCA_944380545.1. Taxonomy (GTDB): domain Bacteria; phylum Bacillota; class Clostridia; order Oscillospirales; family Acutalibacteraceae; genus Eubacterium_R. Next base: position 3,900 of record CALWHV010000010.1, on the reverse strand, counting down.
GGCAACACAAAAGGACCTGCCTTTTAGGCAGCGTCCCATAAGGAAGTAAAAAGAAATTTGGTCGGAACCGGCGTGTTAATTCACGCCGGTTCCGAATTATAGTTGACGCCATAGACGCATTTATATAGTCCGGCAGATAATAAAAAGCGGGAAAACATAATTTTTACGCCAGCTTCCAATTCTGGCTCTCCGTTTGCAGCTTTACCATACGGGCATACAGGCCGTTTTGTTTCATCAACTTTTCCGGCGCGCCTTCTTCCGCAACACTCCCCTCGGAGAGCACCACGATCTTATCCGCTCCGGCTACGGTACGCATCCGGTGGGCGATCACCAACACTGTTTTATCTGCAATCAGACGGGAAAGCGCTGTTCGGAGCAGTTTGAGCCTTATTCATCAAATCAATAATATGTAATACTTGCTTCACATCAGAAGTCATTACATCATAGGAATTCACCCCGGAGATTACTCTTATGCCATCTCTGTGCTGATTAATAGATGTTATGGCGGGAATCATAAGGTCAAACGCATCTACCTGACATCTAAACACCATTCTCATATTTGTAATGTAAAGTTGACCTTTATAGTATTCATTTTTTGTCTCTTGTTTAACTTCTACATTGGTCTTTCTTTTAACACCAACAAACCAAGGCGTGAGCAACAAAGATGTTTACTTTTTTGGAGTTTCCTTAATCTGAGTAATTACCTTGTAGGATTTTGCCTTACCTTGATAAAAGCAAACCTCTCCATTTTTAATGGAATAGAAGGGTTACTAATTACCATTTGCGCTAATTGTTCATAATAAATATTGGGATACTGTGTAGACATAGTATTTCCTCCGTTTGCTTAACAGCATTTTTCTTTAAGAAAATTAAGTGTTTTAGCCATATCATTGAGTGAACCAGTAGCATAATAAAAATCTTTTTCTTTTGCTACACAACCAATGATCGGTGAAGAAAGAAAACTCAAAGCAGTTTCAATTTCGTCTATGGTAGGAACAGATGAAAGATCAGGATTGCTACGCAACGACATATACAAATCCCGAACTGAAAGTTGACCTTTGGTTATAGGATCTTCGCACTCATCAATAAGACGTTGCATTATTCCGATTAACAAAGTTCCATTTTTTTCAGTTTTTTTAATGTCAGCATCTAAAACGGACAAATCCGCTTTTCCGGATTGCTCAAATACCTTGCGATATGTTGCGATTTTTTGCGGTGTCCTTTGATGAATGTTTAAAAATGCTTCAAGTGTATCTACATCAAAGAGGACAACGTGATGCTCGGTAGCTCTCTTTATCAATCGTTCATTAAAATCTCTACCAACAACAGCAATATAGTTAGAACCGTGCTTTTTCTGATGTTCTTTTAGTGTGTCAAAATCAACAAGACCGTCAGTAACTGTGCTTGAGGATGTTGCTTTTGCATCAACTGTTACTACAAAAGAATCTAACGGAGAACCGATTGTCTTTAATAGCACATCTGTTTTTCCGGCACCGCCGAGCCACTCGGCATCAAAACCTATCAAAGCAAAGAAATCTCTTACAACTTTTTCAAATTTGTCAGGGTTATAGGAATCCTTTGATGCCATTCTGAGTTCAGACACTATATCAACGTTGTCTACAACAGCGGTTCCATTGGTAGTGGTTTCAAGTTTTTCAATACCAAAGGTGTTACCATAATGTTCTAAAAGTAACTTACCTCTATTAGTTAAGGTGAATTTTTCTGCCGAAAGATTCATCACTAATTTTGCCTGTTTTAGGATTGCAATACGATTATTAATTTCAAATACATTTTCTTTATCAAATCCATAGGATACTTTGGCAAGCGTTGCAAGTTCCTTAGCTGAAAGGGTGCTATCTTTTAATTCCAAAAGAATTTCAAGAAAAAACAAATATCTCAATTGGAACAATGGCAACAAAGATAAAATATCCTTGTTCTCCAACCAAGAATATCCCAAATCAGTTACAGCGTAAGACGTATTTGTTCTTCGCTCAATAAGTCCCATTGCAGAAATGGTGTTCAATGCACTTCTTGCAGAAGAATCTTTGATATTATATTTTTCAAGGGCAAAATTGTTTATTGATTCAATTTTGTTATCATCATTTATTTGAGTTAAGAAGTCAAATAACGACGATACAAATTCGTTTGTTTTGCCTGGGAAGTATCCGAAACCTGCTTTTCTAACCGAATTTCTGTTTTCTTGATAATATGTAATAAATGAATCATCGAGAAGCAGTTCAATTTCGGACAAAGTATCATCTTCACCGTGTGTTATGCTTTCCGGCATAATAGGATTTACTGTCTTTAAGAATTCTTTTCCCTTATCGGTAATGCTGTAAAGCAATGAAAATTCCTGAAACTCAATCAACCCAAATTGCCTTAACCATACTAAGCGATTATTAATAGTTGTGATTATTTTCCAAGCCATATCATATTCATTAACGGCAATGTTAAACAACTCTCGTGATGTTTTTGGGGAATCAAGATAAAAAAGAATTTCTGCAAAAAACTTAACATTAGCACAAAAGTAAGCGGCAAGATATAAATTGTCCTCAGAATCAATCCACAGCTTTGCTTCTTTCGTTAATGCCCATTTACCATTACTGGATCTTTCAACAAAGCTCATTGCGCTCAATTGATGAACACACAAGTGATTCAATGTGCTTTTGCTATTACTTTCCTCTAACTGTGGCACTTGATCTAATGGCTCATCATTTTGAACAGCAAGCAGTAACGCTTTGAGATTAGATACTATAACATTTTTTCCACCGGGAATACTCGGTGTGGAGTGCACTTTATCACTCCAATCTTTAGTTTGGGGGTATTCAGAAACAGGTATAGTATACATATTTATCTCCTTCATAGCATTGATATTATCTCAACCATCAATAATCCTCTTGCTAAATATTATAATACAGATGCCCAATTTAATCAATAGGTTTGTTGAAACTATATTTGGAGTTGTTGATTAGATAGTTAATGTGTTGTATAAAAAAGAAATTGGCGGCAGGGAGAAAATCCTGCCGCCGTACTCTGTTAGGTATAAATTATATCGTTATTCACGATTTCTGTGGCTCTGCTGCGGATGTTATTCATCCGAGCTACCCACGCCATTTGATTGTCTGCTTTGAACTGTTCTGTCACACCCTCACGCTTAGCCATTTGTTTTACGAGCCGAAAAAACATATCCTCAGCCTGTTTATCAATGTCTGCAAGATAACCGTTCAGTTTGCCGCTTGTCAGCAGATTTGTGTATCGCACCTTGTGGTGTTGCTTGATATACCTTAAATGCCGCTGTCCCCACAAGCCAATTTCAGTTTCTTCTTCGGTGGGTATAAGGTTAGGTAAGTAATAATCTCCAACCTTCGTGTATGTACCGCCCATTTGCTCAAATATAGTCTTTTTCATAATCTTAGTCCTCCGTATATCTAATCTTAAATCTCTTTTGTTTTGCATTAATAACTTTTAGCAGGACTTCGTCAACTGCATCGGTATATCGCCCTTCTTTTATGAGAGCGTTTCGTTTGTCATTAAGAGCGTTGATGATAATTCCTCTTTCGTATTCGTCAAATACTATGTAATACTTTTTCATTATCATCACTCCTTCAAGAGATCCTCGAACGGAGCATCCGTTTCGATAAAGGTGTCGTATGTAAATTTCGCACCCAACCGAAAACCCATTATGAAACTGTCTAATGTTGATTCGCCGTTTACAACACTCCAAGCGTTTGCAAAATCAAGAAATAACTTCTTGTTTTCATCATCCAATGCTACCGTCAGCTTTTCTTCGTTGTTCATCAGAATTTCCATCTGCTTCTGAACAGCCTTGTTTTGTTTCGTACTACGTGCCTGCGGATCAAGATTTCCGTAGAAAAATTCTTCAATAAAGTTTGCCATTGT
>CALWHV010000009.1 GCA_944380545.1 uncultured Eubacterium sp. | reverse complement strand
GCTGATTTTTGTGCGGGCAAGGCATAAAACGCAGTTAATCCTTTCGGATTAACGAGTATTTTAACGCCGCACGCGCGGGAATCAGCCGCTTAAAACCATATTGTGTTCGATTCCCGGCAGCTTTGGCAGTGGGTTATTATGAAAAACCGCTTCCAGGGTTGGAGACGAACAGTATTTCTCTGTTCATCTAAGTAATAATACAACCGTTTTTCCTTGTCTATACGCCGTCAGCATACAGCGGCGCTTTTTTCAAAATTTTTCATTCATTTTCGGCATTTTCTCTTTACTTTCTTATGGAATAATATTAAAATAATTATATAATTTTCAGCGATATGGGAATTTGGAGAAATAATATTGAGCAAGGAATGTAAAAACTGCGGTTCAACGCTTCCCGACGAAGCGTCGATATGCCTGCAATGCCTGACAAAATGCAACGACAGCGAAAGCGCGGACTCAATTCCCGCGCCTGTTTTTGACGGTGCGGGAGAAGCTGCGCGCGCCGGTGTTTTTGCGCGCCTTTCCTCGCTTTCAAAGAAGCGGAAGGCCGCAGCAATCGTCTCGGCTGCCGTTATCATACTGCTTGCGCTTTTATGCGCATATCTTTTTGCGCCGCTTGACGCCCAGACGGACCCCGCAATAATCTCCACAGCCGGCGGACAGACTGCCGGCGCCGGAGACGGCGGCGCGCCGAAAAACAGATTTGAAGCAATAGTTGAAAACACCAAGGAAGCGCTAAGCGAAGGCGGCGATGGCGAGGACGGAGAAAAGCCAAAATCAAAGCTTGAAGCCATTGTGGACAGCGTTAAAGAGGTGGTTTCCGGCGATTTGGAGGGCGGCACAACCTCGCCGAGCGGGCAGCCGAACACCACCGCCCCGAGCACGAGCGGCACTCAAACGACCACCAAGCCTGCCGGCAGCACGGACGGCACATCCGGCGCGACAGAGCCTGAAACGAAGCCGAGCGGGGGCGACAGCGGCTCCGATTCCGGCGCCGTGCTTAATTATGCCGACTGGCAATACACTGAAAACGGCGACACAATAACGCTTACAAAATACACCGGAAACGACGCCAATGTCATAATACCCGATAATATAAACGGAATAGATGTGGGCAAGATAGAGAAGCGCGCTTTTAACGGCTGCAAGAATCTGAAAACCGCCACATTCAAGGACAGCGAGCATTACCATATCCTTTGGGTGGAGAGCGAAGCCTTTTACGACTGCCCTAATCTTGAAAAGATAACCTTTTCAAAAAACACAGATCTTGGCATAATGCCTCAGCCGGCGCTGAAGTGCCCTTCCCTTTCCGACATAGAGATCGACCACTGGCAGTACCGCTTTGAAAAAGGCGCGCTTTACTATTACAACACGAAATACTGGTATCTTTACGGCTACTGCGAGGGATACGAGTCTTCCACATATACCGTGCCGGACTGGGTAGACACCGTTCACGACGCGACCTCAAATCTATATAACAACAAGAGCCTTAAAAAGATATACCTGAGCGACACCTGCAATGCGCCTCTTAAGCAGTCAAACTGTATGCTTGAGGGCATATACGCAGGAAATAACGACGGCTATCTTGACAAAGACGGCGTGCTATTTACAAGATTTGACGATTTTGTGCAGCTGAGCATCTATCCGGGCGGCAAAAAGGACAAGAGCTTTACGATGCCGGAGAACTCGCGCAGCAGCTTCGGCTCGCTTATGAACAGCTATCTTGAAACGCTTGAACTCCCGTCAAGCGCGCTGTTTTATTCAAGCAACGGAATAAAGAACCTTAAAGCCTCGTTCCCGAATCTTAAAACTCTGAGGGTCAGCAAGGAGCATCCGCAGCTTTCGGAGATTCAGAGCAGGCTGAGCTCCAAGCTTGACATAGTGGTATATTAACGGAATATGGTGATAAAAAATATGGAGATAAAAACAAACGACCTTCTTAAAGCGCTGAGCAAGGACGATACGGACCTTGACGAATATTTCAGCTCCAATCCCGACGCTTTTGTTGATTTGAGCGTCAAACAGTTTTGGACGGGCGCGCTTCGCGGCAGAGATATTTCAAAATGCGACATAATCAATAAATCCGACCTCAGCTACTGCTATTTTTATGATGTTATAAACGGCAGAAAGGTGCCTAACAAGGATAAGATTATCAGAATAGTGCTTGCGGCGGGGCTCAGCCTTGACCAGTGCCAGGAGGCGCTGCGCCTTTCCGGAAAATCGGCGCTGTATCCGCGAATCAGGCGCGACAGCATAATCATCTATGCGATAAACAACCGCCTTTCCGTTTACGGGGCAAACGAGCTGCTGACAAGATTCAAAGAGGAGACGCTGAAATGAGCGCCGAAAGAAACGAGCTGTTTGACTATATTGAAAACTCGCTTGCAGGCGATTACGATATGTGCGCCGCGCTCAAGGAGAGCGAAGCCAGCAGCGTTTACCTTTATCAGCATAAAATCACCGGCAGCAGGATAATAAAAAGGTTCTCCGCCAACAGGAACGACGATGTTATGCGGGAGCTGCGCGGGCTGAGCATAGCAAATCTTGCAAATATTCTTGAGGTTTGCTCCGCCGAGGATAAGCAGATAACCTTAGAGCAGTACATTGAGGGGCGCAGCCTTGAGGAGGTATTGAAGGACGGTCTGCTTGAGCTGCCCGTTGCCTGCTCGTATATTTGCGATGTATGCGGCGCGCTCAGCGAGCTGCACGAGCGCAATATCATCCACAGGGACATAAAGCCCTCCAACATAATCATAAGCGGCGACGGCCGAGCGAATCTTATAGACCTCGGAATAGCGCGGAAAATAAATTCGCTCAGCGACAGGGACACACAATCGCTCGGCACAGCGGGCTACGCCGCGCCGGAGCAGTTCGGGATAATACAATCCACCTGCGAGACGGACATATACGCGCTCGGGGTTGTGCTGAACAGGATGCTGACGGGAGCGCATCCCTCCGTAAAAACGCCGGGAGGCCCGGTGGGAAAAATAATATCAAAAACAACGGCAACGGAGATATCAAAGCGTTACCGCTCGGCATCTGCGCTGCAAAAAAAGCTGAGGCGGTTTATTTAAGCCAACAGCGCGCTATTTTATGCTTGACAAAGCAAAGCGCCGTGTGATATTATATTTCAGTCAACAAGGAGAGGTATCGAAGCGGTCATAACGAGGCGGTCTTGAAAACCGTTTGGCCAAAAGCCACATGGGTTCGAATCCCATCCTCTCCGCCATCAAAAAACGGAACGCATATGCGCTCCGTTTTTTCTTTAGCTGTTTACTTTTCCGCTTTTGAAATATGATCAAGCGCGGCGTAAAAGCGCTTGGTTATGTCGCTGATAAGCGCCTTGTTTCTGAGGAGGTCGAGCCACTCGGCCGAGATCGTTTCATACCCGTAAACGATACCTGCAAGCGAGCCGGTAATAGCGCCTATCGTGTCTGTATCCTCGCCGAGATTGACTGCGCCGAGCACGCAGGAGGAATAATCGGAGCCGTTTAGAAAGCTCCAGAGCGCCGCCTCAAGCGTTGAAACAACAAAGCCGGTTGAATTTATGGACTCCACAGGCTCGGCGGCAATATCGCCGCTTAGGATACGCGAATATTTTTGAAGCGTTTCCTGCGATGCTTTATCTGACAGCTCAAGCTGCTTTAACGCCTCATACGCCTCAGCGGGGGTTTTGCCGCCCAGAAGGCTCATAACATATTCAACATAGATAAAGCAGCCCGTTATGCTGATTTCGTGGGCGTGGGTTATAGACGACACCGTTTTGACCGTTTCAAACACAGCGGCCTCATCAAGCCCGGCGGCATAGCAGTAAAACGCTACCGGCAGCATACGCATCAGCGAGCCGTTTCCGTTATCCATCTCGCCAGTACCGCCGCAGAGGTGGGCGGGCGGCTTTTCTGTGGCGTATTTTGCAAGCGCCTTTCTTGTTGTTATTCCGATATCAAAAATAGCGCCGGTTGCGGTATATTTTCCTTTGGTTACCCAGAGGCAGAATCTTTTGAGCATATCCTCGCAGTCGATTTCCCTTTTAACGGCGATGGAATCCATCTCGGCAAGGGTCATGGAAGTATCGTCCGACCACGCGCCGGCGGGCACATCGTGCGAGCCGTAGCCGCGCATAGTGGTGACGGGCTTTATTCCGAGCAGCGCTCTTGAGCAGAATTCTACGGGCACTCCGAGCGAATCGCCGACTGCAAACCCGACCACGGCGCCGCGGAGCATATCATATAAAGAAGACAAAGATATTCCTCCCAAATAAGCTTCTTAATAAAATATATCACAAAACCTTTGCTAAATCAACAGCAGCCGCTTGACTGACGGCAAGTTTTGCGATACATTATATAAAGCTATCAAAAATAAAAGACGCGATGCTAGGCGAACACCCTTGGAGGAGAAATGAAAAACAGAAACAGAATACTTAAAATGACGCTTTCGGCACTTTTTCTGGCGCTTGCATATGTGCTGCCGTTTTTGACGGGACAAATACCGGAGATAGGCTCTATGCTGCTGCCGATGCACATACCCGTTATACTCTGCGGCTTCGTCTGCGGCTGGCCGTGGGGGCTTGTAATCGGATTTGCCGCGCCGCTGCTGCGCTCGCTGACTATGGGGATGCCGCCGCTCTACCCCACCGCGCTTTGCATGGCATTTGAGCTTGCGGCTTACGGCGCATTCTGCGGAATAATGAGAAAAGCGCTGCCTAAAAAGAAGCCGTATATTTACGCGGCGCTCTTGATCTCAATGCTTGCGGGCAGGCTTATATGGGGCCTTGCAATGTTTATCTGTATGGGCGCGGCGGGAGACGCCTTTACCCTCTCCGCCTTTGCGGCGGGAGCCTTCACACAGGCGGTGCCGGGAATCATCGTGCAGATTATAATTATCCCGCCGCTCGTAATGCTGCTTGAAAGCCCGAAAATAATAAGATTTCATAAAGAATAAAAAACAGCCGGGGCGCAAGCTGAGCCTCGGCTGAAATTCTTTATCGGCTTATTTGTTGTGACCGCGCTTAAAGCGTTTTCTGCCCTCTTCTCTGAAAGCGTCTATGCCGCCCTTTTCGTCATAGAGCTTAGCAGCCTCTATGCAGATATCAAGAGAAAGATTGATACACTCCTCGCTGATATTGTCGGCTGTGTCAAGACGGGTGTGATAATAAGTTTTGGGGTCGTGGTTTACGCCGCAGAAGCCGGAGGCAAGAAGACCGAGACGGCTGAACGCCTCAGCGTCTATAGCGCCGGGATAAAGCTCCGTTTCCTTCATCTCTATGCCGCAGTTTACGCCGGCCTCATAAATTATCTCGGCAACGGCGTTTGAGTTTTTCTGCGTGCCGGTGCAGCCCTGGGTATAGATCTGAAGCTGCTCTATTTCACGCATAGTATCCATTGCGACGAACACGGTTTCAACATTCTGCATCTCCTCCTTATGCGCCTTTGCATAAGCGAGAGCGCCGCGGATGCCCGCCTCCTCTGAGCCGGAGAGCAGAGCGCAGACTTCTGTATTTTCGAATCTGATGTCATTATCCGCCATTTCCTTGATTACGCCCATTGCGATGAAATCCGCCGAGAGGTTATCGTTTGCGCCGTCAACGACCACCTTCCAGTTGATGAAAAACATAATGGCGATGAAAAACGGCACAAGAATGAGCTGGATGATGCCGCAAACGAGCCAGAAGCCGCTTTCATAGCTGCCGCCGGCGAGCGCATAGATGAGCCAAACGACATCAAATATGCAAACTGCGATGAGGCCGCCGATCGAGCCGCCCATTACGGGAGCAAGGCTCTTAAGGCCGCCGTGGAGCGAATAGGTCCATTCATTGGCGGCGTCTGTGTGCCCGCCGAAGATGATCCTGCGCTTCACCTCGCCCTTAGGGGCGCGGCGCGCCATAACATTTCGTGATATCTTTCGGGGGAACAGGAAATCAACGAATTCACGATACATCAAAAACTCAACAACAAGGCACGCGAGAGCGAGCATTACAAGCACCGTTGCAACAACGGCGAGACCCGCGCCTGACGCAGCGCCGGTGTATGTAAGCCAATAAAACAGGACAGAAAGCAAGCCGAACACGGCGGCTACGGGGATCCAGCCCATAAACGCGCCGGGATGAACGGAGAAATCCTCCATCTCTACCTTATCCGCCCACTTTTCAAGCTCCGACTTCAGATATTTCTGAGCCTTTCTTTCACTGTGAGAGCCGGGGGAACGCCTTTTGTAGTTTTCGCATATATGACGGATGCCGTCCGCCATATATTTTTGCGTGTCCGCCGAGGCGCCTTTTGTTAATCTCATAAGTTCTACCTCTTTCCGATTTTAATATGTTTATATTATATTACAAATTGAAATACATTGCAATAACTCTCTGTAAATAACGGTAATTTTGTTCACTTTATCGTTTATGTATAACCGATATGCACGATGCCGTGTAATTATACGCAAAATGTGAATATTCGCTCACAATATTTATTTTATTTGTTAGCAAAAATAAATAATTTTTTTGAATTTTGAACAAAAAATTTTAAAATACTTGTGCATTGTAAACAAAAATACATAGTGATAAAATAGATACATAAATTGATTAGGAGTGACGGATATGAGCATCAACAACGAATATCTTTCCGGACTTATGGAGCGCGTTAAGCAGCGCAACCCCAACGAGCCGGAATTTCACCAGGCTGTGTACGAGGTTCTTGAATCGCTCGACACGGTTGCGGACAGACATCCCGAATATATAGAAAAGGGCATATTCGAGAGCATCGTTGAGCCTGAAAGAATAATCAAGTTCAGAGTTCCCTGGGTGGACGACAGCGGCAAGATCCAGATAAACAGGGGCTACAGAATCCAGTTCAACAGCGCAATCGGCCCCTACAAGGGCGGACTTCGCTTCCACCCCTCAGTTTACGAGGGAATCATTAAATTCCTCGGCTTTGAGCAGATATTCAAAAACAGCCTTACCGGCCTGCCGATAGGCGGCGCAAAGGGCGGCTCTGATTTTGACCCCAAGGGCAAGAGCGATATGGAAGTAATGCGCTTTTGCCAGAGCTTTATGACCGAGCTTTACAGGCATATCGGCGCAGACACGGATGTGCCCGCGGGCGATATCGGCGTAGGCGGCCGCGAGATCGGCTTCCTTTACGGCCAATACAAGAGAATAATGAACCTCAACAGCGGCGGCGTGCTTACCGGAAAGGGCCTTAACTACGGCGGCTCGCTCGTCAGGACGGAGGCCACCGGCTACGGCCTTTGCTACTACACCGAGGCGATGCTCAACGACCACGGCACCTCCTTCAAGGGCAAGAAGGTTGCGATTTCCGGATCCGGAAATGTTGCCATCTACGCCTGCGAAAAGGCAACGCAGCTTGGCGCAAAAGTTATCACGATGAGCGACTCTAACGGCTATATCGTTGACAAGCGCGGCATCGACCTGCCCCTTATCAAGGAGCTGAAAGAGGTTGAGCGCAAGAGGATAAGCGAATATGTAACTTATCACCCCGAGGCGGAATACTTTGAGGGCTGCGAGGGCGTTTGGAGCGTTAAGTGCGACATAGCTCTCCCCTGCGCCACTCAAAACGAGCTTAACGAGGACGCCGCCAAGGCGCTTGTTGACAACGGCGTTGTTGCCGTTTGCGAGGGCGCTAATATGCCCTCCACTCCGCAGGCTATCGCGGTGTTCCAGCAGCACGGCGTTCTGTTCGGACCGGCTAAGGCAACTAACGCGGGCGGCGTAGCCACCTCTGCGCTTGAGATGTGCCAAAACGGCCTTCGCCATCCGTGGAGCTTTGAGGATGTTGACAAAGAGCTGAAAAACATAATGAAAAACATCTACACAAAGAGCTGCGAGGCTGCAAAGGAATACGGCGTTGAGGGCAATCTTGTGGCGGGCGCAAACATCGCCGGCTTCATAAAGGTTGCGGACGCTATGCTTGCGCAGGGCGTTGTTTGATTTAATAATTTTAAAAGAGGTTTCCGAACGGAAGCCTCTTTTTTAAAATATATTCCCTTTGGTGACATCATCACGGAAAAGACGCTGCGATTCGGTTATAATAAAGACACAAAAGAAATGAAGGAGGACTGAAAAATGTCTGCAATCAACATCAATAAAAACAATTTTCAAACCGAGGTAATGCAATCCGACAAGCCGGTGCTGCTTGATTTCTGGGCGCCGTGGTGCGCTCCGTGCCGTATGGTGGTTCCCATAATAGAGGAGATCGCCGACGAGCGAAGCGACATCAAGGTGGGCAAAATAAATGTTGACGAGCAGCCGGAGCTTGCGGCTCAGTTCTCGGTTATGAGCATACCGACGCTGGTGGTTATCAAGGACGGAAAAACCGTTAACCGCGCAACGGGCGCAATGCCGAAAAGCGCAATTCTTGAGCTGCTGTAAAATCACGAGGAGCTGAGAGCGCGCAGAACTTTCTCGTTTGTGAGAGTGACTTTCCCGCGCGAGAGCTTAACGAGCCCCTCGCTTTGAAAATAGCGAAGCATACGGGTTATGACCTCGCGGTGGGAGCCGAGATGGTTTGCGATATATTCGTGGGTGAGCTTTAGCTCGGCGCTGTTCTCTATCGCGGCTTCCTCAAGCAGGAACTCGGCAACGCGCCTGTCAAGGCTTTTCCACATTATCTGCTCAACGAGCCACATAACATCCGAAAAGCGCGACGCCATAAGCTCGTTGGTGTAATTTGCAACCGGCGCGGACTCCCGCATCAGCGCCTTATAAATTTCAGCGGGGATTATCCAAAGCTCGGAATCCGTTTGAGCCTCAACGGTAATGTCAAACTGAGCGGAGCGCAGCATACAGGACGCCGAAAAGAGGCACATATCGCGCTCAAAAAGGCGGTAAATCGTTATCTCTCTCCCCTGCTCGGACAAAATATAGGCGCGCAGCCTGCCGGATTTTACAAGCAAAAGCCCGGTACACTCATTGCCGCCGCTATGGACGACCTCGCCTTTTTTGACAGTTTTGGCAATCAGCGAATCGCCGATGCGCTTTTGCTGCAAAGCAGTCAGCTTATCCCAAACGGGAAAGCAGCTTGAAAATTCCACGAGGACAGCCTCCTTATATCAGCTTATGATTTAATTATAATTGCAGGGTGGGCTTAAGTCAATATTAAGGCGGCGATTGACTTTTGAGCGCGTTTTGGATAAAATAAAAGAAGAAATATAAATATCACGGTTATAATAATAACAAGGAGGAATTATGGCTAAATTTTATATCTGCCGCCGTTGCGGCAATCTTGTGGGAATGATTCACGATTCCGGAGTGCCTATGATGTGCTGCGGTCAAAAAACAGAGGCGCTTGAGCCGAACACGGTAGAGGCATCCGGCGAAAAGCATCTGCCCGTTGCTACAGTTGAGGACGGCGCAGTCAATGTTAACATCGGCAGCGTTGACCACCCGATGGAAAAAGAGCATTACATTCAATGGATCTATCTGGAAACGGAAAACGGAGGTCAGCGCAAAGCTCTGAAGCCAGGCGACGAGCCGAATGTGACTTTTGCCGTGGAAAACGACAAGCCTGTTGCCGTTTACGCCTACTGCAATATTCACGGGCTGTGGATGACAAAATTATAACATCAAAAATGCCGTCTGCCGAAATAAAGGCAGGCGGCTTTGTCGTAAATGTAACATTATCACGGAGATTTTTAAAACATCAGTATATAATTAAAATGAACAGCGGGAAATGGCTCGCTGCGATTTAACAGCTTTAAACAGAAAAAATAAAATTACGAGGTATGAAAATGAGCGAAAAACACATTTACGATATGATAATCATAGGCGGCGGACCCGCAGGATATACTGCTGCGCTTTACGCCGGCAGAGCGGGTCTTGACGCGCTGCTGCTTGAAAAGCTTTCTGCCGGAGGTCAGATGGCGCTTACGCATCAGATAGATAATTACCCCGGCTTTGAGGACGGGATAGACGGCTTTACACTTGCCGAAAGGATGCGGCGCCAGGCGGAGCGATTCGGCATAAGAAGCAAATATGCAGAGGTAACCGAGCTTGAGCTTAAAGCCGCCGTTAAGGCTGCGGTAACGACAAGCGGCACATTTTATGCAAAAACGGTTGTTCTTGCCATGGGCGCGGGTCCCCGCGAGCTCGGAGCAGACGGAGAAGCAGAGCTTATAGGCAGAGGCGTTGCATACTGCGCCTCCTGCGACGGTATGTTTTACAAGGGGAAAACGGTTGCAGTGGTAGGCGGCGGCGACACGGCTGCGGCGGACGCGCTGCTGCTCAGCCGCATCGCGAAAAAGGTATATCTTATCCACCGCAGAGAATCGCTGAGGGCGGCGAAGATATATCACCTGCCCATAGAAAACGCCGGAAATATTGAATTTTTAAAGAACACCGTTGTAACAGAGCTGCTTCACGGCGAAAAGCTTACGGGTCTGCGCCTGAAAAACACGGTTACCGAAGAGGAAAGCGCCGTTGAGTGCGACGGGGTGTTCATTAGCGTTGGGCGCAAGCCCGAAACCCGCCTTGTTGAAAACCAGCTTGAGCTTGAAAACGGGTATATCACAGCCGGAGAAAGCACAAAGACGGACATTCCCGGCGTGTTTGCCGCCGGCGACATCAGAACGAAGCCGCTAAGGCAGGTGGTTACCGCCGTTGCGGACGGAGCTGCCGCCGTTCACGCGGCGGTTGATTATCTTGCGGAGAACGAATGAGCCGTCCCTACGCGGAATTGTTGGAGCTTGCGCCTTTCGGGATTCACGCTGTCCGTCTCCGTTATAGGCATACGATATCTCGTTTTCACCGTCCGTTACTTGAGTAAGCTGCCTGCCGCGCCACGACAGTTCCCTGCTTCCCATCGTGAGCGGATTGCCGATCTCGTCATAAGTAATTGCTGTGCCGTTGAAATCCGTAAGCAGGTCGCTCCACACGCTGTCTCCGTATGTCCAAGTCTTCGTTTCAAGGACTTCTCCGAGCTCGCCTGTGGTGTAGGCATACTCTTTCTTCTCTGTTATATTGCCGTTGGAATAAGAATAGGTGTAGGTCTTCCCCGCCCGTTCGTCGTTCACACGGGTAAGCTGATTTAAGCTGTCATACGCATAACTTGTTAGATTTATTCCGTCTGAGATACTTAAGATATTGCCGATGTTATCGTATGTATAACTGTAGGTTCCGGCAGGTGTTTCTACGGACTTGACAAGCGTGGTCGTCTGATTCTCTCCCACATCCTCATAAGCATAGAGATTGCTGAAAGAACCTGTCTTTTTATTCGTCAGCCTGCCAAGCGGATCATACGTGTAGCTTACCTTTTCTTTTCCGTTCCAAGTTACGGAATAGATCTGATCCGGCATTTCGCCTTTTGAGATATCCCCGTATCTGTACCCGATATTCTGCGTGCCGAGCGGTGAGATGATATAAAATCACCTCACCGCATTTCACTTTTGAGTAAAATCAAACGTTATGAGCAAAATCTCTATCAATGTCTCTAAAATTGATTTTTATTCTGATCGTTCGCCTGCCTAATCATATCTTGGAGTAATTTTTCATTTGCTGCTTTCTTTTTCTTATATTGCTTATAAGTTATTATCCATGTAAAACCAACAATAACCAAGACAAAAACAACAAAAAAAATATCAAAAATCGATTGCAACATATCGGTTACAAAATATTTATCGCTAACATCATAAAGTATTTTTTCTTCTTCACCTGGTTTTGTAACGGATAAAATAGGAAAAGAATTTGGCTCTAACACAGTAAATCTAACGGAATAATCTTTTAAAGAATATTTCATTCCATTTATATTTCGTTCAGTAACTTCAAGGATGTTATTAAAGTAATCGTTATTTTCAATATCGTCCGTATACGACCTAACGCTTTTTATATTTCCGTTGCTGTCAACTATTACAGCATCATTGCCGCGAACAAAATATATGGCAATATCATCGCCGTTCCATTCAAAACTAAAAGAACCATAACATATAAAATTTATCCTATATAGAAAAACCATATTCTCTGTATAAACAGAAATACATTTATTGTTCTCTGTCTCCGTTCCGAGTGCAATAAGTCCGCTTTCGTTTACATCAAAACATAGGATTTTTCTTTTTTCGGGCTCGGTATCAAAAACATTTATACACGCGCCTTTGATAACAGATTCCTGCTCGTCTTTCGGCATTTCCTCTGTTTTCATGCCTCCTTCATTTGCATAAACCGGCAAAGGTGCAAATATCATGCAAAAAAAACTAAAAAATATAAATATAGTTCTTATTGCTTTCATTTTAGTCCTCCATTAGTTTGATGAAAAATTGATCTACCAAATTATATATGTTATACTCTTTTGATTTATTTTCAGTCATTCCATATTCTATATGTCCTTCTTTACCCGGTGCACCAATTCCTACAGCACCTGTTAATCCATAATAAGCAGAATCGTCATTGCCATTGGTCATCATCACTAGATCTGCACCTACTGAAGCTGGGAATCCACTTACAAGAAAACCAGATGATCCGCCTAATTGATATGAAGGCCCAGTTAATGCATTAACAGTAGGTGCATTGGATCGGGTTCTATAAACTGTAACTGACGCACCAAGAGATGTAGAAGCACCCCAAGAATATGATCGTTGAACCGCAACATTGCCTCTTGTATCCAAAGCGATTCCAATCTGATAGTTATAACTTATACCGGCAGAAGTAACACTAAAACTTGCTCCAATAGACGTTGCTGCATTGAATTTTGAAAGAACTTTATTTCAACCTTGGTCACCGGTTTAACGATTTTGTTGTAGACAAAGTTTGCCGCTTTCTTCACCCATTGAGGCCAATTTCCATCGTTATCGGTTAAATTTATGGGATTATTAAAGCAATACATAAACAGATTGTATCCCATAACATTTCCGCCAACAGTGATAACTAAATTATCTGAACTCATAAACCTGCACAGATCGGGTGAATAGTAGCGGGTGTTGAGGTAATATAATTCTGTTTCGGAATCATAGTAATAACTGCGGTAGCGGATAGGGTTTAGTTCGGCTATTTCTGTATCGCCGGTTATTTCTGTGAGTTTTCCCCAGGAATCATAATAGTAATTCGCTATTGCCGTGCCGTCCGCACTTGCTATGGCGGTAACGTCATTCTGCGCGTTCTTTACGTAGTAATATTCCGTTCCGTTATAGATGAAACCAAACGGGTCGCCGTTGTTATCATACATAAAGACGAGAACATCGTCGCCGGTCTTTTGACCCGCAAGAATATCGCCGTTATAGATAAACTCCGTAGTTGTGCCGTTCACCGTTTTGGAAACGCGCTGTCCGTCTCCGTTATAGGCGTAAGAGATTTCCTCTTCTCCGTCCGTGATCTGCGTCAACTGCCTGCCAAGCCAAATTTCCAACTAAGACTCTTGGACAGCAATAGTTTTCATTTCATTTTCCAACCAAACTTTACTTTTAATTATTTGTTGCTTATAAGTTGAAGAAGTGAAATAGTTTTTAATTGAAAGTTTATCTCCTGACTTTGGAAAATCAATCGGACTTTCATTTTGCAAGCCTATTAAAGTCCAAAACTCCATTAACTGCAAAAGTCCCTGCAAACAATCGTCGCTCAAATTATCAAGTATGTTATAAAAAAGATAAGCTCTCCACTTTCTCTCTTGCAATTTAAAATCAGACGACTCTTCATCCGCAAATTTGCAAAGCAAATCGTGAATTTTCATTTGGCTATCTTTTTCACAAATCAGTAAAACAATTTCATCAAGCCACAAATCATTATTATTTAAGCGTTTTTCAAGGTAGTCAAAAAGTTCTGCATAAGTAATCTGAACAGGTATTTTATCCGTTCCCCATAATCCTATGCAAATTAACTTCCAAGTGATTTTAAATCCCATTTTTTCAATAAAATTAAGTTTATTCATGGCATAATCGGAATACCGTTTATTTCGCCTCCTGGCACAAACATTCGATGAGTTACTTGATTATTTTGAACTATCCATTCAAATCTACCATCCACACCATTCAAAGAACCTTTTAATTGATATAGTGTACCGTTACTAATTGGACTTTTGCTAGCTAATCCAGCGTAATTATCAACAATGTCTGGAAAAGCATGATATGCATCTGATTTTAAAGCACTACCAACTCGTTGTAAACCGGTTATGTCATTAGTTATTGGTTTTGGAGGCGGCGCAGTAGGTTTTGTAAATATTTTGTTTACAGCATTTGAGGCTCTATTAGCTGCTTGATTAATTTTACCCCGAGCTGTAGTTGCAGCTGTTCCTATAGCTGTTGTGGCAGCTGAAATAGCAACTCGTGCTCCAGCAGCAACAGCTGCCGTACTTGCAGTAGCGCTACCTGCTAAAATTGCAGCTGCCGCTGCACCAATTCCTAAACCGACTAAGCCACCAGCTACTGCTCCTATACCAATGCCAGCCCAAACATTTTTACCTTTTTTTGCAGCAATAATGCCTCCTGCGACAGCACCTGCAACAGCACCTATAATAGCAGTAACTGCCAAAAAGGGTATATTTCCAGTATTATCAGAAAGGTTTGTTGGATTATTAACACAATAGGAGAATATATTGAATCCTAGTAAAGTATCATTAACAAGCAAAGAATCCGCATTAATAAACCTGCACAGTTCAGGGGAATAGTAGCGAGTGTTGAGGAAGTACCACTGCGTTTCAGAATCGTAATAATAACTGCGGTAGCGGATAGGATTCAGCTCGGCAATGGCGGTATCGCCTGTTACCTCAGTGATCTGACCCCAAGAATCATAGTAATAGTTGGCTATGATCGTACCGTCCGCGCTTGCTATGGCGGTAACGTCATTCTGCGCGTTCTTTACGTAGTAATACTCCGTGCCGTCCGATAGAAAACCGAAGATATCGCCGTTGTTATCATACATAAAGACGAGGATATTATCGCCGGTCTTCTGACCTGCCAGCAGTTCGCCGTTATAGAAATGCTCGGTAGTTATGCCATTGACGGTCTTGGAAACGCGCTGTCCGTCTCCGTTATAGGCGTAAGAGATTTCCTCTTCTCCGTCCGTGATCTGCGTCAACTGCCTGCCGAGCCAAGATAATTCCTTGCTGCCCATCGTGAGCAGGTTGCCGACTTCGTCATAAGTAATTGCTGTGCCGTTGAAATCCGTGAGCAGGTCGCTCCACACGCTGTCCCCGTATGTCCAAGTCTTCGTTTCAAGGACTTCTCCGAGCTCGCCTGTGGTGTAGACATACTCTTTCCGCTCCGTTATATTGCCGTTGGAGTTTTATAATTCAAAATCTTTTGTCAACTGATTTTGCCGATTGTTTTGATAATAGTGAACTGTAAATGTAGAAAGATCTTTTGAAAATTCTCCGTCAACAGAAGCCAATTCGTAAGTATCCACTTCATCAAAAGCGCCTTTAAATTCTTTATAATAAACTTCTTTATTAAAGATATTTTGAACTATTAGTGATTTATTATCCGCCCCATCCTCCGATAATCCAATATACGCAATCAACTCACCGTCGGTACAGATAACATAAGAAAATTTAGTTGAAAAGGTATTCTGTTCAGCGTCGTAATAAGTATGCTGTGTTATGCCTGTTCCTTTGCCAATGCTTATATCTAAAATTGATTCATTGAGCATAGTAATGGAAATCGGATCATCAGTTGTTTCTGTGCGTACAAGTTCACCTTGAGAATTATAGATTTCATAAGTTTCAGACAAAGTATCATCATACAGTTTAAAATAATCGCCAGAATCGATAAGCCTTCTTTCGTCCGAGTCAACTTCACCTAATTGCATAGAATTATTACTATTTCCCGATACTGAACAAGCTGTAAGGAATAACCAAAACAGACATAAAAGAAGAATATTTGTCTTTTGCATATACTATTTGTCCCTTCATAGTCATCCGCCATTTATATTAAAAACCATAAGCACTTTCAAACATAAACCATATCAAAGATATTAAAGAAAAATTATGAAATTTTGAAATCAGTAATCGTTGAGTATTCTAAACTTAATGTTCTTTAAACAATTATAGAATAAAGAATAAATTTTTTCAATAGCATTTGCTTTTTTGATGCTGTACGGGACGGAAAGTTCGGATTTAACGGAAAAGTCGGACTATTTGGAGACTGTTTTGAGCATCAAAAAAGGGCGTGCAGACCGCGCGCCGTGAGAAGATTGAGCGTTTTATTGAATAAAAAAGAGCCTTGAAACCGCGCGGTTGAGCTTGCCTCGGTTCAAGTTTTTACACTAACCAAAAATACAGGCACCGCAAAGCGATGCCTGTATTTTTGGCAGGGGCAGAAGGCAGACTATGCCCTCTTGCGGATACCCGGAAAAATCTTCGGGCTTGCGCTTTTCCTCGATTTTTCCGACCGCTGCGCCAACACAAGCTGCTTGCATATGCGTTATTCAAAGAGCGCCGTTCTGCCCTCTTGCGGTTACCCGGAAAAATCTTCGGGCTTGCGCTTTTCCTCGATTTTTCCGACCGCTGCGCCAACACAAGCTCCCTTCATCTGCCACCGGCAGCGGGAGCTTGTGTTGCCCGGCACGCGCGTGCCTCGGTTCAAGTTTTTACACTAACCAAAAATACAGGCACCGCAAAGCGATGCCTGTATTTTTGGCAGGGGCAGAAGGACTTGAACCCTCGGCACGCGGTTTTGGAGACCGCTGCTCTACCAACTGAGCTATACCCCTAAGATTTGGTGGGCCATCAGGGACTCGAACCCCGGACCGACCGGTTATGAGCCGGGAGCTCTGACCAACTGAGCTAATGGCCCAAATCATTGACTTAGATATAATATCACTGTTTGGGCGCTAAGTCAAGAATTATTTTAATAATTTTTAGCCGAATTAAGATTGCCAAAGTGTTTGAACTTTATTATAATGGTCAGTGAGGTGAATGCTTTGAGCAAAGGATTCAAGCTTTCAAACGGTTTATCGCTGCCAGCGGCGGCTTTCGGCACCTACAAGACCGATAAAAACAGCGATACGATTTTACAAGCGATTGAGGCGGGCTACAGATATTTTGACACGGCTTCGTTTTACGACAACGAGGAAGAGCTGGGAAATGCCGTTAAACGCAGCGGCATACGGCGCGGCGAATTTATCATAGCCACAAAGCTGTGGAAGAGCGAAATGGGCTACGATGCCGCAATGCGCGCGTTTGAAGCATCGCTAAAACGGCTGGGCGGCGATTACATAGACATTTACCTTATACACTGGCCGCTGCCGGAGCCGGGGTACGAGGACTGGAAAGCGCTGGACCTGCAAACCTGGCGCGCTCTTGAGGAGCTGTACGCACAGGGAGCTGTGCGGGCGATAGGCGTTTCTAATTTTCTGCCGCACCATCTTAAAAACATCACGGACAGCTGCGAGATAAAGCCGATGATAGACCAGATTGAATTTCACCCCGGCTACACGCAGGAGGCTGCGCTTGACTTCTGCTGCAAAAACGAAATTTTGGTACAGGCGTGGAGCCCCTTGGCAAGAGGCAGGATTTTTGACGATGTACTTATAAAGCGGCTTTGCGAAAAATACTGCTGCTCCCCTGCTCGAATCTGCATAAGATACGCCGTTCAACGCGGCGTTATGCCTATAATCAAGGCCTCCTGCCGCGGGCGTATGGAGGAAAATCTGATCACTGACGCACCCGTTATAAGCGAAGAGGATATGATGAAAATAAGCTCTATGCCTCCCTCAGGCTGGAGCGGGGAGCATCCGGACAGGAACCGTATGCCGTTAAATAAATAAAGCGAGGGATTATTATGGACAGGATAGACATTTACACGAGCATTGTGCCGAACAGGCGGCAGCTGATAATTCAGGATATGCGGTATTACGCCTTTATCCACTTTGGGATGAACACATTTACAAACCGCGAATGGGGAAACGGAAAAGAGAGCGAAAGGCTTTTTGACCCGAAGCAGCTTGACGCCGACCAATGGTGCGAGGCTGTTGCCGCCGCGGGAATGAAGGGACTTATTCTGACCTGCAAGCATCACGACGGCTTTTGCCTTTGGCCGACTGCAACGACGCAGCACAGCATCAAAAACAGCCCCTACAAGAACGGCGGGGGCGATATAGTGCGCGAGGTGAGCGAGAGCTGCAAAAAATACGGGCTCAAATTCGGCGTTTACCTCTCGCCGTGGGACAGGAATGCAGAGTGCTACGGCACGCCGGAATACAACGATTTTTATATTGCGCAGCTGACGGAGCTTTTGACGAATTACGGCGACATATTTATGCTTTGGCTTGACGGCGCGTGCGGCGCGCGGGCGGACGGACAGCCCGTGCAGGACTATGATTTTGAGCGGATATGGAGCACTGCGCTTGAGCTTCAGCCCGATATAGTTATGAGCGGCTGCGCGCCGGATGTGCGCTGGATAGGAAACGAAAGCGGCAAAACGCGCGAAAGCGAATGGAATGTTGTGCCTAAATTCAAATACGACCAGCAGAATTTTGCCGCCAACTGCCAGACGGACGACAATATGCGCAAATTTCAAAAGCGCTGCCAGGATGTTATGCTGCCCGATATGGGCTCGCGCGAATTTCTGAAAGATTTTGACGAGTTTATGTGGTATCCGGCGGAGGTTGATGTTTCAATAAGGCTCGGCTGGTTTTACCATCCGCTGCAGCGTTTTACGCTGAAATCACTCAAAAAGCTTATGAAGATCTATTACTGCTCGGCGGGCAACAACTCGCTTTTCCTGCTGAACATCCCGCCGAATAAAAAAGGTCTGCTTGCCAAGGCAGATGTAAGGCGTCTGCGCGAGATGGGAAAATGGATTAAGAAGGAAGAGGAGCTTACCATTACGGACGCGGTGAGAGCCGACAGTGAAAACGGCTTTGAGATAAGCCTGAGCTTTCCGAAGCAGGCGGTTGACAGAGTGCTGCTCAGCGAGGACACGACTAAATCGCAGCGTATTGAAGCCTTTTCCGTTTTTGCAGACGGGCAAAAAATCTTTTCCGGCACGATCATCGGGTTTTCAAGGACCGCGATATTTGAGCCGGTTGTTACAGACAAGCTTGTGATAAAAATAGAAAAATGCAGAAAAGAGCCGTATATTGAAAAAGCGCTGCCGGTTGCGGCAGGCGCGTACAGGCCGTTTTGACAAAAGCACCCGCTTTGCATAAGCAGAGCGGGTTTTCATTTTGCGTTTGTTTATATCTCCGCCGCCGGGCAATAATAAAAGTATACATAAAAAAGAATGGGGTTTTATGTATGCAATACAACAAGGTGGAGATCTGCGGGATTAACACGGCTGATATAAAGGTGCTTAAGGAGAGTGAAAAGACGGAGCTTTTGAAAAAAGCGCGCGCGGGCGACAGGAAGGCGCGCGAGGAGCTGATAGAGGGAAATCTGCGGCTTGTGCTTTCCGTTATCCAGCGGTTTCAGAACCGCGGCGAATCAATGGACGATCTGTTTCAGGTGGGAGTTATAGGGCTGATAAAGGCGATAGATAATTTTGACACGAGCCTTAATGTGCGCTTTTCAACCTACGCCGTGCCGATGTGCATCGGCGAGATAAGGCGTTACCTGCGCGACGATTCGCCCGTGCGCGTTAGCCGCAGCCTTAAGGACACGGCGTACAAGGCGATGCAGATCAAGGAGGAGCTTATAAACAAGAACAAGCGCGAGCCGAGCATTGAGGAGATAGCGGAGAGGCTTAATATGAAAAAGAGCGATGTGGTGCTGGCGCTGGAGGCGATAGTTGACCCGATTTCGCTTTACGAGCCTGTTTACAACGACGGCGGCGACACGATTTATGTTATGGACCAGGTTGGCGACAACAACACGGACAGCGACTGGATAGACGAAATAATGATAAAGGACGAAATTAAAAATCTTGAGCCGCGTGAAAGACGGATACTTTATATGCGCTTTATGCAGGGCAAGACTCAGATGGAGGTGGCAAGCGAGGTGGGCATCTCTCAGGCGCAGGTGAGCAGGCTTGAGAAAAACGCTCTCAGGAGGATCAAGGAGCACAAATGATTCGCCTTATAATAGTCTCATAATGTAAAATCTTGTTAAAACACGATTGACAAAGCCCACTGTTTTTCGGATAATAAGAAGCAGAGGGGGTAAAAATATGAAAAAACTGAGAAGATTTATAGGCACTCTGCTGCTGAGCAAGGGCGCACTGGCGTTTTTCAGCGCTTTGAGCGCAGTTTCCGCGCTTATGCTCTATGCGGCGAGGTGCAGCTTTGTATTTACGGACAACGCGATTTTTGACGGCTTTATGCTGGGACTGTTCGTGTTCATTGTTATCGGCGGGATATATCTTTTAGCGTTTCTGAACATAAAGGCGCGCGGCATAAAAGCCGCGCCGAAGCCGCTGATGTATATCGCGGCTCTGCTGAGCGAGATACTTGCGCTGGCCGGAATAATCTACACAGTAGTTTCCGTTATTGTTGATCGGTTTATGAACCTTTCGACCACGCTTGCGCTGATGAAGGAGGCGCTTCCCGCCTGGCTTTTCATAACAGGCTGCGCGTTTTTTGCCTTTATGTATCCGCTGATAACGGCAAGGGCGCTTAAAAAGGCTGTTGCCGTCTGCTCGGCTGCCGTGCTGCTGTTTACGGCTTACGCCTGCGTATTTCCCGTTACGCCGTACAAATTCACATCGGGACCGGTTGTTTTCGACAACGGCGACGCCTACACCGTTTCGTTTTCTACGAGCGACACAGGCACGGGCTATATTGAATACGAATACGGCGGAGAAACCGTCAGAAAATACGATTCGAGCGGCGGCAGGAAAAACGGCAGCTCCGTTATCCATTGTGTTACGGTGCCGAAAGAGCAGCTTTCCGGCAATACATACAAGGTGGGCACCGCGCGCGTTATTGACGAGCTGAGCTACGGCGGAAGAATAGGAAAGACGATAGAAAGCGAGAGTTATTCCTTCAGCGACAGCTTCGGCGAGGATATAGATGTGCTTACGCTTTCCGACTGGCACACTAAAAACGAGCTTGCCGTAAAAACCGCCTCCGCGCTCGGCGAATATCAGGCGGTTATACTTCTCGGCGACTGTGCGCCCGGACTTATGAGCGAAAACGACATAGCAAAATACATTCTTGATTTTGCGCACGAACTGACGGGCGGCGAGATGCCCGTCATATATGTGCGCGGGAACCACGAAACGCGCGGCACTGAGGCCGGCGCGCTCGGAAGCTACCTTGGCTTTGACGAATACTATTACACAACTATGCTCGGAGAATACAAGCTGATAGTGCTTGACAGCTGCGAGGACAAGGAGGACAGCCACCCAGAATACGGCGATATGGCTGACTACGAGGCGTACAGACGCGAAATGACGAACTGGCTTGAAGGGCTTGATTCGAGCGGCGAAAAAACGATAGCGCTCTGCCATTCAAAAGACATCTGCATTGAGGAGGAGCTTAAAGAGCGCTCCCATAAAAAGCTTGAAGCTCTTAACACGAGCCTTTTGGTGAGCGGCCACAGCCATTCTGTGGAATTCAACGAAGACGGAGCTTATCCCGTGTTTGTTGACGGCGGAATTGACAGCTGCGGCAGAAACACCTACGCCGCCTCAATGCTTCACATCGGCGCGACCGGAATTGAACTTGAGACCTGCGACAACAGTGCGAACACCGTTTTGAGCGAAAGCGTAAGCTGGAAATAAGCAAAATCAAAAAGGCGTCTTCCCTGCTTTATCAAGGGACGGCGCCTTTTAATTTTAACTGTTTTCGCGCGCTGCTTTTTCAAGGATCGGCTTAAGATAATGCCCTGTGTACGAAGCTTCACAGGCGGCTACCTCCTCCGGAGTGCCGCAGGTGACGACTCTTCCGCCGCCGTTTCCACCCTCCGGACCGAGGTCGATAATATGATCAGCCGTTTTTATAACATCAAGATTATGCTCTATGACGAGGACGGTGTTTCCGCCGTCTACAAGCGCGTTGAGAACATTTATCAGCTTGTGGACATCGGCGGTGTGTAGGCCGGTTGTGGGCTCGTCAAGAATATAGATCGTTCTGCCCGTGGAGCGCTTCATAAGCTCCGTTGCAAGCTTGACGCGCTGCGCCTCGCCGCCGGAGAGCGTTGTTGCGGGCTGGCCGATCTTTATATAGCCGAGGCCGACTTCTGAAAGCGTTTTCAGCTTTTTGTAGATCTTGGGCTGCTGGGCAAAGAACTCCATACCCTCGTCCACCGTCATTTCAAGCACATCGTAGATATTTTTGCCCTTGAATTTGACCTCGAGCGTTTCGTGATTATATCTGTGGCCGGAGCAGACCTCGCAGGGAACATATATATCGGCAAGAAAGTGCATTTCGATCTTGACAATGCCGTCTCCCTGGCACGCCTCGCAGCGCCCGCCCTTGACATTGAACGAGAAGCGGTTTGCCCTGTAGCCGCGCATTTTGGCGTCGGGAGTTGAGGCAAAAAGCTCTCTTATATCGTTGAAAACGCCCGTATAGGTTGCCGGATTGGAGCGCGGCGTGCGCCCTATCGGCGACTGATCAATGTCTATGACCTTATCAAGATATTCCGCGCCCTTGATGCGTTCAAATCTGCCGGGGCGTTTTTTTGCGCCGTTGAGCTCATTGGCAAGATATTTATAGACTATCTCGTTAACAAGGCTTGATTTGCCGGAGCCGGAAACGCCTGTTACGGACACGAATTTTCCGAGCGGAATTTCAACATCTATATTTTTAAGATTATTTTCCTGTGCTCCGAAAACGGTCAGCTTATGGCCGTTGCCGCGGCGGCGGCGCTTCGGAACGGGGATGCTTTTTTTGCCGCTGAGATACAAACCCGTAATTGAATTTTCACAGGCTATAATATCGTCCACCGTGCCGCTTGCAATAAGCTCGCCGCCGTGGATGCCCGCGCCGGGACCGATATCAACGATATAATCTGCGGCGCGCATCGTATCCTCGTCGTGCTCCACGACTATCAGCGTATTGCCGAGGTCGCGCAGATGGCGCAGCGTTGCGAGCAGCTTATCGTTATCGCGCTGATGAAGACCGATAGACGGCTCGTCAAGGATATAGAGAACGCCCATAAGCGAGGAGCCTATCTGCGTTGCAAGGCGTATGCGCTGAGATTCGCCGCCGGATAGCGTTGACGCCTCGCGCGCAAGGGACAGGTAATCGAGACCCACGGAATTTAGGAAGGTGAGGCGTTCCTTTATCTCGCGGATTATCAGATCGCCTATCATATGCTCTTTTTCGGTGAGCTCAAGAGAGTCTATAAACGAAAGCTCCTCCGATATCGGCATCAGGCAGAACTCGTGGATATTCCTGCCGCCGACGGTGACGGACAGGCTTACGGGAGAAAGGCGCGCGCCGCCGCAGTCGGGGCATTTTGACGCGACCATAACCTGCTCTATCTCCGCCCTTGCCCATTCGGACGAGGATTCGTCATAACGGCGCTTGAGATTATTTACAACGCCCTCAAAATCATTCATATAGGTGCCGGAGCCGTAGGCGGTAACTCTTTTCATCTTTATCTTTTTGCCGTTTGTGCCGTAAAGGATGAGGCGCACCGCCTCCTTGGGCAGCATCTCGACCGGCATATCGAGCGAAAAGCCGTATTCGGCGGCAAGGGCTTCAAAATACATCTTCGCAATGGAAGAGCCGTCCGCAACATTCCAGCCGCTCGCCTTTATCGCGCCCTGGTTGATGGAGAGCTTTTTATTGGGGATAATAAGCTCCTCGTCTATCTCCATAAATGTGCCGAGGCCGCTGCAGCGCTTGCACGCGCCGTAGGGGTTGTTAAAGGAGAACATACGCGGGCTCATCTCCTCTATTGATACGCCGTGCTCCGGGCACGCGTAATCAAGCGAGAAAAGCTCGTCCGCGCCGTCCGGCACGCTGCATATGACAACGCCCTTTGAAAGGCGGGTGGCGGTTTCGATGCTGTCTGCAAGGCGGCTTCTGATGGAATCGCCGACAACAAGGCGGTCCACAACCACCTCTATATTATGCTTTTTGTTTTTTTCAAGCTTTATATCCTCAAACAGGTCGTAAATGCTGCCGTCTATGCGCACGCGCGAATAGCCTGAGCGGCGAGCGTCCTCAAGCTCCTTTGAATACTCGCCCTTTCTGCCGCGCACTATCGGCGCCATTATCTGGATGCGCGTGCCCTCTTTATACGAAAGTATCTTATCAACTATCTGATCCACGGTCTGCTGGGTTATCTCCCTGCCGCATACGGGGCAGTGCGGAACGCCTATGCGCGCGTAGAGCAGGCGCAGATAATCATATATCTCCGTTACGGTGCCGACCGTTGAGCGCGGATTTTTTGAGGTGGTTTTTTGGTCTATCGATATTGCCGGGCTGAGCCCCTCGATATAATCGACATCCGGCTTTTCCATCTGGCCGAGGAACTGGCGGGCGTACGAGGACAGGCTTTCCACATATCGGCGCTGACCCTCGGCGTAGATCGTGTCAAACGCAAGGCTCGATTTGCCAGAGCCGGAAAGCCCCGTGAAAACAACAAGGCTGTCGCGCGGGATCTCAACATCAATGTTTTTAAGATTATGCTCTCTTGCGCCCTTGACGATAATATTTTTATTCATCCTTATCACCACACAAACAGTAAGATTTTATTAAGCCGGTTATTGTTTTATGAATTTCTAAGCTCGTTTATCTTATCTCTTAAATAGGCGGCGTGCTCAAATTCAAGCAGCTTTGCCGCCTCTTTCATCTCGGCGGTCAGCTTCTTTATAAGCGCTTCCCTTTGAGACCTTGAGAGCCGCTTTGCGCTTGATTTTTCCACCTTTTCCTTAGAGGTTATCTCAAGCACATCGCGCACGCTCTTTTTGATGGTCTGCGGCGTGATGCCGTGCTCCTCGTTATATTTCTGCTGAATGCTTCTGCGCCTTGCCGTTTCCTCTATTGCGCGCTCCATCGAGGGGGTGACGCTGTCCGCATACATAATGACCTCGCCGTTTGCGTTTCTTGCGGCTCTGCCTATCGTTTGAACAAGCGAGGTCTCGGAGCGCAGGAAGCCCTCCTTATCGGCGTCCAGAATGGCGACGAGCGAGACCTCGGGGATATCAAGGCCCTCGCGCAGCAGATTTATGCCGACGAGCACATCGAATTCGCCGAGGCGCAGGTCCCTGATTATCTCCATACGCTCTATAGTGTCCACATCGTGGTGCATATAGCGCACCTTGATGCCGAAGCCCTCAAGATAGGCGGTAAGGTCCTCCGCCATCGCCTTTGTAAGCGTTGTAACGAGGACGCGTTCGCCGCGCTCGGTCCTTATGTTGATTTCGGACACAAGATCGTCCATCTGATCGTCCGTAGGCTTAACGGTTACGAGCGGGTCGAGCAGGCCGGTGGGTCTTATGATCTGCTCAACTATCTGAGTGGAGCGCTCCCTTTCAAATTCGCCCGGCGTTGCCGAGGTGAATATCACCTGATTTATCTTGCCGTAAAACTCGTCGAAGCGAAGCGGGCGGTTGTCAAACGCTGACGGCAGCCTGAAGCCGTAGTCTATGAGCGCAGCCTTTCTGCTGCGGTCGCCGCCGTACATACCGCGCACCTGAGGCAGCATAACATGGCTTTCATCGCAGAAGAGCAGAAAATCCTTGGGAAAATAATCAAGCAGGGTGAACGGCGCTTCTCCCGGCTTTCTGCCGCTCATAACGGCGGAATAGTTTTCAATGCCCTTGCAAAAGCCGGTTTCCTCAAGCATTTCGATATCGTTCATCGTGCGCTCCTTGATGCGCTGCGCCTCAAGAAGCTTTCCCTTTTCCTCGAAAAACTTTACGCGCTCGGTCATTTCCCGGTAAATATCGGCGAGCGCCTTTTTCATTTTTTCAGCGCCCACAACATAATGAGAGGCGGGATAGACGGCGGCGTGCGCAAGTATGCCCTCCACCTTGCCGGTGAGCGGATTTATCTCGGAAATCCTGTCTATCTCGTCGCCGAAGAACTCAACCCTTATCGCGTTGCCGGAGGAGCCTGCGGGATATATCTCCACCGTATCCCCTCTTACGCGGAATTTATTGCGGATAAAGTTTATATCGTTTCTTTCGTACTGGATGGAAACGAGCTTTGAGATAAGCGCATCGCGCGAATAGTGCATTCCGTTTCTGAGCGATATGACCATATTGCGGTAATCTATGGGGTCGCCTATCGAATAGATGCAGGAGACGGACGCCACGATTATAACATCCCGCCGCTCCGAAAGCGCGGCGGTGGCGCTGTGGCGCAGCTTGTCTATCTCCTCGTTCACGGCGCTGTCCTTTTCAATATAAGTATCCGTTGTGGGAACATACGCCTCCGGCTGGTAATAGTCGTAATAGGAGACGAAATATTCAACGGCGTTTTCGGGGAAGAACTCCTTGAACTCGCTGCAGAGCTGCGCCGCAAGGGTCTTGTTGTGGGCAAGCACGAGCGTGGGGCGGTTTATCCTTTCAATGATATTTGCCATTGTAAAGGTTTTGCCGGAGCCGGTGACGCCCATAAGGGTCTGCTCCTTATCGCCGCGCAAAACGCCGTTTACAAGCGCCTCTATCGCCTGCGGCTGGTCACCCGTCGGCCTATATTCACTTACGAGCTTAAATCTGTTCATCGTTTCTTTCCTTTACCACACATATGTTCAGAATTAAAAAGTTCTGCATATTCGGAATTATTATAGCATAAAAAAATAAATTACTCCACCCCCAAAGGCAAAGTAATTTATTAAAATATTATGAGGCTTGACAGCAATATTTTATGCAGGTTTTACGACAGCTCAGTCAAAAAGCGGCTGCCAATTTTTATCAGCCGCGGCGTCAAAGCACATTTTTATCTGCTGCTCGTTTACCTTTTCCGTTGCAAGCGGCGGCAGCTCGTCTAAACCAAAGTAAGCGATCTCCGTGGTTTCGGAATTTTCCTTAAAGGCGCCGCCCGTTTCGCGGCAGAGCATAAATATTTTGCACACGCCGTAAGCGTATTGCGGAAGATTGTGCCTGTTCCTGTCCTGCACGGCTATGAGCCTTTCGCACACGCAGCTGAGCCCGGTTTCCTCCAGCACCTCTTTAACGGTGTTTGACGCGGCGGATTCAAGCACATCGCACCAGCCGCCGGGCAGCGACCAGCTGCCGCTTTTTTCGTGGACGAGTAGAATCTTGCCATCCTTAAAAATCGCGGCGCGCGTATCTATTTTAGGAGTTTGATAGCCTTTTTCGCAGCAAAACAGGTCTTTTATCTTTTCCTGCGGAAGGTCTGACGCGCAGGCTATCATTTGAACTGAGATATCGCGCAGGCGCTGATACCTTTCGGTGTCGAACACATTATTCGAATACGCCAGCCCGTTTTGAGCAAGGCTTTGAACCTCTACGGCAAGCTTGAGCCATTCATCCATAAAAACATCTCCTTTAACACATCTACATTATAGCTTATTATTTACTTTTTTCAAGATTTAATATATAATTGTGGTATGAAATCGTTTACCGCCACGAAAAGCGACAGCGGCAGGCGGCTTGACAGGCTGCTCGGCGCAATGTTTCCGAAGCTGCCGCGCTCGCTTATGTATAAAGAGATAAGAAAAAAGAACATAAAGGTCAACAAAAAAAGATGCGACGCGGGCTACACCGTGCGCGAGGGGGATCTTATAGAGCTTTACATCGGCGACGAGCTGCTTGAGGAAAAGAAAAGCTATTATGATTTTCTGAAGGCTCCCGCCGCGCCCGAAATCATCTATGAGGACGAGGACCTGCTGATATTGAACAAAAAGGCGGGCACGCTCTGCCACCCTGACTCGCACGAATATGTAAACACGCTGATTTCAAGCGTGAAGCGCTATCTTTACGAAAAGGGCGAATGGAAGCCGGAATCCGGCGCGTTCTCCCCCGCCCTGGCAAACAGGCTGGACAGGAACACGAGCGGGCTTATAATAGCGGCGAAAAACGCAGCCGCGCTAAGCGAGCTTGACCTTGCGATAAAGGAAAGACGGATAGAAAAGCATTACCTTGCAGCCGTGCACGGCATTTTTAAAGAAAAAAGCGGAAGGCTTGACGCGTATCTGACGAAGAACGAAAGCACAAACACCGTTTCGGTGACGGACGAGCCCGCCGAGGGCTCAAAGCACATCTCAACGGCTTACAAAGTGTTGGATGAATACGGCGGCTTATCACTTGTTGACATTGATTTGATAACAGGGAGGACACACCAGATAAGGGCGCATATGGCGCACATTGGCCATCCGCTTGTGGACGACGGGAAATACGGGTTAAAATACGGCCGCTCCCGCCAGGCGCTTTGCAGCTATTCCCTTTGCTTCAAAAGCGGCTTTGAGCTGCTCAAAAGACTTGAGGGGCGCGAGTTTCGGCTTGACAAATGCGAGGTTCTTACTAAATTTAAGGAGAGGAAATATATATGAAGGAAAAAATGATAAGGATAATATCGCCCGTTACAACGGCAATAGTATGCCTGCTTGACGCGGCGGTTTTGGGCTACGGGATCTTTGCCGTTACGAAGCTGATTTCACAGTTCGGCACAATGAGCATAATCTTTGCGGTGATAGAGGTTTTTGCATTGGCGGTCGCCGCGCTCGTTACAAAGGAAGTGCTTTCAAACGGCGTTATTTTCAGGGATGACGAAGCGGAATTTACCGGAGTTGACGACAACAACATAATTTCCTACGAAAGCATAAGGGAGATAGAGGCGTACAAGGACACCGCCGCCAGCCTTACAAAGAATTTTGATATGCGCCACGCGCTTATTATGTTTACAACAAGCGACAAAAAGGTGAACACGATAGACCTGGGCATAGTTGCAAACTCCACGGTCAATAAGATACTTGACGAATTCAAGGCAAGATGCGATACGATAAGCATCAATTTCAACCAGGTAAAAAAGCCCGACCCGTTATTTAAAAAGGACAGGGCAAAGGAAGCGGATGAAGAAGAAAAGAACGGATTTGACGAATGAAATCTTCCGCGTATAAAACAGTGCGGCTTGGGCGGCGAGCAGTTTTTGCTTGCCGTCCTTTTTTGCTGCGCAAGGCGGAGCGATAAAGAATACGCCCCGTGGCTTTATTCCACAGGGCGCATGGTTATATGGATTTATTTGCTGTATTTTCTCTTACGGCTGTAAACGGCTGTGCCGGTCAGGGCAGCGCCCGCAGCAAGCATAATTGCCATCCAAAGGGCGGCGCCGCCGTCCTTTCCGGTTGCAGGAGATATGGTGTCGCCCGTCTTATCTGTGCTCGGAGTATCGGTATCCGACGGTGTTCCCGTTGCGGGGATTTCCACCGCCGCCTTTTCATAGCCGCAGACGGTGCATTTCTCGTGCTTGGAGCCTGTCTCGGTTGCAGTTGCCTCTTTGTCGATTACCCACTCAAAAGTATGGGCAGCTTCGTTCAGCTTTTCGCCGCACTCACAGGTGTTCCAGTGGTTCATCTCATCGGAATGCCAGCCCGCTCCGTCGGCGGTATGCTCCGTCAGCTTCGGTATCACCGTATCCGCAAGTGCGATCTCCTGCGTGCCGGCTTTATCGCTGAAATACTTATCACAGCCGTCGCAGTACCAGTATTCGATGTTGCCCTCGGTCATATGGGTGGCGGCTTTGGCTTCGGTTTTCACAAGGTTTGTGTGGTTGGAAGCATTTACTTTCCCGTATTCCTCGCCGCAGGTGTCGCAGACTGCCTTGTCGGCACAGGTGGCTTCGCTGCTGCATAATCGGCAACGAAAAACACTCTCTTCAACAGCAAAGAGAGTGTTTTATTATTCAAATTCCATTGTTAAAGCATTGTTTTCAAAGATAAGGGACTGCGGCTCCATATCCCGAGAAAGGCGCAGCTCAAAGGCGCCGAGGGGCGTTTTGCCGTTTATAAGAAAGCCTCCGTCAACCGTGAACATAGAAGAGCTTTCGCTGTCCTTTGCGGCGGAGAGCGCGTCATAAAGCGCTATTGCGGGATTTGACGGCTCAAGGCCCTTATCCGCCTGAGCGAGCCGTATGCCCGAATAGCCGAAAAGCAGCGAGGCGCCGTCATAAACAAAGCGCAGACCCGCCGCGGCGGTATCGAGCACATCCACCTCAACGCCGTTTGCATTATAAACCACTGCCGCGGAATATGAAGCGCCGTTAAAGCCTATCTCGGCTTCGGCGGAAAAATACGCGGCTCCCTGCTGCGGCTGAACGGAGCAGCCGCACAAAAGAAGCGCGGGAATAAAGAGCAAAAGCAGAATCTTCCTCAAAAAACCATTCCGTTATTCAAACTCACGAAGGAGAGCGGGACAAAGCTGAAGCATATCCTCAACCGTCATACCGCGCGTGCTTATCTCACGCGCCGTTATATCGCCGCACAGCCCGTGGATATACACGGCGGCGCGGGCGGCCGAAAAGCATTCCGTTCCCTGCGCAATGAACGAGGCGATCATACCCGTGAGCATATCTCCCGTGCCGCCCATAGCCATACCGGGATTGCCTGTGGTGTTTACAAAGACCTCCCTACCGTCCGTTACGACGGTATTTGCGCCCTTGAGCACGAGCACGCAGGAATATTTACGGGCAAAATCGGCTGCTGCCTTTATGCGGTTCGCCTCTATCTCAGCCACGCTGAGGCCCGTGAGCCTTGCCATTTCTCCGGGATGAGGGGTAAGCACCACGCCGGCGTGCGCCTCATTCAATACATCTATATTCGAGCACACGCAATTTATGCCGTCCGCATCAAGAACGACGGGCGCCTCGCTCGTGCGGAGGATCTGATTGACGATGACCTCGGTATCGTCGTTTTTTCCGATGCCGCAGCCGAGGGCAACGCAGTCCGCCCATTCAATCTCCTGCGTTATTCTGTTGAGCGCGCCCATTGAAAGCGTTTTGTCCTCATTTTCGCTGACCGGACAAAAGAGCGGCTGAACGAGATGCGAGGTCATAACGGGATAAACGGAGCGCGGGAAAACGCATTTCAGAAGCCCCACGCCCGTTACGAGCGCAGCCTTAGCAGCCATAACCGCCGCGCCGGGCATTTGGTAGCTGCCGCAAACGCTTAAAAGATGGCCGTTTTGACCCTTGTTTGAATTTTTATTGCGCTGCGGAAAGCAGCTTTTAACAAAAGACTTTGTGATAGTCTCCGGATATTCCTCCGTATAGCAATCGTCCGGTATGCCGATATCAACAGTTACCACCCTGCCGCAGTAATTATTTGCCGGAGGGAGGATATGGCAGTATTTGAGAGTTGAAACCGCGATGGTAAGCTGCGCTTTAACAGCCTTGAATACCGCGCCGGACGAAGCGTCCGCCCCGCTGGGGGTGTCAACGGAGACCACGGCGGCGTTTGAGTCATTGATAGCGTCTATAACGCGGCCGAACGGTTCGCGCGGCTCGCCGTGAAAGCCGATGCCGAAAATGCAGTCAACGATAAGTGTGTTGCTGAGCTGCGTTTCCTCAAACGGCTCAACCGCCACGCCCGCCTGCTCCGCCTCTTCAAGATACATTGCAGGCTCGCTTATTTCGGGGAATTTATCGGCTATCACGATAACTACCTCGCAGCCGTACTCCTTGAGCAGCCTAGCGATAACAAAGCCGTCTCCCGCGTTTTTGCCGTTTCCGCAAACAACTGAGACCTTTTTGCCGTAAATCCGCTCGCCGTAAAGCTTGATAAGCTTTTGAAAGCATTTTTCACCCGCGCTCTTCATAAGCTGCGCTTCTGTATAATACTTTTCAAACGCAAGCTTTTCGGCAGCTTTTGTTTGCTGCGCCGTTAAAATTCTCATAAAGCATCCCACACAATCGCCGCCGCAACGGCGTAATCGCCGTCGTGGCTTATGGAAATATCGCAGTTATCCGCGCCGTTCACGCGGGGCTTGCCCTTTTCGTCAAAAACTATCTCTATCTCGTTAAGGCGTCTGTCTATCCCGCAGCCGAGGGCTTTTAGATACGCCTCCTTAGCTGCGAAAACACCGGCAAAGCTTTGCGCAAGCCGGCAGTGCCGCTGCTCGCCGGAGGTGAACACCTCCTGCAAAAAGCGGCTGCTTTTTATGCTTTTTTCGATTCTTGACACCAAAACGATATCCGTGCCTATGCGAAACATTTAATCACCGAGCGGAGTTACAACGAAGGAGGCCGAATATTTTGAAACGAACACCTTTCTGTGCGCCTTTGTGGGGATTGGGCCGCAGGCGTTTGAGCCGGCGCCGAGCATATAGCCGTCTATCTGCACATTGGTGGTGTTGTAATCCAGCAGATCCTCGCGGTGAGTAGCCTTTGCAAGCTGCTCCGAATTATAATGATTTGCGTTGAAAACGAAGGGCTTTTTGCTTTCAAATCTCAAGCCGGTTCCGCTTTCGTCCGTAACCTCGGCATAAAAGGTGTTGTAGCGCATACCGCTTTCCTGCGGCTTGATATAGGGCGTGTGCATCTCGTCCGCCTTAAGAGTATCGCGCCTGATATGAGCGTGCTCGTGGAAATCGGAGAGCGATTCCGCGTCATAGCCGAAATAAGTGATATTATCGAACGAACGGGGCATCTCAACGAGCATACCGAGGCGCGGAACGAGCTTGAATATCAGGGAGGAATAGGTGTATTCAACAGCCATCTTTCCGAGCTGGTTTATTATATATTTTACCTTGAAAGAGCCTGAAAGCGGATACGCGCAAGCCTTAAGGCGGTAAGACGCGTTGATGACCACCGTGTTGCCCACCTTTTGATAGGTGCATTTTTTCTTTGCGCGTGAAATATGCTGAAGCCCCTCCTTGTGCCAAACGAGCTTGAGATACATATCGTTGTCGATAGGCGCGCGGTAAAGGCTGGGCGAAAAGCCGCGGTTTGCGCCGAGCGGGATCTGATTTATCAGCTCCTTGGAGTTATAGAC
This sequence comes from uncultured Eubacterium sp., assembly GCA_944380545.1. Classification (GTDB taxonomy): domain Bacteria; phylum Bacillota; class Clostridia; order Oscillospirales; family Acutalibacteraceae; genus Eubacterium_R. The sequence goes on along the minus strand of CALWHV010000009.1, from coordinate 4,196 downwards.
ATAGCTTTCCATCTCGCCGGTGCGCAGATTAAAGCGCAAGGATCCGTTTTTGAAGGTGACGATGACCCTGCCCTCGCTGTCCGCCGTTTCTATATTAAACGGGTCTGCCTCTGCGGTTACGGCGCTTATATCCTGAGCGTTATAATCCTTCTTTACGATTATCTGCTCCGAGGCGATCTCGCTTTCGCCGTCAAAATAGGTGAACACAACCGAGGTGTGGCCTTTTTCGGGTACGGATATGGTCTGCCTTTCGGACTGCTGCGGCTCAACAGCTATGTCAAACGAGCCGTTTTCCGCCTCAACGCCGTCGTGCAAAACGGAATATTTAACGGTGAGCCGAGCAGTTTTAAAGAACTGGTGGTTGAAGAACTCAAACTCGCCGCCGATTTTCCTCACGGCGCGAACGGGGCGGTAGCAGACCTTCATCTGAAGCGCGCCGGGATGCGGCTCTCTGTTCGGATAAAACAGACCGTCCACACAGAAATTGCCGTCGTGCTTCCATTCGCCGTTATCGCCGCCGTAGGTGTATTTATACATACCGTGCTCGTCATAAGCGGCGTGATCGGCAAATTCCCAAATACAGCCGCCGAGCATAATATCGGAGCCGTAGAACAGATTTACATAGGTTTCAAGCTCGCCCGCGCCGACGCCCATAGCGTGCGCATATTCGCAAAGATAAAACGGCTTTTCGTAAAATTTTGCCGGCAGGCCCCTGCCCGCAGCTATCTTCTTGCAGATATTCGGCCAGGTATACATCTCTGAATGAACATCATAGGACCAGCGCTTTGTGCGGCAGGCGCCCTCATAATGGACGGGGATATCGGTGAGCTTTTTAAGATTTTCGCAGCAGTAATCCTGGCAGCGGTAGCCGCCCGACTCGTTACCGAGCGACCACATCGTGATGCTTGCGTGGTTTTTATCGCGCTGGTACATACGGGAAACCCTGTCCCAATAATGCTCCTTCCAGGCGGGGTCTGCGGAAATAAGATTCGGCTTATATATTTCGACGACGCCGTGGCACTCGATATCCGCCTCGTCAACAACATAAACGCCGTATTCGTCGCAGAAATCGAGAAACGCGGGATCGGGAGGATAATGCGATGTGCGCACACAGTTGACATTATACTCCTTGAAGATGCGGACATCTTTTTCCATATCCTCAAGAGTCATCACAAAGCCGGTTTTCGGATCGGTATCGTGATGGTTGACGCCGAGGAGCTTTATCTTTTTATTATTGAAATAAAAAACATTCTTATTTATACTGATATGCTTAAAGCCGATGTTTTTGCGGATGATCTCGCAGAGCTCGCCGTCCTTTTCAAGCTTTAAAACAAGCGTGTAAAGCTTAGGCAGCTCGGCGCTCCACTCCAGCACATCAAGCACATCAAAGGTTATCTTATCCACCTTGCCGGGGCAGACATTTATGCTTTTTTCGGCGATAACATCCTCGCCGTCATAGACTGCGGCGGAAAAAGAGACCTCGTCCTTGATATTGAAAACGGGTATTACATCAAGAAGATAGGTGCCGTCGCTCCTGTGGCTTGTGCGCGCCTCAAAATCATAGATGGAATTATCACCCGTTCTGGTGATATAGACATCGCGGAAGATACCGTTGTTCCTATACATATCCTGACATTCAAGATATGTGCCGTTGCACCATTTATGAACGCACACAACGATCTCGTTCTCCCCCTCCTTGAGCAGAGCGGAAATATCGAACTCGCTTGTATTATGGCTGCCCTCTGAATAGCCGGCGTATTCGCCGTTTACAAACAGATCAAAGCACGGGGCAACACCGAGGAAGGTTATTATGTATCTGCCGCTGACATCGCCGAGCATAAATTTTTTGATATATACGCCGACGGAGCAGTCCTCGGGAAAATGCGGTGGATCGACCTTAAACGGGTAGCGGCTGTTGAGATAATACGGCTTTTCATAGCCGGTGAACTGCCAGCAGGACGGGACCTTTATATTGTCCGCCTCCTCGGCTTCGGTATCGTACCGCTCCGGCATAAGGGAAAGCTTTTCATAATATTTAAACTGCCACTCGCCGGAAAGCACCGCAACCATAGAGGAATTATAACGCTCCGTGCGGATATCGGTTTCCATCATCTCCTTTTCCGACGAAAAGGGGATGAAATAGGACCTCGGCTCAAGCACATTATCCTTGAACACCTGAAAGTTCTTGTAATTGTCTTTTTTTAGCTGATAAATCATAGCGCACCTCTGAAAATAGACCGCTAACGCGGCATAATATACTGCTTAATTATAACATATAAAATTCAAATATGTAAATACCTTTACTTATTTTAATTTTTGAGGTACAATAAGGGTAATAATTTATCAAAAGCGCCGTATATATTACCGAGGAAGGTGAAAGCCTTGGTTGGTAATGTAGAGAAGCGGTGCGTTGAGATAGGCGAATACATAAAATCTACCGGCGCAACGGTAAGGACCGCGGCGGCGGTATTCGGGGTCAGCAAATCCACCGTGCATATTGATGTAACGAAGCGATTGCAGGAGATAGACAGGCTGCTTTACAATGATGTTAAAAAGGTGCTTGACATTAACAAATCTCAGCGTCACATACGCGGCGGGCTTGCAACTAAGGAAAAATACAGCAGAAACAAAAAACAGCACATCGGAGGAAGTTAAAATGAAGATATCATTTATCGGCTGCGGCAATATGGCGGAAGCGATAATCAGAGGCGTTGCGGCAGGCGGAGCTGCCGAGGCGAAGGACATCTTTGCCTTTGACACGGACGAAAGAAAGCCGCTTGCACTTAAAGAGGAGCTTGGCATAAACGCGGCAAAAAGCGCTATTGAAGCGGTGAAAAGCGCAGATATAATAATTATGGCTGTCAAACCGAATGTGCTTCAAGGCGCGCTCAAAGAGATTGCCGAAACGGCTGCCGGCGGCAAAACGGTAGTTTCCATAGCGGCTGGAAAAACAATCTCCTTTATTGAGAGCTGCCTTAAAAGCGGCACGCCTGTCATCAGGGTTATGCCGAACATAAACGCAAAGGTCGCGGCAGCGTGCAGTGCGATGTGCGCAAACGATGCCGCAGGCAGCGAGGCTAAGGAAGCCGTTAAAAGGATTTTCGGCTCTGTCGGCGATATCACCGAGCTCGACGAAAGCTCTTTTGCACTTTTCGGCGTGATAGCAGGCTGCGCTCCAGCATACGCCTATATGTTTACAGACGCGCTTGCAAGAGCGGCGGTCAAAAACGGGATGAACAAACAGCTTGCGCTGAAATTTGCCGCCGAGACCGTTATGGGAAGCGCGAAGCTTATTCTTGAAAGCGGCGAGCACCCGTATAAGCTTATAGATATGGTCTGCTCCCCCGGAGGAACAACGATCGAGGGAGTGCTCTCTCTCCAGGCGGACGGCTTTGAAGCGGCAGTCCACAACGCCGTAAATAAGGCGTTTGAAAAGGACAAGCTGCTGTAAAAAAATAAAAATTCTCCGGCAAAGCACAGCTGAACAGTGCCCTGCCGGAGCTTTTTATTCTGAAAGAATCAGCTTACGAGGCTGTATTCAAGCTCGCTTTGACTGACATCCGGAATACAGAAATGAAAATCGACGCCCGTTGCTTGAGAAACGCGCGAAATCATCTCAAAAAACTCCTGCGCTTCGTATTTATCGGCGCCAATAAGCTCCGGCGCGGCGTCAACAAAAACATCCGTTATGTCGTAATCCCCGGCGCACACGCCCATAAGAAAACCGCTCAGCTCGCCGATGCTGCCGACAGCGTAATCAGAGGCGTTTATAAGCCTGATGCTGCGCGGCAGAGCGAGCGTAAGCTTATCCGTGCAGTCAACATACACGATATGGCCTTTGCTGAGCTGAGCCGTAGAAACGGCAGCCTCCGCAAGCACCCGCGATTTGCCTATGCCGTTTACACCTTTAATGTATTCTACCATAAAAAGCACCCCTTAAAATTATATATCGGTTTCTTCCGACATATTCATCATAACGGATAATTGTGGCAAAGGATGAAATAAAGTGTAAAGGATATGTAAAAACGCAAAATAAAAGCGCTGAGCGAAAGCACAGCGCTTTTGGTGGTGTCAGCGTCGACCTATTTTCCCGGGCGGCTGCCCGCCAAGTATTTTCGGCACTGAAGAGCTTAACTGCCGTGTTCGGGATGGGAACGGGTGGACCCTCTTCGTAATAGACACCGACTATGAACTGC
>CALWHV010000008.1 GCA_944380545.1 uncultured Eubacterium sp. | reverse complement strand
GCTGATTTTTGTGCGGGCAAGGCATAAAACGCAGTTAATCCTTTCGGATTAACGAGTATTTTAACGCCGCACGCGCGGGAATCAGCCGCTTAAAACCATATTGTGTTCGATTCCCGGCAGCTTTGGCTGATAAAGCGGGGCGCAAAACGCACGGCCCCTGTTTTAAACGCCTTCGGCGCGAGCCGGGATATCCGTTTGAGGCGCATAAAAAATATAACGGTGAGGTTATTGTTATGAAAAGATTTTTTACGGCATTTTTATCATTCGTTCTTGCGCTTTCCTGCTGCTTTGCGGCGTACGCCGCGCCTAAAAGCGAGGTCGGAGCCGCGCTTGAAAGCAGCGTTGAATTTGCGTTTGACGGCAATTACAGCAAAAACGGCTACAATGCCGGCACTTCCAAGTATCTCTACATCCTTGCGCTTTCCGGCGCGGATGTTTCCGCCTTTTTGCAGGATTATTTTTCCGATGTTTTCGCAAGGCTCGATTCCGGCGGGCTGACCGACCCCGGCACGATAGGGATGGCGGCGGAGATCGCGCGCATCACCGGCAGGAAGGACGAGCACGCAAGGCTTTTAGCGCCGCTTGAAAACACATCGGCGGCGGTCTCCTCGCCGTACAACTATTATTACGCCGCAGCCGCCGCGAAAAACGCGGGACTTGACGATGCGGCGCGCGCATACGCCGAGGCGATGGCGCAATACTATGTTCCCGGCGAGGGCACCGATTTCTGGAACGGCTACGGCACCTCGCCGGACGATCTTGCAATGTTCATCCTGACGGAGCTTGCTGCGGGCGAAAGAGCCGAGCTTGTGAGCGACGCCTTTGCCCTGCTTGAGGCTTACCGCACAAACGAGGGCTATTCAAACTACGGCGCGAACGCGGATTCAACGGCGCTTGCGCTTGCGGCGTATTCTGCGGCGGGCAGCACGCAAAAGGCGCACGACGCCTGCCGTCTCCTCCTGTCCAATTTTTACGATGAAGAAACAGGCGGCTTTGCCGCGGATTACGACGAATATTACGCCACGGCGGACGCGGTCTTCGCCCTGAGCCTCTATCTGCCGCTGGCAGAGGACGAGCCGCAGGAGGAAGCTTCCTCCGAAGAACCGGAGAAAGAGGAGGCGTCCCCGTCAGGCGGCGGCTCATCCGGCGGCGAAAAATCGCCCAAAACGGGCGCGCCCCTCGTTTGGGCGGCTGCGGCTGCGGCAGCGCTCTCTTCGGCGTTCATAATATCCAAAAGGCGCGGCGTTTCGGAATAATCCACAAAATGCGCGGCGCAAATTCGGTCAATTTTAACAATCGGCGGCAAATTTGCCGATATAAATAATTGCTATTTTAAAGCCTATGCTTTATAATATATCTGCACGGATGATAAATCCGAAAAATAAGGAGGATATAAAAATGCCACTTGTAACAACAAAAGAGATGTTCCAAAAAGCATACGAGGGCGGCTACGCTATCGGCGCCTTCAATGTAAACAATATGGAGATTGTGCAGGGAATAACCCGCGCGGCAAAAAAGCTTGATTCGCCCGTTATTCTTCAGTGCTCCGCCAGCGCGCGCAAATACGCCAGCCACGGCTACCTTGTTGCCATGGTAAAGGCCGCAGCCGAGGAGACCGGCCTGCCCATCGCCCTTCACCTTGACCACGGCCCCGATTTCGAGACCTGCAAGGACTGCGTTGACGGCGGCTTCACTTCCGTTATGATAGACGGCTCCTCGCTTTCCTTTGAGGATAATATCGCCGTTACCAAAAAGGTTGTTGAATATGCCCACGCCCACGGCGTTGTTGTTGAGGGCGAGCTCGGCACGCTTGCCGGCGTTGAGGACGAGGTTCAGGTAAGCGCAGAGGACGCTTTTTACACCAGCCCCGACGAGGCTTGCGAATTTGTTGAAAAAACCGGCGTTGACTCTCTTGCCATCGCCATCGGCACCTCTCACGGCGCCTACAAGTTCAAGCCCGGCCAGAATCCGGAGCTGAAGTTTGATATTCTTGAGGAGATCGGCAAAAGGATGCCCGGCTTCCCGATAGTTCTTCACGGCGCCTCCTCCGTTGACCAAAACCATATCAAGATGATCAACGAATACGGCGGCAAAATGCCGGACGCCATCGGCATCCCCGAGGATATGCTCAGAAAGGCGGCGGCAATGGCGGTCTGCAAGATAAATGTGGATTCCGATATCCGCATCGCAATGACTGCCGCGCTCAGAAAATACCTTGCCGAGAACCCCACGCAGTTTGACCCGCGCAAGTATCTCACCCCGGCAAGAGACCTTATCACAGAGGTTGTTGAGCACAAGATCAAGGATGTTTTCGGCTCAAACGGCAGAGCGTAAGAAAGCAAAACAGCATAAAAATACAGCGGCGGAGCAAATCTCCGCCGCTGTTTTCTTTACCACGCGCCGCGTAGGGTCCGCTTCGTCGAAACTCATACCATTCCGTTCGCAACCGCCGAATAAGAAAATATGTTATTTTACTAAACAACGCGTAGGGGCTGCTTCGTCGAAATTCATATTATTTCGCTCGCAACCGCCGAATGAAAATAGTGTTGTTTCACCAAGCCCCGCGTAGGGGCTGCTATCAGCAGCCCGCCTCAACAGCGTTCTGTCGCCGATTGCTCACTTCAAGTATGAATTTCTCCTCTCCCCAAAAAGCTTACGCTTTTCGGGGACCCGCGTGCTGCCCGCCCGAGCGAAAGGCAAAAAGCGCAAACGCCGCACGGCTGTGCGGCGTTCTTTCTTTTTTGCTGATTTTGGAAACAAAGCTGTCCAACAAAATGATTTTGTCGGAAATGATATGTTTTTTTAATCATTTCTGCGCGTTCCGGCCGAATTTATCGGCTCGCAGACAGGCTGCCGAGAAATCGAGCCGGATTTTGCATTTGACGGGCGAAGTCGTATATCGATACTACGAGTCCGGCAAAGGCAAAAAGCGCAAACGCCGCACGGCTGTGCGGCGTTCTTTCTCTTTGCCGATTTGGAAAATAAAGCTGTCCAACAAAATGATTTTGTCGGAAATGATATGTTTTTTTAATCATTTCTGCGCGTTCCGGCCGAATTTATCGGCAGTCTTGGCGGCGGGAAAAGCGGATGTCAAACGCATCCTTAAGCGCCCAGGCAAGCGAGCCGGAAAGCACGGACGCGCCCGCCGTTACGCACAGCCAGCCCTCCTCGCCGCTCATATCGTTTATATTTCCTATGCCTATCACGCGGCAGACGCAGATCATAACGCCCACATATGTGAGCAGCAGGTGCGCCGCGCCGCGCGTTTCGTTTTTGTCGTAAAAATCGTGCGCGCCGAAGCAGCCGAGCAGCAGCGCCAGAAGAAAGCGCTTTTTGCAAAAATCGGCGTTTTTTTCATAAACGGGCCGCTGCCCGCGCGGAGTGTAAAGACCCGTGAAATTCGCCGCAAAAAGCGACGCCAGCCCCACCCATATCGGCACAAGCTCCGTCATTCCGTTTTTCAGCACCGCCGCGTGGATGATAAGGCACGACGCCATAACCACGCTGAGTATCACAGCCGTTACGGGGTAAATCGCGCCGCGCCTTCTGTGGTGGGCAAAATAACCTATCAAGGCAACGCTGTTGAGCAGCACGAACACGGCGGTGGCAACAAGATGCGCCGTCGCCTCCCAGCCCCAGTCGTTTATAAAAACAACGGCGGGCGCGGCAAAAACGGAGGCGTAGAGCGAAACGAGCCCCGCCCTTGAGCCGCCCTGCGTTTTGTAAAGGCGCAGCAGGTTTATGAAGAACGCCGAGCCGGTAAGCAGGCACCAGACGGCAAGCGATATGGGATAATCATAGCCTATCCACGAAAGCGTGCTGGTGCGGCTCATAGGATCGCGCGTGAAGCCGAAAAGCACGCTGCAAACGAACGCCGCCGCTATGAACGATGCGCAAAGCGTGCTGTCAGGCGCGCCGTTTTTTGATTTTCTGTGAGCTGAGATCATAGCCGTTCTCCCCCCGCGTATTTTTGTTTTCATCTATATAATAAACTATTTTGCGCCGAAAATAAAGCGCGGTTTTTGCAAAATTCCACAAACGCGGTTGATTTGTAAAAAAAATCCTGTATAATATAATACAGACATTGAAAGGAGAATCTGTATGAAATACGCTTTATTTACAGGCGGGGCGGGCGGCCTCGGCGGAGCGTGCGCAAAGGCTATGGCGCAGCACGGGTGGACGGTGTTTGCCGCAGATATAAGCGACGCCGCGCTTGAGGAGATCGGCAAGAACGAAAACATTATCCCGCTCAAGGTGGATATAACCGACCAGGCCAGCATAGATGAAGCCCGCAAAAAGGTGGCGGAGGTAACGGATAAGCTTGACGCCGTTATAAATTTTGCCGGTATGCACACGATGTGCTCTATGGTTGAGGGCAAATGCTGCGACACGATCGAAAAAATGATAAAGATAAATGTTATGGGTATGGTGCGCATCAACCGCTCGTTTATTGATATGCTGCTCAAATGCGGCGGGCGCATAATCAACTGCTCGTCCGAATGCGGCTATCTTACCCCGCAGCCGTTCAACGGGCCTTACACTATGACGAAATATGCCGTGGAGGCGTATAACGACAGCCTGCGCCGCGAGCTTATGTACCTCGGCGTGCCGGTTATAAAAATCCAGCCCGGCTCGTTCAAAACGAATATGCACAAATCCGCGTCCTCCGGCTTTGACAGCCTTGTAAGCAGCACGCAGTATTATGAAAAGGTGCTCAAAAAGCTCAAGCCCATAATGGATTTTGAGCTTAAAATGGCAAACGACCCGAAATACATAGTAGCCGCGGTGCTTGAGGCGGTAAACACGCCGCATCCGAAGCTTCGCTACCGCGTTAAAAACAGCGTGATGCTGCGTATGCTGGAGCCGATTCCGGACGCGCTGCTGGACTTCGCCTACAAAATGGTTCTAAAATAATCGGCAAAAACAGCAAAACGCCCGCCGCGCCCCGTTGCCATCCGTCGGGGCGCAGCAAAGTGGCGGCAAAAACGCCGCAGAGCACCGCTAAACGCAGCCGAAACACCGCGCCGAATGATGATTTCAAAAAATATAAATTTGGTATTGATTTTCACGAAAAAATATAGTAAAATTATTAAGCAATTCAGCACGGGGCATTAGCGCAGTTGGGAGCGCGCCACACTGGCAGTGTGGAGGTCAGGGGTTCGAATCCCCTATGCTCCACCAAAAACGGAGCAAGCGTTGTATCGCTTGCTCCGTTTTTTATTATGCTTTTGCGTTTTCGAAGAACGAAGAAAGTATGTCTTTTACATAATTATACCGTCTGGCGTAGTTGTTCGGCACGCGGATCAGCTGAAAATTATGTTTATCGCATATCTCTTGCTTTTTCCTGTCTCTTTCAATCACGCGAGCGTCCTCCCTGTGCTCGTTTCCGTCAAGCTCGATGGCAAAAACGGGATAAAGCGCTTGGCCGGCGCGCTCATAAACAACATAGTCGAATCTGCCGGTATAAAACAAATCGTTTACTTCATCGGTTGAAGAAAACACCTGGGCAATGGACACCTCTTTTTTTACAACATACCTTGATTTAGTTATCATCATAGCGTTGATCGCGTGGTTGAGCGTTTCAAGAAATGCCGCTTCCGTTTCGGTGCTGTATGGCTTTATGCCGAGCGCGCGGGATTCCGGTTCACGCTGTGTTACGACGGTTTTTCCGTTTGACTGAACATAGTTGCATAGCTCAAACAAATCATCGCTTTCATCCGTTTTATGCAGCCTGTCAATCTGCTCCTTATCACCCACAATCACCAGCTTCTCTTTTGCTCTTGAAGTGGCCACATTTATCAGTTCTTTATTGTTTTTGAGCCATCCATATGTTTTCTCGCCCGTTTTTTGCGTCAACGCAAGCGAAAAGATTATCTCCTGTTTTTCATCGCCCTGAAACGCATGCACCGTTCCGCATTCAACATCGCATATCCCGTTTCGGCTTAGTTCTTCCTTTATCAAATTTCTCTGATTTACAAAAGGCGTAATTACGGCGATCGTTTTATCCGGATGCGTCTTTATATAATGGACTATTTCTCGCGCTTCGCCGGAGCTGGTGTTTTTTAATCCGGAGTCATCGCTTTTGCGGTTTATAAATTCAAGAGGTTCTTTTTCCGCAGATGATGATCTTACGGCAAGCTTATTATTATAATATTTTTTGTTGTTAAACGCTATTATTTTAGGATGGCACCGATAATGATAGCTCAGCAGGATCTCGTCGCTCACCGCGTCCGCCGCCAAAAATGTTTGATAAACTGATTTTTCTCTGTAATCATATTCATCGGTTATCCTGTATCGCTTTCTGAGTATGCGATTATTTTTTGCATCAAGCAAAATAACCGGCTTGAGCTGCTGCGGGTCGCCAACCAGCATCAACTGCTTCCCTCTTAAGATAGGCACAAGCGCAACGGCGGTGTTACACTGGCTGGCCTCGTCCATAATGACCATATCAAAATACTGCTTTGGCTCGCCTAATTTGTGCGCGGAAATATTGGTTGTGGCTATTACAGGGAAAATCCTCAGAAACTTCTGAAAGTTTTCATCATTTGATACATACTCATTAAAATTCTTAACCGCTTCATCAATATTATCATCAAGAATAATATCCGCAAGATCCTTATATCTCGGTTCGGACAAGCGCTTAATAAACTTTGCGGATGTAAAATTCAGGTATTTAAGCAATTCCACTCTGTCCTGCGATATCAAAGGCTCGATATCTTCGTCCGATATTTCGCCGATATCCGCCAGTTCATTATTGATCTTTTTAAGCTGATCCCCTTGCAGATTTGCAAGAAGAGTCAGGTTGCTCGAAGAGGAAATCATAGCGTTTATCATTTCTCTTCTTTCGCTCATATCAAGCTTTTCCTCATAGCGGCTGAGAAGCTCGCTGAGCGCCAAGGTTCTCTGTTCTTCGTAATTTTTCTTTTTGTTCAGCGTGGTGTCATAAACCTTCATTGAACGGGTTTGGTTATACAGCTTGCGTATTTGCAAAACCGCTTCCCTAACTTTTGCGCTGTTTCCGAGTCTTATTATCGGGAAAGGAATGATTTTGTCTTTATATTTTAAATCACAAAGCTTTCCATATATCTCATCAATAGGATGGTTGTTATACGAAGATATCAAAACGCTCTTGCCGTTAAAAAACGCCGTAACAACCGTGTTCAAAATGGTGTTTGTTTTTCCGCTTCCCGGAGGACCCTGCACATACAAAACAGGATATTTTAATCCATTGTGGATCGCGAGAAGCTGATCAAGATTTACTTTGTTGTTATATAAAGCAAGCGGATAATTTTTGATTCTTCGCGGCTTTGAGGTCAAATCGCCGAAAAAGGCCTTTATGGGATAAGAAACGCCGCCGTTTTCATACATATCAATAATCGCCGCATACTCAGCCTCCAGATCAAGCGCAAAATCCCTTGACAGAGCCATTACATATGGCAAATCGTCTACACAGCCGGATTCGGGATTGTTCTTTGCAATCAAATCCTTTATCTGCTCTGCGTTTGCTTTGAAATCGTCAAGCAGCCTAATCTCGTCGGCGTCCAAAAAATAATGCGCGCTTATTTTTAACCCGTCAACGGTAAACTCCTTGCATATGGTAACATCGTCATCCTGCGTCAGCGTATGCTTTTTCACATCAAAAAGAAGCTTTTTGTACGCAAGAACATACAGCCCCCTTTTTGTGTGAACGCTGCAAAGATTCATACATAGTGAAACTACTCTCGGAAATTTGCTTTTATTTTTATCTTTTGCTTCCTTATTGAATTGTTTTACCAAAACGGAAAACTGATTGTCACTTAAGTGATAATCATCGGTTCCGATAACATCGATATCCAGTTCGTCGATAAGCTTGTATTCCCTTTTGTACGGGGTGCTGTCCATTTTATTGCATTCGCAGTAGTAATCAAGGATTTTGAGATTTGTTATATTATGAAAAATAAATGAATATCTCGATGCGTGGTCGTCAATATCTTTAAGCAGCTCTTTATTTATTTCACAATACGAGCCTTCTATCAAATCCGTATTGATTATTGAATCAAAAAACAGGCTAAGCTGCGCCATTTGATAGGTTGCAACATTTAAGCCGTCTACTAATAATTTTTTAGAGTACGGGTTGATACTTTTGATCCCGATCCAGTAATTGGTGGTGTTGCCCTGCTGATTTCTGTATTCCACAGCGAGCCATTTGCCTTCGTTTATGGCTCTGAAAATGTCACGAGAGATTTTATTCACGGCAAATCACCACCCGTCAATCAAAAGATATTTTCTCATTAAATTTTACATTATTTAGAAAAATAAATCAACCGCCGCAGTTTAAAACGCGCAGGTCTTGCACTTAAAATGCGCCTGCTTTTCCCTCGCTATCTATCGGCAAATAAAAAACCGGAGCAAAGCAAGCCTGCTCCGGCGTGGCGGAAGCGGTGGGATTCGAACCCACGAGCCCGTGAAGGCTACCTGATTTCGAGTCAGGCCCGTTATGACCACTTCGATACGCTTCCGTATATGAATTGTTATATAATTTACCCGCGCTTACGGATTTGAACGGGCAGGCCCGTTATGATCCTCTTGCGGTAACCCGAAAAAATCTGCGGGCTTGCGCTTTCCTTGATTTTTTCGACCGCGGCGCCATCCCCTGCTCGCTGCTTCGCCCACCGGGCGCGCTCGCAGGCGATGCCACTTCGATACGCTTGTGTATATGAATCGTTATAAAATTCACCCGCGCTTGGGGATTTGATCGGGCGGGGCGGGCGTCCTGCGCCGCTCCATTGAATTGTATATCAAAACGCGGCGTTTGTCAATGATTTATATTGAAAAGACCCGGCGGATGTGGTAAAATATTTTTTGATGATTTTAACGGAGGCTGCTGATGACTGCTATAATAGACTACGGCGCGGGGAATCTGATGAGCGTAAAAAAGGCGCTTGACCATATCGGCGCGGCGAATTTCATAACATCGAGCCCGAACGAGATCGCCGCGGCAGACAGCGTTATCCTGCCCGGAGTCGGCTCTTTCGGAGACGCGATGGCGGCGATGGAGCGCAGCGGCCTTGTTGAAGCCGTGCGCGCGGCTGCGCTGAGCGGCAAGCCGTTTTTGGGCATCTGCCTTGGCTTGCAGCTTTTGTTCGGCGAAAGCGAGGAGTCGCCGGGGGCGCACGGGCTCGGCGTTTTGCAGGGGAAGATAAGCCGCATACCGGCCTCCCTCGGGCTGAAGGTGCCGCATATGGGCTGGAACAGCGTTTGCATCTCTCCCGGCAGCCGGCTTTTTGACGGCGTGCAAAACGGCGAATATTTTTATTTCGTTCATTCCTACTACCTTAACGGCGCAAGCGAGGCCGATGTTGCCGCAACGGCGCAATACGGCGTTACCATTCAATGCGCGGCGGAGCGCGGCAATCTTTTTGCAACGCAGTTTCACCCGGAAAAGAGCGGCGCCGCGGGGCTTAAGGTGCTTAAAAATTTTGTTTCGGCGGAGGGAAAAATATGTACGCAAAACGCATAATCCCCTGCCTTGATGTTAAGGACGGCAGAGTTGTAAAGGGCGTTTCCTTTGTTGACCTGCGCGACGCGGGCGACCCGGTTGAGTGCGCAGCGGCATACGACGAAGCCGGCGCGGACGAGCTGGTGCTGCTGGACATCACCGCCACGCACGAGGGGCGCTCCACTATGAAGGACATTGTTGAGCGCGTTGCAAAGCGCGTTTTTATTCCGTTCACCGTCGGTGGCGGGATAAAGAGTGTAGACGATTTCAAGGAGCTTCTGCGCGCCGGAGCGGACAAAATCTCGGTCAATTCCGCGGCGGTGCGCAACCCGCAGCTTATCAACGACGCGGCTGAGAAATTCGGCAGCCAGTGCGTTGTGTGCGCGATAGACGCAAAGCGCAGGGCGCAGGGCGGCTGGGAGGTCTACCTTAACGGAGGGCGGATCCCCACCGGAATCGACGCGGTTGAGTGGGCCAAGGAGGCGTATTCGCGCGGCGCGGGCGAGATCCTTTTGACCTCGATGGACTGCGACGGGCAGAAAAACGGCTATGACAACGAGCTTACGCGCGCCGTTTCCGCCGCCGTGGGCGTGCCCGTGATAGCGAGCGGCGGAGCAGGAAAAAAGGAGCATTTTTACGACGCTTTTACAAAAGGCGCGGCGGACGCGGTACTGGCTGCAAGCCTTTTCCACTTTAACGAGCTTACTATCTGCGAGCTTAAAAAATATCTTTGCGAGAAAGGCGTGCCCGTTCGGCTTTGAGCGGGCAGACGGAGGGATGATCTATGTTTAAAAAAAGGGTTGGAGTTGAAGCGATCAGAAAAGAGGATTTTTCCGCCTTTGAGGTGATGCTTACGGACCCGGATGTGGTGTACGACCTTGCGCACCCGTTCACGCTGCAGCAGGCGCAGACCTGGATAAGAAACGAGCTTAAGCGCTACACGCAGACCGGTTTGGGTATGCGCGCAGTGCGCCTGCCGGGCTATGCTTCGCCGCTGAGCAAGATGCCGATAGGGCTTGCCGGCATCTGCTACGAGGATTTTTACGGCACGGCGCTGCCTGTGCTGCGCGTGATGCTCAGAAGCGAATTTCAGCATATGGGCTACGCTACCGAGGCGGCGGTCTATACGCTTGCGATGGCGTTCAAAACGAACGGCTTTTCGGTTATCTACGCCTTTGTGGGCGTAAATAACGAGCCGTTTAAAAGGCTTGTTACGCGCGTGGGGATGAAGAGGTACCGCTTTGTGCAGATGAAGGAGCACGGCGAGATGCGCGGCTACATCATCTACCGAATCAAGCGGTATGAATTTCCGCAGGCGCGCGAGCGTGCCTACAAATATCTGGACGAAAACAAGATGTCCGACGATGCGCAGACCGCCCGCCGCATCATAAACATCGTTAAAAGCCAGCTTGCGGCGGACGCTATGCAGCACGGCCGCCCCCTGCTGCCGTTTTTAGCCGACGAGATAAACGCCTCCGCGCGCGCCCAAAAGCGCCAAAACTCAAAAGCGGCTGCCAAAAAGCAGCAAAACGCAAGATCAAACGCCAAAAATCCGCCCGCGGCAAAGAACACACAGAAAAAACAACAGGCGGAAAAAAGCGCACAGAAAAAACAGCCCGCCGAAAAAAGCGCACAGAAAAAGCAACAGGCGAAAAAAGCCGAAAAATCCCCCGCCGGCAAAGCAGAATAAAGGCAGAATAAAACAAAAACGGGAAGCTCTGTGGCTTCCCGTTTTTTTATTTTTTTGACAGAAATTTTCACAGATTAAAGGGCGGGTTTTGCAAAAAATATTACTGCGCTTTAAGCTGCGGCTTGACGCGCGTATTTTTGCGATAAGGAGAATCTGTTATGAAAAAGAAAACACAAAACATTGTTAAGGGCATCGGCGTTGCGATGGCGGTAGGCTCCGTTGTGGCGGGCGCGGCTTCAACGATGGGCTCGAACAGCCGCAAGGCAAGGCGCACGATGCAAAAGGCGGTTGATTCCGTTTCGCATTTTGTTGACACGGTTTCAGCGATGATGTAAATCCCGCCGAGCCGAAATCAATATGCGCCCGTGCGTTTTCGCCTGCTTGCCGCTAAAGCCTGAGCTTTGTCTCTTTTATTCGCTGGTCCGTTATTTTTTCCGCCGCGCCCGAGAGGTCGAAGCCGAACACGGTTTTATCCTCAAACAGGTCAAAAAGCGGCAACAGCACAAAAAGGCGGTTCTTTATCTGCGGGTGCGGCAGGGTTAGATTCGGCGACGATATTTTTTCGTCCTGCGCAAAAAGCAGGTCTATGTCTATCACGCGCGGTCCGTTTTTGATTGTGCGCACCCTGCCCATAGCCGCCTCCGCTCCGAGGCACGCGCCCAGCATCTCGTGCGGGGTGAGCGAGCTTTCAAGCAGCGCGGCGCAGTTCAGAAAGTCGCCCTGCCCGTCGTAGCCCACGGGCGAGGTCTCGTACACGCGCGAGAGCTTTATCACCCGCGTTTCGGGCAGCGCGCGCAGCGCGGCAACGGCAAGGCGCAGGTTGTTTTCCCTTTCGCCCAGATTTGTGCCGAGCCCCAAAACGAATTTCAAAATATCACCTGCTTCTTGTTATCTCCACGGCCATATAGTCAAAATCCGCGCTGACCGGCGCGTGCGGCTTTTTGAGCCTTACGCAGACGCTCTGTACGAGCGCATATTCGCTCAGCACCGCCTGAGCGACCGCCTCGGCGGCGCTCTCTATAAGGTCGTGCTTTTTCTGCAAAAACACGCGGCGCACTGTTTTTACCACCTTTGCGTAGGAAACGGTGTTTTCCACATCGTCGCTTTCGCACGCCGCCGAAAGGTCTGCAAAAAGCGTTATATCAAGCTCAAATTCCTGGCCCTGCTCCTTTTCCTCCGGGTTCACCCCGTGGTAGGCGAAAAGGCGCAGGCCTTTTATGATTATCTTATCCGTCATTCTTTGTTTTGCACAACCACCGCGGTGCCGCTGGCGGTGACGATTATCATTCCGGCGTTGCCGAAGGTCTCGTAATCTATATCCACGCCCACAACGGCGTTTGCGCCGAGCTGCTGTGCGCGCGCCTCCATCTCTGCGATTGCCTCGTTTCTTGCCTTGACGAGCTCCTCCTCGTAGCCGGCGCTTCTGCCGCCCACTATGTTTCTTATGGACGCGCCGAAATCCTTGATGAAATTGATGCCGGCAACTACCTCGCCGAAGATTATGCCCTTGTATTCCACTATCCTGCCGTTTTCAAGGGTGGGGGTGGTAACGCTTATCATAGATTTTCCTCCTTAAAATCGTTTTGCTTTATTTTTTTCAGCGCGTCTGCAAGCAGCACGCCCTGTATCTCGCTTTTTACATCGTGCAGGCGAAGTATGTCCGCCCCGGCGAAAATCGCCGCCGTATCCGCCGCTATATTGCCGTATACGCGCTTTTTGGGCTCGCTCTGGTGCGAATATTCGCCTATCACTCTTTTGCGGCTGAAGCCCAGCAGCAGCGGCAGCTCCGCCGCTTTGCACTCGCCGGCGCGGGCGATGAGTTCCAGATCCTGCGCCCTGCTTTTTGAAAAGCCGATTCCCGGGTCAAGGCAGAGCTGCTCCTTTTTTATTCCGAGCTCTTTTGCCTCTGCGACCGCCTTTTCAAAAAAGCGCGCCGCCTCCTTTGCTCCGCCGGCGGCGGAAAAGGTTATCACAAGACCGAGACCGCCGAGCGCCTGCGCCTTTTGCGGGGTCAGAACGCCGGAAACATCGTTTATTATATCCGCGCCGCTTTGAGCCGCGCGGCGAGCCACCTCGGGATAAAAGGTGTCCACCGAAACAGGCAGCGCGGTGCTTTTTCTTATAAGGCGAAGCGGCTTTTCAAGCCTTTGCCACTCCTCCTCTGCGCTTATGAGCTTAAAGCCGGGGCGGGTGGACTGCGCGCCGATGTCTATAATATCCGCGCCGTGCTCCTCCGCCTCGAGCGCCCTTTTGAGCGCCGCCTCCGGCTCAAGCGCCTCGCCTCCGTCCGAAAACGAATCGGGCGTGGCGTTTATTATTGCCATTATCAGCGTTTTTTTGCCGTATTCAATGCTTTTTGAGCCGCATTTCCACATCTTTACGCCCTCTTGTCGAGCAGCGCGAGCGCCTCCGCCCTGGTGCGCGCGTCCGTTCTGATTATGCCGCGAAGCGCAGAGGTCTGCGTGATGCTGCCGGACGCCTTTGCACCGCGGATGCTCATACACATATGCTCCGCCTCTATGATGACGGCAACGCCCTGCGCGCTCATCTTTTTATAGAGAAAATCGGCGATATCGTGCGTGAGCCTCTCCTGCACCTGCGGGCGCTTTGCAAAATTATCAACTATCCTGGCTATCTTTGAAAGCCCTATTATCTTGTTTTCGCTGGGGATATAAGCAATATGCGCCTTTCCCACGAAGGGCAGCAGATGATGCTCGCACATCGAGGCAAACGGAATATCGCGCACTATCACCATTTCATCGTTTGAACGCTCGTCAAAAAATTTCAGGTGCCGTTCGGGACTTTCGGAAAGGCCGGCGAACATCTCCTCATACATATCGGCAACGCGGCGCGGCGTTTCCGCAAGGCCGGGTCTGTTTGGATCCTCGCCCACCGCCTCAAGTATCTCTCTTACCGCTTTTTTTATCTTTTCCTTATCCATATTTCACCCTTCTTGAGGTTTATTTTGAAAAGCTTGAAACTATATCCTTAACGCTGTCCGAAATAACGGAGCTGCCGTCGTAAACGGCGTTTACACCGTAAACATTCACGCCCGTGGTCTCGCTTGAAAGCACGGTAAGATCGTTTCTGTGCGCCGTGTAGTCGCGCACGGTGATATTTGTTTCGGCGCACTCTATGAACTTGCTGAAAATGCGGTCGCTCTTTTCGTAATTTTCGGCGTTTATGTGCTGCGACACGCAGGTGAGTATCAGCTCGTTTGCCGCGGAAAAATTCTTTTCGTGCGAGATATAATAGCGCAGCAGCTTTACGGCGTCGTCGCCCGAAAGGGTCTGCTCGCCCTCGCTTACCCTGATATTGTAGCCGTAGCGGGAGGTGTCCTTATACCTCACCTCGCTCAAAACCGTGTAGTTGACGCTGCCGAGCGTGTCGTAAAAATCCGAATAATCAGTATAGTTAAAATCGGCGTAATAATCTATCTCAACGCCGAAAAGGCGCGAAATGCCGCTTGAAACGCCCGCAGCCCCGCGCGACAGGTATATCTGTGACAGGGTCTCGGAGCCGCACAGCGTGTCCGGCGAAAGGGCGCACGATTTGTACGACACCGTGTCCATATCCGCCTGGAAAAGGGCGCAGGCGTAAAGCTCTTCCGTGTTTTCATTGCTCAAAAGAAAAAGCAGATTCGTTTTTCCCTGCACCTGCGGCAGAAGCTGCTCGCTTTCATCCTGCTGCGGCTTTAAATCCTCCGGCGTTACGAACGCCTTGAAAGAAAAATCATATTTTATTCCGAAAACAAGCAGAAAAACCGCCGTGAACGCAACTACGAACACAAGCGCGGCTATAAGCAGCTTCTGCTCAAGATCGCCCTTTACGCGCGAGGAGGATATGTATATATCGCCCCTGTTTTTAAAGATTCTCAACGGCGGCGCTCCTTTCTTTTTTTCAGGTTTTATTATACATTACCGCCCATAATAAAACAAGGTTAAATATAAAAATTACGCCCTCCCCTGCGCCGCGTGAATAATAAATGTTATAATATTTAAAATCTTACAATTATTTAGATATATAATATTATTTAAGTATTGTATATTATTAAATAAAGTGATATAATGTATCAGATATATTTTAAAGTTTTAAACATATTTTCAAACAGCTTTTCTTTGAGGGGAATTTATGGATACATTAAACGATATATGGCGCGAGGTGCTTGAATATGTGCGCCCGCATGTTTCGCAGACGGGCTTTAATTCCTGGCTGCTGAATTCCAAATCCGGCTATCTTGAATTTAAGGAGTTTAAAAACAACACCGTTTATCTTCACAGCGATAATATGATAAAAATCCAAATCGCAAGCGGCCAGTACGCCGAGATGCTAAGGGCGGGCTTTGAAGAGGTTATGGGTTTTCCCGTTGAGCTTGAATTTGTGCTTGACGAAACAGAAAAGGAGGAGCCCCCCGCTGCGGAGCCTGAGGAGGATAATAATATCTACCCCCTGCCGGACGATAAAAAGGACCAGTTCACCTTTGAAACCTTTGTTGAGGGCCCGTCAAACAGATTTGCCTACCGCGCGGCAAAGGCGGTTGCAAAGGACCCCGGCGGCAGGCTCCATCCGGACCGCTCCTACAGCAACTACAATCCCCTTTTCATCTACGGCAAATCAGGCCTCGGCAAGACCCATATTCTGAACGCCATCTGCTGCGAGATAAGAAAGAATTTTCCGAATCTCAAGATTGTTTACCTGCGCTCGGAGGATTTTCTTAACGAATTTATGGTTGCGCTCGACAATAAGAACACCGATGAATTCAGAATGAAGTTCCGCAAGATAGATGTGTTGCTGATAGACGATATACAGTTCATCTCCGGCAAGGTGCAGACGGAGGAGGAATTTTTCCACACCTTCAACTCCCTTATTGAAAACGGCAAGCAGATAGTGCTCACCTCCGACCGTCCGCCCAAAGAGATAAAGAGCCTTACGGAAAGGCTGGTTTCAAGATTTGAGGGCGGCATCCTTGCCGACATACAAAGCCCCGAATTTGAAACGCGCTGCCTTATCATCAAAAACAAGGCGAATCTTTTGGGCGTCAATATCCCTAACGAGGTTGTTGAATACATAGCAAACAAGATAAAAACAAATATCCGCCAGCTTGAGGGCACCGTTAAAAAGCTCTCCGCTCTTGATAATCTTGCCCACCGCGAGCCCACCATCGCCGCCGTGCAGAAGATAATCAAGGATGTTATAGACGACGATGTGCCCCCCATCCCCGTAACCGTTGAGCGCATTATTGAAGAGGTTTCAAGGATGCAGGGCGTTTCGCCGGAGGATATACGCTCCTCGCGCCAGAAAGCGAACATCACGCTTGCAAGAAAGATGTGTATGTATATTATGCGCGAGATAACGACGATGACGCTGGAGCAGATAGGCAGTGAATTCGGCAAGACATATTCCACCGTTATATACAGCATAAACGAGATCCAAAAGAAAATGGACGAGGATTCAAAAATGGAGCGCAAGGTGAGCGATATAATCAGCAATGTGCGCGACGCGGAATAAGATTTTTACCCTTGATTTTAAACAAGTTTTTCGTTTTGAACATAAAAATTTTAAACACGGGTGTTTAAAATAATTTTTTTAAACATTTCAAAAAATTTTTCAATAAAATCCAAACATTGAAAAATTCCTCAAAAGCCGCTTTAAAAAACGCTTTTTCGCGGTTTTAAACATTTGAACACCCCCTACTGCTACTACTGAAATATCATACTTAATCATAAAGAAAAATTTTCAATTTTTCAAAAACGGCGTTTACCGATTGAAAAGCCGTTACAAAAATAAACGCTTTGAGCTAATAAGAAAATGGTGAAGATTATGAAATTTTCCTGCAACACAAAAAAATTCAACGAGGCGTGCAATAATGTTATGAGGGCGGTCAGCACAAAGGTTACGATCCCCACCATAGAGGGCATACTTATCGAGTGCGGCTCCGACACGCTGAGCCTTACCGGCTATGACTTTGAGTTCGGCATCAACACGATACTTCAGGCAACCGTAAACGAGCCGGGCGCGATAATCATAAACGCCAAGGTGCTTTGCGACATCATCAGAAAGGCGAGCAGCGAAACCATCACGCTTGAAACGAACGACACCTCCGTTACCATCTCCGCCGGCGCGGCGCAGTACAATATTATGGGCATCAGCGCGGAGGAATATCCCGAGCTGCCGAGCGTGTCGGGCGGCGTGCCGCTCTTTATTGAGCAGAAGATGCTGCAAAGCATGGTGGGGCAGACTCTTTTTGCCGTTGCGGACAGAGAGGATTCAAAGCAGGTTCACACCGGTCTTAAATTTGAGCTTACAAAAAATATGCTGCGCGTTGTGGGCGTTGACGGCTACCGCCTTGCGATAAGAACAGAGAATATAAAATACGACGGCGAGGACATAACCTTTATAGTGCCCAAAAAAACGATAAGAGAGCTTATAAAGATAGGCTCGCTTGACGACGATGCCCAGATAAAGATAAGCGTGGGCAAGCGCCATATCATCTTTGAAACGGGCGATTACAGCATCATAAGCCGCCTTTTGGAGGGCGATTTTCTTGACTACAATGCCTCGCTGCCCAAGACCTCTACCACAACGGTGCTTATAAACACGAGAGAGGCGATAGACTGCATCGAGCGCACAGTGCCCGTTATTGAAAATTCGTTTAAAAATCCGCTTAGGTGCGTTTTTGACAATGATGAGATGCGAGTTTCTACCGTCTCAAATCTCGGACGGGTGGTTGACCACACGCACGCCAACATAAGCGGCGCCAGAGTTGAGATAGGCTTCAATTCAAAATACCTGCTTGACGCGTTTTCCGCCGCCGACACGGATCAGATAAAAATAGAGCTCGGAGGGCCGATAAGTCCGGTTAAGGTGCTGCCGGTAAGCGACGAGCATTTCCTGTTTCTCGTTTTGCCGATGAGGCTCAAGCACACGGGTCAGGAGCAGTAAATGAAAAAAATAAAAGCAAAGATCGCCCAAAGGAAAGATATTGATATAGAGATATCCACACCGTTTATCAAGCTTGACAGCTTTTTGAAATTCTGCGGCGCCGCCGTTACGGGAGCCGAGGCAAAGGCTCTGGTGCAGGACGGCAAGGTGAAGGTAAATTCCGAGATCTGCACCGCAAGGGGAAAAAAGCTCCGCGCGGGAGACACGGTTTCGCTTTGGGCGCAGGATTATCATATTATAAATGAAGATAAACAGGATTAAAATCTGCGATTTCAGAAATATAGAAAGCCTTGACTGCCGGTTTGACGATGTTAACATAATCTGCGGCAGCAACGCGCAGGGCAAAACGAATCTTTTGGAGGCGCTTTATCTTTTCACCGGCGCGCGCTCCTTTCGCGGGGCAAAGGACGGGGAAATGGTGGCGTTCGGCAAAAAAAGAGCCGTTCTTGAAGCTGAATTCGAGGGCGGCTGCAGGGAGCAGAGCGCAAGGCTTACGATTGAAAAAAAGCGCGAGGCAAGCCTTAACGGCATTGAAAAGCGCTCGCCCGCCGAGCTCGGAGAGAGCATAAAGGCTGTTGTTTTTTCACCGGCGCATCTGATTATGATAAAGGGCGCGCCGGAGCAGCGCAGAAGATTTGCCGACGCGGCGCTGTGCCAGATTAAAAGCGGCTATCAAAATGTGTTAAAGCAGTATAAAAACGCATTGAGGCAAAGAAACGCCGTTTTGAAGGACGCCGCTTTTTCCGGCTGTGAGGAGCTGCTTGAGCCTTTTGACGAGATATTTGCAAAGCACGGCGCGGTGATGATATACCAGCGGCAAAAATACATAGAGGCGCTGCTGCCCTTTGCAAAGGAAATTTACCACGGCATATCCGGCGGCAGGGAGGAGCTTGAGCTGCATCTGAGCTGCGGCTTTGAAGCAGGCGGGCTCAGCCTTGAGGAGATAAGGGAAAAGCTTTTTGAAAGGCTTAAAGAGAACCGCCGCGAGGAGCTTGCCGCAGCCGTTACTAAAACAGGCCCGCACAGAGACGATATAGATATTATGATAAACGGCCGCTTTGCAAGGCTTTACGGCAGCCAGGGGCAGCAGAGAAGCGCTGTGCTTGCGCTGAAGCTTGCCGAGGCGAGCCTGCTTTATGAAAAAACGGGCATAAAGCCCGCCGCAATGCTTGACGATGTTGTGAGCGAGCTTGACGATATGCGCCGCGAATACATAATAAATCATTTAAAGGACAGGCAGGTCTTCATCACCTGCTGCGACGCCGAATCAGTGCTGTGCCTCAAAAAGGGCAAGATTATCCGTATGTGCGCGGGTAAGATAGATGAAAGCTGAAAGTTTTAAACATTATTTAAAATAAAGGTTAAAATGTATATCAATATAGGAGACGACACAGTGCTGCGCGCCGAGGAAATCAGCGGCATATTTGACCTTGACACCGCCACGGTATGCAAGGCAACGCGCGATATGCTGGCAAAGGCGCAGAAGGAAAACAGAGTGATATCAACAGGCTATGAGCTGCCGAAAAGCTTTATTGCCTGCAAAGATAAAATATATATCAGTCCGCTTAACACAAGCACGCTTTTAAAGCGGCTGGGCGGCTGAAACGGGAGATTGAAATGAGCGAAGAAATCAAAACAGTGCTTGAAGAGGAAGATATGGACACCGTTGTTACGGACGATTATTCCGCAAAGGACATACAGGTGCTTGAGGGGCTTGAGGCAGTGCGCAAGCGCCCCGGTATGTATATCGGCTCAACGGGTCCGCGCGGACTCCACCACCTTGTTTATGAAATTGTTGACAATTCTATAGACGAGGCGCTTGCCGGAGTCTGCACGCATATTGAGGTAGAGATCCTGCCCGACAATATTATTGCCGTGCGCGACAACGGGCGCGGAATACCCACGGGCATAAATGAAAAAACGGGGCTTCCCGCCGTAACGGTGGTTCTTACCGTGCTTCACGCGGGCGGCAAGTTCGGCGGCAGCGGATATAAGGTCTCCGGCGGTCTGCACGGCGTCGGCTCATCTGTTGTTAACGCGCTTTCGGAATGGCTGGAGGTTGAGGTTACTCAAAACGGCCATATCTATTCGCAGAGATTTGAGCGCGGCAATCCCGTTAACGACCTGCATATCACAGGCGATTCGGACGGCCACGGTACATATATCAAATTTAAGCCGGACGGCGAGATATTCACCGAAACGCTGGTTTATGATTTTGAGGTGCTTTCAAGAAGACTGCGCGAGCAGGCGTTTTTGAACGCAGGGCTTTCCATTACGCTCAGCGATCTGCGCAGCAGTGACGAGGAGGAGCGCCGCCGCGAGGAATACTGCTACGAGGGCGGCATACGCTCCTTTGTGGAATACATAAACACGAGTCGCGGGCTCAACCCCGTTCAGCCGGAGGTTATCCACATCTCCACCACCAAGGAGGACAGAAGCGCCGAGGTAGCTATCTGCTACACGGATTCCTACAACGAGATACTGCTCTCCTTTGCAAACAATATAAACACGATAGACGGCGGCACGCACGAGACCGGCTTTAAGACCGCGCTTACCCGCGTGTTCAACGACTACGGCAAGAAATTCAATATCCTTAAGGATAACGACAAAAAGCTCTCCGGCGACGATGTGCGCGAGGGGCTTACGGCGATAGTGAGCGTTAAGCTTACCGAGGCGCAGTTTGAGGGGCAGACTAAGGGCAAGCTCGGCAACACTGATATTACCGGCCTTGTCTCCTCTATGGTTTATGAAAAGCTGATGACCTATTTTGAGGAAAATCCCCAAACGGCGAAAACGATTCTCAACAAGGCATTGGACGCCTCCCGCGCAAGAGAGGCGGCAAGAAAGGCAAGAGACAGCGCCAGAAGCAAATCCGGCCTTGAAAACACAAAGCTGCCGGGCAAGCTTGCCGACTGCTCCTCAAACGAGCCGGAGCTTTGCGAGCTTTACATCGTTGAGGGTGATTCAGCCGGCGGCTCGGCAAAAGAGGGGCGCGACCGCGTTCACCAGGCGATACTGCCGCTGTGGGGCAAGATGCTGAATGTTGAAAAGGCAAGGCTCGACAAGGTCTACGGCAACGAAAAGCTTATGCCCATCGTAACGGCGCTCGGCGCGGGCATCGGCGAGGATTTTGACATCTCTAAGCTGCGCTACCACAAGATAGTTATAATGGCGGATGCCGATGTTGACGGCTCGCATATCAGAACGCTGCTGCTCACCTTCTTTTTCCGCTATATGAAGCCGCTTGTTGAGGGGGGCTATGTTTACCTTGCGCAGCCGCCGCTCTTCAAGATAAGCAAGGGCAAAAAGAGCGCCTATGCGTTTTCGGACGAGGAGCGCGACAGCCTGATAGCCGAAATGGGCGGCCAGTGCGATGTGCAGCGCTATAAAGGCTTGGGCGAGATGGACCCGGAGCAGCTTTGGGAAACCACGATGGACCCCGAATTCCGCACGATGCTGCGCGTAACGGTGGACGACGCCCAGCAGGCGGACGAGACCTTCAGCATCCTTATGGGCGACAATGTTGAGCCCCGCCGCGAGTTCATAGAAAAGAACGCCAAATATGTTCAAAACCTTGATGTGTGATGTAGTTTTAAAATACACTGCGTAGAGGGCTACCGCGTATGGGCTTTATGCGTAGGGGCTACCGCGTAGGGGCTGCTATCAGCAGCCCGCAAGGAAAGCCCACTCGGTCCGCAGGTTGCGGACCCTACGCGGAGCTTAAAAATAACACCGTTTTTGCCGCGTAGGGGCTGCTACCAGCAGCTCGCCAAAACGACGCTCAACCGGTCCGCAGGTTGCGGACCCTACGCGATGTTTTTTGAGAGTATTATGAACAAAAATTTACCCACGCGAAAAAAGCTGCGGCTTGATGGATATGATTATTCAAACGGTGTGTTTTTTGTGACGATTTGTTCAAAAAACAAGGAAAATATTTTTTCAAAAATAAATCACGGCGGCAAAATCATTTTAAATGATTTGGGAACGGCGATTGATAATTTCATCAACGAGATACCGCTGCATTATGAAAATGTAAAAATAATAAAATATGTTATAATGCCAAATCATTTGCATATTTTGTTAGCCGTAAACAATGTTCCTCTTAAAAATATTATCGCGCATTTTAAACGCGCAGTATCTCTTTTTGCAGGGAAAAGCGTTTGGCAAAGATATTTTTACGATCATATTATCAGAAATGACGAGGATTTATTTGAAAAAGAAAGATATATTGAGGAAAATCCCCTGAAATGGAAGCAGGATGAATTGTTTATGCCGGATGATTTTTAAAACGGCGTTGACTGCACGCGCGGGGCTGTACGCGTGGGGAATGTACGCGTAGGGGCTGCTACCAGCAGCCCGCCAAAGCACGCCCAAACGGTCCGCAGGTTGCGGACCCTACGCGGTGTTTAAAGCAGACAACATATTTTCACGCGTTGCGGCTGTACGCGTAGGGGCTGCTATCAGCAGCCCGCGAAAGCACACCAAACCTGTCCGCAGGTTGCGGACCCTACGCGGAGCTTTTAAAAGCAGCAAATAATAAAATATATTTATTGGAGAGGTTTAAATGGCAGACGATATAGTGCGCTATGACAATCAAAAGATCATAGACATTGAGATAAACAAGGAAGTGCGAAAGGCGTTTCTTGACTATTCGATGAGCGTTATCGTGCAGCGCGCGCTTCCCGATGTGCGCGACGGCTTAAAGCCCGTTCACAGGCGCATACTTTACACGATGTTTGAAAAAAATCTGTATCCCGACAGGGCTTACAGAAAGTGCGCGGACACCGTGGGCGCCGTTTTGGGACGCTATCATCCGCACGGCGACGGCTCTGTTTACGACGCGATGGTGCGCCTGGCGCAGGATTTTTCAATGCGCTATCTGCTGGTGGACGGCCACGGCAACTTCGGCACGGTGGACGGCGACCCTGCCGCGGCTTACAGATACACGGAATCGCGCATGAGCAAGATAAGCATGCGTATGCTTCAGGATATAGACAAGGAAACGGTTGATTTTCAGCCGAACTATGACGACCGCCTGAAGGAGCCTACCGTGCTGCCCACAAGGTTCCCGAACCTGCTTGTAAACGGCACCTCCGGCATCGCCGTTGGTATGGCAACCAATATTCCGCCGCACAATATGAAGGAGATAGTTGACGGAGTCAATTATCTGATAGACCACCCGGATTGCGACACCGCCGAGCTAATGCAGTTCATCAAGGGGCCGGACTTCCCCACCGCGGGCATTATTATGGGCACCAAGGGCATAAAAGAGGCGTATTCCACGGGGCGCGGCAAGATTTATCTGCGCGCGCGCGCCGAGATAATTGAGGACAGGGGCGAGCACTACAAGATAATAATCACCGAGCTGCCCTACCAGGTGCGCAAGGCGGAGCTTATTGCCAAGATAGCGGAGCTTGTTAAGGATAAAAAGCTTGAGGGCATATCCGGCATCAAGGATTTCACGAACCGCAAGGGCATGCATGTTGAGATAAGCCTTAAGCGCGACGCGAACGCCCAGGTGGTGCTCAACAACCTTTACAAGATGACGCAGATGCAGATAACCTTCGGCGTTATTATGCTTGCGCTTGTAGACGGCGTGCCCAGGATACTCACGCTCAAGCAGATGCTTTCGCACTACATAGATTTCCGCCGCGAGGTAATCACCCGCCGCGTTTCCTTTGACCTTAAAAAGGCGCAGGCAAGGGAGCATATCTTAGAGGGTCTTAAAAAAGCCATTGACATCGTGGACGACATCATTGCAACGATACGCGCGTGCAGGGGCGGAAAATCCGAGGCAAAGCTTGCCATTATGGAAAAATTCGGCTTTGACGACCCGCAGGCGACCGCAATAGTCAATTTCCAGCTGGGTCAGCTTGCCGGCCTTGAGATAGAAAAGATTGTTTCCGAGCTTGCCGAGCTTTCGGAAAAAATAGCCGATTTTCAGGATATCCTTGCCCACGAGGAAAGGGTGTTCGGCATAATCAAGCAGGAATCGCTTGAGATCGTTGAAAAATTCGGCGACGACAGAAAGACCGAGATAAGCGCCGTTATCGGCTCTGTTGACGACGAGGATCTTATCCCCGTTGAGGAGTGCATACTGACGCTTACGAATATGGGCTATATGAAGCGTATGACGGTGGACACCTACAAGGCGCAGAACCGCGGCGGGCGCGGCATTATGGGTATGAGCCGCCGCGAGGAGGATGTTGCAAAAACGATGTTTACCTGCTCCTCGCACGATGTTGTTTTCCTCTTTACAAACACGGGCAAGGTTTTCCGCAAAAAGGCGTACGAGATACCGGCGTCCTCCAGAACGGGCAAGGGTATGAATGTGGTGAACCTGCTGCCGCTTGAAAAGGGCGAAACCGTTTCCGCAATGGTAAAGATACCGCAGGATGAAAGCCGCAGATATTTGTGTATGGTAACGAAAAAAGGCGTTATCAAGCGCACGGATATTGATGAATACCGTCATATTCGCCAAAGCGGCATAATTGCCGTTAACCTTGACGAGGGCGACGAGCTTGCCTATGTTGAGATAACGGACGGCAGCAGAAAGCTGGTTGTTGCCACGCACAACGGTATGAGCATCTGCTTTAATGAATCGGACGCGCGCCTCATCGGCAGAACGGCAAGGGGCGTTCGCGCGATAAGCCTTGAAGAGGGCGATTTCGTTGTTGGCTTCGCCGCCTCGCTTGACGGCTATGAGCTGCTTACCGTAAGCGAGACCGGCTTCGGCAGAAAGAGCTGCTTTGAGGATTACCGCGTGCAGAGCCGCGGCGGCAAGGGGCTTATCAACTACCGCACCGAGCAGTTCGGCAAGGTTGCGATGATAGCTCCCGTAACGGATGAAAACGATGTTATCATCATCACGAGCGACGGCATCGTTATCCGCACCCACGCAGACCAGATCTCCACTATAAAGCGCCCCGGCAAGGGCGTTAAGGTTATGCGCGTAAACGAGGGCGAGAGGGTCGCCACCATCTCCGTTGTTGACAGGTTTGACGACGAGCAGGACGAGCAAGAAGCCCCCGAAGCGCAGCCGGCGGAGGAAAGCGGCGCCGAAGCTACGGCAGAAAACGGCGGCGGCGAAGAATAAGACGGGTGCAAAATTATC
This sequence comes from uncultured Eubacterium sp., assembly GCA_944380545.1. Classification (GTDB taxonomy): domain Bacteria; phylum Bacillota; class Clostridia; order Oscillospirales; family Acutalibacteraceae; genus Eubacterium_R. Next base: position 18,522 of record CALWHV010000008.1, on the reverse strand, counting down.
GAAAATTATGTCAAAATTATCGAAAAAATGCAAAAAAATTAAAAATTCGGTCAAAATTATCGAAGTTTGATAAAGCATCGCGCACCCTCCCGCGGCGGTAAACACCACCGCGGGAGCTTTGCGTTTGAAGAGAAAAGGAGAAACGCCGTGCTGATACCCGAGATAAGCGGAGAGCGGCGCACGCTGCTCAAGCCCCGCAGATACGGAAAATATGTTAACGACCACACGCTGTTTTACGACGACGCGGGAAAAAGATGGTGCCTTGCCGGAATCACCAGCAAAAAGGGCAATCCGAACGACGAAAGATATTTCGTTTTTGCCGACACGCCCTCGCTTGACTGCAAAATGCGCGAGCGCGCAAAGATAATAGACAACGGCACGCGCGCCTGGGCGCCCTGCGTTATAAAGGAAAACGGGCTTTATTATATGTTCTGCGGCCCCTCTCCCGCAAAGCTTGAGGTTTCGCACGACCTCGGCGACCGGTTCGGCCAGGAGATAAGGCTCAGCGGCAACCCGCCCATGGCGTGCCACCGCGACCATTTTGTGCTGCGCCGCGGCGATAATGACTTTATAATGTATGTAAGCGGGCTGGAAGACGGCAAAAGCGCGGTCTCCTGCCTTGTGTCAAACGACCTTTTGACTTGGGATTTCGCGGGCTGCCTGCCGCGCGGCTGAAATGCCACGCGCCGGAGGTGGTGCGCGATGAAAACGGCTGGCACATAACCAGCGGCTGGAAAAGAAGCTCCTTTGCCCGCGGGTGCGTGCTTACAGCCCCTCTTGAATGGAGAGAAGCGCGCAGCCGCGCCCTTTAAGGCCGTATTGCGCCGGCGGATTTTCGGCGCGGCGGTTTCGCTTACATATATTAACATTATATAAAAAAAGAATTTTTTGTTGAAAACAAAGGGTAAATGTTATATAATGTTTCCGTGTTATATCAAAAAGCGCGTGATGCGCGCAAGAGGTGAAAAGATTGAGCGATTCCTCCTATGATGTTGACGAGATATTAAAGCAGGTCAGAAAAAGAAGAGAAGAAAACGAAGCGCGGATAAAGGCACAGGCCGCCGAAAACGCGGCGCAGCCCGCCCGCGCGGATGAAAATATAAAGCGGCAGGCTCCGGCGCAGAGTGAGCCCCGTTCACAAGAAGTGCACGAGGAGCGGCAAAGAGAGCCGCAGCCGAGCGAGCCGGCGCGGCAGAAGGAGCCGGCGCGGCAGCAGAGCCGCGATATTCCCGCAGAGGAGCAGGAAGCGTCAAAAAACGCGCCCCGCGTGCATTATGATGATAACGGCAGCGTTGATGTTATGAGCTTTTCGCAGGAAGCGCCGGCAAAAAAAGCGCCGGAGAAAAAGGGCAAAAAGGCAAAGAAAAAGGCGTCTAAGCTGACGAAGATCCTGCGCGCCGTTATATGCGTGCTGCTTGCATTCATAATCGCAGGCGGCGCGGGCATATATCTTTATGTGAACAAAATGCTCACGAACGCCACCGATGATAAGGAGCAGACAGACACCATCGACGAGTGGAGCGGAATGGATGTTCTTAAAGAAGAGTTTTCGCCGATTTACGAGGACGAGGATGTTTATTCCTACCGCGATATGCTCAAAAAATGGTACTATAACGGCGAGCCCGTCTCCTCCACACATGTGCTAAATGTGCTGCTCATAGGCGAGGATACCCGAGGCGATGAGATTATGGAGGAGGATACGAGAGCCGATTCCGCAATCATCGCCAGCGTCAATATAGACACGAAAACCATCACGCTCACCTCCGTTTTGCGCGATTCGTATGTTTATTACGAGGAGATAGAGGGCGACGAGGAGAGCGGCAGGTACGACAAGATAAACAGCGCGATGGCTTACGGCGGAATCGACTGCTATATCCGCGCCGTTGAAAACAACCTGAAAATAAATATAGATAATTACGCCATAGTGAATTTCTCAAGCTTTGAGAATATCGTTGACACGCTCGGCGGCGTAACGGTTGAGCTTACGCAGCGCGAGATAAACGAGATAAACAACAACCCCAAGGTTTACGGCGGCGTTGAGATAGACGCCGAGGAGGGGCTTGTTGACCTGAACGGCGAGCAGGCGCTTGCCTACTGCCGCATCAGGCATATTGATTCGGACAACGCCCGCGCCGACAGGCAGAAGACCGTGCTGCTCAAGATATTTGAAAAGATGAGCGGCGCCTCTACCGTTAAGGCGGTTGAGGTTGCAAACGCGCTGCTGCCCTATGTTAAGATGGGCTTCGCCAAATCCGAGGTGCTTGACATCGGCTCCTACGCGCTGCGCCACGGCTGGACCTCTTATCTTACGGAAACGCAGACCGTGCCCGAAAACACCACGGATGAAAACGGCAAGGTCACCACAACCTGCCGCGGCGGCACCTTCTTCGGCGTTTGGTGCTGGAAGGTGGATCTGCCGCTTACGGCTCAGCTTCTTCAGCAGAGCATTTACGGGAAAACAAATATAACCCTCGCCGAGGACAGACCCGATTTTGACGACCTGCCCCTGCGCGGGTAAGGGAAGGGAGAGCTTTTAATGCCGGCTATAACAACAGCCGCGGGCTTCGCAATAAGGCTTGCGATAGCCGTTTTGCTCGGAATAGTTATGGGCGCGGAGCGCCAGCTCACTAAGCACAAAACCGGCATACTTACAAATGTTATAGTCTGCGTCGGCTCGTTTGCGTTCACGGCGTTTTCATACCTTGCGCCCGATGTGAACACGGATGTAACAAGAGTTGCGGCGCAGATAGTTTCCGGCATAGGCTTTCTGGGCGCCGGCGTTATCATAAGCGACGGCACCAAGATAAAGGGCATAAACACCGCCGCATCCATCTGGGCGTCCGCCTCCGTGGGCATCCTGTGCTGCCTTGATAAATGGTGGTTTGCCGCGCTTGTTGCCGGCACGATAGTTCTGGCGCACCTCATCATCCACCCGATAACGGAATACATAACCAAAAAGCAGGAATACAACAAGGAAAAATCAGATAAGCAGGAAACCTTTTACCGCATAACCATCGTCTGCTCCGAGGAGAATGCGGACGAAATCAAGAAAAACATCATCGAATATTTCCGCGAGCTGGACGGAGTGCTGCTCAGAAACCTTGAGATGGTGGACCTTGAGGGCGGCAATGTTAAGGTGCGCGCCGATTTTTCCACCAAGCGCAAAAACAACGAGCTTGTTGAGCACATCATCACCCATGTGGGCAAGCACGAAAACATCATCTCCACCGGCTGGAAGCATATTTAACATAATATAAGTTAGTTAAAAGCAACAAGAAAGACCCTGAATCCAATTCGGATCCAGGGTCGATTTTTTGCCTTTAATCGTTTATTTAAGGTGGTTCGCCACCCATTTCAAGAGCTCCTCAAAACCGCTTTTTCCGTCAGCCGTGCTCAGTATTATTTCCACCAGCTCCGGCTGAGCGTATTCAAGCTCAATGCCGTTTATATCCAAAAACACGAGCATGGCGTGCGCGCCGATTCGCTTGTTGCCGTCAATAAAGGCGTGATTTTTGATCAGCCCGTAACAAAGCCGCGCCGCCTTTTGCTGAACGGAGGGATAAACCTCTTCGCCGTCAAAGCTCATAAAAGGCGCGCTGAGCGCGGATTCCAAAAGCCCTTTGTCGCGCAGTCCCGGAGTGCCGCCGAAGATTTTTATCAACTCATCGTGAAGCGCAATCACCTGCGCCGCCGAAAGCTTTTTCATTTTGCAAGCTCCTCATATGCGTTCCTGTTTTTTTCTATAAGCCGCTTTGAAACGGAAAAAACATCCTCGTCGCTTGCAGCGCGCGCTTTTTCCGCCTGCTCAAATTCCACAATCAAATAACGGGGAACATTATTTTTCAGTATGACGGCTGCGCCGTTTTTGTCAACAAGCCTTGCAACCTTTGAAAAATTCCGGTTTGCCTCAGTTATTGATATAAGATTATCCGTGTTTATGTTCATAAAAACACCTCCGTATATATTATACACAAATAATAGGATAAATTCAACCTATATTATTTGCAAAAGGAGGTTTTATTCTGTTTCGCGGGTGGGGGTCGGGGCGGTGTCCGCCACCTCTATCTTGTTGGCGCGCATCCAAAGTGAGGGCGTTACGCGCAGCTTAAAGCCGTAGCCCGCGTCCATCTGCCAGTGCGCCATCGGCGCCTCGGGCAGGCCGTAGCAGGCAAGAATCGTCATAAGCACGCCGGCGTGGCAGACTATGGCGCTGGTCTCGGTGCCGGTCTTTATAAGCCCGTCCACCACCTTTTCAAACGCGGCGCAGATGCGGTGCATAAATTCAGCGTTGCTTTCGCCGAACGGCGGGCGCGCGTTCATATCGCCGCGCAGCCATTCAAGAAAATCGCTGTTGTCTTTGAGCTCCTCGGCGGTGCGCTCCTCAAATTCGCCGAAGCTGTATTCCGTGAAATCGTTTATCACTATCGGCTCGTTTTGGGGAAACATTATCTTTGCCGATTCAACAGCCCTGCGAAGCGGCGAGGTAAACACCGCGTTCACCTCCGGATAATGCTCCGTTGCCTTTATCTTTCTCAGGCGCGATATACTATCCATAGTGAGCGGATAGTCGGTACGCCCAATATACTGTGCGTTTAGATTGCCCTTGGTGATTCCGTGGCGGAAGAGATAGATGGTAAAGGTTTTCATTTTTATCAGCCTTTCGCGGCGCCGTTTTGCGGGTTAAAAATGCCGAAACGGCACGAATGATTACAAAATGTTTACAGATTCGTTTTGCTGTTTACAAATTGCATTACAAGCGGTATAATTACTGACGGTATAAACAAGCCGCGCCTGCGTGCGGCAAAACGATAAAAAGGGTAAAGATTTTATGGAAAGCAATACGGGTAATTTTTCGGGCAAAAAATCAAAATTCGCCGCCGTGCTCTCTCAGCTCAGAAAGGAGCGCGGCTCCAGCCAGAAAAAGGCCGCGGCGGATCTCGGCATCAGCCAGGCGCTGCTGAGCCATTATGAAAAGGGCATCCGCGAGTGCGGGCTTGATTTTGTTATAAAATGCAGCGAGTACTACGGCGTTACCACCGATTATCTGCTGGGCGTTTCAAAAAGCCGCTACGGGCTTGACGAGGATTATCTCTCGCGCCTTGCGGGCGGGGACGGCGATGATTCCGCCCTCGGCACGCTCACTCAGTCCACCAAGGTGCTGATAGATATGGCGGTCGCCTCCTCGGCGGACAACAGCTTTGTGAAATATCTTCACGATTATTATATGCTGTGCATCTACCGCGGCGCGCTCACGCTTGCAAAGGCGGGCGCCCTGCCCAGCGATATGTTCCGCCTGGACTATAATCTGGGTCACGAGCTTGCCAGCGCAGCCATCGCCGTGCTTGATTCGCGCTTTGCGTTTATCGAGGATAAATCGCGCACGGGAATAGACAGTATGGACGGCAATGTGCTCCATAAGCTCATCGAAGAGGCCGAGGAGTATATAATGAGCAGCTTCATCGTCGAATAACGCGCAAGCGCTCGGATCCCCCGAAAAGCGCAAGCTTTTTGGGGCGAGGAGAAATTCATTCTTGAAGCGAGCAATCGCCGAGATGACGCTGTTGAGGCGGGCTGCTGATAGCAGCCCCTACGCGATGTTTGGTAAAACAACACCATTTTCAATCGGCGGTTGCAAGCGGAATTGTGTGAATTTCGACGAAGCAGCCCCTACGCGATGTTTGGTAAAACGACATATTTTTTATTCGGCGGTTGTGAGCGAAATGGTATGAATTTCGACGACTCGGCGTTATTCCAGCTCAAGCTGAGCTTTTTCGCCCTTGATATATTTCAGGATTATGGCTGCGGATTTTGCCGCGGCCGCTTTTTTGAAGGTGGGGTAATCCATTGCCGCGCCGTCGTCGCCGCCGTCGCTCACGGAGCGCAAAACGCCGAACGGCACGCCGTTTGCCGCCGCAACCTGCGCCACGGCGCCGCCCTCCATCTCGCCGCATATTGCGCCGAAGCTTGCGGCAATATCGTCCTTAAGCTGCTTGCTTGCAATAAATTTATCGCCGCTGGCAATCGTGCCGCGGTGTATTTTTTCGCCCGAATTTATGGCTATCCTTGCAAGCTTTTCGGAGATATCGTCGTCTGTTTTTATCTTGATAACATTAAGGCCGTTTATGTAGCCGCGCGGGTCGCCGATGGCGGTCATATCAATATCGTATTGGCACACATCGCTTGCTATAACGATGTTTTTTATCTGCACCTGCGCAGCAAGCGAGCAGCCGACGCCGATGTTGATGATCCGGTCCGCGCCGAAGCGGTCCACCATTATCTGGGCGCAGATGGCGGCGTTCACCTTGCCGGGGTTGCAGCGCGCCACAACCGTCATAACCGAGTCTATATGCCCGCAGGCAAAGGTGCAGCCGGCGATCTCCTCAAAAACGGGGTCCTCTATGGCGGCGGCAACCGCCTCTATCTCTATATCCATAGCGCCGATGATACCTATCATAGCAAACATTCCTTTCCCGCAGGGCGGCTTCTTGTTGTTCGCTCCGCCCCTCGGCACAAAATATAGTGTTATTATAATATATAATTTTAATAATTACAAGAATTATTATTTTTTGGTTGACAACGCCGTTATTTATAATATATAATATTGTTCGCTTAATACTAATGAACCTGCGCACGTCGCAGCGGTCATATATTTTTGAAAGGTAGTGAATCAGATGAAAAGAACATTTCAGCCCAAAAAGAGGCACGCTAAGATGGAGCACGGCTTCAGAAAAAGAATGGCAACCAAAAACGGCAGAAAGGTGCTTGCCCGCCGCCGCGCGAAGGGCAGAAAACAGCTTTCCTACTAAGCGGATAACACCGCCGGCTTTAAGGGAATGGTGAAGTGAAGCTTTCCGCATTGAATCAAAACACGGATTTTCGCCGTCTTTATTACCGGGGCAAGAGCAGCGCCGGTAAATATCTTGTTACCTATGCAATGCGCGGCCGCAGCGGCGGCGTAAGGATAGGCATAAGCAGCAGCAAAAAGATAGGCAACGCCGTTAAAAGAAACAGGGCGCGCCGCGTTATCAGAGCGGCATATAAACAGCTTGAGAGCAAGGTTTGCGGCAGGTATGATATAGTTTTCGTGGCTCGCACCGCCACCTGCGGGGCAAAGATGCAGCAGGTGCTGGCGGATATGGAGCGCCAGCTTGCCGAATTGGGCGTAATAAAATGAAGAATCTCGTTAAAAAAGCGCTTTTGTTTTTGATAAGAACCTATCAGCTAACGATAAGCCCGCGGTTTTCGCACGGCTCGTGCAGGTATTACCCAACCTGCTCGCAGTACGCCGCCGAGGCGATAGAGCTGCACGGCGTTTTTAAGGGCTGCCTGCTTGCCGTCCGGCGCATATTGAGATGCAATCCGCTTTTCAAAGGCGGGTACGACCCCGTTCCCCCAAAAAAGGAAAAGAATGAGGAAAAATAATGTTTGATTTTGCAACAAACTCTGTTTTGATGGCGATGAACGCCGAGGGCACGGCGATATTCAAGCCGCTCTACTGGCTGTTCGGCAAGTGCATGGAACTTCTGCTCGGCGTTTTGAGCAACGAATACTTTATTGCAATAATTATCTTCACTGTGCTTACAAGGCTTATCCTGCTGCCGGTAAACATCCACCAGCAAAAGGCCACCGCCAAGACCGCAAGGCTTCAGCCCAAGATCCAGAAGATACAGAAAAAATACCCCGACCCGCGCGACAGGAACAAGATGAACGAGGAAATGCAGGAGCTCTATAACCGCGAGGGTCACAACCCGATGAATATGGGCTGCGGGCCTATGATTTTCCAGCTCGTTTTCCTTATGGGCATCGTGGGAATCATCTACTATCCCCTGTCCTACATCATCGGAATGAGCAATATTGCGGATTATTCGGACCAGCTTACCGCGTTTCTTGAAAACGCCGGCTATACGGGAAATTATCTTCAGCTCGGCATACTTGAAAACTGGGCGGTCGCCAGAGAGCAGCTTGTGCCGCAGCTGCCGCAGCTGTTCACACCGGAGCTTGTGGCGCAGATAGACGCGTTTAAGGAGGGTATGACTCTCGGCTCGCTCGATATGACGGCGATCCCCCACTGGAAAGACGGGATCATCGTTCTTATCCCGATATTCTCGCTGCTGACCTCCCTTGCCTCAACGGGGCTTTCGATGCTTATCCAGAAAAAGACGAACCCCGCAATGGCGCAGCAGACCGCAAGTATGATAGTTATGATGCTGATGATGCCGTTTTTCTCCTTTTACATCGCGTTCAAGGTGCCCGCGGCAGTCGGCTTTTACTGGATAATCTCTAATGTTGTGGCGCTGCTTCAGCAGCTCTTTACGGCAAAATTCTTCCCGCCGAAAAAAACTCAGGCAAGGCTTATGGTTGAAAACACCATCTACCGCCGCTCAAGAGAAGAAAATCTTAAAAAGACTAAAGCGTAACGACGATCGTTACCGGAGGAATATATGATACACGAATTTACAGGCACGGGCAAGACCCGCGAGGAGGCAGCCAAGGCCGCGGAAAACGGCCTTATGGCGCAGCTTGCCGCCGCCGGCATCAAAAGGCCGGAGCGCGCCGAGCTTCACGAGGAGGTTGTGGCGCTTCCCAAAAAGAAATTTTTCGGGCTTCTCGGCTCGACGGACGCCGTTGTTAAAATGAGCTACGACGACGGCGTTAAGGAAAGAAAGCCGCGAGAGCGCAAAAAGCCGCAGCAGGCTAAGAACGCGCAAAGAAAGCAGCAGTCCCCCGCCGGGGCGGCAAAGCCCGCCGCTCAAAAGAGCGAAAGGGCAGAAAGGGCTCAAAAGCCCGAAAGGCCGCGCAGAGCAGAGGCACAGGCGCGCCCCGAAGCGCACGAGGAGGAGCTGCCGGAGATAACCGAAAAGGATGTGGACATCCCCTACGCCGTTTCCTACCTTAAGGCGGTTGTTGACGGGCTCAGGGTTGAAAACGCGCAGATAACCGGCGCGGTAAACAACGGCGTGCTTGAGCTGACCGTTGACTGCGACGATTACGGCATCATAATCGGCAGGCGCGGCGAAACGCTCGATTCGCTTCAGTACCTTACCGGCCTTGCGCTTAAAAAGGTTTGCGGCAGATACATAAGAGTTTCCATCATAGTGGGCGATTACCGCGAAAAGCGCAACGAAACGCTCAAAAATATGGCGATAAGGCAGGCGCAGCGCGTTGAAAGAACGGGCAGACGCTTCACCTTTGAGCCGATGAACCCGTATGAAAGGCGCATAATCCACACCAGCGTGCAGGAGGTTGAGGGCGTTGAGTCCTACTCCGTGGGCGAGGGCACGGAAAGGCGCGTTGTTATAGCCCCCGAGGGCGGCGAAAGATTCAATCCGCGCCGTTCGGGCAGACCGGGCGGCAGGCAGGGCGGCAGACCCTCAGGCGGCAGGGGCGGCAAAAAGCCGGCTGCGCTGCCTAAGGATTTCACCAAATTCGGCAAGATAGAGGCGCCGAAGCCCGCCGGCGATAATGAAGACGGCGAATAAAGAAAGAATAAGGCGAATTGAAGCGGGCTGCAGCGAGCATTTCAGCCCGCTTTATATTTATATAAATATATATACCTATTATATATGCGCATAAACGCGAACGAAAGACAAGTGGTTTTATGGAAAAAACGATTGCCGCGATAGCCACGGGCAGCGCGCAGGGCGGCATCGGCGTTATCAGGCTGAGCGGCTGCGACGCGATTGAAACGGCGGCGCGCATTTTTAAATCGGCGGACGGCGCCCCCCTTACCGAGGTGGGCGGCTACCGCGCAAAATTTGGCAGGATTGAGAGCGGCGGTCGGATGATAGACGAGGCGGTCGCCCTTGTTTTCCGCGCGCCGAAGAGCTACACCGGCGAGGATGTGGTTGAGCTCTCCGTTCACGGCGGGCTTTTTGTGGTGCAGAAAACGCTTGAGGCGGCGCTTGAGGCGGGAGCCGCGCCCGCAGAGCCCGGCGAGTTTACGAAAAGGGCGTTTTTAAACGGAAAAATGGACCTCACCCGCGCCGAGGGCGTTGCCGAGGTGATCTCGGCAAACGGCGACGCCGCGCTTCGCGCCTCCGTGGAGCTGCTTGAGGGCGCGCTGAGCCGCAACATAGACGAGGCGCTGCAAAGCCTGCTGGACTGCAGCGCGCTTATGGGCGCGTGGGTGGATTATCCCGACGAGGAGATACCGGAACTCAGCGAGGACGAGCTGCGCGAAAGGCTTGAGGCGGTGCGCGGCAGGCTCCAAACCCTGCTGGACGGCTACGAAAACGGGCAGATAATCACCCAGGGGGTGGACACGGCGATCGCCGGCAAGCCAAACGCCGGAAAATCCACGCTGATGAATCTGCTTTCCGGACGCGAGCGCAGCATCGTAACCGATATAGAGGGCACAACGCGCGACATCGTTGAGGGCAGCGTGCGCCTCGGCGACATAGTTCTGCGCCTGAGCGACACGGCGGGAATACGCCGCGGGACGGACGAGGTGGAGCGAATCGGCATCGAGCGCACCTTTAAAAAGCTTGAAACTGCGCAGCTCATCATAGCCGTTTTCGATCTAAGCCGCCCTCTTGACGAAAACGATTTGCGGCTTATTGACTTCTGCCGCGGCAGGCGAGCGCTTGCCGTTGTAAATAAGACCGACCTTGCCGGCGGCGAGCGGCTTTGCGCCGTTGAAAAGGCGTTTTGCCACACCGTTTATATCTCTGCAAAGCGCCGCGAAAGCCTTGACGCGCTGCAAGAGGCGGTGTATGAAACGCTCGGCGCGCACGAGCTTGACCCCGCCGTGCCGCTGCTTGCAAACGCGCGGCAGAAGAGCTGCTGCCAAAACGCGCTTGAATACACCTGCGAGGCGCTTGACGCGCTGGCGGCGGGGATGACCTTTGACGCGATAAATGTTATGACGGACAGCGCGGCCGACGAGCTGCTTGCGCTCACCGGAAAAAAGGCGAGCGAAGAAGTGGTAAACAATATATTCTCTAAATTCTGTGTGGGTAAATAAACGATGAAATATTTTGCCGAAAAATACGATGTTGCCGTTATCGGCGCGGGTCACGCCGGAATAGAGGCGGCGCTTGCCGCCGCGCGGCTCGGCTGCCGGACGGCGGCGTTTACCGTAAATCTTGACTGGATAGGCAATATGCCGTGCAACCCCTCTATAGGAGGCACCTCAAAGGGGCATCTTGTCAGGGAGATAGACGCGCTCGGCGGCGAGATGGGCAGGGCGGCAGATAAGTACACAATACAGAGCCGTATGCTAAACCTCGGCAAGGGGCCGGCGGTCCATTCGCTGCGCGCGCAGATAGACAGGCGCGCCTATTCCGCCGGAATGAAGCACACGCTTGAGGCGCAGGACGGGCTTGATGTTCGCCAGGCGGAGATAGTTTCGCTTGAGCGTGCGGACGGCGGCTGGCTGCTTACAACAAAGCTTGAGGCGCAGTTTTTTGCAAAATGCGTTGTTATCGCCACGGGCACCTTCCTCGGAGGGCGCGTCTACATAGGCGATGTTTCCTACCCCTCCGGACCGGACGGGATGTTCCCCGCAAACGAGCTTACTCAGTCGCTTTACAAGCTCGGCATACCGCTGCGCCGCTTTAAGACCGGCACTCCGGCCAGGGTCAACAGGCGCAGCCTTGATCTTGAAAAGACGGAGCTTCAGCCCGGCGACGAGGAGACTCAGCCGTTCAGCTTTGAAACCAAAACGCCGCCTCAAAACAAGGCGGTGTGCTATATGACCTACACTAACGAGGAAACGAAGCGCGTCATCCTTGAAAATCTTGACCGCTCCCCTCTTTACGGCGGCAAGATAGAGGGCAAGGGGCCGCGCTACTGCCCCAGCTTTGAGGACAAGGTGGTGCGCTTTGCTGATAAGGAGCGCCACCAGCTGTTTATAGAGCCGTGCGGGCTCAAAACGCAGGAGATGTATCTTCAGGGGCTCTCCTCCTCCCTGCCGGAGGATGTGCAGCTTCAGTTCATTCACACGATACCGGGTCTTGAGCACGCGCAGATGATGCGCACGGCGTACGCCATTGAATATGACTGCGCCGACCCCACGGCGATGGGCGCAAGCCTTGAGTTCCGCGGGCTGCCGGGGCTTTACGGCGCCGGTCAGTTCAACGGCTCCAGCGGCTATGAGGAGGCGGCTGCGCAGGGGCTGGTTGCCGGGATCAACGCCGCAAGAAAGGTAAAGGGCAAGGAGCCGGTCGTCCTTGACCGCGGCGGCAGCTACATAGGCACGCTGATAGACGACCTTGTTACGAAGGGCTGCACCGACCCTTACAGAATGATGACGAGCCGCAGCGAGTACCGCCTTGTGCTGCGGCAGGACAACGCCGATCTGCGCCTCACCCCGCTCGGCCGCGAGATAGGGCTGATAAGCGATGAGCGCTGGGCGGATTTTCTTGAAAAAAAGCGGCGGATAGAAAGCGAGCTTCAAAGGATACGCGAGGTATCCGTGCCCGCAAGCGAAGAGCTTTGCAAGATCCTTGAAAAATGCGGCACCGCCCCTTTAAAAAAGGGCTGCAAGATGATAGAATTATTAAAAAGGCCGCAGGTCACCTATAAGGATCTTGAGCCGGTGGACCCCACCCGCCCCGATTATCCCCGTCAGGTGTTTGAGCAGGTGGAGATCTCCGTCAAGTACGAGGGCTATATCGCCCGCCAGGAGCAGCAGATAAAGGAGATGCGCAGGATAGAGAAAAAGCGCATCCCGCCGGAGATTGATTATTCAAAGCTGCGCGGGCTTCGGCTGGAGGCGATAGAAAAGCTCTCCGCCGTGCGGCCGGAAAATCTGGGGCAGGCAAGCCGGATAAGCGGAGTGAACCCGGCGGACATCGCCGCGCTCAATATAATTCTGGAGGCGCTATGAACAGAGAAAAGATAAAGGCTTACGCAGCCGAATACGGCCTTGAGCCGAGCAATATGGCGCTCGAGCGCTTTGAGCTTTTGGAGCAGCGGCTGATACGCTGGAACGAGCATATCAACCTCACCGCCATAACGGACGAGGACGGTATCGCCGTTAAGCACATCGCGGATTCGCTCAGCGTTTTCAAGGCGGTTGACCCGCCGCAGGGCGCGCGAGTTATAGATGTGGGCTGCGGCGCGGGCTTTCCCGGCCTGCCGATGCTCATAATGCGCCCCGACCTTGATATGACCTTTCTTGATTCCGTGGGCAAAAAGCTGGGCTTCACCAAGGAGGTGCTGCGCCTTGCGGGGCTCACGGGCGAGGTTGTAAGCGAGCGGGCGGAGACGCTTGCGCATATCTCCGGCTGCAGGGAGAGCTTTGACCTTGCCGTAAGCCGCGCCGTTGCGCCGCTGAATATCCTTGCCGAATACTGCCTCGGCCTTGTAAAGGTCGGCGGGCTCTTCGCCGCGCTCAAGGGCGCGGAGGATGAAACGGCGCTTGCCTCGCACGCCATAGAGGAGATGGGCGGCAGGATAAGGGAAACTGTTTATCTGAAACTCCCGAACGGCGACGAGCGCAATATAGTTGTGGTTGAAAAGATATCGCAAACTCCGCCAAAATACCCCAGAAAAACAAAAAAGATAACCACCCGCCCGCTGTGATTTTATCATAAACGGTCTAAACAGAGAGGATTTTCACTATCGAAAATCCTTTCTTTTTTTCGCGCCCTGTGATATAGTTTAAACAGAAAGAGAAACGGCGGCGCGCAGCGCAAGAGCCGTTTGCCTTGTGCAAGGAGTTGAAGGCGCGATGCCGGAGGAAGTTCAAAGAATAGCCACCGAACGGCTGCTGCCGAATCCCTACCAGCCAAGAAAGCAGTTTAAAAGCGAGGAGCTTTTGAGCCTTGCCGAATCAATCAGGGAAAACGGCATACTTCAGCCCCTGCTGGCGCGGCGGATAAACAACAGCGATTATTACGAGATCATCGCCGGCGAGCGCAGGCTTCGAGCCGCGATACTTGCCAACCTTGCCACCGTGCCCTGCCTTATAGTGAACTGCGACTATGAGGAGTCAGCCGTTTACTCCGTTATTGAGAATGTGCAGCGCTCGGACCTCAGCTTTTTTGAGGAGGCGCAGGCGATAAGCCAGCTGCAAAACCACTTCGGGCTGACCCAGGAGCAGATCGCCCGCCGCCTCGGCAAAAGCCAGAGCGCCCTTTCAAACAAGCTGCGCCTGCTGCGTCTGCCCGCCGATGTGCGCTACTTCATTGAAAAGGAGGGGCTCACGGAGCGCCACGCGCGCGCCCTGCTTCGCCTGCCCGGCGAAAAGGAGATGTGGGCGGCGCTCAAGCTCATAAAGGAGCGCGGCTTTAATGTGCAGCAAACGGAAAGCTATATAGATTCCGTAACAAATAAAGAGCCAAAGCAAAGAAAAGGAAATATAGTTAAGATATTCAAGGATGTGCGCATCTTCGTAAATACCGTCAACAAGGCGATAAATACGATGAAGGAAGCCGGTATCCCCGCAGAAGCCGATAAGAAGGAGACGGAGGATTACATCGAATTTCTTGTGCGCATACCGAAACACCTGCCGAAGGACGCCCAAAAGCCCTCCTCCGGCGCAGATTCCGCTTAAAACGGGAAACCGTTTTAACATATTCTCCTCTTTTCATCACGTGGGACGGCCTGCCGGCAACGGTGGGCCGTCCTGCGTTTTATTTATATTTAAAGCCCGTATCACTTGCCCTCTTGTGTTTCATATGAAACAACAGCACAAGATATTGATTTCCATATAAACAACGGCAATATGAACTGTTTGCGGTAAATAATGTTTATAAGTGTGTTTAAAATGTTTAAAATTCCGCATAAACGGTTCTTTTAAAAATTATACCGAAGCGCAAATCCCCCGTTTATCTTACACACATTTAGTTCCTTTCAATCAAATGCAAACAAACGCGTGAAAAAGGCGCGTCATCAATGTTTCATGTGAAACATCTATATATTGTATGCCCTCTTTTCCGGCACACTATTTTTGAAAAATAATCGCATTGTTTCATGTGAAACATTCCCCGCCGCTATTGATTGAACGCCCGCCGTGTAGTATAATAAGCGTACTACTAATTTATTTTGGAGCGTTGCGTATGGGAAAGTGCATTGCTATATTCAATCAAAAGGGCGGCGTCGGCAAAACCACCACCTGCGTCAATCTTGCAGCCGCGCTCGGCAGCAGGGGCAAGAGCACGCTGCTTGTTGATGTTGACCCGCAGGGCAATTCCACAAGCGGCGTCGGCATAGACAAATCCGATATAGAGTATTCAACCTATGATATACTTATAAATAAGGTACCGGCTCGCGCAATCGTGCAGGAAACTGCGTATAAAAACCTTTTCCTGCTGCCGGCGAATATGAACCTTGCCGGCGCTGAGCTTGAGCTCGCCGAAACCGAAAACCGCTTTACCGCTCTTAAAAAGGCGCTCTCCCCCCTTGCAGCTGATTTTGATTTCATAATCATCGACTGCCCGCCGAGCCTCGGGCTTTTGAGCCTGAACGCTCTCACCGCGTCGGACACGCTTATCGTGCCGCTGCAATGCGAATATTATGCGCTTGAAGGGCTGAGCCAGCTTCTTTCAACAGTGCGCACCGTAAAGCAGCACTATAACGAGCATCTTGAGCTTGAGGGCGTGCTTTACACTATGTACGACAGCCGCCTTAAGCTCAATCAGCAGGTCATTGAGGAGGTAAACAAATACTTTCCCGGCAAGGCGTACAAAACTATGATCCCTCGCAGCGTCAAGCTTGCGGAGGCGCCCAGCTTCGGCAAGCCGGTTATATATTATGAAAAATACTGCAAGGCGTCCTTTGCCTACAAGCGCCTTGCGGACGAGCTTATAAAGGCTCAGCAGTAATAATATTACCTGAAAAATATAAATACCGAACATAATAAAACAGTATAAAAGAGGAGGTTCAATATGCCTAAAAAACCGAGCGGGCTCGGCAAGGGGCTCGGCGCGCTGATGTTTGAAAACGCAACCGACGAGCTTTTAAGTGAAACCGAGCTTGATTTGAACGACATCGTTCCGAACCGCGACCAGCCGCGCAAGACTTTTGACGAGGCGTCGCTTGAAGAGCTGGCGGACAGCATACGCCGCCACGGCGTTTTGCAGCCGCTGCTCGTGCGCCCGATACCGTCCGGCGGCTACCAGCTCGTTGCCGGCGAGCGCAGATGGCGCGCCTGCCGTATGGCAGGGCTGACAAAGGTGCCCGTTGTTGTAAAAGAGCTTACAGACACGGAAACGATGGAGATCGCCATCATAGAAAATCTGCAGCGCGAAGACCTGAATCCGATAGAAGAGGCGGAGGGGCTCCAGGCGCTTATAGACAAATGCGGCTACACCCAGGAGGAGGCCGCTGCAAGCGTGGGCAAATCGCGTCCGGCAATCGCAAACAGCTTAAGACTGCTGCGCCTGCCGCCGGAGGTGCGCGATATGACAAGAAGCGGCGAGCTTTCTGCAGGCCACGCCAGGGCGCTGCTTGCGTTTGACAACGATGCTATGATGCTTGAGGCGGCCAAAAACATTGTTTCAAACAAAATGACGGTGCGCGATGTGGAGCGCCTTGCCCAGCGCAGAGAGACAGCCGTGCCGCGCAAGCGCCGCCGCAGGGCGAGAGACAGCTTTTACGACGAGGTGCAGCTTGCCCTTACGGAATCGCTCGGCAGAAGAGTCAGCGTTTACGATAAACGGGGCGGAGGCACGCTTGAGATAGAGTTCTATTCAATAGAGGATCTCAAAAATCTTGCCAATAAGATAGGAGAATAAATATGCTTGATATAAGATTTGTAAGGGAAAACCCGGATAAGGTAAAGGAAAACATCAAAAAGAAATTCCAGGATGAAAAGCTGCCGCTCGTAGACGAGGTCATCGCCGCGGACGCCGAGAAAAGGGAGGTCCAGAAAAAGGCGGACGATCTGCGCGCAAACAGAAACAGGCTGTCAAAGGAGATAGGCAGCCTGATGGCGCAGGGCAAAAAGGAAGAGGGTATGGCTCTGCGCGAGCAGGTCAAGGCGCAGGCGGACGAGCTTGAGGCGCTCTCAAAAAAAGAGAGCGAGCTTTCCGCCCGCGTAACCGAAATTATGATGACCATTCCGAATATAATTGACGACGATGTGCCTATCGGCAGGGACGACAGCGAGAATGTTGAGCTGCAAAAATTCGGCGAGCCGGTAGTTCCGGATTACGAGATACCCTACCACACCGAGATAATGGAGAGCTTCGGCGGCATAGATCTTGATGCCGCGGGCCGCGTTGCCGGAAACGGCTTTTACTATCTTATGGGCGATATCGCGCGGCTTCACTCCGCCGTGCTCGCCTATGCGCGCGATTTTATGATAAACAAGGGCTTCACCTACTGCGTGCCGCCGTTTATGATCCGCTCCGCCGTTGTAAACGGAGTTATGAGCTTTGCCGAGATGGACGCGATGATGTATAAGATAGAAGGGGAGGACCTCTACCTCATCGGCACCTCGGAGCATTCGATGATAGGCAAGTTTATAGACACCGCCACGCCGGAGAGCGAGCTGCCCAAAACGCTCACCTCCTATTCGCCCTGCTTCAGAAAGGAAAAGGGCGCTCACGGCATCGAGGAGCGCGGCGTATACCGCATCCACCAGTTTGAAAAGCAGGAGATGATAGTCGTCTGCAAGCCGGAGGAGTCGCGCGAGTGGTTCAACAAGCTCTGGTCGTACACCGTGGAGCTGTTTCGCACGCTCGATATCCCCGTGCGCACGCTTGAGTGCTGCTCCGGCGATCTTGCGGATCTCAAGGTGAAATCAATAGATGTTGAGGCGTGGTCGCCCAGACAGAAAAAGTATTTCGAGGTCGGCTCCTGCTCCAATCTTACGGACGCGCAGGCGCGCCGCCTCAGGATAAAAATAAAGGGCGAAAACGGCTCGTATCTTGCCCACACGCTCAACAACACCGTGGTCGCGCCGCCCAGAATGCTCATCGCGTTTCTTGAAAACAATCTTCAGGCGGACGGCAGCGTGCTGATCCCCGCCGCGCTTCAGCCCTATATGGGCGGCACAAAGGCGCTCGTTCCCAAAAACAAAAAATAAGCAAAAGCCCCGCGCCGTAACGCGGGGCGTTTTGATGTAATTTTCGCTGAAATATGCAGGGGAGTTGTTTGAGGGATATAACAATCCCTCCGATTTAGCTTTGCTTGCGCAAACCAAAATCACCTCCCTTTGCACAAGGGAGGCAAATCGGGCTGCTTCGACGAAATTCATACCATTCCGTTCGCTCGTCGAAATTCATACCATTCCGCTCGCAACCGCCGAATAAAAATAATGTTGTTTTACTAAACATCGCGTAGGGGCTGCTTCGTCGAAATTCATACAATTCCGCTCGCATCCGCCGAACGAAAAATAATGCTGTTTTACTAAACGCCGCGTAAGGGCTGCTTCGTCGAAATTCATATCATTCCGCTCACAACCGCCGAATAAAAATGGTGTTGTTTCACCAAACACCGCGTAGGGGCTGCTATCAGCAGCCCGCCTAAACAGTGCTCTTTCGGCGATTGCTCACTCCAAGTATGAATTTCTCCTCTCCCCAAAAAGCTGTCGCTTTTCGGGGACCCCGATTGCCCGCTTAAACAGCGCTC